>NZ_JBICLB010000015.1:0-83968 GCF_043104845.1 Delftia sp. WSY_7 | reverse complement strand
GCCTGTCCTTCGGCAGGCTTGCCACCCCGCATCCCGCCCAACGCAGGCGTGGGCAGAGGGGGGAGGGGGGAGGCTGAGGGATAGCCAACAGCCAACAGCCAACAGCCAACAGCCAACAGCCAACAGCCAACAGCCAACAGCCAACAGCCAACAGCCAACAGCCAACAGCCGGCGCCATCGCTCCGCTCGGCGTGAAACTGGCGCCGAGCGAAGCGACGGCCCGTCAAAACTCCCCGTATGTCAGCGCCTGCGGCGTGGTGGTTGCGGGGTTGCAGTCCTGCCGAAGGACAGGACTGCTTCGTCAACTGACTCGCTGCGGTTGTCTGAGCGGAGTTCACGAAGTGAACGCAGCGAGTTCCGCAGCGAACCCCGCAACCGCCACGACGCAGGTTGCCCGCAGCGAGGCGGAGGGTCGCGGACATTCGGGTCGCCTTTGCTTTGCCTACTTTCCTTTGGCGAAACAAAGGAAAGTAGGTCGGCCGCCGGGCCGAGACCCGGCCTCGAAAAACAACCACCCGGCAGGGGCAGAAACGAGCAACACCAGGGGCAGAAACGAGCAACAGCAGGGACAAGAACGAGCAACAGCAGGGGACGGCCCCGTTCAAGACTCCTTGAACAGCCTCTCCCCCACAAAATCCACAAACGCCCTCACCTTAGGCGACAACTGCCGACTCGACGCCCACAGCGCCGAAAACTGCCCCGTGTGCGTCAGGTCCTCCGCCAGCACCCGCTGCAGTTCGCCACGCCCCAGTGCATCCCGCGCCAGGAAGTCCGGCATATAGGCCAGCCCCATGCCCGCCACGGCCGCGCCCAGCATGGCTTCCATGTTGTTGCAGACCAGGGCGGCGGGCAGGTGGGGCGGCATGCCGGGCAGCACCCATTCCTCCAGCTTGCCGCTGCTCAGGAAGCGGTAGCGCAGGCAGCTGTGCTGTGCCAGTTCGGCGGGGGATTGCGGTATGCCCCGTGCCGCCAGGTAGGCGGGCGAGCCGGCCAGGATGAAGCGGAACGGCCCCAGCCGGCGCGCGACCAGGCGCGAGTCGGCCAGTTCGCCGCTGCGGATGACCACGTCCAGGCCGGCCTCGACCACGTCCACCAGGTGGTCGTTGAAGTCCAGGTCCAGGTCAACCTCCGGGTACAGGGCCTGGAACTCGGGCAGCACAGGCAGCAGGAAGCGGTAGCCGATGGTGGGCAGGCTCACGCGCAGCCGTCCGCGCGGCGCCTCGGCGGCGGCCTGCATGGTGGCGCGCGCATCGTGCAGTTCATCCAGGATGCGGCGGCAGCGCTCATGGAACAGCGCGCCTTCCTGTGTGAGCCGCACCTGGCGCGTGGTGCGCTGGAACAGGCGCAGGCCCAGTTGCTGTTCCAGCCGCGCCACGTTCTTGCCGACGGCCGAGGCCGAGATGCCCAGGGCGCGCCCGGCCTCGGCAAAGCTCAGCAGGTCGGCTGCACGCACAAAGGATTCGAGTCCGCTGAAGCTGTCCATGTCGATTGCCAGCCTGGGGTTGGGAGTGTGGGGAGTCTGGCGCCTATTTTCACGGCATTGCAGCGCTTTTATCGTTCATGCATGCCTGGCCATGTGCGGCCGGGAAATTGCGAAAGCCTTGCCAACCATGTCCTCCTGCCTGACTTCCTCCCGCGCACCGGTTGCGCTCCACGGTACAGCGCGTCCGCATGCGTCCCCGGTCTGGGTGCTGTTGTCGGTGTGCCTTGCGGCGCTGGCGATGCCGCTGAGCTTTACCGGGCCGGCCGTGGCCCTGTCTGCGCTGCGCGAGGCGCTGGGCGGCGGGCCGCTGGCGCTCAACTGGGTGACGAATGCCTTCATGCTGAGCTTTGGCGCCACGCTGATGGCGGCCGGCGCGCTGGCCGATCTGCACGGGCGGCGGCGCGTTTTCCTGACCGGGCTGGGCGTGGTGCTGGCCAGTGCGCTGGCCCAGGCCTGCCTGGGCGGGCAGGGGGCCATTGTCGTGTTCAACCTGCTGCGTGCGCTGCAGGGCCTGGGCGCGGCGGCCGCGCTGGCGGGCGGCACGGCGGCGCTGGCCCAGGTGTTCGATGGAGCGGCGCGCATGCGCGCCTTCAGTGGCGTGGGCACGTCGTTCGGCGTGGGCCTGGCCTTCGGGCCGTTGCTGTCGGGCTGGTTGCTGGGCGTGGCGGGCTGGCGCGGCGTGGTGCTTTGCGTGGCCGCCGTGGCGCTGGCCGCGCTGGTGCTGGGGCTGCGCTGCATGCCGCAGTCGCGCAACCCGAAGGCGCAGCGGCTGGACCGGGCCGGTGCGCTGCTGTTCACCGCAGCCCTGGCGCTGCTGACCTGGGGCGTGCTGCAGGGGCCGGAGGCGGGCTGGTCCAGCGGGGCGGCGCTGCTGCCGCTGGCCGGTGCCGCGCTGGCGCTGGCGGCCTTTGTGGCCGTGGAGCGGCGCGTGCAGCAGCGCACGGGGCAGCCCATGCTGGACCTGTCGCTGTTTCGCTATCCGCGTTTCGTGGGCGTGCAGTTGCTGGCGGGTGCGCCGGCCTATGCCTTCGTGGTGCTGCTGGTGCTGCTGCCGGTGCGCTTCATCGGCGTGGAGGGCATGGCGCCGCTGCAGGCGGGGCAGCTGATGTTTGTGCTGTCCCTGCCCATGCTGTTCGTGCCGTTGCTGGCGGGCTGGCTCACACGCTGGGTTTCGGCCGCGCTGCTGTGCCTGGCGGGGCTGCTGGTGTGCGCGGCGGGCCTGCTGTGGCTGGGCGGGTGCGCGCCGGGCACGGCCTTTGCGCAGATGGCGCCCCCGCTGCTACTGATCGGCCTGGGCATCGGGCTGCCCTGGGGTTTGATGGATGGCCTGGCCGTGAGCGTGGTGCCCAGCGAGCGCGCCGGCATGGCCACGGGCATTTTCAGCACGGTGCGCGTGGCGGGCGAAGGCATGGCGCTGGCGCTGGTGGGCGCGGGGCTGGCTGCATTGCTGGCATGGCGTCTGTCGGCCCTGGCAGCTCAGGCGCCCCAGGCGGTGCAGGCGCCCCAGGCGGTGCATGCCACCGGCCGCGCGGCGCAGTTGCTGGTGACGGGGAACATCGCCGAGGCCATGGCCCTGCTGCCCGGCCTGTCTGGACCCGCCGTGCTGGCGGCCTATGGCCAGGCCTTTGGCATCTTGCTGGATGTGCTGGCGGGCATCACGGTGCTCACGGCGCTGGCGGTGTACGGGTTCCTGCGTGCCGGGGCCTCCACGGATACCGGTACGGGCACGGACATGGCACATGCCTGACAATCGCGGGTTTCACTCAGCCGTCAGCCGCTTTTCGCCATGTCAGAGGAATCCCAGAACAACGCCCCCCAGACCCCCTATGAATGGATCGGCGGCGAGCCCAGGGTGCAGGCCCTGGTGGACCGTTTCTACGATCTGATGGACCTGGAGCCCGGCTATGCCGAACTGCGTGCCGCCCATGGCAGCACGCTGGCCGACGCGCGCCAGAAGCTGTTCTGGTTCCTGTGCGGCTGGCTGGGCGGCCCGGACCATTACCAGGAGCGCTTCGGCCATCCGCGCCTGCGCATGCGCCACATGCCGTTTTCCATCGGCATCCTGGAACGCGACCAGTGGGTGGCCTGCATGGACCAGGCCATGGGCGAGACCGGCGTGCCTGAGGAGCTGCGCGTGCGCCTCAAGGCCAGCTTCATGAACACGGCCGACTGGATGCGGAACCGGTAGCAGGTGGCTGCCCCCGGCGCTGCTGAAAAAAAGGGCCGGCCCCCTGCAGGAGGCCGGCCCAAGCAGCAATCGGTTGGGGTTCAGAGCTTTTCGTCGCGCATGTAGTACCAGTGGTACAGGAACCGCTGCCCCAGCCGGCGAAACGGCGCAAACGCGGGCGAACGCACCATGTTGAAGACGTTCGGATACTCCAGCTCCGAGTTGTAGATGGGCAGCTCGAAGGTCTTGCTCTGGCGGCCTGCGATGCGCTCGGCCATGCGCCGGCCCGCGTGGGCCGAGAAGGAGACGCCGTTGCCGCCATAGCCCACGGCGTAGAAGATGCTCTGGGCCGGATCGGGCTGGAAGACGCGCGGCATCATGTCGTGGCTCACATCGACCCAGCCCCACCAGGAGTAGTCGATGGTGATGCCCTTGAGCGCCGGGAACTTGCGGTGCAGGCCGTCCACCAGCTTGGCCATGTGGATGGGGTTGGGCGCATCGGCACCCGTGACGGCGCTGCGGCTGCCGATCTGTACGCGGTTGTCGGGCAGGCGGCGGTAGTAAAAGCGCAGCGTGCGGGTGTCGGTGATGACCTGGGTGGTCTTGAAGCCCGTGGCCTCCAGCTCCTGCTCGGTCAGCGGCCGCGTGACCAGCGAGTTCGAGAGGATGGGCATGATCTTGGAGCGCAGGCTGCCATGCAGGGCGTTGCTGGTGTAGCCGCCCGTGGCAAAGCCCACGGCGCGCGCCCGCACGGTGCCGCCGGGCGTGCGCAGATGGTGCACGCCGTTGCGCGTCTCGACACCCAGCACCGGGCTGGCCGGGTGCACCTTGACGCCCAGCTCCCGCGCCTTGCGCAGGTAGCCGAAGGCCAGCTTGAGCGGGTGCACGCCGATGCCGTCGGGCTCGTGCATGGCGCCGTGGCTGTCGGCGTCGTTCACATAGTCGCGGCGCAGCTCCTCGGGGCTGAGCATGCGGGCGTCGTAGCCGAAGACCTCGCGCATGATCTGGGTCTCGTTGCGCAGGAAATCGAGCTTCTTTTCGCGGTGGGCGATGTAGAGGTGGCCGCCGGGCTGGGGCTCGCACTCGGGGAATTCGGCCACCAGGTCCTTGAAGGTCTGGAAGCCCTCGCGGATCTCGGCGTCGAGCTTGAGCGCCACGTCCTTGCCCCAGCGTGCGATCCACTGCGAGCGGTACAGGCGCCCGCTGGCGTTCTGCCCCTGGCCGCCATTGCGGCTGGTGCAGCCCCAGGCGGTCTGGTTGGCGTCCAGCACCACGGCGCGGATGCCGTGCTCGCGCGCCAGGAACAGGGCCGTGGCCAGGCCCGTGAAGCCCGAGCCGACGATGGCCACGTCCACGTCCATGTCGCCGGTGACCGGGCCGTCATCGTCTGGCGGGCGTCCCGCCGTGCCGACCCAGTAAGTGGGCGCATAGCCCGTGCCGTGGCCCGGGCTGGCAGCCACCAGCGGGTCGTACTGAGGGTCGTAGGGACGCAGGTGGCTGGGGCGGATGTCCTCGGCTTTCATGGCGGATGTCTCCTGGTGCGGCGGCTTGGGATCTGCCGCTTTTTGCTATGGATTCGGTGGAATGGGGCCAGTGCCGGCGAGCCCTGCAAGGCGGTGCACCGACGATGGAATCAGCATAGCCAGCAGGCCATGGAGCCAGTTAGCGCCACAGCCCAGCTTTCGATAGAGCCAGCGGCGGCCGGTGCGCGCGCCTGGACCTAACGATTGATGGCATCTGGTTCTAACGGGTCCGTGTGCCTGCTACCTACCATGGCCCATCGACATTTCGATGACGCGGCGCGGCGGCCCTGCCCGGGCCCGGCGCCGTGGGACCCACCACAGACAAGGAGACAGCATGAGCGCAGACACCAACCCTCCCGACGCACAGTTCCTGGCCCGCTTCGCCGAGGCCTGGAACCGCCACGACATCGAGGCCCTGATGGACTTCATGGCCGATGAATGCGAGTTCCACGCCGTGGCCGGCCCCGACCTCATGGGCCGCAGCTTCATCGGCCGCCAGGCGGTGCGCGAGGGCTTCCAGATGGCCTGGCAGGCCTTTCCCGATGCGGCCTGGCTCGATGGAGACCACTTCGTGCAGGGCGACCGTGGCGTGTCCGAGAGCACCTTCAAGGGCACCAAGGCCGACGGCCTGCGCGTGGAAGCGCGCATGGTGGATGTCTTCACCTTCAAGGACGGAAAGATCGCCGTGAAGAACGCCTTCCGCAAGGACCGCCCGCCGGTGGCGGCCGCCTGACGGCGCGGGGCCTTGCGGCCCCGTGCCACCGGGAACACCGGATACGCCACGGCAAGGCGCGCACCTGCGCAGCCACCACAACAGAGCATCAGCCGTGGCGCCTGAATAAAACAGGAGACAAGACATGATCGGAAATCAGCACGCCTCTTCACCGGGGCTTTCGCACGGGCTCAAGGAACGCCACATGACCATGATCGCCCTCGGTGGCGTCATCGGCGCCGGGCTGTTCGTGGGCAGCGGCGTCGTCATCAAGTCGGCCGGGCCGGCCGCGATTCTTTCCTTCCTCATCACGGGCCTGCTCGTGGTCCTGGTCATGCGCATGCTGGGCGAGCTGGCCTGCTCCATGCCCGGGGGAGGCTCGTTCTACGAGTTTGCGCGAGAGGCCTGGCGCGACCGCCCCGGCGTGGGCCGGCTGGCAGGCTTTCTGACGGGCTGGATGTACTGGTACTTCTGGGTCATCGTCGTGGCGCTGGAGGCCGTGGCCGGAGCCGACCTGGTGCGCTACTGGCTGCCCGATGTGCCCAACTGGAGCATCAGCCTGGTGCTGCTGGTGATGCTGACGCTGACCAACCTGGTGTCGGTCAAGTCCTTTGGCGAGTTCGAGTTCTGGTTCGCCTCCATCAAGGTGGCGGCCATCGTGGTCTTCCTGTTCGTGGCCGGCGTCTACGTGCTGGGCCTGACGCCCGCCTCGCAGGGCATGCACTTCGGCAACCTCACCGGCAACGGCGGCTTCATGCCCAACGGCATCGTGCCCGTGCTGACCGGGGCGGTGGCGGCCACGGGCTTTTACTTCGGCGCCGAGATCGTGACCATTGCCGCCGCCGAGACGGCCGAGCCCCAGAAGGCCGTGGCCAAGGCGACCAACTCGGTGATCACGCGCGTGCTGGTGTTCTATGTGGGCTCCATCTTCCTGGTGGCCTGCCTGGTGCCCTGGAATGCGGGCGGCATTGCCACGCCGTATGTCAGCGCGCTCAACACCATGGGCGTGCCGGCCGCCGCGCAGATCATGAATGCCATCGTGCTGACGGCCGTGCTGTCGGCGCTCAACTCGGGGCTGTATGCGTCATCTCGCATGCTGTTCGCGCTGACGCGGCGCGGCGACGCGCCCCAGGCGCTGGCCAAGGTCAGCCGCAATGGCGTGCCCACGCGGGCCATCCTGGTGGCCACGCTGTTCGGCTACGGCGCCGTGGTGATGTCCTATGTGTCGCCCGACAAGGTGTTTGCCTTCCTGGTCAACTCCTACGGCACGGTGGCGATCTTCGTCTACATCCTGATCGCCATCTCGCAGCTGCGCCTGCGCGCCCGGCTGGAGCGCGAGGCGCCCCACCAGCTCAAGGTGCGCATGTGGTGCTATCCGTACCTGACCTGGTTCGCCATCTTCGGCATGCTGTCCATCGTCATCGCCATGGCCTTCATCCCCGAGCAGCGCACGCCGCTGGCGCTGGGCGTGGCCAGCCTGTGCATTTTGCTGCTGGCCTACGCCGTGCGGCAGTTCCTGCAGCGCGGCGTGGCGCCCGTGGTGACATCGCTGTCCGAGGCTGCGCGGCCCGAGCCGCAGAAGTATTGACCCAGGGGCGACGGGACCGGCAGGGCCGGTCCCGGCCATTCCTGGCGTTACTTCTCGGGCTGCTCCTCACGGATCGCATCGGCCAGGGCCTTCACGCCCTGGCCGATGTCGTTGGCGGGTATGGATTGGTAGCCCATGCGCATGTAGCTGCCGGGCGTGCCCGGGCGGGCGAAGAACACATCGCCGGGCTCGATGAGCACGCCGTGCGCGGCGGCACGCTGCGCCAGGGCATCGACGGGAATGTGGTCGGGCAGTTGCACCCAGCACGAGCCGCCGCCGCGCACGGGCGTGATGCGGCAGCCGGGCGCATGCTCGGCCATGGCGGCCGTGAGGGCTGCGTGCCGCTCCTTCTGCGCCTGGGCCAGGCGCCGCTGCTGGGCCTCGTAGTGGCCCAGGGAGATGAACATGGCCAGCGTGCGCTGCACGAAGGTGGCGGGGTGGCGGATCATGAGCCGGCGCAGTGCGCGCAGCTCGCGGATCAGCTCGGGCGCCGCCACGATGTAGCCCACGCGCAGGCCCGGCGCCAGGCTCTTGGACAGGCTGCCCACGTAGATCACGCGGTTGCTGCGGTCCAGGCTCTTGAGTGCCGGGATGGGCTGGCCGTCGAAGCTGCTCTCGCTCTCGTAGTCGTCCTCGATGAGGATGATGTCGTGCGCCTCGGCCATCTCCAGCAGCGCCTCGCGCCGGGCCAGCGGCATGGTCACGCCCGTGGGGCACTGGTGGCTGGGCGTCACGTAGAGGTAGTCCAGCTGGCGCAGCAGCGGCGTGACCGGCAGGCCCTGGCCGTCCACCGGCAGCGGGATGACCTGTGAAGTGCGGCTGCTGAAGATGTTGCGCGCGTCGGGGTAGCCGGGCTCCTCGATGCCCACGGCCGTGCCCTCGCGCATCAGCAGGTCGGCCACCATGTAGAGGGCGTGCTGCGCACCCACGGTAATGATCAGCTCGTCGGCCGAGGCCCAGACGCCGCGCCTGGGCAGGATCTTGGTCTGCACCTGCTGGATCAGCATCTCGTCGTCGCGCGCGATCTGGTCGGGCGCCCACTGGCGTATGTCCAGCACGCCCAGGGCCTTGAGGCAGCATTCGCGCCAGGCGGCCGTGGGAAACAGCTCCTTGTCGAACTGGCCGTACAGGAAGGGATAGGGGTAGCGCTGCCAGTCCTCTTCCTTGACGATGCTGCGCTGCTGGCTGGGCAGCAGCCACAGGCGCCGCGACCAGTCGGTGCGGCGGCCTTCGCCAGGGGGGCTGCTGGCCGCAGCGCCGCCCGGCGTGCGCCCCTTGAGTACGTCGGGATGGATGAAGTGGCCCTTGCGCTGGCGGCTCAGCAAAAAGGCTTCCTCGGCCAGCTGCTGGTAGGCCAGCACCACGGTGATGCGTGCCACGCCCAGGTGGCGCGCCAGCTCGCGGCTGGAGGGAATGGATTCGCCGGGTGCGAGGATGCCCGAGAGGATGGCATCGACCAGCATCTCGCGGATCTGGCCCTGCAGGCTCAGGGCAGGGCGGGCGCTGCGGCGAAACAGCTGCCCCCACATGGCGCCCTCGGGCGGTTGCGGCTGCGTGGCCGCGCGGTTGTCTGTCATGTCTTGTCGTTCCCGCCGCTGCAGCGGGCCGCTCGCTGTGTTTGTCTCCCGCGCAGGTGCAGGGCAGGGCCTGCATCCGCGACCGGCCAATATAGGCCAGCGCGGTGCGCCACGGGGCCAGGAGTTTGCGATGGTTGCAATTTTTGCGGAGAGGCCGGAAATTGATATACAATCGTTGTCTTGGCGGCTGTAGCTCAGCTGGATAGAGTACTTGGCTACGAACCAAGGGGTCGTGGGTTCGATTCCTGCCAGCCGCACCAAAACGACAAGCCTCAGAACTGCAAAGTTCTGAGGCTTTTTCGTTTCAGGCGCCCGCACGGTGGTCGTGGCCATGGTTCAGGCGCTGGTCAACGGTTATTTTTCGATATTTTCATGGTTTTCCGTAGGCTTTCAAAAAGCACGCTATAATTCGAAGCTTGGCGGCTGTAGCTCAGCTGGATAGAGTACTTGGCTACGAACCAAGGGGTCGTGGGTTCAATTCCTGCCAGCCGCACCAAAACGACAAGCCTCAGAACTGCAAAGTTCTGAGGCTTTTTCGTTTGTGCTCAGTTGGTGTCGAGGTTTGTGCGGCGTCTTCGCCTGCTGCGGTGATCTGTGTGAAGATCGGCTCCCTATGAGCAAGGCTTTCACCAAGGAATCCGACGGCGACGACGATGATGAAGTCGGCCTGCCGCCCTTGCCGCCGGGCGGCAAGAACTACATCACGCCCCAGGGCTTCGCGCGGCTCAAGGGCGAGCTGCTGGACCTGATCGACAACGAGCGCCCGCGCATCGTGGAGATCGTGCACTGGGCGGCCAGCAATGGCGACCGCTCCGAGAACGGCGACTATCTGTACGGCAAGAAGCGCCTGCGCGAGATCGACCGGCGCATCCGCTTCCTGACCAAGCGGCTGGAGATCGCCGAGGTGGTCGATCCCTCCGTGCATGCCGGCAGCGAGCAGATCTACTTCGGCGCCACCGTCACCTACGTCGATGACGAAGGCGAGGAGCGCACCATCACCATCATGGGCATCGACGAGGCCGACAGCGCACGCCAGCAGGTCAGCTGGATCGCACCCGTCTCGCGCGCCCTGCTCAAGGCCCGTGTGGGCGACGAGGTGGCCCTGCCCACCCCCGCAGGTGTGCGCACGCTGGAAGTGCTGGACGTCACCTACCCGGAGCCGGGCAGCGCCGCCGGGTGAACGTTCAGGGCTGCAGTTTCTGCAGCAGCTCCAGCGTGGGATAGCCGTCGGCCACCAGGCCCTGGCTTTGCTGGAACTGGCGCAGGCCCGCGCGCGTGGCTGGTCCCATCACGCCATCGGCCGTGCCGGCCGAAAATCCCCGTTCGTTGAGCGCGGCCTGCAAGGCGCGCAACTGCTCGCGCGACAGCGGGGCCAGATCGCGTGGCCAGGCCGCCTGCACGCCCGGGCCGCCGGCCAGTTGCTGCGACAGCAGGCCCACGCCCAATGCGTAATTCACGGAGTTGTTGTAGCGCAGGATGGTGCGGAAGTTGGCGCCCACCATGAAGGCCGGGCCACGCGCGCCGGCCGGTGCGATCACGCTGGCATCGGCCATGGCGGGCAGGGCGGAGCCGTCCACGGCCTGCACGCCCTCGGCCGCCCATTGCGCGCTGTCCTGGCGCACGCTGGTCTCGGCGCGTGCATGGTCAAAGCCTGCCGGCAGGCGCACTTCGACGGCCCAGGGCTCGCCCGTCTTCCAGCCCGAATGGGCCAGGTAGTTCGCCGTGGAGGCCGTCACATCGGGCAGGCTGCCCCAGATGTCGCGGCGGCCATCGCCATCGGCATCCACCGCATAGGCCAGGAAGACCGAGGGCAGGAACTGCGTATGGCCCATGGCGCCGGCCCAGGAGCCGATCATGTGGGCCGCGTCGATGTCGCCGTTGTCGATGATGCGCAGGGCGGCCAGCAACTCCTTCTGAGCCCAGGCCGCGCGCCGGCCGTCGAAGGCCAGGGTGGCCAGCGCATCGACGGTGGGGAAGTTGCCGAAGTTGCTGCCGTAATTGCTTTCCATGCCCCAGATGGCGGCGATCACCTCGGCCGGCACGCCATGGCGCTGGCTGGCCGCCTGCAGCGGTGCAGCCGCTTCGCGCAGCTTGGTGCGGCCCTGGGCAATGCGCTGGGCCGAGACGGCGCTGTCCAGGTACTGCCAGGGCGTGCGCGTGAACTCGGGCTGCGAGCGGTCCAGCTGCACCGCGCGCCGCTGCAGCCGGGCCGGCTCCAGCGCGCTGCTCACGGTCTTGGCGGAGATGCCGGCCTCCAGCGCCTTGCGCGCAAAGTCCCGCTTCCAGGCCTCGAAGCTGGCGGCCTCGGCCTGCTGGGACGCCTCTTGCGCGCCGCTTGCCTCGGCAGCAGGCGCTGCGGCCGGGCCGGCCTGTGCCGCCGCGGCAGGGGCGGCAGGGGCGGCCGCAGCCGTGGAGTTTGCCGCAGCGGAAGCTGGCGCTGGCACCGGCGTGGGCGCAGGTCGGGAGGCGCAGCCGGCCAGCAGAGCGGCAGTCAGGGCGGCGGCCAGTCCGGCGCGGGTCAGCATGTGGGGGCCGTTGGCGTTGCTGGGGACGGGGGCGGTGGCATGTGCGTGGGGCATGCAGCCATTGTCTCCGCTGCGCCCTGGCGCTGAATGCAACACGGTGTTTCCGCACCAAGCCATCCATGGATCGCTATGCTGTGCTCCCATGACTGCTGCACCATCGCCCTCCCTGTCCCCGCCTGTGCAGGATGCCGCGCAGGCGCTGCGTGCCCTGCTGCGCCCTGGCCAGCGCTGGCTGGTGCTGACGGGCGCAGGTTGCAGCACAGGCTCGGGCATTCCGGACTACCGCGATGCGGCGGGGCAGTGGAAGCGGCCCCAGCCCGTGACGCTGCAGGCCTTCATGGGCAGCCATGCCACGCGCCAGCGCTATTGGGCGCGCAGCCTGCTGGGCTGGCCCGTGATGGCGCAGGCCCGGCCCGGCCCGGCCCATGAGGCGCTGGCGCTGCTGCAGCAGCGCGGATGGATGGCCGGTCTGGTCACCCAGAACGTGGACGGCCTGCATACAGCGGCAGGCAGCGAGGGTGTCATCGACCTGCACGGCCGCATTGCCGCCGTGCGCTGCATGGGTTGTGGCGCCGGCATGGAGCGCGCCGCGCTGCAGGCCATGCTGCTGCAGCGCAACCCCGGCTGGGCCGGCCTGAGCGCCCAGGCCGCGCCCGACGGCGATGCCGACCTGGAGGGGCGCGACTTCAGCCGCTTCGACGTGCCGGCCTGCCCGCACTGCGGCGGCGTGCTCAAGCCCGATGTGGTGTTCTATGGGGAAGGCGTGCCCAGCCAGCGGGTGCAGGCCGTGCGCGCCATGCTGCAGCAGGCCGGCGGGCTGCTGGTCGCCGGTTCTTCGCTGATGGTGTATTCAGGCCTGCGCTTCGTGCATGAGGCCGTGGCCCAGGGCAAGCTGGTGGCCGCCATCAACCAGGGCCGCATGCGCTCCGAGGATTTGCTGGCCCTCAAGATCGAGCAGGACTGCGGCCCGTTGCTGCAGCAGCTGGCCCAGGACCTGGAGCAATGAAAAAGCCCCGCAGGAGCGGGGCAGTGTTCAGGGGATGACGCGCGATGCGCGCACCACCGAGTGCACGCGGCGCAGGTTGCGCAGCGCGGACTCCACCTGCTGGTTGTCGTGCACCGAGATCACGAAGCACAGGTCCGTGGTGCTCATGGCGGCCTCGTCGGCCATGTCCACGCGCAGGATGTCCACCTCGGCGCCGGCCAGCTCGGCTGCCACGCGGGCGAGCACGCCCTTGCCGTTGTTGACGGTGACGACGATGCGGGCCTCGAAAAGGCGCGCGGCATCGATGTCATCTGCCCATTCCACGACGATGAAGCGGTCGCTGTCCTTTTCCTGCAGGCGCTGTGCGATCTTGCACTGCGCGTGGTGCACGATCAGGCCTTCGCCGCTGCCCAGATAGCCCACGATGGCGTCGCCCGGCACGGGCCGGCAGCACTGCGCGTAGTGGATGGAGCCTTGGTTGGAGCCGTCCAGCAGCACGGCGCCCTGGAAGGGCCGGTTGCTGGCATTGAAGCGTTCGCGCGTGAGCAGCAGGGCGTCGGGCCGGTGGCCGTGGCGCGCCATCAGCGCCGTCAGGCGCGAGGCCACCAGCGACGCAATGCGCCGGCCCATGCCGATGTCCACCATCAGGTCGGCGCGGCTGCGGCTGCCTGCCATGCGCAGCACTTCGTCCCACAGCGCCTGGTTGGCTTCATCGGCCGGCGGCACGGCGTCCATGCCTTCGGCGCGCATGGCCTGGGCCAGCAGGTTCTCGCCCAGGCGTGCCGATTCGCTTTGCGCGGCCGACTTCAGGTAATGGCGGATCTTGGAGCGCGCGCGGCCGGTCTTGACGAAGCCCAGCCAGGCCGGGTTGGGCGTGGCGTCTTCGGAGGTGACGATCTGCACCACGTCGCCGCTCTTGAGTTCGGTGCGCAGCGGCACTTCCTCGTTGTTGATGCGCGCGGCGGTCATGTGGTTGCCGACCTTGCTGTGGATCGCATAGGCGAAGTCCACCACGGTGGCACCGCGCGGCATGGCCATGATCTCGCTCTTGGGCGTGAACACGTAGACGGCGTCGGGGAACAGGTCCACCTTGACGTGGTCCCAGAACTCGGCGGCATCGCGCGTCTCGTTCTGGATGTCCAGCAGCGATTGGAGCCACTGCGTGCCCAGCTGCTCGGAATCGTGGCCGGGCTGGGCCTTGTAGAGCCAATGGGCGGCCACGCCGGCCTCGGCGACGATGTGCATTTCCTCGGTGCGGATCTGGAACTCGATGTTCACGCCCGAGGGGCCCACCAGCGTGGTGTGCAGCGACTGGTAGCCATTGTTCTTGGCAATGGCGATGTAGTCCTTGAAGCGGCCCGGCATGGGCTTGTACATCTGGTGCAGCACGCCCAGCGCCGTGTAGCAATCGATCACACGCGGCAAGATGATGCGAAAGCCGTAGATGTCCGTCACCTTGGCAAAGCTCAGCTGGTTCTTCTCCATGCGCAGATAGAGCGAATACAGCGTGCTTTCACGGCCGGCAAGGCGGGCCTGCAGCCCCGCGCCGGCGAACTCGGCATTGACCTCGTCCTGCACGCGCTGGACCAGGTCGCGGCGTCGCTTGCGCGAGCGGGCGATGGCTTTTTCCAGCGTGGCGTAGCGCCAGGGATGCAGATGGCGGAAGGCCAGGTCCTGCAGCTCGCGGTAGGTCTGGTTCAGCCCCAGGCGGTGGGCGATGGGTGCGTAGATCTCCAGCGTTTCCGACGAGATGCGGCCCCACTTGCTGCGCGGCATGTCGCCCATGGTGCGCATGTTGTGGGTGCGGTCGGCCAGCTTGATCAGGATCACGCGCACATCGCGCGCCATGGCCAGCAGCATCTTGCGGAAGGATTCCGCCTGGTTCTCTTCGCGCGTGTTGAACTGCAGCTTGTCCAGCTTCGTGAGGCCGTCGACCAGCTCGGCCACGTCCTGGCCGAAGCGCTGGGCGAGATCGGCCTTGGTGACGCCGCAGTCTTCCATCGCATCGTGCAGCAGCGCGGCCATCAGGGCCGGGGCGTCGAGCTTCCAGCTCGCGCACAGCGCCGTGACCGCGATGGGATGGGTGATATAGGGTTCGCCGCTGCTGCGCCACTGGTCGCTGTGGGCCTGGTCGGCGAAGGCATAGGCTTCGCGCACCTGCTCGATGCTGGTGGCATCCAGGTATCCCAGGTGCTCCATCAGTCCGGCAAAGGCATTGGCCGACACGGCGGTTGCCTGCTCTGCAGACATGCGCTCGGGCCGGGGTGGCGGTACGGGATCAGAGGGGGCTGTGAACGAAGTCAAGGCCGCTTTCATGACTTAAATGTAGCGTGCATGCTGGTTTGTGCAGGCTTCATGTAAAAAAAGCACCGCTGTGCGGTGCTCTTTGTGGGGCCATTGTGTTGCTTTGCAGCAAATCAGCCCGGAACCTTCTTCAGCATCTCGATGCCGACCTTGCCTTCGGCGATCTCGCGCAGCGCGGTGACGCCGGGCTTGTTCTTGGTTTCGATCTTGGGCGTGTGACCCTGGCTCAGCATGCGTGCACGGTAAGTGGCGGCCAACACGAGCTGGAAGCGGTTAGGGATCTGCTCCAGGCAGTCTTCAACAGTGATGCGTGCCATCAGGATCTCCGGGAAACGTCAGTTGGGTTCAGAAATATTGAGAGACTCGAAGGTCTCTGCGCGGCGGCTGCGCTGAGCCGCATACTTGAGGCGCTGTGCGTGGATGATCGTCTTGAGATCAAACAGTGCGCTCTCGAACAATTCGTTGATTATAACGAAGTCGAATTTCGCCACCTGGGCCATCTCCTCGGCCGCGTTCTTCAGGCGCAGCTCGATCACCTCGGGCGCGTCCTCGCCCCGGTTTTCCAGGCGGGCACGCAGTTCGTCCCAGCTGGGCGGCAGGATGAAGATCAGCACGGCGTTCGGAAACGCTTGCTTGACCTGCAGTGCGCCCTGGTAGTCGATCTCCAGCAGCACGTCGGTGCCGACCTGGATGCGCTCTTCCAGCGCCTTCTTGGCCGTGCCGTAGCGGCGGCTGTGCACGTTCGCCCATTCGACGAAGGCGTTGTTCGACACCATGGCGTCGAACTCCTGGTCGGAGACGAAGTAGTACTCGCGGCCGTGCTTTTCCTGGCCACGCGGCGCGCGCGTGGTGTGGGAGACGGAAGGGGAGACGCGCGCATCGAACTCGCGCAGCGCGCGCACCAGGCTGGACTTGCCGGCCCCGCTGGGGGCCGAGACGACAAAGAGGTTTCCGGGGTAATCCATGGAATTTTGCGCAGTGTGTTCACGCATGGGCATCTGTGTTGGGCTTATTCGATGTTCTGCACCTGCTCGCGCATCTGCTCGATCAGCACCTTCATGTCCACGCTGATGCGGGTCAGCTCCAGCGTGGCGGACTTGGAGCCCAGCGTATTGGCTTCGCGGTGCAGTTCCTGGATCAGGAAGTCCAGGCGCTTGCCGATCTCGCCGCCCTTCTTGAGCAGGCTCTGGATCTCGTCCAGGTGCGAGTCCAGGCGGGTGACTTCCTCGGCCACGTCGATGCGGATGGCAAAGGCGGTGGCCTCGGTCAGGGCGCGGTCCTGGGCGGCTTCGGGCGCCACGGCGCCTTCGGCCAGGGCCATCGCTTCCTTCCAGCGCTCCATGAAGCGCAGGCGCTGCTGCTCCACAAGCTGGGGCACCAGGGGCGTGGCGTCTGCCGCGAGCTTGCGCAGCTGGGCGATGCGGTCCAGCAGCATGGTGGCCAGGCGCTTGCCTTCGCGGGCGCGGGCCTCCAGCAGTTCGGTCAGGGCCTGCTCTGCCAGCGTGGGCAGCACGCTGCTCCAGTCAACGGCCGAGTTGCCGCTGCCGCTGGCCAGGCGCAGGGCGTCGGAGACGGACAGGCTGCGGGCGTCGGGCAACCAGGACTGGACAGTGTCCTGGAGCATGGCCAGGCGCTGCAGCATGGCGGTGGAGGGGTCGGGCAGGGAGTTGCCGTCGTCGTTGTCGATGGCGGCGCGCACCTCGACCTTGCCGCGCTTGAGGCGGGCGGTCAAAAGGGCCCGCAAGGCTGGCTCATGCGCGCGCAGTTCGTCGGGCAGGCGGAACGAAAGATCCAGGAAGCGGCTGTTGACCGAGCGGATCTCCAGACCGAGCCGGCTGTTGCGGCCCGACGCTCCACCATCTTCTTCGGACGCGCCGTGCTGGGCACTGGCGTATCCGGTCATGCTGTAAACTGGCATTGGACTTTTGATGGATGCTTGCAATTGCCCGATTATCCGGGTTTCGCCCCATCCCTGAGACTCACCGGAGAAAAATGTCTTCCAAGATCAAGCCGGCGCCATTGCCGCCAGGCAGCACGATCGGCGGCTATCGGGTGGTGCGCAGGCTTGCTTCCGGCGGTTTCGGCGTCGTTTACCTGGCCTTGGATGCAGAGGGCAAGCAGGTGGCGATCAAGGAATACCTGCCCGCCTCGCTGGCCACCCGTGCCCCCGGAGAGCTGCAGCCCGCCGTGGCGCCCGAAAAACTTTCGCTGTACCGCCTGGGCCTCAAGAGCTTCTTCGAGGAAGGGCGTTCACTGGCGCAGATCTCGCACGCTTCCGTGGTCAGCGTGCTCAATTTCTTTCGCGAGAACGAAACCGTCTACATGGTGATGAACTACCTGGAGGGTGCCACCCTGCAGGACTTCGTCGTCACCGCGCGCGAGCTCAAGGCCGAGAAGGTGTTCCGCGAATCGACCATTCGCTCGCTGTTCGACGAGGTGCTGCGCGGCCTGCGCATCGTGCACCAGCACAAGATGCTGCACCTGGACATCAAGCCGGCCAACATCTTCATCACCAATGACGACCGTGCCGTGATGATCGACTTCGGCGCGGCGCGCGAGGTGCTGTCCAAGGAAGGCAACTTCATCCGCCCCATGTACACGCCGGGCTTTGCCGCGCCCGAGATGTACCGCCGCGACGCATCGCTGGGTCCCTGGACCGACATCTACGCCATCGGCGCCTGCATCTATGCCTGCATGCAGGGATTTCCGCCCAACGAGGCGCCGCAGCGTCAGGACAAGGACCGGCTCACGCTGGCGCTGACCAAGCTGCGCGGCGTGTATTCGGACAATCTCATCGAGGTGGTCGAGTGGTGCATGGCCGTGGACCCGGGATCGCGTCCGCAGTCGGTGTTTGCGCTGCAAAAGGAATTGAGCCGCGAAGGCGAGCGTCGCTACACCAAGCTCAGCGTCTCCGAGCGCATGCGCCTGCAGCTGGACACGCTGGTGACCGACGCCAAGAAGAACATGCAAAAGATCAGCGGCGCAGCGGGCCTGCCAGCCGTGGGCCAGGAGCGCAAGCCATGAGGTTTTCGGTATTCCAGCTGAGCCGCCGCGGCGGCCGTGCGCTCAATGAAGACCGCATGGGTTACTGCTACACGCGGGAAGCCGTGCTCTTCGTGCTGGCCGACGGCATGGGCGGCCATCCCGAAGGCGAGGTCGCCGCGCAGCTGGCGCTGCAGGTGATGTCCGTGCATTTCCAGCGCCAGGCCAAGCCGCTGCTCGATGATCCGCAGGGCTTTCTGGTCGATGCGCTGCTGCATGCGCACCGTCAGATCCTGCGCTATGCCAGCGCCAAGGGAATGATCGACACGCCGCGCACCACGCTGGTCGCCGCCGTCATCCAGAAGGGCAAGATCACCTGGATCCATTGCGGCGACTCGCGCCTGTACCTGGTGCGCGGCGGCGAGCTGCTGGTGCGCACGCGCGATCACTCCTATCTGGAGATGGGCGAGATCGCCGCGCAGCTCAAGACATCGAGCCGCAACGTGCTGTTCACCTGCCTGGGCTCTCCGTCCAAGCCCATCTACGACGTGACCGAGCCGCGCCGGCTGGAGCAGGGCGACAAGCTGCTGCTGTGCTCCGACGGCCTGTGGGGCAGCGTGGACGAAGGGCACCTGCTGCGCACCCTGCACGGCCGCACCGTGTCCCAGGCCATTCCCCAGCTGGTCGATACGGCGCTGCGCAATGCGGGCGATGCCAGCGACAACGTCACGGCCATTGCCATGGAGTGGGAGACGCCAGACGCCTTCGAGTCCACCATGGGCATCTCCACCCAGGACATCGAGAACGACGCGTTTGAATCCACGATCCAGGGCGGGGCAATCGAAGACCTGGAAGATGAGCTCGACGACGCGGCCATCGAGCGCTCCATCGCCGAGATCAACGAAGCGATACGCCGCTCGGCCGAGCGCCAGTTCAAGCGCTGAACGCCGCTGCCGGCCCGCGGCAGCGGTGCCGTTGGCGCGCATGGACTACCGAACCTATTGACGACAAAGGGCGCACGGGCGCCCGAATGGATTTCTACGATGAAGATTGTGTTGGCCTCCAACAACCGCGGCAAGCTCGCCGAGCTGCAAGCCATGTTCGCCCCGCTGGGGGTGGAGCTGATCCGCCAGGGCGACCTGTTCGAGGGCGAGGCGCCCGAGCCGCATTGCACCTTCGTGGAGAACGCGCTGGCCAAGGCCCGTTTCGCAGCCGAGCGCACCGGCCTGCCCGCCATTGCCGACGACGCCGGCATGTGCGTCTCGCACTTCGGCGGCCTGCCGGGCGTGGACACGGCCTACTACTGCACGCAGTTCGGCTACGAGAAAAGCGACGACAACAACGTGCGCGCGCTGCTGGAGCAGATGCAGGGCGTGGCCGACCGCCGCGCCGCCATGGTCAGCACCCTGGTGGGCGTGCGCAGCGCAAAGGATCCCGAACCGCTGATCGCCATGGGCCGCGTGCTCGGCGAGATCACCACCGAGCGCCGTGGCACGCAGGGCTTCGGCTTCGACCCCGTGATGTACATCCCCGAGCTGGGCCAGACCTTCGCCGAGATGGACCCGGCCGTGAAGCACGCGCACAGCCACCGCGGTCGCGCCACGCTGCAGATGATCGAACTCGTGCGCGAGCGCTGGGTGCGATGATTCCCATCCAGCCCCAGGATGCGGCCGCCGGCGCCCAGGCCGCCGTGCAGCGCGACATCCAGCACTACATGCGCCCCGGCACGCTGCAGCTGGGCAGCCTGCCGCCGCTGTCGCTGTATGTGCACCTGCCCTGGTGCATTCGCAAGTGCCCGTACTGCGACTTCAACTCGCACGAGCACGGCCGCGACGGCCCCGAGCTGCCCGAAGACCGCTACATCGACGCCCTGGTCGCCGACCTGGAGAGCGCGCTGCCGCTGATCTGGGGCCGCACCGTGCACAGCATCTTCATCGGCGGCGGCACGCCCAGCCTGTTCGCGCCCGAGGCCATCGACCGGCTGCTGGCCGCCATCCGCGCGCGCCTGCGCATGGAGGCCGATTGCGAGATCACCATGGAGGCCAACCCCGGCACCTTCGAGACCGACCGCTTCCGCGCCTTCCGTGCGGCCGGCGTCACGCGGCTGTCCATTGGCGTGCAGAGTTTCGACGACCGCCTGCTGCAGGCCGTGGGCCGCGTGCACGATGGCGCCCAGGCGCGTGCGGCCGTGCGCGAGGCGGCCGACAGCTTCGAGACCTTCAACATCGACCTGATGTACGCGCTGCCCGGCCAGACCGAGCTGGACCTGGCGCGTGACCTGGACGTGGCCCTGTCCTTCGCGCCGCCGCACCTGTCGGTCTATCACCTGACCATCGAACCCAATACGTATTTCGCCAAGTTCCCGCCGGCCATTCCCGAGGACGACCTGGCCTACGACATGCTGGACCGCATCACCGCGCGCACCGCCGCCGCAGGCATGCAGCGCTACGAGATATCGGCCTATGCGCGCGAGGGCCACCAGTGCTGGCACAACCGCAACTACTGGCAGTTCGGCGACTACCTGGGCATAGGCGCGGGCGCGCACAGCAAGCTCAGCTTTGCCCACCGCATCGTGCGCCAGGTGCGCTTTCGCGATCCCGCGCGCTACATGGACCAGGCCCTGGCCGGCGCGCCACTGGCGCAGGACGGCGAGGTGCGCCGCGCCGACCTGCCCTTCGAGTACATGCTCAACGCGCTGCGACTGCGCGAAGGCTTTGCGCTGCAGGACTTCATGGAGCGCACGGGCCTGCCGCTGTCGTCCATCGCCAAGGGGCTGGATGCAGCACAGGCCAAGGGCCTGATCACGCGCGACCTGGGCCGGGTGGTGCCCACGGAGCGGGGCTTTGACTTCCTCAGCGACCTGCAGGAGCTGTTCCTGGCCGAGTGAGCGGGCCAACGACCATTGAAAAAGGACGCCTCGGCGTCCTTTCTTCATCCAGCGCCACCGCGCAATCGGTCGGCGATCAGCCGCAGCGCACGGCCACGATGCGGCCTGTGCCGTCGACCACCAGGTTCAGGCGTTCCTGGTTGAACTCCATCGTCGTTGGCTGGCCTTCGCGCAGCACGCGGGCCATGTAGGCGCCCGACTGCTTGCGGGCGGCCTCCAGCGTGGCCGAGGTATTGCTCTTGCCCACGAAGGACTGGGCCGATGCCGCATTGCAGACCTGCACGGGGCGCGGGGCCGGCTGCGCCCCACCGCCGCCGCTGCTGCCACCAAAGGGACTGCCCATGCCGGCGCAACCCGCAACCAGGGTGGTGGCGCCCAGCAGGGCCAGGGCGGCAAGGCGGCGGTGCAGGGCTGGGGTGGTGATCATCGGCATGGTCTGTCTCCTCAATTCAGGGGGTGTGTGCTGCGCAGTATCAGGGCGGGCGCTGGCGCATCGCCTCGGACAACGCCGCATACCTTAGCCGGGCTCGGGCGGTGCCATTGGCATGCGGAAGTAACAGGCGGCAGCAAAGGCATCACGAAGGCATTGCCAAGGTGCTGCCAGGGCATCACCGCCGCGCGCTGCGGCCTTCCGCGGGCGCGTGGTGGAAGACCGTGGCCTCCAGGCCCATGGCGCGTATCCTGGCCGCCGCCTGATCGGCGCTGCGCTGCTTGGCAAAGGGGCCCGAGCGCACGCGCACGATCTCGCCCTTGTTGCTGTGCAGGGTCTGGCTGAGCGTGGGCAGCTTGGCTTTCTCCAGCCGCTCCACCACGCGCCCGGCATTGGCGGCTTCAGAGAACACGCCGATGTTGATGTAGTAGTTGCCCGGCTCCAGAGCCGCCGAGGCAGGCTTGGCAGGTGCAGGGGCCTTTGCGACGGGTTCGGCAGGCTTGGCAGGCTTGGCTGGTTTGGTTTCAGCCGCCACCTTGGAGGGCTTGGCGGGCGCTGGAGTGGCTGTGTGTACGGACGCTGGTGCAGGGGCAGGTGCAGGCGCTTTGGCTGGCACCAACGCGGCCTTGACGGGAATGGCTGCCGCTGCAGTGGCCGCGACGGCACCCGCCGCGCCGGCCGCTGCTACTACGGGCATGGGTTCGACCGTGCCGGAGACGGTGCTGCCGGCAGCGGGCAAGGGCGCTTGCGGATCAGGGCGTGCCTCGGCCTGGGCGACTGGCTCTTGCGGCCGGGGCGTGGGTGCGGGAGTGGGGGCGGGTGTGGGCGCCGGTTCCGTCCTTGGCGTTTCAACGGCAGCTACGGCTGCGGCGGGCGTTGGCGCCACGGCTGGTGCAGCTGGCGAAACTGGTGCAGCGGCCGGTATGGCTTCGGACGGAATCACCTCGGTCTGTGCCGCCATGAAATGTGGCATGCCCGACAGCGCCCAGATGCCTGCACCGGCAGCGGCGGCAAGCACCGCACCGGCCGCCACGGCCAGGCGCTTGCGCAGGGGCGTGGCCGCCCGGCGGGCCAGGCGTTCGTGCGCTGCGGCCATGTTGGGGGCCTCGCCAATGGCTTGCAGCGTGTGGCGGCGCACATGGTGCCAGTACAGGGCATTGGCGCCCAGGCCGGGAATGGCAACGGCCAGCAGGATCAGCGTGGCATCGATGCCGTGGGCAATCGCCGGGGGCAGGCCCAGCGCGGGGCGCAGCAGCAGGCCCCAGACCAGGCCCGTGCCGCCGGCGGCCAGCGCATAGAGGCCGCCCTCTTGCCACAGCCCGCGCAGCCCGCACCAGGGCAGGGTGAACAGGCCTGCGGCCAGGTTCCAGGTAGGCAAGGGCTTGCCCAGCGCATCGAAGCGCTCGAACAGGCGCAGGTAGTAGTCGCGTGAGGGCTCGCCAATCAGGCTGGCGTACAGGCCCGGCATCAGGCCGGTGCCCTGTCCGCCCGTGAAGCTGGTGGCGCCGGAATGTGCGCCGGCGCCTGCCCGCTCGTTGGGGGCAGTGCCGTCATCGCCGTGCTGCAGCGCGTAGGCTGCGGCGGCGAAGGCGCTGGCTATCGAGGGCGGCAGCTTGCTGGGGCTCTTGGCGGTGCCGGGCTCGGCAAAGGCGGGCTCCTGCCGTGCAGGGGCCGCCTGCCTTCCGAAGTCGATGGTGGCGGGAGGTGCTGAGAGGGCTTCTTCCGATGGGGCGGGCATGTCAGCAATTGTGTCATGCACTCGTGGCTGTCGGAATCACGACATTCGTGGCTATCGATCGGGCGACTCCATCGCGCCCGATCGATTGGAGGCTGCTGTCAGCCCTGGCGCGCGGGCAGCACCGTGGCGCGGCACTCGCCGAAGCCGATGCGCGCGGCGCCCGGCTTCTCGCACCAGCCGCGCAGGATCACGGCATCGCCATCCTGCAGGAAGGTGCGGCTCTCGCCATTGGCCAGCGCCACGGGCTTCTTGCCGCCTTCGGTCAGCTCCAGCAGAGCGCCGGCCTCGGTGGCCGTGGGGCCGGACAGCGTGCCCGTGCCCAGCAGGTCGCCGGGCTGCAGGTCGCAGCCGTTGACGCTGTGGTGGGCCAGCAGCTGGGCCATGGTCCAGTAGGCGTGGCGGTAGCTGGTGTGGGTGATCTGCTGGGCGGCCTGGCCTTCGGCGCGCATGCGGCCGGTCTCCAGCGCCACGCTCAACTGCACGTCGAACGCGCCGCGCTCGGAGTTGGCGGCCGAGCTCAGGTAGGGCAGGGGCTGGGGATCTGCGGCGGGCCGCGTAAAGGCCGTGCGGTAGGGCTCCAGCGCCTCCAGCGTCACGATCCAGGGCGAGACCGTGGTGGCGAAGTTCTTCGACAGGAAGGGGCCCAGCGGCTGGTATTCCCAGGCCTGGATGTCGCGCGCCGACCAGTCGTTGAGCAGGCACAGGCCGAAGATGTGGTTCTCTGCCTCGTCCATGGAAATCGCCTCGCCCCAGGCGTTGCCGGCGCCGGTGTAGATGCCCATCTCCAGCTCGTAGTCCAGGCGTGCGCAGGGCTTGAGTGCGGGCGCGGCGGCGTCGGGCGCCTTCAGCTGGCCCATGGGGCGGCGGAAGTCCACGCCCGACACGCGCAGGCTGGAGGCGCGGCCGTGGTAGCCAATTGGCACCCACTTGTAGTTCTCCATCAGCGGGTTGTCCGGGCGGAACAGCTTGCCGACGTTGGTGGCGTGGTGCACCGAGGTATAGAAGTCCGTGTAGTCGCCGACCTGGGCCGGCACGGCGTACTCCACCTCGGCCTGGGGTACCAGGCAATCCTTGAGGGCGTCCTGCGCGGCAGCGCCTTCGCGCAGCGCGCGCGACAGCGCCAGGCGCAGGGCCGACCAGGCGGCCGGCCCCATGGCCATGAAGCCGTTCAGGCGCTGCTGCGAAGCGGCCTCCAGCTGCGGCTGCACGGCATCGCCCAGCGCCTTGAGGGCGCTTGCGCGCGCCAGGTCCAGCACCTGGTCGCCGATGGCCACGCCGCCGCGCCAGGCCTCCTGGCTGCCTGCGCGGCGGAACACCGCGTAGGGCAGGTTCTGGATGGGGAAGTCGCTGGCGCCGGTGTTGGCCGAGGCCACCCAGCTGCGCAGGCCTGCGTCATGGGTTTCGTTCAAGGACATCTGTCTCTCCTGGTTGGGTTTGTCTGTCGTTGGTATGAAAAGAGGTTTGGTGGGGCAGGGCGAGGCGTGGCGGGGTCAGGCGGCGGCAAAGCCGCCGTCCATGTTCCAGTGTGCGCCGCGCACCTGGTCGGCCTGCTCGCTGGCCAGGAAACCGGCCAGCGCCGCCACCTGCTCCACGGTCACGAAGGCCTGGGAGGGCTGCTTGGCGCCCAGCAGCTGGCGGGCCGCCGCGTCGGCATCCAGCCCCTCGCGCGCGGCCAGCGCATCGATCTGCCGTTGCACCAGCGGCGTCAGCACCCAGCCCGGGCAGATGGCGTTGCAGGTCACGGGCGTGGTGGCGAACTCCAGCGCCACCGACTTGGTCAGGCCGATCAGCCCGTGCTTGCTGGCCACATAGGCCGGCTTGCGCGCCACGCCCACCAGCCCGCTGACCGAGGCGATATTGATGATGCGGCCCCAGCCGCGCTCCAGCATCTGCGGCGCGCAGGCCTGGATGGCGTGGAAGGGCGCCGACAGGTTGACGGCCAGCAGCTCGTCCCACTTGCCGGCCGGGAATTCGAGCAGCGGGCTCACATGCTGCATGCCTGCGTTGTTGACCAGGATGTCGATGGCGCCCATCTCGGCCGCAATGCGCTGCGCCAGCGGGGCGATGGCGCTGCCGTCGCGCAGGTCCAGCCCGTAGTGGCGCACCGGCACGCCATGCGTTTGGGCGATTTCGCGCACCAGCGCATCGGTCTCGGCAGAAGCGGCGGCCTGGCCATGCAGCGCGATGGCCGCGCCCTCGCTGGCCAGATGGCGCGCCACGGCCAGGCCGATGCCGCTGGTCGAGCCGGTGATCCAGGCCACGCGGCCCGCATGCGGGCGACAAGCCGGGGAGGAGGGGGTGGGGTTCATTTCAGGAGATCCATTTCCATATGCACGTACTCGCTGAGAAAGCGCACCCGCGCCCAGTAGATCAGCAGCCCGTCGGCATTGCAGGCCCAGCGCAGCGCCTGCATCAGCGGCGTGCCCAGGGCCACGCCCAGGTGCTCGGCGGCCAGTTCGTCGGCCGGTGCCACGCTCAGGTGCTGGCGCGCCACGGCAATGCGCGAGGGGTCGCTGCTCAGGGCCACGGCCAGGGAGCTGCGCTGCAGCTGGGCCTCGATCTCGGGGAACAGTTCCTGCTCCAGGTACAGCTGCGACAGGCAAAACCGCGCCGCGTCATGGTCGTACACGCGCAGCAGGTGCACGTAGGCGGGGGCCATGCGGCCCACGTCGGGGAAGCCTTCGGGAATCGGCGGCAGGCAGTCCCGCCCGGTGTGCAGGGTGATCTGGCCGATGTGGGCGCCAAAGGCCACCAGCTCCTTCCAGCTGGTGGGCAGCAGAAAGGACGGCGGCTTGTAGGGCGCCGCAATCACCCGCGTGCCGCCGCGCTTGCGCGTGAGCAGCAGGCCCTCTGCCACCAGGGCGCCCAGCGCCATGCGCACCGTGGTGCGCGACACGCCATGCAGCGCCTGCAGCTCCTGCACCGTGGGAATGGCGCTGCCTACGGGCCAGGCGCCCGTGGACACCTTGCTGCGGAACAGCCGCGCCAGCTGCAGGTGCAGCTTGTCCCGGCCTTGTTGAGGGGCCGACGCGGTGGAGTTGGAGGGCATGAAGGCAATAAAGTATCTATTCAGTGCTTTTATTTTTGCACAAAGCAATAGCCCTGACAGCCTGCACTGACGCCCGTCGTTGACAAATGTCTTCAATTGGACAGGCCGAATGACTTTTAAACTGCGGCCCTTTTTCCGTTTTTCGAACGTTGGCCAGAGCGGCCGTTGGGTATTTCATGCAGCAGCAACATGCTTGGGAGTTTTTTCGCGCCGGTGGAGTGGACCAGGTGGTCATCCGCACCGGGCAGGACATTGCGCACATCGGCGAGCTGGACCAGAAGCTGTGGGTGGCCCTGGCCTGCCCCACGCGCGGCATCGAGTTCGACAGCGACACGCTGGACCTGATCGACGAAGACAAGGACGGCCGCATCCGCCCGCCCGAACTGATCGCCGCCTGCCAATGGGCCGTGGCGCGCGTGCGTGACCCCCAGGTGCTGGCCGATGGCGGCGACGTGCTGCAA
This sequence comes from Delftia sp. WSY_7, assembly GCF_043104845.1. Lineage (NCBI taxonomy): Bacteria > Pseudomonadati > Pseudomonadota > Betaproteobacteria > Burkholderiales > Comamonadaceae > Delftia > Delftia sp. WSY_7. The sequence goes on along the minus strand of NZ_JBICLB010000015.1, from coordinate 57,557 downwards.
CTGTCCAGCCTGGAGCGCGACAGCGAGCAGGGCGCCTTGCTGCATGCCGAGGCCGAGCGCATGCTGGCCCTGTCCGGTCAGGCCGGCGGCGCCGCGCTGAGTCTGGCCCAGGTGCGCGAGCGCCTGGCCTCCCTGGCGGCCATGCGCTTCAATGGCGACGGCATCGTCAGCCCCGCCACGGCCGAGGGCGACAAGGCACTGGCCGAGCTGATCGAACGCATTGGCAAGGCCTACGGCACCACTGCCGGCGCCGACGGCGTGGCCGGCATCGCGCGCCAGCAGGCAGAGGCCTTCTATGCGGACCTGCGCGCACTGCGCGACTGGCATGCGGGCGCCGAGGCCCTGGGCTGCGGCATTGCCGAGCGCGACCAGGCCCTGGCCGCCGCCCGCGCCGTGGACGCGGTGCAGGCCAAGGTGGACGACTTCTTCGCACGCACACGCCTGGCCGCCTTCGACACGCGAGCGCAGGACCCGCTCAACCCCTCCGTGGAGGGCTATGCCGCCCTGGGCCGCGAAGTGCTGGACAGCGGCGCCCAGGCCATTGCCGCGCTGCCCCTGGCCGCCGTGGCGGCCGACCGCGCGCTGCCGCTGGCCCAGGGCGTCAACCCCGCATGGGCCGGCGCGCTGCAGGCGCTGCGCGAGCAGGCCGTGCAGCCCGTGCTGGGCGAAGACCTGCAGGAGATCACCGCCGCGCAGTGGGAACAGGTCAAGGCCGCCCTGCAGCCCTGCCGCCAATGGCTGGCGGCCCGGCCCGCCACGCCGCTCGATGCCCTGTCTCAACAGGAGGTGCAGGCGCTGCTGGACGGCGGCCAGGAAGCCGCGCTGCTGGACCTCATCGCCCAGGACGAGTCCGAAAAGGAACACAGCCTGCAGGCCGTGGCGCTGGAAAAATTGATCCGCCTGCAGCGCGACCTGCTGGCGCTGCTCAACAACTTCGTCTCGTTCAGCAGCTTCTACCGGCGCGAGGGCTCGGCCTTCCAGGCCGGCACGCTCTACCTGGATGCCCGCAGCTGCGACCTGACCGTGGAAGTGAGCGACACGGCTGCCCATGCCGCGCTGGCCGGCCGTGCCAAGACCTGCCTGGCCTACTGCGAGCTCCGGCGCGAGGGCAAGAAGAAAGCCATCGTCGCGGCCTTCACGGCGGGCGATGTGGACTTTCTCTTCGTGGGCCGCAACGGCGTGTTCTATGACCGCGCAGGCAACGACTGGGACGCCACCATCGTCAAGCTCATCGAGAACCCCACCAGCATCGGCCAGGCCTTCTTCCTGCCCTACAAGAAATTCCTGCGCATGGTGGAGGAACAGGTGGCCAAGCGCGCCTCGGCCAAGGAGGAGGGCGTGACCGCCAGCCTGGGCACGCAGGCCGGCCAACTGGTCACGGCGCCCGGCACCGCAGCGGCCAGCGCCGCCACAGCCACGGCGGCCGCCGCCCCGCGCAAAACCGATGTGGGCACCGTGGCCGCCCTGGGCGTGGCCCTGGGCTCCATCAGCGCCGTGCTGGTGGGCATCTTCGGCAAGTTCATCGACCTGGGGCCCTGGATTCCCGTGGCCCTGGTCGGCCTCATCGCGGCCATCTCAGGGCCCAGCATGATGATTGCCTGGCTCAAGCTGCGCCAGCGCAGCCTGGGGCCCATCCTGGACGCCAGCGGCTGGGCCATCAACGGCCGCATGCGCATCAACCTGCCGCTGGGCCGCAGCCTGTCGCAGACCGCCAAGGTGCCGGTGGGCGCGCGGCGCAAGGCGGGCGACCCCTATGCGGAAGGCAACGGCCTGCGCAACACCCTGGTGGCGCTGGCCGTGGTGGCCTTGCTGGCGCTGATGGCCTGGCGCCTGCACTGGGTCGATGGCCTGCTGCCCGCCGGCTGGCAGTACGGCGCGGCACCGGCCGCTGTGCCGGCTGCGCCAGAGTCCGCACCTGCGCCTGCGCCAGCAGCGGCACCGGCACCTGCAGCGGCGGTTCAGTAAGTCGATGCCAAGGGGCGGGCAAGCCACTTGCCCCGCCCCGGTCGGGAAACCTCAAGGCGCGACAATAGCGCCATGACCACCCCCACCCACGTACAACGCAGTGCCGTGCCCCTGAGCACGCACGACACCACCCGCATCGACGACCTGCGCATCAAGGCCGTGCGCCCCCTGATCACCCCGGCCCTGCTGCAGGAATGGCTGCCCGCGCCCGAAGCCGCGCAGCAACTGGTGGAAACCAGCCGCGCCGCCATCTCGGACGTACTGCAGGGCCGGGACGACCGGCTCATCGTCGTCGTCGGACCCTGCTCCATCCACGACCACGACCAGGCCATGGACTATGCGCGCCAGCTCAAGGCCCAGGCCGACGCCCTGGCCGGCGAGCTGCTCGTGGTCATGCGCGTCTACTTCGAGAAGCCCCGCACCACCGTGGGCTGGAAGGGCTACATCAACGACCCGCACCTGGACGGCAGCTTCGCCATCAACGAAGGCCTGGAAATGGCCCGCGCCCTGCTGCTGGACGTGCTGGCCCTGGGCCTGCCCGTGGGCACGGAATTCCTGGACCTGCTGTCGCCGCAATTCATCAGCGACCTGGTCAGCTGGGGCGCCATCGGCGCGCGCACCACGGAAAGCCAGAGCCACCGCCAGCTGGCCAGCGGCCTGTCCTGCCCCGTGGGCTTCAAGAACGGCACGGACGGTGGCGTCAAGGTGGCCAGCGACGCCATCCAGGCGGCCAGCGCGCCCCACGCCTTCATGGGCATGACCAAGATGGGCCAGTCCGCCATCTTCGAGACCCGCGGCAATGGCGACTGCCACGTCATCCTGCGCGGCGGCAAGCAGCCCAACTACGGCGCCGAGCATGTGCAGGCCGCCTGCGCCCTGCTGGAAGGCGCAGGCCTGCGCCCGCAGGTCATGATCGATGTCTCCCACGCCAACAGCAGCAAGCAGCACCGCCGCCAGATCGACGTGGCGGCCGACGTGGCCCAGCAGATCGCCGGTGGCGATGCCCGCATCACGGGGTTGATGATCGAAAGCCACCTGCAGGAAGGGCGGCAGGACATCGTGGACGGCCAGCCGCTGGCGCATGGCGTGTCCGTGACCGATGCCTGCATCAGCCTGGAGCAGACCGTGCCTGTGCTGGAGCAGCTGGCTGCAGCAGTGAAGGCGCGGCGGGCGAAGCTGCGGGGGTGAGTTGACTGGTCGGGTCTGTTTTGGACCCGCGTCAGACAAGGGAGCAGTCCTGTCCTTCGGCAGGACTGCAATGCTGCAACCGCTACAGCGCAGTGGCGTGCATACAGGTCGCCGATGTAAAGACAGGGTCGGCAGACTGCGAGATCTCATTCAGATGCTGGGGCAGCGCATGCCCGCATCACGCTTTTCAGACCAGTCCGATTGCGTCATGCATTTTCGCATTGAATGATTGATTTTTATATCGGCTCAAGAGATTTTCTATTGTTGCATCCAGTGTATCTCAAGGATTGCGCCGATATGTTTGTCCATATTCCGCAGTGACAGGGATGGCGGGCAATGAATAATGAATGGCAGCTTCAACGTAACCCAGGATCTTCATTTCAAAGAATTCGGGTCATATATCATGGGTTTTGATTCTGCGGAGGAGGGATAGGTATGAGGCCTGGTGATGCAAAGCGGGTATTTGACCTCGCAGTTGGGCGCTCCGCCCCGCCGCTTGCCTCCATGGTCACCATTTTTGCCATTAGTTTCCATAGCCCTGCTCTTGTTGCCCAATTCAGCATAGCTCTTTCCTTTGCTTCACTTTTCTTTGTATTTCCGGCGAGTATTGGCGCCATCTTCTTTTCGGAAATGGCTGCCAGCAAAGATAAGGAGCAGTCAGACTCACTCATCAGTTTGCTGCTTTGGCTGGTCCTCCTATACACCGGGTTTTGTTTTATTCTGGTGTATTGGCTTCCTGTTATCTCGAAAACCCTGATATCCGGTTTGCCAGAGGAACTGTTGGATGGGGCCGTATCGCAGGCAAGATTGATAATTCTGTGTATTCCATTCTTCGGAATCATCAATGTATGTAGCTGCGTTCTTGAGTCAAGATCACATACTGCCATCGTTGCAAAATTCAGAATGTGGCAGGTTTTTTTCCATGCAGCCTGTGTGATTGTTGTGCTGGTGCTGCTTGGGAGGAATGAGTGGATGAGTGATGACTCGGTCGCTCTTGCCTATCTGTTCAGTGACATCATTTTTTCCATTGCCGCATATGCTTTGATGCGGAAATACTGTCAATTCGGTTTTTCATTCAATTTTCGTGGATTGCCTGGCAGAAGAATATTTTCCGTTTTGATTCCTGGCTATGCCAATTCTTTCTTTGGAAAATATCTGCTTTATATATTGTCAATGTCTGTTGCAGGGCTGGGTGCAATGTATTCTGCAATTCAATCCCAAGCTTCTGCCATATTGCTTTTGGCAGAACTGCCTGCCATGGGAGTCTGTGCTCTTCTGGCGATGGAGATATCAAAAAATCGTGGAAGATGGGCAGTGCAATTTCAGTTCATCAAAGATTCTTCTTCATTGATGATTTATTGTGCCATTATTCCGGCTGTTGCATTGTTTGTATTCATGCTGTTCTATGAAATATCGATGGCCAATGGTTATCAAATTGTCGGTGAGGGGTTCCTTTCCTTGGTGTGCAAAGGAACTACGGATGTGGGGTTTTTCTATGCGGCAGCAATTTCTGGCGGGCTAGGCCTTTATTGGTCGTCAAGAATCATTTTTTGGGTTGTTTACGCATTGGTGTTTTTTGCCCCGATGTCATTGGGATTTCATGGCTCCAGTTATTCCATGATCAATTATGTTTTCTCATTTTCTTCTCTCCTGTCCTGTGCGCTGTTGGTCCTGCTTATCCGCAACAGGCGAGATTCCCTATCCGAAGAGAAGATTGGCTTGAAGCAGAGCCTGTAGCAGTGGTGGCCCTTGGCGAGGTGATCTGTCCTTCGGCAACCCCGCAACCGCCACGACGCAGGCGCTGACATACGGGGTGGGGAGGCGGCGGGAGCGCCCTCAGGCCCGCGCTGGCCTGGGCTCCAGATTGCGCGCAGTCCCCAGCCAGGTCGCGCAATGCGTTTCATGACCATCCTCGGCCACCGCGAACAGGTCGGCTGCGCAGATGCTGAGCACGCGGCCGGCATCCACCACGCGGCCGCGCGCCCGCAGGTGGGTGCCGCGTGCGGGGGCGAAGAGCTTCACGCTGCCGTCCACCGTGGCATTGGCCCAGCCGGCAGGCAGCAGCGAACCTGCGGCCGACACCGCCGCAAAGTCGCCCAGTGCAAAGACCGCCGTGGCCTGCAACTGGCCCGGCTGAAAGCACAGGGCATCTCCAGCTCGGTGGCTCCGGGCTCGGCACGCACGAAGCGCAGGCCCAGGGTGCGCGCCATGGGCATGGCCAGCACGGCGTTCTGCAGCGCCTGGGTGGATGGGGTGGGGTGCGTGGTCGGCTCAGTCATGGCCTGTCTCCTTCGTGGTGGGTGAAGCGGCACGGCGCACGCGCGGCCAGGGCGCGGCGGGTTTGTCGGGTGCGTTGGATGGGGCCGGTGCCGTCTGCGTCAGATCCCGCTCGGCCTGGCGGGCGCGCAGCCACTGCACATGGTCCAGGGCCTGGGCGCGCTGGGCCTGCAGCGCAGCGATCTGTTCGTCTATCTCCTGTACGCGCTGCTGCACGGCATCGGCCAGGTCACCGGGGCCTATGCGCCCCGCACGCCAGGCGCGCAGGTTCTCCGCAATGCGCGGCAGCCCGAACCCCAGCGCGCGGGACATGGCGATGAACACCACCTCGCGCCGGGCCGAGCGCGGATAGTCGCGGTAGCCATTGGGCAGGCGCCGGGGCTTGAGCAGGCCCGCGCGCTCGTAGTGCCGCAGCGCGTGGATGGAGACGCCCGTGAGCCGGGCGAGTTCGGAGATCAGCATGTGCCAAGGCTAGCAAGGCTCGTGCTGGGCTAGGGTTGGGAAGGGGACAGGTTTTTTCCCGCCTCGTCGCGAATCCATTCCAGGAACGCGCGCACTTCGGGGCGGTCGGCCGCTCCGGGCCGCGTCACCGCGTAGTAGGCAAATCGTGCGGGCCATGGCTTGTCCAGCACCTGGATGAGCCGGCCCGCCGCGATTTCTTCCTGGGCATAGGCCTGCGGCACCAGCGCCAGGCCCTGGCCAGCCTCTGCCGCACGGATCAGCAGGAAGTCATCGTCAAAGGCACTGCCGCGCTCCGCGCGCAGGTCGTCGGCCACGCCATGCGCTTTCAGCCAGAGCGGCCAGTCTGCGCGGTCGCCGTCGTGCAGCAGGGGGTAGTCGAGGCAATCGCCGGCCCCATGGATCACGGCCCCGTGCGCCTTCAGGAATCCCGGCGAGGCGACGGGCGTCAGAACCGGCGCCATGAGGGGGAGAACCTCCAGCCCCGGATAGTCTCCCAGCCCGTGGCGCAAGGCCACGTCCACCCGGTCGCGCCGCAGGTCCACCAGTTCCGATGTGGCCTCCACGCGGATTTCAATGTCCGGGTGCAATTGCTTGAAACGCCCCAGCCGGGGCACCAGCCACGATGCCGCGAACATGGCGACCGTGCTGACGGTCAGGCTCCGTCTTGCCTTGGTGCTTTCCAGGTCGTGCATGGCCTGGTCGATTTGAAGAAACGCTTCGCGCAGCCTGGGGAACACGCTGGCGCCTGCCTCGGTCAGCCGCATGCCAAGGCGCTCACGCTCCAGCAACACCACTCCCAGGCGGTCTTCCAGCACGCGGATCTGCTGGCTGACGGCGCCGGGCGTGACGTGCAGGGCCTGTGCCGCTGCCTTGACGCTTTTGCGCTGCCCCACTTCCACGAAAGTGCGCAGCGCCTGCAATGGATAGGTCATATTGTTTTTAGATTTACTAAATTCATGGAGCAAAAATCATCGCTTTGAATGAGATGTTTATCGCTTGAGAATAAGTCTTGCCAGTGATTCTATGAATTCAGTTTATCTAAAAGTTATATGCTCCATCTCTATTCAGACAGCTCCCCCAATGGCTTCAAGGCGACCATTGCGCTGGAAGAGCTTTCGCTGCCTTACCAGCTGCACCATGTGCGCATCGATGAAGGCGAGCACCGGCAGCCGGCCTTTCTGGCGCTGAATCCCCATGGCCGCATTCCCGTGCTCACGGACAGCGAGACGGGTGTGGTGTTGTTTGAGTCAGCGGCCATTCTTCTGTACCTGGCCGACAGGAGCGGGCAGCTGCTGCCAGCGGACCTGCAGGCCCGCTGGGAGGCGATCAAATGGCTGCAATTCCAGGCGTCCAGTGTCGGGCCGCTGCTGGGCCAGCGCGTGCACTTCGAGCTGTTCGCGGACAGCCCTGACCCTGCGGCCATCGAACGCTACCGGCGCCTGACGGAGGAGGCGTTCACGGTGCTGGACCACGCGCTGCAAGGCCGTCCCTATCTGGCTGGCGACAGCTACTCCATTGCAGACATTGCCCATTTCGGCTGGATGCACATCGCGCGAATCATCCACTTCGACTTCAGCCGGCACCGCCATCTGAGCGCATGGCATGAGCGGGTCGCGGCCCGGCCTGCGGTGCGCAAGGGCATCACGCTGCCGGCACCGGCAACCGGCGCATGAACACGAGTCAGGTCCAGACAATGAATGCAACTCCTCTCTCCCCGCGCACGGGCGGGGCTTCCTATGCCTCGTTCTACGCACACCCTGGCTACCGGCGCATGTTCGCACCAGACCGGCTGACCGTGGGCATCTTCCTGCCGCTGCGCAGCTACAAGGGCGACATGTCGGTGCTGCGCGGGCAGGCGGATCTGGTCACCCGCATCGACCAGAATGGCTTTGCCGCCGTGTGGGTGCGCGATGTCCCCTTGTTCGATCCCTCGTTCGGGGACGCCGGGCAGGTATTCGACCCCTTCACCTACCTGTCTTTTCTGGCGGCCCGTACCCGCAAGGTCGCCTTGGCCACCGGCAGCGCCATCGTCTCCCTGCGCCATCCGATCGACCTGGCCAAGGCCGCCACAAGCATTGACCAGCTTTCCGGTGGCCGGCTGGTGATGGGCGTGGCCTCCGGCGACAGGCCGATGGAGTTTCCCGCCTACGGGCTGGAACACGAGGCCCGGGCACAGCGCTTTTCCCACGCGGTTGCCTATATGCGCCAGCTCATGCAGCCCGGGCACCTGGACATCGATTCCCCGCTGGGGCGCCTGGAAGGCGCCGAGTTTCTCCCCCAGCCCGTTGCGGGGAGCATTCCGCTGATGGTGACGGGATCGTCCGGCCAGTCGCTGGCGTGGATTGCCGAGCATGCAGATGGCTGGCTGACCTACCCCGGTGCCACCCATACCCCCCGGGGGCCCCAGCACCTGGCCGAGAAAATCCGCGCCTGGCGTGACCTGATCCCTGGAGGCGCGTTCCGCCCGCACATGACGAACGAGTGGATCGACCTAGTCGATGACCCCGGCCACCCCCCGACCCCGTTGCATGGGGGCTATGTCCTGCGCACCGGGCGCAAGGGACTGGTGGCATTGCTCGAACAGTGGCAGGCGGCGGGGGTGAACCACGCGGCGCTGGGCATCCAGTGGTCACAGCGCCCGCCCGCCGAGGTGCTGGAGGAACTGGCCCAGGAGGTGCTGCCGCACTTTCCCTCGCACGAAGGGCTGCCGGCAGTGGCGGCTGACTGGTGAACGCAGGCCTGGGCCAGGAATGGCCGGGTCGCGGCGAACTTGCATCCCTGAGACCGGGGGCATTCAAGCCGGCTGCGCTGCAGGCCTCATCACGCGCGCCGTGAACCGGGCCATGAACTCGCGCGTGACAATGCGCCCGCCCAGGGCCGTCAGGTAGTTGGCGCAGCCGTGCACCACCGAGGCGCGGTTGTCGTCGAAGGCTTTCAGCCCCAGGCGAACCACGTCTTCGCTGGATGCTTTTTTCCCGAAGGATGCGGCCTCGCCGGCGCGGGCGAAGAACGCCGTGTCGGTAGCGCCCGGGCACAACGCCAGCACGCGCACGCCGCGCGGCCGGTACTCGGCCCAGAGCGCTTCGCTGAACGAAAGGACAAAGGCCTTGGTCGCGGCGTAGACCGCCATGTACGGGACCGGCTGAAACGCTGCCGTGGAGGCGATGTTGATGACGCCGCCCTGGCGCTGCTCCAGTGCAGGGAGACACAGGTGCGTCAATTCCACCAGGGCGCCCACATTCAGGTCGATGGCCTCCCGCTGTATGTCCAGCGCCAGTTCATCAAACCTGCCGTGGGTGCCGAAGCCGGCGTTGTTCACCAGCAGGTCCGGCAGCAGGCCCCTGGCGCTGACGGCCTCGAAGACCCGCCGGGCCGCCCCGGGTGCGGCCAGGTCCTCCACCAGGAATTCGGCGCCGGGCAATTCGCGGGCGAGCTTCTCGAGCCTGTCGCGGCTGCGCGCGATCAGCACGACTTTGGCGCCACGGCGGGCAAGCTCCCTGGCGAATACTTCACCGATGCCCATGGAGGCGCCGGTCACCAGGACGGTTTTCTGGGAGAAATCAAAAGGGGTTTTCATGCACTCGAGTATTGCGACGGGGGGCCCGCCTGGGAATGGGCAGCGCTGGTAAGCTGATTTGCATTCATGAAAAACCAACCGCCCACCACCTGGGATGACCTGCGCGTGCTCCTGGCGCTTCACCGCCACCAAAGCCTGCTGGCCGCAGGCGCTGCCCTGGGCCTGTCCACCTCCACCGTCGCGCGGCGCATCGAGGCGCTGGAGCAATCCCTGGGCCGCGCCCTGGTACACCGCAGCAGCGCAGGGACGACGGTCGAGCCCGATGCGATGGAACTGGTGGAGCTGGCCGAGCAATTCGAGCTGGGACTGGGCGGCATCAAGCGCGACGACCGGCCCGCTGAGAAGGCCCATGCGCTGACCGGCACCATCCGCGTCAGCATGGGCGAAGGCTTCGTGAAGCCGGTGACCGCCGTGCTCTCGCAGTTGAGAAGCGCGCACCCCGGACTGCATATCGAAGTGGCCGTGGAGTCGCGCTTCACGGATGTCGGGCGGCGCGAAGTGGACGTCGCGCTCCGGGTCGGGCGCTCCAGCTCGGCCGTGGTGGTGGAGAAATGGGCGGGGCAACTGACGTTTGGCCTGTACGCCTCGCACGGCTATGTCGAGCAGCGCCTGCCGGGTCGCCGCCTGCGCGTGCAGGACTTCGCCAGCCACGATTTCGTGGGACAGGACCTGGCCACCGGCCGGCAGGACGCCTCCAACCTGTGGCTGGCCAGCCGGGGCGCCACCCGGTTCGTCTTTCGATCCGGCTCCGACCTGGCCCGCCAGGAGGCCACGGAGCAAGGCCAGGGCATCTGCCTGCTGCCCGACGCCATGGCCCATGCCGTGCCCGGCCTGGCACGGCTGGAGGTGGATGCGCCGCTGCCGTCCTGCCCGGTGTACCTGGCCTATCACCGCGACCGCCGCAACGTGCCGGGCGTGCGGGCAGTGATCGACGCGCTGGGCGCGGCGCTGGCCGAAGGGCTGCAGCCGCCCGCAGAAAAAGCCGAAGCGGCCAACCCTGCCGCGCAGTCATGACAGGCCCGGTCTTTCCAGACCGTTCAAGGCGAGGGCGCGGCCGACGGACCCGGTGAGCAGCCAGGACCATCGTTGGTCGTCGATCCCAACGAAACAAGAATGGGCAGTGGCTGGCGCGAAACGACCCGTTGTGGTCGTTCGTGCCTCGGCGCCTGCAACCGCTCAATCCTTGAGCAAGCGCGCCTTCACCGTTCGCCCCTTGATCTTTCCGCTATTGAGCCGGGCAACCACGTCATGCGCAATCTTGCGGTCCACTGCCACATAGGTTGCGAACTCGTTGATGTCGATCTTGCCCACTTGCTCGCGGGTGTAGCCCAGGTCTGCGGTGAGCGCGCCCAGCACATCGCCCGGGCGGATCTTGTCCTTGCGGCTGGCATTGATGTGGATGGTGGCCTTGGATGGCAGGAGCCGGCCGCCGGGAGTCGGCGTCAGCTCGTCCAGCGGGTACCAGACGGATGGGCTGCCCTGCATCTGCTCGATGTTTCCGACCGCGCCCATTTCGTCCATCGTCGCAAGACTCAGGGCCAGGCCTTTCTGGCCGGCGCGGCCTGTGCGGCCGATGCGGTGCACGTGCACTTCAGGGTCGGGCGTGATGTCCACGTTGATGACGGCGCCCAGGTTGGTCACATCCAGCCCGCGAGCCGCCACATCGGTGGCGACCAGCACGGAGCAACTGCCGTTCACGAAGCGCACCAGCACCTGGTCACGGTCACGCTGCTCCAGATCGCCGTGCAGCTCCAGCGCGCTGTAGCCCTGGGCCTGCAGCAGCTCGGCAAGGGCCCGGCAGCGCGCCTTGGTATTGCAGAAGGCCAGCGTGCTCTCGGGCCGGAAATGCTCCAGCAGGCGAGCCACCGCAGGCAGCCGCTCTTCCTTGTCCACCTCGTACCAGCGCTGCTCGATCTGCTCGCCGCTGTGCTGCGCGGCAACCTTGACCGTGACCGGGTCACGCATGAATCGCGCGGCCAGCTTGGCGATGCCTTCAGGGTAGGTTGCGGAGAACAGCAAGGTCTGGCGCTGCGGGGGGCACTGCTTGGCGACCTTGGCGATGTCATCGACGAAACCCATGTCGAGCATGCGATCCGCTTCGTCGAGCACCAAGGTGTTCAGCGAATCAAGGTTCAGATTGCCCCGGTCCAGGTGATCGATCACACGGCCGGGCGTGCCCACGATCACGTGCGCGCCGTTCTCAAGGCTCGCGTTCTGGCCGCGCAGCGGAACGCCGCCGGACAGGGTCACCACCTTGACGTTGTCTTCCGCACGCGCCAGGCGGCGAATCTCGGTCGTCACCTGATCGGCCAGCTCGCGGGTGGGGCAGAGCACCAGGCCTTGCACCGAGAAATTGCGCGTATCCAGCTTGGCCAGCAGCGCCAGGGCAAAGGCTGCGGTCTTGCCGCTGCCGGTCTTCGCCTGGGCGATCACATCCTTGCCTTCAAGCGCAGGGGGCAGGCTGGCGAGCTGAATCGCCGTCATTTCAAGGTAGCCGAGCCGCTCAAGATTGGCGAGCGTCGCAGGCGAAAGCGCAAGTTTGTCGAAGGAATGGGGGGAAGCCGAGGGTGCAGTCATGGCGGCATTTTAGTTTTGGCGCTCTCAGGACCGGGGCGCGGCACGCTGGTCACTGAGAAAGAACAGGGGCTTGCTGGGCCATTGCCGGCATGTGCGAGAAGACGGCCAGCGGGGTGTTGACGGCATGGATGGCAAGAGGTCTGCCGTGGGGCTAACAGATAGCAACCAGCCTGAAGCTGCCGGCCAGCAGTCGGCTGGCGACCCATTGCGGTCTTCGAAGCAAATTCAAAAGCGGTCGTCCAGAGCACCCCAGTTTCGAAGACCTGCGGCCGCATCGGCGTAACTCAATGCAAGCCTGAAGGCTCTTGCAAACGTTGGCTGGCGAGCGGTCGGCTGGCCTACTACCGGCCGCGCTTCTCCAAAATCGCGATGAGTTCTGCGTCGACCTCGTCCGGCACTTGGTTCTGTCGATGGCGAAGTCGTTCAACTACCGTGCCGGTCGGGGGATGGCTGTCCCACGCCTCGCGGCTCCAGTCGCCCCGCAGCAAGATGTCCCAGTAGATCTCGCCTTTCGTGCTATCCACCAGATCGCCTGCGTCATCGGGGGCTGCGCCGTAGCTCAGCAGCAGCGCCGCCAGCGGTAGGCAGATCGGGCGCATCTCGCTGCCGCGACCGCACAGCAGCAGCGCAACGGCACCGAGCAGCGAGCCGCGCCAGTACAGACGCTTGTAGCGGAAGTCAGCGTCAATGCCGCTGCCCGTCAATTTGTGCAAGCACAGGCGCACAGGCATGTTGGCGTCTAACCCCTGGGCAAGCAGCCCGGCCAAGAAATCCAAGATCAACTGACCATCGCGCGCCGGGACGAAGTGTCGGTCGCCGTTCAGTGGGACGTCGGCCATGAGCGCCCGCTCCTTGGCGTCGAAAATGCCAACTAACACCTCGCGCTGAAACGCATCGGGCTCCATCCAGAACGCGGCGCTGGCACCGTTGGTGAGCAACTCATTGGCCAGGGTCAGCGGCTGGCAACCCATCGTCGGGTGGCGCATGACGTTACGCAGCAGGGAGGTGGGGCGGTCATCCCACAGCGGGGTGTCCAGATTCACCCCTGCGGCGACCAGCTCGGCAACGGTTCCTGCGTCGCGCTCCTGCCAGTACAGGCGCTCCAGGCGGCGCTGATCGCTCATGGCCGGCGGCGCAACGGAGCGCGCGCCCAGTGTCTCCAGCACGGCCAGCACGTCCAGCCGGTCCTTAAAGAAACTCACACTGTTGAAGAGAAGGCTGCCCCTCACCTGCTCCGGGTGCAGGGCCCAGCGGATCTGCGCGTTGACGTCCACGCCCTCGCGAGAGGCCAGCAAGGCCAGCAGTTCGGGATGTTCGCAGAGCGCGCGCAGCACACACTCCGAGCGCCACAGCGCCACGGGGTCGGCTTGTGGCGCCTGCACGAGCGTGCGCAGCAGTGCCGGAGTGTTCTTGCCGCCGTAGCTCTGCACCACCTCTGCGACCTCGTCGACCCAGGCCAGGCAGGCGATTAGGTCGACGTTCGCGTCCAGCAGCGCCGACACCGCCTTGCCTAGCCGGGCCTTGGCCGCATGCACCAGAAGCGGCGTGCCATCGACCACGGCATTCTTCGGTGCGCCGGCCTTGATGGCCTTGGCGAAGGCAGCCTCCTTGCCGTCCAGCAGCAGCTCCAGCAGCTCCTCCTCCTCAGTCAGCATCGGCGCCGGGAAGGCCTTGGCAGCAACCTTTTTGCCGCCTTGGTAATGCAGCGTTCGCGTTTCGCCGACCTGCCCGTACCAGATGCGCACTCGGATGTGCGTCGCGCCGGCGTCGTGCAGTGCCTGGATATGCGCCTTCTCCAATTCGTCACCGGATGAGGTGTCAATCACGAAGCGCAGCGTCTCGCCCCGCAGCGACGTACTGGTCACGAAGGGCTTCTCCCAGTCGTCGAAGCAAGCTTGCAGCGGCGCGGGCCACTGGTCGGCGAACTGGCCGACTGCGGTCTGGAGGTGACCGTGCAGCGCGGAGAGCATAAGGGCATCAGCGCCGATGCAGGTAAAGGTCAGGATGTTGGAAGACATGAGGGGGGTGTAGACAGGCGAGAAGGCGTCTGAGGCGCCATTGTGTCCAAGCTCGGTGCCCGTTAGCTTGACACTTTGTCCACACACCCATATCCAGCCTTTGCGACTTTCAATCGACGTTGCAAATTCGGCTTTGGATTTGACTATCGGATAAAAGCAATGTCCGCTCTTGGCCGGTTGCCGTCGTCTGAGAGGAGCAGCTTCTCTTGGCGATATCGATACGCAGCCAGCAATCTCTTGCCGCCCCATCCTGCCGACATCCCGTCATAGCGGCTGCCCAGGCGTTCCCCCTGCCGCCTAGCCACCAACCCCAATACAGCTTTTTTCTCCTGCGCCCGACCGCCGCGAGCAAGCGTGCTCCACGCCAGGATCACTTCAGCAAGATCATCGTCCTCGCAGTAAAGGTAGGCAGTCGGCACTCCGAGGATTTGCGCAATCCGGTGAGACTTTTCCACGGGTGGCCGCCATCGTCGTATCCAAGCCGAAGACAACCATCCTGGCTCGGCTTCCTTCTACGAATTCCGTAGAGACGCCCCTCGCCGATTCAACGAGCATCGCAGGATGCCTCATCATCCCGATCATTCAACGGCTGCTTCTGCCGCGCCTCGGCTCGCCGACCTCGCCATTGACGCCGTCCTGCACATGGGCGCCGCGCTGGATGTGCTGGACCTGCACGCACGCCACAACATCACGGCCATCAATTGCGTCTGCCGGGATCTGCTGCGCATCTACTACGTGAAGGCCGATCAGGCGCAGTCGCTGGAGCCTGAGGACAAGGAATTGCTGGGCCTGTTGCACGACACGGCGGTGAACCTGGGCTATGCCATCGAGGTGGTGGACCACCTGAATGGCGACGAGGCTGACGACCCCATCCTCTATGCCGTGAGCTATCTGCTCAAGGCGGCCAAGCGGTTTGCGGATGAAGGCTTGTCGGCTGGGGTGTCGTGATGGGGGAGGGCGCGAACATATTGCCTGCGCTTCACATGCAGGGAATCTGCGTGCGTTGGAAGGCTGCAGTTCGCCGGAGCCATGAATTCGTGCACTGTGGCGACGGAGTTTTGAACAGAGCCATGCTCGTCGCTGCAGGCTCGTACTGATTGGGCTTTTTTTGGCGACGCTAGAGGCTTGGCGTTGGCAACCGTTCCCTATGCAGCTACGCCTTATGTCGGCGCAGAACGGCGAAGCAGCGATGCCGAATCCGTTGGGAAATGTGCTTGTTCTCAGATACCAGGGCCAGCGCTTGAAGCACCTCAGCGTTCACTGGTGCACCTTGCTCCAGCCATTCGATGGCCAGGCCCGGCCAGTAGTCGGAGGCTTCGTAGCCCAGGCCGGCCAGGACGATTTCAACGGGCGATGCACTGCCTGAATAGGCTTGCAGCGGGTGCTCCAGATGCAAAAGCAGGATGCGCGTGTCCATTGGGTTGAATTTCAAAGTTTTGCTGCGGGGCTGCATTCACTGAATCCAGTTGCCACGCCGGGCATGGGTGCGCGTCCATCCGTCATCGAGCTTGCCGCCGTTGATCTCGCAGGAAGCTGGCGTCTGCGTCGTGCCCTGCACTCTGGCGCCCGTGTGGTTTGTCATGGAAACGGGGGCGGCAATCACGAGGGTCACCACCCGGCGATCCTTGGTGGCACTCAGGTACGTTGCGCCCGGGGGCAGGCCGGCATTCTTCTGGTACCAGTCAAGACACATGCGCGCTTCTTCCTCCAGCATGGAGGAGGGCGATACAGCCTGTGGTGCGGGGGCAGACGCGGGCTTGGTGGCGGGCTCGGTCGGCATCGCATCCCGCAAAGGCCTGGAGGATGCAGGGGGCGGGTCCAGTTGCATGGGCTTGGCGGTGGTGCCTTGCGGGCAAGGGGCATCCTGGTACCAGGTTTTTCCGTCGGCAAGGCATTTCATGACGGCCTGGGCATCGGGGACCAAGCCAGCCGCTGCCACTATCCACAGCAGTTTTTTTAGCATTGCTTCCATCCATTGTTCTGTGATCGACTTCTGTCTTGAAGAAGATGCTCTGGTATCAAACGTTCAAGAACTATGCGATGCTTGCTCATACAAGTTGACTTGTCGTTGATGCTGATCCCCGTAATTGAAAACGATATTTTTAGCTAGGGTCAGCAAGGGTGGATTATATGGTCTGCCAATATTAAGAAAATGGGGGCTACGAGTGTCCATACATAGCGAAGAACAGGCAGCGGCTGACGGAGGTTCTGCGGCAGCGCTTCGGCTATTGAACGGAATCGCGTTGTTGCCTTTGCATGGTATGGCAGAAGCCCGAAACCAGAGCATGCCCAGTTTTTTGCATGAAATCACTGGATTGTCTAAAGCACGTATCTCTCAGGGAAACCTGGATGCGATCAGGCCATCCACACTGAGAAGAATAAATGAGCATATAGGCCGATTGCTAGGGCGCAAATTTTCAAATCCAGCTGAACTGGAAAAAGCGCAGAAACACATGGAGATGATACCTCGGACCTCTTCTGGAAAGTACGGTCCATGGAGCGGGTTCATTCATCAACTTGAGTTTCTTCCTCATATTCCATTGCCGATCAGTAAGGCGGCTGGGTTGGAATTGGATGATTTTCTGGAAGCCCTGGTTTTTGCATGCGTTAAAAATGAACTGGAGAGTTTTAAGCTAATTCTGCACAACCACATGAAGGAGCATTCGGCGCAAGTTGGAGAAGTATTGAGTCCAACACCTGTGCTTGAATTGGAAAGCTGGCTGCAGGTAACTCGGGTATTTGTGGATTTTTCGGACACACTGTACCTTGATGTGATAAGTGCTTTGGATGCTGAATGGAGCAGCCATTATTTTTCTGGCCGGCAGAGTATGCCGCTATTTCCGTTGGTGATGGTGCGCCCACAGGATGGTTTGCTGAAGCAGCAAGTTGCCACATCTCGCAAGAATCTCTTCTTCCGGCCTTCCCGTCGCCTGCTGGAGTTTTTGTATGCATTGGCGGTCTATTCTCGATATAAAAAATGGCCTGACAAACCGCCAAGCCCAAGCAAGCTTGCTTCAATACTCTACAGGCCGCAAGAGCAGGAATCACTAAGCGCCAGTGTTGTCAGCAGCTACTTTGATGGCTCTACCAAGCTCACACTGGATCTGGTATGTGAGCATTGGGAACAGCTCATGCGTCATTTTTTACCTGAACGAGCCAATGAAGCCATGCCACCTTACCCCATGATTTTCCTGGCGCTTCACTGGCAGAGTATTTTGATTCAAGACAACGGAAAATCATTCATGATATTGGATCTGGATCAGTACAACACGCTCTGGCGCCACTATCGCAAGAAATGGGATTTGCTTGAGGAAGAGTCGGGTAAGGATTCGATTCAACCAAGCCACAAGAAGACTGAGATCATCGAGTGGCCGGCCTGGATGCTCAGTCAACCTTCATGATTTTTCTGAGCGATGAGATTTTCCCAGTCATCTGGGCGCTGATCCTCTCCGCGCGAGTGCCAGTACTCATCATTGTTGGGATTGCATTGATTCGCATGGTTGTCGTTGTCGGCTTTGCTGGGCATGGTCGCTCTCCTTGATTGATGTGTCGGGAATTTCATTTCTGCTTTTTTGCGATGGCTTGTTGCATTCGACCAACATACGAGCCCTTGGGCACGCTACCGCCGCTCTTGATTGCAACGGCGCTTTGAATACGGGAAACCGCCGTTTGGGTGATGGGGGATTTGGGCTGGTTGCCGGGCGCAGGCGCACTACGGCGAACGGATGGCTTGGTCATGGAGTCTCCAATGAAGTTGAGAACGTGGCATTTTTCGGTGCCACGTAGACACTTTCATCGATCAGTTCAATGGAGTTCGTCCAGAAATGTTCACTTTGGCGTGGTCGTGTGGGGCAGAGAGCAATTTTTGGAGGCACCCACGTCTGGCGCAGGGTGCGGTCTATGCCAAAGCTGGTCGGAAGGCACGTTATTCATGGACTGCTTGCATTTAAAATAAGTGGTTGCTAAAGTGTCGTCATGCCCGAGAACGACATCTTCAAGGCCCTGGCCGACCCTACGCGCCGCTCCATCTTCGAGAAGCTGGCCGCTGGCAGCATGCATGCCAGCGCGCTGCGCGAGGGGATGGAGATCAGCCAGTCGGCCATGTCCCAGCACCTGGCCGTGCTGCGCAATGCGGGGCTGGTGAGCGAGCAGCGCCAGGGGCGCTTCATGCATTACGAGGTCGATCCCGAAGGGCTGGCGCAGATTGCGGGCTGGCTGGCGAAGTACCGCGCCTACTGGCCGCAGCGCGTGGATGCACTCAAGGGCCTGCTCAAGGACATGGACCAATGAACAAGATGAGCAATATGGACACCGACGATGCGGCCCGCGAGCTGGTGCAGGAGTACGCGCTGGACGCTCCGCCCGAGAAGGTCTGGCGCGCCCTGAGCATTCCCGAGCTGCGCGCGCAGTGGCTGCCGGGCACCGAGCATGCCGAGCCTTTGCGGCAGGTGCCGCAGCAGGAACTGCGCCTGCGGCTGCGCGAGGCGGAGCCTCCCTTTCTTGAAAGCACGGTGGACCTGCAGATCAGCCCCGGCGCCGATGGCGGCACGCTGCTGCGCATCGTCCATGTGCTGACCGATGCGCGGTTGCAGCCCGCCAGGGAAGCGGCCAACGACGGCGGCTTCCTGATGTACGCGACCTGATGCACCTGACCTGATACACGCGACCTGAGGACCCCGGGCAACGGGGCATGCGGCGCAGGGCCGCAGCCCTTTCTTTTTTTCACCACCACACACAGGAGTTCGCCCATGCGCGAATCGATGATGCTCGTCCCCATGGTTGTCGAACAGTCGGCGCGCGGAGAGCGGTCCTTCGACATCTACTCGCGCCTGCTGCGCGACCGCGTGATCTTTCTCAACGGCGAGGTCAACGATGCGGTCTCTGCCCTGGTCTGCGCGCAACTGTTGTTCCTGGAGGCGGAGAACCCGGACAAGCCCATTCACCTCTACATCAACTCGCCGGGCGGGGTGATCACCAGCGGGCTGGCCATGTACGACACCATGCAGTTCATCAAGTCACCCGTGCACACGCTGTGCATGGGCACGGCGCGCTCCATGGGCTCCTTCCTGCTCATGGCCGGCGAGCCCGGCCACCGCATGGCCCTGCCCAACGCCAGCCTGCACGTGCACCAGCCGTTGGGCGGCGTGCAGGGCCAGGCCTCCGACATCCGCATCCATGCCGAGGAAATGCTGCGCACCAAGGACCGCGTGACACGCCTGTACGCCCAGCACTGCGGCCGCAACTACGAAGAGGTGGAACGCGACCTGGACCGCGACCGCTTCATGACCGCAGAAGAAGCCCGCGAATGGGGCCTGATAGACAAGGTTCTGGACCGGCGCACGGTAACCCCCTGAGCCGCAGCGCCAGCAGCGCGCAGCGCGCCCCTTCTCCACCCCCCGTATGTCAGCGCCTGCGGCGTGGCGGTTGCGGGGTTGCAGTCCTGCCGAAGGACAGGACTGCTTCGTGATCTGACTCGCTGCGGTTGTTTGAGCGGCGCGCGAAGCGCAAAGCGAGTTCCGCAGCGAACCCCGCAACCGCCACGACGCAGGTTGCCCGCAGCGAAGCGGAGGGTCGCGGACATCCGGGTCGCCTTCTTTGATCTGACCTTTCTTGGCGAATCAAGAAAGGGCAGTCGGCCGCCGGGCCGAGACCCGGCCTCGAAAAACAACCCCCCGGCAGGGGCAAGAAACAGTTCCCTGGCCCACGCCAGAAGACTAGCTGCGCCCCCTCATCACCCCCGCCAACAACGGCATCCCCGTCCTCCGAGTGAACTCCTCATAACTGATGGGCGCACTCATCCGCGTATCCGCACTGTTGGCCTGCCAGTGCGCCCAGGCCCGCCCCGTGCTGGCGTCGTAGACCAGCTTGAAGATATGGCTGGGCACATGGACCTTGCCCGGCCCGATGGTCAGGGGCTGGCCGTCGAACACCGGCCCGGTGAAGACGTAGACATCGCCCTTGGCGCGCTGGGCGTAGCGGCGCGTGTCCTGCTCGACCTTGCTCCAGACGCCGCCGTTGTGGGTCTGGTCCTGGGGAACCATGTTGGCCAGGCTGAAACTCTGGGCCATGGCCTCGGGCGAGTACATGTCGCCGGCCGGCGCCATGTGGCCGCGCGAGTAGCCGGAGCGGCGGTAGTCGTCCAGTTCGGCACGCTCGGCGCGGGGCAGGCGGGCATCGGCATAGAACTTGTCGCTGCGCTTGAGGCCCTGGCCCTGCTCCAGCAACTGGCGGTTCAGGCGCTCCACCACGAAGACGGGCGTCTTGGTCTGTCCGCTGTGCAGCACGGCGAAGGCGCTGAAGCACAGCTCGCGCTGAAGGGGCTGGACCTGCAGGGCAGGGGGCTCGCCACCGGGGAAGAAATCGCGGCAGTGCGAAAAGCCCGTGGCCAGGCTGCCGGCAGGCGGGCTGGCGCCACCGGAGGCCGTGCCCGAACCTGTCTCCGGCTGCTTGCGCAGGTGCTCCAGCCCGGGGATGGGCAGGGTGGACAGCAGGGGCGGCTCGGGCAGCTTGGGATGCCAGTTCGGGTCCAGGCTGCAGCTGGCGATCTGGAAGGTGCCCGCTGCCGCCACCACGGCGGCGATCACGGAGCGCCACAGTCCGCTGCGGCCGGAGGCTTTCTTCTTGGAGGCGGGGGAGGAACTGCGCTTGCGCGCGGAAGGCTTCTTGTTCTTGACTGTCATTCGGGGGCGGCAGGCGCTGGCCGCAGGGAGGCAAGTCCGCAATGGCGCGGGTTCTGGTTCGGGTCCTAGGAATTCTCCTATGTTTCCAGGCCCCCAAATGTGTCCAGGTGCTCCGAAAGTGAGCCGTGCCCTGCCGGTCCTCAGGCCTTGGGCTGGAGACGGGCCGCCCGGTGTTCGGACGGTGCGCCGAACCAGCACAGCGCCAGCGCCAGCACCGCGATGCCGCCCAGCGAAAGAAAGGCCGCATCAAAGCCGAAGCGCTGCGCGATCCAGCCCGCCAGTGCCGGGCTGGCGGCCGCGCCCAGGCCCTGCAGCGTCATCACGGCGCCCAGGCCTGCGTTGACGTGGCCGGTGCCGCGCAGCGTCTGCGCGACCAGGCCCGGCAGGGCAACGCCCAGCAGCCCGGCGCCCACGCCGTCTAGCACCTGCACGGGGATCAGCGCCCAGTCGGAGTCCCAGGTGGCGGCGACCAGGCCGCGCAGCGGCAGCGACAGCAGGGCCGCCTTGACCAGCAGCCAGTAGCCGCTGCGCTGGGCGTGGCGCCCGGCGAGCAGGGCCATGGGGATCATGACCAGTTGCGCCACGATGATGGTCAGCGCCGTGAAGCCGCTGGGGTTGGCATGGCCGCGCGCCACGGCGGCCTGGCCCAGCAGCGGCAGCATGGCGGCATTGCCCAGGTGGAACAGCAGCATGGCCACGGCCAGCACCCGCAGCGCCGGCGTGCCCGTGAGCACGTGCAGCAGGCCGGGTGCGCAAGGCCCGGCCTGCTCTGGGGGCGGCGTGCCTTGCGGGGTTTCATCCAGCCGCATCAGCGCCAGGCAGGCCAGCGAGGCGCAGCCCATCAGGGCCATGAGCACGAAGACGGAAGGCAGTCCCCAGCGCAGGCCCATGGCCCCCGCCAGTGCGGCCGTGGCCACGTTGCCGGCGTGGTTCCAGGCTTCGTTGATGCCCAGCTGCCGGGGCAGGTCCGCATGGCCGGTGATCTGCAGCGTGATGCCCAGCAGGCAGGGGGCGATCAAGGCCGCGACCACGCCGGTGATGACCTGCGATGCCGCCGTCACGGCCAGCGACGGTGCGATCCAGATGGCCAGGTTGCCCGCCAGCAGCAGGGCGATGGCCGCTGCCAGCAGCCTGCGCTTGCGGCGCGAGGCATCGACGAGCGCGCCCAGCGGCGTGGTGGCCAGCATGCCCGTGATGCCGCCCAGGGCCATGACGTAGCCGATGTCGTCCAGCCGCCAGCCCTGGGCGAGCAGGAAGACGCCCAGGAAGGGGCCCAGGCCGTCGCGCACATCGGCCAGGAAGAAGTTGAGCCCGGGCAGCCAGCGCCGCGCATGGTGGTGTGTGCGGTGCATGGCGGCTTCCTTTAGCGCAAGGGGCCCTTGAACACGAAGAAGGCGCCCAGGCAGATGAAGCCGAAGCCCACCAGGTGGTTGAGGGTGAGCTTCTCGCCCAGGTAGAGCACGGAGAAAACGGCGAAGACCACCAGCGTGATCACCTCCTGGATGGTCTTGAGCTCGGCCGCGCTGTAGACCTCATGGCCGAGCCGGTTGGCAGGCACGGCAAAGCAGTACTCGGCCAGCGCGATCAGCCAGCTCACCAGGATGACGAGGTACAGCGGCCGGTTCTCGAACTTCAGGTGCCCGTACCAGGCGAAGGTCATGAAGACGTTGGAGATCAGCAGCAGCAGGACGGGGGCGAACTTGGGGGACATGGCGGGCTCGGTGAAAGCGGGAGAGCAGGGCAGCAGGGAAGCAGGAAACCAGGAAGGGGCAGGAACCCGCCCGGCCCCGGGGACCGGGCGGTGGCGTCAGCGCGCGCGGTCGTACAGCGGCTGCAGGTCCGACAGGCTGGCACCCATGCTGGTGGCCTCCAGCGAGGTGCCGTGCGCGTTGCGCGTGCCCAGGCCCGAGGCGGCAAACAGCTGCCCCGGCTGCAGCGGCTGCTGCAGCGCATGGGGGGCAAAGCGCACGATGGCGCCGTCGGACAGGATGACGCCGTTGGCATCGCCGCGCGGGCCGGTGAGAACGGCCTCGATGCGGCCCTGGGCCTGCTGCGTCTGCAGTCCGGCCATGCGCAGGTGCGGGGGCATGGGGCGGGCGCGGCCGGGCTCCGGTGGCTGGTCATACACGGTCTGGCCGGTGGCGGTGTTCACGATGGCGTCGGCCTTGACCGCACCACCGGCTTCGCTGCGGCCGATGATGCGCACCGTGTCGCCCACCTTCACGGCGGTCGTCAGCGCATCGGCCATGTGGGGCGGGAACCGGACCACCGTGCCGTCGGTCAGGCGCAGCCCGTCCACTTCCCCGTAAGGGTTGGTGAGCAGCCGGGCGACTGGGCTCTCGAGCACGGCCTGCGCGTGCGGCATGGCCGCGTGGGGTGCGCCAGGGCAGTGGGCAGGCAGGGGCGGGGCGGCATGCGCGTTCAGTGCGCTGGCACCCAGCCACAGGGCGGCGGAAGAAAGGGTGAGACGGGTCATGATGGCTCCTGGGTTGGCGATGGACATGCACAGTCCAACGCAAGCGCCATGCCATCCGGAAATCTCATGAAATCAAGGGCTTGCGGTCGCTGATGCGGGCCATGTGTCCGAGATGGCGACAGGGGGTGTCACCCATCCGGACACCGCAGGCGGCGCCTGTGCCCGCTGCTGCCTCAACCCAGGCCGAACTCCGCGAGCTTGCGGTACAACTGCTGGCGCGACAGGCCCAGGCGGCGTGCGGCCTCGGCACGGTTGCCCATGGTTGCGGCCAGGGCGCGCGTGACCATTTCACGTTCCAGCTGGGCGACGGCGGGGGCCAGCGGCCCGTTCCAGTCGATGGCGGGGCCGTTCGCCGCCGCAGGCTGCAGGCCGATGTGCTCGGGCCCGATGACCGGCCCGGGGCACAGCAGGGCCGCGCGCTCCATGGCGTTGCGCAGCTCGCGCACGTTGCCGGGCCAGTCGTGCGCCAGCAGCAGGCGCGCGGCGTCGGACCCCAGGCGCTTGGGCGAGGTGCCGCCGCCTTGGCGCAGGAAATGCTCGGCCAGCAGCAGCACGTCGCCCAGGCGCTCGCGCAGCGGCGGCAGGTGCACGGGCACGACCTGGAGCCGGTACCAGAGATCCTCGCGAAAGCGCCCCTGCCTGACGGCGTCCGGCAGGTCGCGGTGCGTGGCCGCGATGATGCGCACGTTCACGGGCAGCGCCCGGCTGGCGCCCACGGGCGTGATCTCGCGCTCCTGCAGCGCCCGGAGGATCTTGGCCTGCGTGGGCAGCGGCATGTCGCCCACTTCATCGAGGAACAGCGTGCCGCCCTGCGCCTCGCGAAAGCGCCCTGCGCGGTCGCTGACGGCGCCCGTGAAGGCGCCCTTCACATGGCCGAAGAGTTCGCTTTCCATCAGGTCTGCCGGAATGGCGGCGCAGTTGACGGCCACGAAGGGGCGTTCCGCCCGGGCGCTGTTGCGGTGCAGGGCGCGTGCCACCAGTTCCTTGCCCGTGCCGGTCTCGCCCAGCACCAGCACGGTGGCGTCGCTGTCCGCCGCCAGGCCGATGCGCTTGAAGACCTGCCGCATGGCCTCGCTGCCGCTGACCAGTTCACCATCGTCATGCATCTGCGGCTGGCCGGCTTGGCCGTCCCCGCAGTCCTGGGCCGGCCCTGCGCCTTGCAGCGCGCGGTCCAGGGCCTCAACCAGGGCGGTGCGGGCGATGGGTTTGGTCAGGTGGTCGAAGGCGCCCAGGCGCATGGCCTCGATGGTGTTGCCGCCGCTGGCGTAGGCCGTGAGCATGATGCAGGGCGCCCGCGAGAGGCCGCGGGCCTTGCGCAGGAAGGCCAGGCCGTCCTCGCCCGGCATGCGCAGGTCCACGATGGCCGCATCCACGGACCCGGCCTGCAGGATCTGCAGCCCCGCCGCCACGGTCGGGGCCTGGCTGACCCCATGGCCCAGGTCGCCCAGCATCTCGGCCAGGCTTTCACGGAAGGCCGTGTCGTCGTCCACGATCAGGATGCGGGCCATGGAAATTCCATTTCTATGCGGGTGCCTTGTGCAGTCTTGCCTTGTGCAGTCTTGGCCAGGGCGATCCGGCCGCCGTGGGCCTGGACGATTTCGCGCACCAGCGCCAATCCCAGCCCGGTGCCGCCGGGGCGTGCGGTGGTGAAGGGCTCGAACAGCGTGTCGCGCAGTTCGGCCGCGATGCCGGTGCCGTCATCGGCAATCCACAGCCGCAGGCAGCCTTTGGCGTCCCGGTCCGCGCCCAGTTCCACCCGGCCGCCGTCCGCCGTGTGCGCCAGGGCGTTGAGCAGCAGATTGTCCAGCGCGCGGGCCATCTGTGCGGGGTCCAGCAGCGGGCGGCGCCCTTCCTGCAGGTCCCGGGCAAGGCCGGTGGACACCGCCGTTGCCAGCTGCACGCCGCTGGCCTGGGCCATTTCTGCATGGGCCTGGAGCCTTTCGTCCAGCAGCTGCTGCAGGTCCACGGGCTCCGGGTGCACGCGGAAGGGCTGGGTCAAGGCCAGCAGGCTCGATACCAGGTCTTCCAGGCGCGCGGTCTGTGCCAGCACGGCCTCCAGGGCGCCCTGGCTGCGGGCCTGCCGCAGTGGCTCGGGCGCGGCCAGGGCGTTCTCGGCCTTCATGCGCATGGTGCCCAGCGGGTTGCGGATCTCGTGCGCCAGGCCGGCCGACAGCCGGCCCAGGGTGGCCAGCCGTTCGGCGCCGAGCAGTTGTTGCTCCATCTGTGCCGACTGCCGCTGCCAGCGCCGCAGCATTCTGCCCAGCCACAGGCCCGAGACCAGGACCATGCCCAGCAGCAGGCTGACGGCAAGGATGAGGGGGTTGACCACGTCGGCGCTGATCAGGGGGACGCGCATCAGCGTCCAGGCCACCAGGGCGGGCGCATCGGCCTGGGCCGGGCAGGCGGCAAAGACCACCGCCTCGCGCAGGCCGGGGCGCAGGTCGGTCACCAGCCCGGCGCTGTCCCGTGCGCGCTGGGCGGTGGAGGCGATGCGCTCCATCTCCGCACTGGGCGCATCGCGCTTGATGCCGGAGCCGTCATAGGTGGGAAACGCATAGGCCACCACGCCGGGGCCCTCGCGCCAGAAGCCGCCCTCCATGCCGGGGCGCTCGCGCAGCGCCAGGTCCAGCACGGCCTGCGCGGCGGACCGGGCCTGGGCAGATGGCGTGTCTGCCGTCAGCCCCGCCAGCCCCATGCGCGCGGCCCCGGCCTGCAGCGCGCTGCAGCTGACGCCTGCGGCGTCGCGGGCGCGGGCAATCTGCGGTTCGGTGCCCTGCCGGGTCAACAGCAACAGCAGCCACGCCAGCACCAGGGCGACGGCCGAGATGGTGAGCCAGAGGACCACCAGATCCCGTTGGATGGACTTTTGCGGGGACAGGGCCGGCTCCTGAAGTGATGCGCTGGAACATACACCGAAAGGGGGGCCGCGCCTGGCAGCCAGGGCAGCGTCGTCCTGCGCGGCCGCCGTGAAAGTAACGCCGTGGCGTGCCGGCGTTACGTGACATCGCACGTAACGCCGCAGGGTGACACGGTGGTGGTTGTGCTTGGGTGCCCAAATAAATCAATAGGTTACAGATGGCTTTGCGTTGGATGAAGACGTCCAGGCCCATGGCACGCTTGTTGCAACAGGATGCAAAAAGCTTGTCGCAGTGTCTGGAAAACCGTGTGCTGCGCCGGCCGCCCCATTGATCGCTGTCTTTCGGAGGAGAAACCATGGCCGCTGTCTCGTTGTCGTTTGCAGGCATGCCCCTGCCGCGACTGCGCGCCTACCCGGAAAGGGCGCGCAGCAAGCCGTTGAACGTGCCCGCGTCGTTTGCGTCTGCCGCCGTGCCGCGCACCGCTGCGCGCGAGGCGGGCGACGGAAGCCCCCATGCGCAGGTGGCGCAGGCGGCGCCGGTGGCGCTGCTCACGCGGGTGAGCGAGGGCGTGCGCATCGTGCGGCGCAGCGATGTGATCGTGGCGCAGGCCGGCGCCTTGCTGCAGCAGGGCGACCGGGTCATCGTGCCGCAGCAGGGCAGCGCGCAGGCGGTGTTCCAGGAGCAGGACGGGCAGGCGCTGCTGGGCAGCTTTGCTGGCGGAACGGATGCCACGCTGGCGTATTTCAGCCGCAAGGCGGATGCCTGCTCGGTGGTCTTTGACCTGGTGGCCGGCCATGTGGACCTGGCGCTGTCGGCCGTGGATGCCGGCATGCTCGGCGGCGGGCCGGCCGGCCGGGGGCGCAGGGCGATCGGATTTCACTGCTATTCACAACCCATTGCAGGCCGTTGAACGAAGGCGCTCACCATGCACGACATCATCGAAACCTCGCACAGCGACATGCCCCTGGATCTGGCCATCTGGCTGCCGCCCCTGCAGGCCTGGCGCAGCGTCTATGGCAACGGTTTCTGCGACGAGGCCATGCAGGCCTGCATGGACCGGCTCAAGGGCCTGGGCATCGATGCCCAATCGCTGGAGCGCGCGGGCGATACGCTGCTGGTTCGCGGGTTCGACCCCCGCACGCTGGCCGACACGGTGCTGCCCGGCCATCATGCCCGGCATGGCTGGATGCATGCGCTGGAGTCCGCCCTGGTGAGCGAGCCCGTGGTGCACGGCTCGCGCCAGGCCTATCTGCGGGCCGAGGTGCAGGCTCTGGGCTGCGTCTCCTTCGCGGGGCTGCACGAGATACGCGGCAAGGGCCACGCCACGGCGGGCGGCCAGGACATGGCGGTGCGCAGAATGCCCGCCAGGCTCATCAAGGGCTACCAGGCCGACATGCAGCTGGCGGGCCGCCTGCTGGACGATCTGCGGCTGGGCCATCTGGCGCTGGCATTCCAGCCCGTGACGCTGCTGGAGCCCGGGGGCATGGCAGGGGGAGGCAGTGGGACCGGCACGGGCCGCACGCTCTACCACGAGTGCCTGCTGCGCCGCAGCGTGTTCTCTGCCTACGACAACTATGCCGTGCCCCATGCCATCGAGGCGCTGGAGCGGCTGGGCCTGGCCGCGCGGCTGGACCGCAGCGTGCTGTGGTCGGTGATAGGGGCGCTGGAGATGAAGACCGGCCACAGCCTGGGCTGCAATCTGTCGGCCGCCTCGTTCTGCGACGAGGCCTGGTGGGAAGGCGTGTTCGACTATCTGGAGGAGCGGCCCGAGATCGCCCAGCGCCTGGTGCTGGAGATCACCGAGACCAGTGTCTTCCCCTGCGAGAAGGCCGCGCTGGGCCTGGTGCGGCACCTGCAGATCCTGGGCGTGCGCGTGGCGCTGGACGATATCGTTCCCCGGCGCGGCGGCCTGGACATCCTGGGCAAGCTGCGCGCCAACATCGTCAAGATCGACAAGTCCGTGCTGGACCAGAGCCTGCAGGCCCGGCCGTCGGCCCGGATGCTGCAGGGCCTGATCAGCCTGTGCGCCGACCGCGGCGCCTGCGTGATCGTGGAAGGCGTGGAGTCCGCCCAGGGCATGGAGGCCGTGGCGCTTGCGGGGGCGCATGGCGTGCAGGGGTTTTTCATAGCCCGGCCATCGCTGCATGGGCTGCTCGACCAGGTGGTGTGCGTGGCCGATGTGCTGGAGGTGCTGCAGGCGTCCGAGGCGCAGGAGGGCGACGCGCTGGACATGGCACTGAGCATGGCCCTGAGCTGGAGTGGCATGGACCGCGTGACGGCTCTTTCGGCTGCCGACGGCGGGACTGGCGGGGCCGTCGGCACTGTCGGGGCTGTCGGGGCCCCTGCATCGGCGCTGTCCGCCGCCTAGGCGCGCAAGGGCCCGCACCTGAACGCAGGCCGAGCCCGGCCCGCGCTGCACCTTACTCCAGCATCAGCGGGCTCGCCCTGCGCCGCGCCATGGCCAGGCGGAACAGGTCCATGAAGCGCGGTGCCACGTTGGAGATGTGAAAGCGCTTGCCCGTCTCGCGCGCGGCCCGGCTGTAGCGCTGGCGCCGGGCCGGGTCGTCGCGCAGCTGGCGGATGGCGCCGATCCAGGCGTCGTCGCTGTCGGGCAGCAGCAGGCCGTTGACATCGTTTTGCACCAGCTCCGGCACAAAGCCCCAGTTCGATCCGATCACGCAGCCGCCGCGCGCCAGGATCTCCATCAATCCCCAGTTGGCCACGCCGTAGCGCAACGGGTAGAGGAACAGGTCCACCGAGGCCAGGGTGCGCGCGAACTCGTCGTACGGCAGCTTGCCCGGGAACTCCACCACCTGTGCGGCCGGGTGGATCTGCAGCAGATGGTCGCGGAAACTGGCCACCTTGCCCTGGTAGCGGCGCTCCACCCATTGCTGTTCGTAACCATAGGTCACGGCCGTGGGGTCGCCCAGGGCGATGAAGCGCATCTGCTGGCCATCGCCCTCGCGCACCAGGCGGTCGACCAGGCGCATGAAGGTCTCGAAGCCCTTGGAGCTGGACAGGTCGCGCGATGAGAAGGCCACGGTGAAGCGCGTGTCCTGGCGCGGCGGCGGCTCGGCCTGCTCGTCGGGCGCCTGGATGTCGAAGCCCTCGAACTGCACGGCCACGCGCTCCTGCAGCAGCGGCGGGAACAGCGAGCGCGCATGGGCGCTGGGCGCGATGGTCAGGTCGCTGCACAGCACCTGGTGGTAGTGCAGCATTTCCATGTTGCGGTCGGCCAGGCGCTGGGACAGGTCGGGCGGGTAGTCGGGCTCGTTGCCGTGCACGCGGTAGCTGGGGAATTCGATGTAGCTGACGATGGCGGCATCGATCTCGCCGTACAGCAGGTTGGGCGCGGCCCACAGCGAGTGGGCGACCACCACGTCGATGCGCTTGCCCTTTTCCTTCTCGAAGGCCTGCAGGCCCTGCAGCAGGCCGCGGCCTATGCGCGCCGAGCGCTCCACCTTGCTGGAGTAGTAGTAGCTTTGCGGGCCGACGATGTCGCCATCGGGCCGGAACGACAGCAGGTGGTCGCACTGGCTGGCGTAGTTCTCGGCATGGCCGGGCATGGTCATGAACCAGCTGTCGGCCGCGCCGCTGGCGCGAAGGTGGCTGCACAGCAGGCTGTACTGGCTGGGGTAGACGGCGCTGACGAAGATGATGACCGGCTTGTCCTGCATGTTCGTGGAGGTCTCCATGGCGTGGGGGGATGGGATGTGTCGGAGGGCGTGCTCAGCCCGGCACGGGCACTTCGGGCTCGCCGTCGCTGATCTGGTACTTGCGCATCTTTTCCCAGAGCACCTTGCGGCTGATGCCCAGGTGCTGGGCCGTGTTCTGGCGCTTCCAGTCGTTGGTGTTGAGCGCCGCGATGATGCGGTTGCGCTCGTCCATGTCCCAGTTGCTGCGGTCGGCCAGCAGGGGCTCGGCGGCGCCCGCGTCCGGCGGGAAGGTGGTGGCCGACAGGGCCTGGGCGTGCTGCAGGATGCGCTGCGTGGCGCCGTCGGCGTTCCAGTCGCGCGTCTGGCGGGCGGCCACGCCGATGCGCTCGGCCAGGTTGCGCAGCTCGCGCACATTGCCGGGGAAGTACATCTGGGCCACGGCGTCGAGGATGAAGAAGGGCGGCTCGCCCAGCTCCTTCATCGTGGCCTCGCCCACTACCTTGTGCAGGATGGCGTGGAAGATGGCCAGCTTGTCGGCCTCGCCGCGCTCCTCCAGGCTGGGGATCTGCAGCTCGATCACGGCCAGGCGGAAGAACAGGTCGGCCCGGAAGCGTCCCTCGCGCACCAGCCCGCGCAGCGGCTTGTTGGTGGCCGCCACCAGCCGGAAATCCAGCCGCACGGCGGCGGCCGACCCCAGCCGCGTGATGGCGCGCTCTTCCAGCACGCGCAGCAGCTTGACCTGCTGGTACAGCGGCAGGTCCGCGATCTCGTCCAGGAACAGCGTGCCGCCGTTGGCCTGCTCCAGATAGCCCTTGTGGGCATTGACCGCGCCCGTGAACGAGCCCTTGGCGTGGCCGAAGAACAGGGACTCGAACAGCCCGTCCGGGATGGCGCCGCAGTTGACCACCACGAAGGGGCCCTGGCCGTAGCGGTTGTTGCGCTCGTGCAGCCGCTCGGCAATGCGCTCCTTGCCCACGCCGGTCTCGCCGATGATGAGCACGCTGTGCTCGCAGTCGGCAAAGGTGTCCACGTCGCGCAGCAGGCGCTGCATGCAGTCGGCCACGGCGATGATGTCCTCCGAGCGCTGCACCTGGCGCTGGTTGCTCTGCATGCGCCGCAGGATGCGCACCAGCATGGCCCGCAGCTCGGCCCCCGTGAAGTCGAAGGGCAGCACATGCGAGTACTCCATGGCATAGGTGCCGGCGTTGGCGTCGCGCTGCTTGGCGCTGACCCACAGCACGGGCATGCCGAAGGTGCCCTCCACGCCCTGGCGCGTGAAGCGCGCGCCCTCCAGCACCGAGACGCTGACCACGGCGATCGCATTGCCCAGCTCGCTGGTGTCGGCGGGCAGGGTCAGCCCGTCGGCGCGCACCACGTCCACGCCCAGGTTGAGCACGCAGCGCTCCACCCGCTCGGCGATGTCGGCCTGGCCTTCCCAGACATAGATGACGAGCTCGTCCAGATTCACGTTGCATTCCCTCGTTGTCGATTCATGGATTGGATGGCCTGTGCAGTTCAAAAAACCAGTTGCGCCGTGTCGCAGCCGATGGACAGGGCCTTGATGTCGGTGCGGCCCACCTCCAGGCCCAGCGTGTCCTTGAGCACCGTGGTCAGCAGCCCGCCCACGCCGTTGAGGATGGGCTTGAGCACGCCCGTGATCAGCGGCTTGAGCAGGGTGCACAGGGCGCCGGTGCAGGTGAGGTTGTTGTCGCGGTTGAGCAGGGACTGGATCTCGGGGCTGTTGGCGTTGATCGCGTACAGGTACTGCGGGTGCGAGGTCAGCAGCTTGGTCACGTTGTGCTTGACGCAGCCGTTCCAGTTGAGCAGCGAGCTGAGCAGGCCCGCGCAGCTCTGGTAGCCGTTGTCGTAGGTGGAGATGCCCAGCACATCCAGCAGGCCGCCGGGCACGCTGGTGTAGGAGTTGAGGGCTGCCGAGAACGTGCCGCTGTTCCAGGTGGAGGACGGGCAGGCCACCAGCAGGCAGGACTTGGCGATGGCGTTGTTGAACGTGAAGTTGGAGGTGAGCAGCGGCGGCATGTAGTCCTTGTCGCTGGCCACGCCGCGCCCGTTGAGCAGCAGGTTGGTGAGGCTGGTCACGTTGTAGAGCCCGTTCACCATGGAGGCGTCCAGATAGGAGCCCAGCAGCCGCGTGGTGATGTCGGTGGGCGTGGTGCCCGGCGGCTGCAGCAGGCCGCTGAGCAGGTTGAGCAGGCCCGTGACGATGTTGTCGACCGTG
Source organism: Delftia sp. WSY_7 (assembly GCF_043104845.1). NCBI lineage: Bacteria > Pseudomonadati > Pseudomonadota > Betaproteobacteria > Burkholderiales > Comamonadaceae > Delftia > Delftia sp. WSY_7. The sequence goes on along the minus strand of NZ_JBICLB010000015.1, from coordinate 25,587 downwards.
TCGCCCAGCGCCAGCTGGTTCACCTGCGTGGAGCGGTTGGTCTTGGACCAGTTGGGGTCGGCCGGATCTTCGTAGCCCGGCTCCATGCCCAGGCCCGTGGTGGAGTCGGTGTACTCCAGGGCCGGCACCCACAGCTTGCCGGTCAGCACGGGCAGGTGCAGCAGGGTGATGAGCTGCTCGTCCTGCAGGCCCTTCTCGCAGCTTTGCTTGTTGGCCGGGTCCATCTTGCCCACGCAGGCGTTGAGGATGGAGGACTTGACCGACAGGTCCATGGTCTGCGGGCTGGCGCTGCACTGCAGCGCCGTCAGCGTGCCCGTGGCGTTGGTGATGTCCACGGCAATGGGCAGCTTGACCTGGGTGCCCAGGATGTCCTTGACCAGCCATTTGAGCGCGCCGCCCAGCAACTGGTCCGTGTCCACGTTCAGGTTCAGCCGGATCTGCGCGCTGTAGCCCTGCGTGCCGACGGGGCCCACGGCAATGGTGGGCGGCTGCACGATGGTCAGCTGGGCCTTGATGAGGCCGGCCACATCGAGCTGGTTGGCCTGCAGCGCATGGCCGTTGGCGCCGATGGCGATGGCGGTCTTGAGCACGTCGCCGATGCCCAGCTGCACGTCCATGGCCGCGTTCAGCGGATCGGTGCGGCCGGCGCCCAGGAAGGCGAACAGGCCCTTCTGGTCATCCAGGCTGCCCAGCGGGATCTTGATGGTGCTCAGGCCCGCGTTGATGATCTGGGTCTTGAGCGCGTTGAGCTGCACGGCCAGCGCGTTGTCGGTGATGGCGCTGATGGAGGCGTCGATCACGTTCAGCAGGGTGACGCTGGCGATGTTGGCCAGGCCCTCGGGCGACAGCGCGCGCAGCTGCTCTATGCCCAGGTTCACGCCCAGGGCCTTGAGCAGGCCGGCCGGGCTGATCTTGGCGTCGGCCAGGCCCTTGGAGTCCAGCAGGGTCAGCATGCCCACGTCCAGCCCCACCAGGCCCAGCAGCCCGCCCAGCGGCGTGTCCTTGTTGAAGCGCAGCAGCTGCGAGCCCACCTGGAAGGACGCCACCGAGTCGTTGCGCATGGCAATGGCCTCGGCCACCACGAGGCGGCTCCAGGTGCCGGGAAAGATGGTGGGCGAGGTGCCGCCCACCGTGACGCGCGCCGCGTTGAGCGGGCCGGAGGCGGCGTCGAAGAAGCGGCCGCCGCTGGACTGCCTGGCCGGGTCCGCCGGGTTCCAGTTGCCGCAGCTGACCAGGGTCTGGGCGCTGCTGCGGGTCAGGGGAACCGGCCAGTTGGCCGTGATGCTGTCCTCGCCCGCCGTCACGCAGGCGGCGCGGTTGCTGCGCTCGGCATTGATGGTCTGGGCGGCCTGGGTGGCTGCCAGATCGGCAATGCGCTGCAGGTCGCGCTTGGCGTAGTACATGTAGCCCAGGTCCACGATGCCGAGCAGCAGGAACAGCACCGAGCCCAGCAGGGCGAACTGCACCAGCAGGCTGCCGCCTTGCCGGCGCCCTTGCCGGCGCGTTCTGGGGCGTCGTACGGATGCGGGGAGGTGGGTGAGCATGCTCTGGTCCTCCTGTCTTAGCTGCCGGGGGCGAGCCTGATCAGGCTGCGGGCCTCCAGGCGCGTGGGTTCGCCCAGGGTCTGGCTGCCCACCTGCAGGCCCTGGCCCAGCACGGGGGGAAGCATGTACACCACGCTCAGCGTGGCCTGGGAACTGGTCCAGTCGATCTGCACCTGGGTGGGCGCCGTGCCGGGCGGAATGCCGCTGGCCGTCAGGCTCTGGTTCACCACGTCGGTGGTGGCCTGCAGGATGCTGGCGCGCTCGGCCGGCTTGGCCGGATTGAAGCCAGCCATCCCGCCGAAGGCCAGATGCTGGACCATGCGCGCGCCGTCGCCCGTGGCGCGCGCCACCGACTGCTGGGCCTGCAGCACGCGCCAGTACACGAACATGCCCATCAGCAGCATCACCATCACCCCGGCGATCAACGCGAACTCCACCGCCGCCACGCCGCGCTGCCGCCTGCGCAGCCCTGCCGCGAAGGTATCGCCGGTGTCCTGCATGAACTCGGCCGATGCAGCAGGGCGTGCCCCACGCACGGCATGCCCCAACCCAGGGACACCGAGGAAGGGCCTAAGCCGGCCGCGCCGCCCCGCCCCGAGGGTGTCGCCGGTTGCCCGGATGCCCCCCTCCCGCGAAGCGAGAGAGGGGGAAGGCGCGAAGCGACTCAGGGGGAGCTTCATAGCCCCCCCCTGTCCACCATGATGCTGGCGCTGGCGGTCAGCGTCGTCGGCATGACCAGGCCGAAGCCCGGCAGGGCGGGTGCTATCGGGCTGGTTCCATAAGGGATGGTGAAGCCCACGCGCACCATGCAGCGTTCGGCCACCAGCACGCCGCAGGTCAGCGTGGCCGAGCACAGCTCGCTGTTTTGCAGCCTGCAGATGCGCACGTCGATGCTGCCTGCCGTGGGCCTCAGGTCGGCCGGCAGCCAGTCCAGCCGCTGCTGCACCAGGCTGCGGGCTGCGTCCAGGCGGGCGCTGCGGCTGGTCTGGTAGCGCAGCGTGGCCCGCGCGGCGTCCTCGGCGGCGGCCTGCATGGATTCGCGCACCAGGAACGCCAGCCCGTAGCTGATGCAGGCGTACAGCAGGGCGAAGAACACCGGGAAGATGATGGCCCACTCCAGCGCGTACACCCCCCGCTGCCGCAGGCTGGCAGGCCGGTGGGGGTGGTGAGCGCGGAGTGGGCGCCGGATCATGGTCGTTCCTCAAGCTGCTGGCCGGGGCGGGCTCAGTTCTTGCCGCCGGCTTCGACGCCGGTCTTGTACAGGGCGGGGATTTCCGTCTCGAAGCTCTTGAGGTAGCGCGCATAGCTGCGCCGCGCCTGCTCGCCGTCGATGGGGCGGGCACGCTGGCCCGGCTGGCTGTGCTGCATTCCCAGCAGCCGCAGGGTGCCGCCGCCGATGTCGATCTCGCGCCGGGGCACGTACATCACGGTTCCATCGGGGTTGGTGTAGAGCGTGTAGCCGGCCAGGATGGAGTCGGTGGAGGGCTCGGCGGACACATGGGGCCGTGCATCCACCTGCTCGGGCGGGCTCTGCACTTCGCCAAAGGCCTGGGCGTGTGCCGGGGCCGTATGGGTCAGGGCCAGTGTCAGGGCCAGGCCGGCAGCCGGCAGCCAGGGCGCCAGCGCTGCGGCGGCTGCGCGGCGGGGCAAATGCATGCGGTGTGTGTCTGGCATGTCGTGGTCCTCAAAGTGGCGAGGCCGGTGCTGCGCCAGCGGCGCCGGACGGCTCGGACAGAAGAATGCGCCGGGTGATGCCGGCCGGCAGGGCGCTCGCGTCGGTGGCGGGCCTGGGCACGGGCTCCACGCCCCGTGCCTGCCGGGTCCCGGGCGCGGGCGCTGCGGACAGTTGGCCGCCGCGCAGGCGCACCGCCTCGTTCACGCTGGCCAGCTGGGACTGCAGGGTCTGCAGCGAGGTCTGGTCGATCATGGGCAGGGCGCCCTTGGCCTGGGGCTGCGCCAGCTGGCGCAGCAGCTGGGAGGCCTGGGCCTCGTTGCCGCTGGCCAGCCAGAACAGCGCCATGTTCAGCTGCACCCGCGCGTTGGCCGGGGCCAGCTGCGAGGCCTGCATGATGGGCATCTGCGCGGCGGCCAGCTGGCCGTCGAGCATGTGGGCGTAGGCCAGGTCGCTGAGCACGTTGGCGTCTATGGGATTGAGCTGGCGCGCCTTCTCAAGCTGTTCCACGGCCTGGCCATACTCGCCCTGGCTTGCGTGCAGCAGGCCCAGGCCGCGCCGCGCGCGTGCCGTGGTGGCGCCCTGCAGCAGCGCCTGGTAGGCCTGCCGGGCCTGCTCGGCCTGGCCGGTGTTGCGCAGCGCGTCGGCCCGCATCAGGCGCGATTCCGGTTGCGTGCCGTATTGCTGCTCGAAGGCCTCGGTATGCGCCAGCGATGCATACCACTGGCCGGCCTGCTGCATCTGCGTGATCAGGTCCAGATAGGTCTGGGCGTTGTCGACCTGGGTGGCCTGCTGGGCGTTTTGCAGCTGCTGCTGTGCCTGGGCTGCGGTCTCCTGCTGCGAAGAGGTGGCGCCGTAGCCTTGCGGCCCTTTGCCGGCGCAGCCGGCCAGGGCCAGGGCCATGGCCAGGGGGGCCAGGGCTGTCCGCGCTGTCAGTGCTGTCAGCGCTGGCGTCCGCCCGGCGGGGGTGCCTTTGTGGTGTTTCATGCCTAGCGTCCTCCCATGGTGGTCAATGCCCTGATCACGGCCAGGAAACCGGGGCCCGCCGTGATGACCAGCAGGGCGGGCAAAAGCGTGAGGACCATGACACCCGTCATCTTGACGGTGATGGAACCTATCTTTTCCTTGAAGCTGGCCTGGCGCTTTTCGCGCAGCCGGATGCTGAATTCCTTGAGCGGCTCCTGCACGGCGCCGCCATGCTTGTCCACCTGCACCAGCAGGTTGACGATGGCGCTCATGTCGTCGTCCGCGCTCATGTTGACCATGCGCTGGAAGGACTGCTCGCGCGTGCGGCCGGTGTTGTAGAGCTGGTTGGCCAGGGCCAGCTCGCCGCTGATGACGCGCAGCACGCCCTTGAACTCCGAGGCCAGGATCTGCAGGCTCTGGTCCACGCTCAGGCCCACGCCCTGCAGCAGTCTCAGCAGGTCCACGAACAGCGGCAGTTCCTCGACCACCTGCTCGCGCCGGCCCTTGGCCCGCGAGCGCAGAAACCACTTGGGAAGCATGAGCCCCAGGCTCACTCCCACAAAGCCGTAGACCAGCGCAGCGTTCTCGCCGGGGCGCAGCACACCCAGCGCCAGCAGGGGCAGGACCACGCACAGCACCATGCGGCTGGCCACATAGGCCATGCTGCCGTTGCGCGTGCCCACGCCGGCCTGGTCCAGCAGCTTGCGGTCCTCATCGGCCAGCAGGGCCTTGGCCACGCCCCATTGCAGCCAGGCCGGTGGCGGCAGGTTGGCCGCCACCGCCTGCGGGGAATCGGACGAACGCACGTTGATGGACAGCGGGTTGAGCAGTTGCGCGTCGTTGGCCTGCATGGCGCTCTTCGTGGCCGCCTTCGTGGTCGATGCCGAGTCGCGCGCCTGCAGGATCCTGGCGACCTGGCTGGAGGCGCGTGCCGAGCGCCACAGCCTCCACACCAGGGTGGACGCCCACAGCACCAGTCCCAGAGCGCCCAGGCCGATGCTGGCGATCCACAGTTGCTGCGTGTTCATGCGTGGCTCCTTGCGCAGACGGGTGGGCGGGCGTGTGCTTGTGCCTGTGCTGTCATGGGTTCACCTCAGCTTGGCCAGCCGGTACAGGAGAAAGGCGCCCAGCGCTTCCAGGGCGGCGGCGACCAGGACCATGGTCTGGCCGCTGTCGTCGTTCCACATGCGCATGAAATAGCCCCGGTTGATCACCATGATCAGCGTCCCCACCACCAGGGGCAGCAGGGCCAGCACCCAGGCCGACATGCGGATCTCGGAGGACAGCGCATGCAGTTCGCGCTCGGCGGACTGGCGGTCGCGGATGTAGGCCGAGACACGCTCCAGCACCAGGTCGGCGCGGCCGCCATAGCGCACGCTCATGCGGAACACGGCGGCCAGCAGGCCGAATTCGGGCAGGCGCCAGTTGCGCTCGAGCTGGCCCATGGCCTGCCCCAGATCGGGCGAGGCGCTGAGCATGGCCGCCGCCTGCTGCAGGGCATCGCCCAGCGGATCGGGGACGTTGTTCAGCGCCATCTGGAAGGCCGCATGGGGCGAGTTGCCGATGGAGATCAGCCGGACCATGTTGTCCAGGAAGCCGGGCAGCTGCTGCAGCAGCCTTTCGCGGCGCTTGGCCTGCCGCCGCCAGATGCCCAGGCCCAGAAGCACGGCATAGAGCACGGCCACCACCAGCCCTGCCGCCGCTCCTGCCTGGCTGGCAGCCAGCAGGGCCAGGACCAGGCCGGTGATGGCGAACAGGGCCAGGGTGTTGGATGAGATGCCCCAGGACTGGATGCCCAGGCGCTGGTTCAGCCATTGCACCGCGGCAGGCGCCGGCGCAGGCTGCGGCGCGGCGGGCTTGTAGACAGGCTCGGCCATGGCAAGCGCGGGCGCAATCGCCTCCCTGTGGCCTTCGACGCTGCGCTGCAGGTGCAGCTTGATCGACTGCTCATGCTCCTTGCGGCGCCCGCGCATGATCACCCACAGCGCCAGTGCCAGCAGCAGGCAGGCCAGCGCGCCAAGGATGAGGATCACGGGTGCCAGGCCTGTCATCGCACGCCTCCGCTGCCGGCCTGCTGCTGCGAGCGCCACCAGCTCAACAGCTTGGGCGAGTGGGGCGAGATGCCCAGCGAGACCCAGTGGTCGATTTCCTGCCCGTCGCCGCCGACCTGGGGCTCGTAGCGGTACAGCTCCTGCATGGAGATCATGTTGTCGGTCATGCCCGTGACCTCGGTCAGCGACAGCAGGCGCCGGCGGCCGTTGGACAGGCGTCCGATCTGCACGATGAAGTCCACGGCATTGGCGATCTGGCGGCGCAGGCTGACCTCGCTGCCCTGGAAGCCCGCAAAGCCTGCCAGCATCTCGGCCCGGTACAGGCACTCGCGCGGCGAGCTGGCGTGGATGGTGCCCATGGAGCCGTCATGGCCGGTGTTCATGGCCTGCAGCAGCTCCAGCACTTCGCCGCCGCGCACTTCGCCGACGATGATGCGGTCGGGCCGCATGCGCAGGCTGTTGCGCAGCAGGTCGCGGATGCTGACGTGGCCCGAGCCGTCGAAGCCGCCGGGGCGGCTTTCCAGCCGCACCACATGGTTGTGGTTGAGGGCCAGCTCGGCCGTGTCCTCGATGGAGACGATGCGCTCGCTGGAGGGGATGAAGCTGGCCAGCGCGTTGAGCAGCGAGGTCTTGCCCGAGCTGGTGCCGCCGCTGACCAGGATGTTGCAGCGCGCCTGCACGGCCATCTCCAGGATGCGGCAGATGTCGTGGTTGAAGGTGCCCAGCTGCACCAGCTCGGAAGGCGTCAGCGGGTCCTTGCGGAACTTGCGGATGGAGACCGAGGGGCCGTCGATGGACAGCGGCTCGATGATGACGTTGATGCGCCCTCCATCGGGCAGGCGGGCATCGACCATGGGGCTGGATTCATCGAGACGCCGGCCCAGCGGCGCCAGGATGCGGCGCACGATGCGCAGCACATGCTCGTCGTCCTTGAAGTGCAGGGTCTCGCGCTGCAGCACGCCGCCGCGCGAGACGTAGATGTTGCCATGGCCGTTGATGAGGATGTCTTCGACCCGGGGGTCCTCCAGCAGTGGCTGCAGCGGTCCCAGTCCCGTGAGTTCGCGCGTGAGGGCGCGCGCCACCTGCAGCGCCTCCTGCTCGTTGACGGGCACGGAGTGCAGGCGGATGAAGCTGTCCAGCTCCATCAGCACGAACTGCGCGATGGCAGCCTGCGACCAGCGGCCGAACTCGGCGCCCAGCTCCTCGATGCGGCTGAGCAAATGCTCGTGCGTGCGGTTCTTCAGGTCGAGGAACAGCGCGCTTTGCTCGAACTCGCTGGCCTGTGCGTCCGCCAGATGGGAATAAGCCGTGGTCGTCATGGTGCGTTCAGCTTCTTGTTCGGTGGAAGAAACGGTTCAGTCCGCGGGCGGGCGCGGCCTGATCGCCCGCATGGGCCTGGTGGTGGGTGGTGATCAGCAAGGTGGCGAGCTTGTCCACGGCCTGCACATAGGGCTCCCGCTGCAGGCGGCTGGGCAGCAGCTGGCCCTGGTTGACGGCCTGGGCCAGCTCCCGGCGGCGCTCGGGGATGGTGGCCAGCAGCGGCAGCTGCAGCTGCCTGGCGATCTGCTGGGCCTCCAGTTCGAGCTGGCTGTCGTGCCGGCTGACGATGAGGTGCATGCGTTCGCGCTCGATCTTTTGCTCGTCCAGCTGCCGCAGCAGTTCGGTGGTGGAGACCACGCTGGCCACGCTCTGGTCGCAGACCACCCAGACCTGGCTGGCGCGCAGCGCCACGCGCATGGCCAGGTGGGTGGGGACGACGGCGCCCAGGTCGGCAATCACGTGGCGGAAGTACTGGCGCAGGCGCAGCAGCAGGGCATCGACGTCGGCATACGAGACATCGCGCAGGCGGCTGGACTGGCGCGGCAGCGTGAGCATGCGCAGGCCGCTTTCGTGGCGTGACAGGCCGGTGGAGGCCAGGCGCCGGTCGAAGCGGCGCAGGTTGTTGACGGCCTCGATGAAGTCGAAGTCGCTTTGCGTTCCCATGTACAGGGAGCAGTCGCCGCTGGGATTGCCCAGGTCGATGAGCAGGCCGTCCAGCGTTTCGTTGCTGATTTCGCTGGCGCTGATTTCCTTGCCCTCGATCCGGCCGTGCAGGCGCTTTTGCAGATACCAGGCCAGGTGCGAGACCAGCAGGCTGCTGCCCAGGCCCGCGCGTGCGGACAGGATGGCCGTCAGCGGCGCGCTGGGCGCGCTGGACTGCGGTGCCGGCATGCGCTTGATCAGCTCGCGCACGGTCTGCAGCGCGGTCTGCACGGGCGCGTCCACGTCCAGGAAATCCTGCACGCCGGCACGCAGGGCGGCCAGCATGCACTGCGGGTACTTGGTGCGGCCCACGGCCACGCAGGGCAGGTGGGGGTGGGAGATGTGCAGCTGGGAGGCCAGATGGGCGGCCTCGTCGGTGGACAGCGGGTCGAAATGCACAAAGATGGCATGCGGCATGAAGCGCTGTACCTGCTCCGTGATGTTGTCCTGGAAGCGCGCCACGTGCAGCCGTGTGCCGTCCAGCATTCGCTGCATCCAGGACTGGGCCAGCGCGCTTTCGGGCGTGCCGGCATGGATGAACAGCAGCTCCATCTCCAGCACATCGTCGAGCGGCTGTGGCGGCTGGCGCAGCGCGGCGGTCGATGCAGCGGCGGACGCCGCTGCGGCATGGGGCGGCGCCATCCTGTCCGGTGGCGCCTTGTCCAGCAGCGCCTTGTCCAGCAGCGCTTTTTCCTGGGCCATCGCGTCGGTGGCGGGCTGCAGCTTGCCGGCCAGCGAGGTCGAGGAACGCAGACCCAGCAATGTCTCCAGCGAGGTGGGTGAGCCGATGGCCGGCGAGCCTGTGGCGTCCACAGGCGAATCGGTTGCGGTGGGCTTGCTTGTCATGTCGTCAGTACGAGAAACCGGGTACGGCGGTGTCTTGGTTCATTCCGCCGGCGAGGTAGGGCAGCCAGACCTTGCCGGCGTTGCGCTGCTCGGAGCGCGCGCCCGGCAGCAGGGCTTCGAGGTTGGTGCTGGCGGGCAGCGGGTGGACCAGGCGCGGGGTGACGATGATCACCAGCTCGGTCTCTTCCTGCGTGTAGTTGAGGTTCTTGAAGAAGGTGCCCAGGATGGGCAGGTCGCCCAGCACGGGCACCTTGCTGACGTTGGAGGTGGTGGCGCGGCTGACCAGCCCGCCGATGACGAAGCTCTCGCCATCGGCCAGCTCCACCGAGGTGTCCGCGCGGCGCGTGCGGATGGCGGGCACGGTGACGCCGCTGATGGTCACGCCGCTGTTGAAGTCCAGGTCGCTGGCCTCGGGCGAGACCTTCAGGGCGATGCGCTCGTCCGACAGGATGGTGGGCGTCAGCTGCAGCTTGATGCCGAATTCCTTGTACTGGATGGCAATGTTGCCGTCGCGCGCAGGCACGGGAATCGGCAGCTCGCCGCCGGCCAGGAAGCTGGCGTTCTGGCCGGTCTGTGCCAGCAGGGTCGGCCGGGCCAGCACGCGGGCCATGCCGTTGCCCTCGAGGATGCTCAACTGCGTGACGATGCCGGCGCCGCTGAAGGCCTTGCCGAAGGTCATCACCAGGCTCATGGCGCTGGCAATGGCCGAGGAGGTGTTGTTGGACACGCTGCCCGATCCCGTGTTGCCCGAGCCCGTGCCGCCCGACCCGGTATTGCCCGTTCCCGTGCCCGTGCCGTTGGTATTGGTGCTGATGCTGCCGACCACGCCGGGGCTGAAGCTGCCGAAGCTGAAGCCCTGGTTGTTGCGCCCGCCGCTGTAGATATTGACGCCTACGCGCTTCATGGCGGATTTCTTGAACTCCACCACCTGCACGTCCACCTGCACGGTGTTGCTCCTGACATCGATCTGCGCGTTGTCCACCAGCGGCGTCTGGGCGGGCGCGCCCAGGCGCAGTTCGGCCACGGCCTGGGCATGCTCGGGGACCGAGGCCAGCCGCTTTTCCAGCAGCAGGTGCTGGCCTCTGACCTGGACCTCCCAGCGCTGGGGAACGCCGCCCTTGCGGGGCCACACCACCAAGCTGGTGCTGCCCTGGGCCTTGGGCGTGAGCAGCAGCTCGGTTCCGCCGGAGCCGGAGCCGGAGCCCGGCGTGGCGCGCAGCAGTTTCACATCCAGCACATTGGGGTCGCCCACGGCGATGCGGACCGGGGCGTCGGCCAGCGCCATCAGGTGCTGGCGCCCGGCCACCAGCTGCAGGGATTCGCCAGGAAGCATGTCGCCGGCACCAGGGTTGGCCATGCCCTGGCCGGCAGCGGTGTCCGCTGGGGCAGACACCGCTGGCGTCAAGGCCAGCAAGGCCATGCTGCCGCACAGCGTCCAGACCGCCCTCTGCAGCGGCGTGGCCCCGGCCGTCGAGATGTTCTTGCACTTCATGGCATCTCCCTCTTGTTGTGTGTTGTCAGTAGTTCACCATCTGCACGGCCGCTCCGTTGTGCAGCTCCACCGTGCGTTCGCGCGGGGCCCGCTGCGGCTGCGGCCGCACGGCGGGCGCGAGGGCCGTCATGGGCTGCGCGGCCGGCTTGCGGATGTTCCTGGCGTCGGCGCCGGTGGCCAGGTCCTGCATGCGCAGGCCGGCGAAGGCGCGGTCTGCACCCTCCAGCGTCTGGTCCTTCCTGAGGCGGCCGGCCACCGGCTGCAGCGCGCCGGGCAGGGCGGCGAAGAGCTTGGGATCGGGCACGGACAGGTCGTCGGGGTTGCGCAGGGCCAGGGTGAGCTGGCCGAATTTCTCGGCCAGCGTGAGGCGCTCCACATCGTCCAGCGGCACGGCCAGCACGGCCGATTGCACGTTCTCCGGGCGCTGGCCTGCCTGATCGCCGGCGCTGGCGCGGCGCAGCGGCGAGCCTGACGACTCCTTGTCCTGCTGTGCCTGGCGCTGGGCCGCCGACAGAGGCGGGCGCTCGACGCTTCCGGCGCCATAGGCCAGCACGCGGCTGCGCGCCAGCAGCAGCCGGGTCTGCGCGTCCACGGGCGCCTGGTCGGACTTGCCGTCCAGCGTGAAGTAGACATCCACAAAATCACCGGGGCGCACATGGTGGCCTGCGGCCATCTGCTCCCGGATGGCAATCGCAACGGCCCGCTGGCCCGGCTCCAGCTGCAGCGCCAGGCCGCTGAGCAGTTGCTGCTCGAACAGCGGGGTGCCCGGTGTGAGCGGCATCAGCGTGGTGCGGCCCAGCACGTCGTCGGTTGCGGCAAAGCTGCCCGGCACGGGGGCAGGCAGCTGGGCCAGCTTCACATCGTCGCTGCCGATGCGCTGGCCTGCGGCAATGGCCTGGGCCACGACCACGACGGCGTGCAGCTGGGCCGGTTCGGGGGCCGGCTGCGACGAGGCCGCGGGGGAGGGGGCAGCCACGGGGCGTGCGGGCTGGCTGCCCAGCATCCAGGCAAGGCCCGCAAGCACGATGGCAAGCCCCACCAGCAGTCCGGCAAGAATCTTGGTGAGGTTCATGGCTGGGACTCCTGGTGCAAGTGCGTTGCGACGGTGTTCAGGGCCGGGGGCTGCCCTGGCGCTTTCCTGCCATGGCGGAGAAGCTCCTCCAGGGCAGGAAAGCGTCCAGGCAGCGCACGGCCATGGCGTGTGGCGGAGCCGGTCCATGGACGGCGTGGAGGCAGGCAGGTGACAGGCATGGGCATCTCCGGTTCAGACAAGTGGCTGGCTGTGGCGCCAGGCCAGGGCGATGGCCGCAATGGCCATGTAGCCGGCATAGGGGATGGAGCGCTGGGGCTGGCGCGGTCCATCGGTGGCGCCTGCGGGCCGGGGCGTCGCGCCCAGGGGCGCCAGGCGGGCAGTCCAGGACAGGGCGGCGCTGGACAGTGGCAGCCGTGCCTGCAGCCACAGCCCGGTGGGGCTGTCCCGAAGGTGGCGCAGCGACAGAACCAGTACACCGTGCAGGCCGGCCAGCAGGCTGCCGCCGGTCCAGATCAGCAGCAGGTCGAAGCCCCACCCGAACCACAGTCCCGCGACCGCGCCGAACTTGACGTCGCCCGCTCCCATCCAGCGCAGTGCATAGAAAGGAAGCAGTACGGCAAACCCCGCCAGCATGCCGGCCAGCGCGTTCCAGGCCGAGACCTGGAACGGCTGGGCCCCACTGGCCAGTGCGCCAGCGCCTGTGGCCAGGCCGAGCAGCACCATCCAGTTGCGCACGCGGCGGATGCGCAGATCCATGGCCGCAATCGTTGCGAGCCATGTGATGCAGACGCATAGCCATAGCGAGGTCGGCTCCATCTTCAGGGGGCAAGTCCATTGAGCTTGGTGGCCAACCGGCTGAACAATCCGTTCAGATCGGTGCCCAGCGCGGTGGCGCCCACGACGATGCCCACGGCAATCAGCCCGGCAATCAGTCCGTACTCGATGGCGGTGGCGCCTTCCTCGTCTTTCCAGAAGTTCTTGATCGTTTCGGTCATGTCATGGTCCTTTCGGTTTGCAAGTTGCCTCGGGGCCGGTGGCCGGCATGGCGATCGCGCATCGGGCCGACCCCTTGCGGGCCCACTCGGATCGCGCCGGAGCCGCTCAGGGAACGAAGCCGGTGAGCTTGGTGGCGATCCGTGTGAACAGGCCGTTCAGATTGGTGCCCAGCGCAGTGGCGCCCACCACGATCCCCACGGCGATGAGGCCGGCGATCAAGCCGTACTCGATGGCGGTGGCGCCTTCCTCGTCTTTCCAGAAGTTCTTGATGATGTCGGTCATGGCATCGTCCTTTCGGTTGCAAAAGCCCATCGTTGTCGATGGCAGCGGCTGGCGATGGGCCCAAGCCGGCCGCTGCACGGGAACCCCTGCTTCCCACTTCACCACTGCTGTCGCGCGGCGGTGGTTTGAAAAGCGTCTGAAATGGGGCGCAACTGCTGCTCAAGGCGCAGCTGGATTCGTTGGGGCATGGCGCTGGCGGACAGGGTGGCCACGGCAGCGTCCATGGGGTCGGGGCGGGTGCGCGAGGGGGCCTGGCCGGGAGCCATGCCGGGCACCGTGCCGGGCACCGTGCCGGGCGCGGGGTCCGGCGTGCCGCCACCTGCTGGAATGGGTTTTTGCGTGCTGAACAGCGCGTTCAGCCATTGGTCGGGTGGGTCCTGCGGCAGCAGGCGGCCGGTGGTGCGCGCCAGGCGCAGTTCGTTGATGCGCTGGTCGTAGATGGCGTCGGCCTCGTCCAGCAGCAGGCGCTGCATGTCCAGCTGGGCGTCCAGCACCTGGGCCAAGCTGCCGCGGCCGACTTCGAGCAGGCGCCGGCGGCCCTCGAAGGCGGCGCGCGCCTCGCGCACGGCGTCGGCCAGCTGGCTTTCGCGCTGGCGGCCGGACTGGGTGCGGCCCCAGGCGGCGGAGGCGGTCTCGCGCACCTGGCGGCGCACGGTTTCCTGTTGCGCTTCCTGGGCCTGCAGTTCGTTGATGGCCTTGAGGATGCGGTCGCGCAGCTCGAAGCCGTTGCCGAAGTTCCAGCTCAGCTCCACGCCGTAGCGCGTGCCCTCGGCATAGAGCACGCCGCTGGGGTCGCGCGTGTGGGCCACCACGGCGGCCAGGGTGGGAAAGCGCTGGGATTTGCTGCGGTCGACTTCGGCGCGGGCCTTCTCGATCTGCTGCTGCATTTCCTGCAGCTCTGGGCTGACGGCTTCGGACGCCTGCAGGGCCGAGTCTTCGCTGGCCGGCATCCATTGCTCGGGCACATTGAGCTGGGGCAGCCAGCCGGCCTGGGGCGTGAAGCCGAAGTAGCGCGTGAAGCGGGCCAGCGCATCCATGCGCTGCGACTCCAGCGCATGCTGCTGGGCCAGGGCGCCGGCCTGGCGCGAGGCGGCCTGGCGCAGGTCGTTGCGGCCCACGGCGCCCAGTTCGGCGCGGCGCTCCTCGATGCGCGCGAGCTGGCCGATGATGCGTGCCGACTCGGCCGCCACGCGCGCCTTGTCCTCGAAGCGGTGCAGCTCCAGCAGGGCGGTCAGTGCCTCCAGCAGCACGTTCTGGCGCGTGCCGTAGAGCACGCTGCCCTGGGCCGCCTCCTGCGATTCGGCCGAGCGGATGCCCGCGCCGATGGCTCCGCCATCGAGCAGGGCCATGCGCACTTCGGCATTGACGGCGGTGTACGACTCGCGGCCCCGGCGGAGCTTGGCATCGCCCGTGTTGGTGCCCACCTTGAAGGTGGGCCAGCGCGCGCCGCGCGCGGTGTTCACGTCATGCCCGGCCGATTCCAGCGCGGCGCGCGCCTTGCGCACGTCGGGGTATTCGTCGAGCAGGGCGTAGAGGGCATCGAGCAGGCGGCGCTGCCCGCTGTCGCTGGCCAGGGTGCCGGGCGTGAGCTGCTGGGCCAGGCGCAGGACCACGGCGTCGGGTACCGGGACGGATGCGGGTTCGGGTGAAGGTGCGTGAGCGTGAGCGGAGTCCGCCGTGCCCGCCGCAGCCGTGGTGGCCAGGTCCGGTTCCTCGGCCGCCATGGGCGCGGCCTCAGCCTGCAGCGCCTGCAGGGCCGATACGCAGCAGGCAGTGGCCAGCAGCTGGCGCAGCCGGGCGTGCCAGCCTGTGGTGGGAGTGGACGGGCGGCCTTGCATCAGGGCTCCCGGAAGGCTTCGCTCTGGATGCGCAGCACGGGCCGCAGCAAGTACCAGATAAAGGGTTCGTGGCCCAGCAGCAGGTCGAGCTCGGCCTGCATGCCGGTGGTGATGCGGTTGTCGGTGCGGCCCACCCAGGGCTGCTCCAGGCTGGCCTGGATGCGGAAGTACGAGGGCGAGTCGGCCAGGTTGGGGTCGCGGTCGGCATCGGCGGCCACCAGGGTGACCTGGCCGGGCACCGAGCCGTAGCGCAGGAAATCGTAGGCCGAGATCTTCACCCGGGTGGGCTGGCCGGTGCGCACGTAGCCACGGTCGGCGGGGCTCAAGCGTGCTTCGACGATGACCTCGTCCTTGTCGGGCACGACTTCGAGGATGGGCTCGCCTGGCTTGACCACCCAGCCTGCACCCGAGCTGCGCAGTCCCTTGACGAAGCCGCTGGTGGGCGCCAGCACGGCGGTGCGCGTGCGCTGGGTCCGGGCGCGCATCAGGTCTTCGTTGAGGCTGGCCAGCTCGCGTTCGGTCTGGGCCAGTTCGTCGGAGGCGCGGCGGCGGAAGGCGCCCTGGGTCTCCTGCAGCTTGGCCTGGGCCTGCTCGATCTTGGCGCGGTTGCTGAACAGCGTCTGGCGCGATGCCGCCAGCTCGGCGCGGACCTGCTCCAGCGCCCGCTGCTTGTCCAGCACTTCCAGCTGGCCGATCAACTGCTCGGCGGCGAGCTGCCCGGCAATGGAGGCTTCCTGCTGGTGCAGGCGCAGATTGGTCTCCAGCCCCTCGATGCGGGCCTGGACCTGGGCCACGTCGCCGCGCGCCTGCTGCAGCTGGGCCTGGGCCGCGGCAATGCTGCCCTGGTGTTCCAGCGCGCGGGCCGAGAAGGCGCCCAGCTCGGCCTGGACCACCTGCGGGTCCAGGTCGGCCGGGAAACTGGTGCGCTGCAGCGGCCTGCCCTGGCTTTCCGCGCCCAGCCGTACCTTGACCGCCTGGGCCGTGGCCATGCGCGCCGTGAGCTGTTCGAGGTTGAGGCTGTTGCCGCCCAGGTCGATCTCCAGCAGGGGCTGGCCCTGGGTCACGGCCTGGCCTTCGCGCACATGGACGGCGGTGACGATGCCGCCTTCCAGATGCTGCACGGTCTGCACGCGGTCGGAGGGGATGACCTGGCCGCTGGCCACCACCACGTTCTCCACGGGATAGAACAGGCCGGTGATCACCAGCGCGGTGACCGGGATGGCGAGCAGCCACTTGCCGCGCGCCAGGCCTGCCCAGCGCGATACGGGGGGCGTTGCGGGTGGCGTTGCGCCGGATGCATCCGCGCCGGCCCCGGCCGGCCCGGCCTCGAGCGGGCGGGATGGCTGGTGCGACTGGCGCAGCACCAGGGGCAGATCGTCGTAGCGGCCGGCTCTCATGAGGCAAGCTCCGGCGCCACGGCGGGCTGGTCGGGGTGCGGGGCCTTGTCGGCGGGTGCGGGGGCCGCTGCGGGCACGGCGGCCTCGCGTGCCGTGCCGAACAGCTGGGGCAGCAGTTGCTGGGGCGAGCCATGCTCGATGCCGCCATCGCCGCGCACATGGTAGAGGTGCTGGGCCATGGAGGCCACGCGCAGCGAGTGCGTGACGACGATGACCGTGTGCTTGAGCGCAATCTGCCGCAGTGTCTGCAGCAGCGCGGTTTCGCTCTCGAAGTCCAGGTCGTTGCTGGGCTCGTCCAGGATCAGCACGGAGGGGTTGCGCAGGAACAGCTGGGCCAGGGCCAGCTTGCGCAGCTCGCCCGCCGACAGGCCCGCGCCGCCTTCGCCCAGCACCGTCTGGTAGCCCTGGGGCAGGCGGCTGATGAAGCCATGCGCGCCCGAGATCTGGCAGGCGGTGACGATCTTGTGGTCGTCGGCATCGGGGTTGACCATGCGCAGCCCGTCCACGATGGGGCCGCTGAACCAGTACACCTGCTGGGCCAGGCAGCCTATCCAGCGGCCCAGCTCGGCGCGCGGGAACTGGGCCATGTCGTATTCATCGATGAAGATGCGGCCCTGCGTGGGCTGGTAGAGCCCTGCCAGCAGCTTGGCCAGGGTGGACTTGCCGGCGCCGTTGCGCCCCACGATGGCGTGCAGCCCGCCGGGGCCGATCTCCAGCGACGCCTGCTCCAGCGCCACATGGCCGCCCGGGTAGTGGAAGCTGGCCTGGTCCAGGCGCAGCCGGCCCTGGGGACGCGGCAGGTCCACGGTCTCGGCCGTGATTTCGACGGGCTCCTCCAGCACGGACTGCAGGCGGCGTGCGGCCTCGTTGGCCTGGGCCAGCGAGCGCCAGTTGCTGGCCAGCTGCGAGATGGGGCCCAGCGCCTTGCCCGACAGCAGGTTCACGGCCATCAGGCTGCCGATGCTCATCCACTGCGCATTGATGGCAATGGCACCCACGGTGATCACCGCGATGGAGAACAGCGTCAGCAGCACGGTGCTGGCTTCGCGCGCGTTTTCCATCTCGCCGTTCTTGCCGAAGCTCTCGGCCAGCCAGCGGTCATAGCCGTTTTGCCAGTTCTGGCGCGCGGCGGCGTCGTAGCCCAGCACCTTCAGCGTGGCGCGGGCGTTGCAGACTTCGGCCGTGCCCCGGTCCAGCATGCGGGCCTGGGCGATTTCCTCCACGCGGCCGCTGCGCACCTCGTCGGCCCACCACCAGGCCAGCGCGCCCATGATGAGCATGGCCACCAGGATCACCGGCAGCACGGGCCAGGCAATGATGCCGATGACCACCAGGGCCAGCAGGGCCATGGGCAGGTCCAGCAGCGAGGTCGCCAGGCCCCCGGACATGCCCGAGCGCATGGCGCTCACGTCGCGGAACAGCTGCAGCCACTGGCTGGAAGAGCGCTGCTCCAGCGCGGCCAGCGGGTGGCGCAGCATGGAATGCATCAGCGCCTGGGAGACATCGCGGTCGATCATGGCGCCGGCTTCGCGCAGGGCGCGGGCGCGCCGGCGGCGCAGCCACCATTCCAGGCCCAGGAAGCACAGCACGCCGGCCACCATGGCCGTGAGCGTGGCCGTGCCGCCGCGTGCAATGACGCGGTTGTAGACCTGCAGCAGGAAGATGGATGGCAACAGGCCCAGCACACTGATGGGCAGGGACAGCCACGCGGCACGGCGCAGCTGGTGAGCGGCCCGGTCGAAGGACTCGGCGATGGCAGTTGCAAAAGCCCCCACCGTCTCCGTTCCCGACGGCATCGCCGTGGCCTTGGCCAACTGGCGGGGAAGAAGGTATCGGATCATGTTCTGATGGGCTTAGTAAACGTCTTTACAAAATGTAAAGGCGCTCGTTTCCCAAATACTGTAGCGAGTTATATACAGTCCTCTATAAGTTTTATTCAATCAATAATGCATGTTCATTTGATTTTGATGTGGATCAAAGCGGATGGCGGGGCTGGATGCTATTAGGTGGGCCCCGTGTCCACTGAAACTGTCTCGTATGGCATCTGCGGCCAGGGCCAGATTGGTAGTGGCGCGGCCTGCCAACAAAACCGTGTCGCCTTTATGGGTTGTACGAAGAAGTGAACAGATCAATTGATTGAGATCGTCATACCAATTGACGTGCAGAAGATCTGCCAGCGCCGCCGCCAGCTGCCGCAGCGGCTCGCCGTACAGCAGCACGCGCCGGGCCTGGGCCGCGCGCACCAGCGGCTCCAGCGCCAGCTGTGCAGTGTCCATGCTGACCTGGCCCGGCTGTATGCCGGCCAGCACGATCAGCCTGCGGCTGACATGGGGGGCGTGCTCCTGCAGCTGGGAAAAAGCAGCATGCATGGACAGTAAGTGGTTGCTCAGGCTGTGGTCCAGCAGGCAGATCCCACTGGGCAGCAGCTGCGGCTGGCCGGCGCCGATCAGCGGCCGCCAGTGCGCGAGCGAGGCCTGGACCTGTGCAGGCGCATAGCCCAGCGCATGCATGGCGGCCAGCGCGGCCTGAGCATTGCGGGCCATGTGGTGGCCATCCGATTGCAGGGAAATCCCGAGGCGCCGGTTGTCTATGCTTATTTGCAGATTTCCATTGTGAAACCCCATTTCACGGACCTGCGCATTGGAATGCGGCCCGAAGGTGATGAGACGCATTCCCATGCGTTGTGCATTCTCAATAATGCACGGGTTTTCACCTATGTCTTGTTCGATCACCAATGCACTGCCTTTGTGCATGTGCTGCATGGCTTCCACGACTTCCTGCAGCGCCTCGTATTTGCGGCAGGCGGACAGACCGGCCGGTCCGCACTGCTCGGAATCACCAGTACTGTGGATGTCATTAATTGAAAGATTAGTAATAACCAGAATGTCTGGATCAATCAGTGGCAGATCTCCACGCAGTGCCTGCAATGGCAGCTCCAGCAGGGCGCAGGGCGCTGCCTCGCTCCAGTTGATCATCTGCAGCGCCGTGCCCTGGGACAGCAGGGCGTCGCCCCGTGCATCGCCGCCGTCCTGCAGGCATTGGCGCAGCATGCCCAGGGTGGATGTCTTGCCCACGCAGCCGCTGACCGCGATCACGGGCGCCTGGATGCGGCGCCGGGCGGCCTGCGCCAGGCTGCGCAATCCTTCCTGTATGTCGGGCACATGCAGCACGGGCACGCCATGGTGCAGCAGGCCCTGCGGGCTGCTGCTGATCAGGGCCGAGGCCCGCAGCGTGGGAAGCGCGGCGGCCTGCACGCCCAGGGCCATGCCGGCACGCCGCACCAGCACGGCGGCGCCGGGCTGATGGTGCAGGCGGCTGGCGTCCAGCCCCGCGCAGCAGGTGCCGGCACCTCTGCCTTGCGCTGACGGGGCATCCAGCCAGCGTCCGTTCATCAGCTCGGCCAGTGCAGGGCCTTCCCAGGACATGGACGGGTACAGGGTCCCGGCCGCGGGCGAGAAAGCCGGCCGGCCCGCGGCCTCGCCGTCGCGCGCCCCCGGCAAGCAGGCCCTGGCAGGGCTGCCGTCCGCATCCGGGCCATTGCCGGCCTGCGCAGGCACGGCCTCGCCTTCGCCTTCGCCTTCGCCTTCGCCTTCGGTTTCGTGCTCCGGTTCGGTTTCGGCCACGGCGTGGCTGGCAGCCGAACGCAGTGCCTGGGCCAGCGCGTCCAGCAGCTCCAGGCCGGCCAGGCTGGATGCCAGCAGCCAGGCGATTTCGCGCGGGGACTGCAGCACCTGGCGCAGGCTGGCGTCGGCAAAGGCGGCATGGCGGCGCCGGGCGGGCGGCAGGTACAGCGCCTGTTCCGGCCAGATGGCGCGCTGGGCCAGGGCCTGCAGATGGCGCTGCAGGCCGATCTGCCACTGGCGCAGCAGGTCCGTGGGCTGTGGCTCCAGGCCAGCGTCGAGCTGCAGGCTTTCGACCAGTGCAATGCCTATCCAGCGAGCGCAGGGGTCGTCGGCCTGCCCCCCAGGGCGGTCATCGGGGCTGCCGGGCATGTGCAGCAGCGGCGGCAGCGCGGCCTGCAGGAAGGCGGCGGGCAGGACGGCCGTCTCGGGCAGGGCGCTGCGCGCCGCACGCAGCGTGGGGCTGTCGCTGGTGGGCGGGCGGGAGCTGGCATAGGCATGCATGGCCAGTTCGGCCCAGCTCAGCAGGGACTGGCCGCTGCGGGATGCATCGGCGTGGGCCGCAGCCTCGGCCTTGGTGGCGCTGGCCGACGCGGCCGCGGTGGACAGCAGGCTTTCCGCCAGCGGGTCCATCAGCGCCGGAATGCGGGCGCGGGCCTGGCTGTCGGCCCCCGGCCCCAGCACAAAACTGTTGCGCAGGTGGCGGGCCAGCACCAGCATGGCCAGCGCGCCGGACAGGCAGTCGCCGGGCAGCGGCTGCAGCCGCTGCTCCACATGGCCCATGGCCAGCGCAATGGCCTGCGCCAGTGCGGCGCTGCCCGCATGGCGCTGGGCCTGCAGCAGGGCGTAGGTCACGCTCAGGTGGTCGCACACGTCTTCGCAACCGGGCCAGCTCCCTTCCTTGCCCTGTTGCGCCAGCAACTGCTGGACCGCGGCGTGCACGGGCACGAGGTGTGGCCACAGGCGCTGCTGCGGCGGGTCGGTTCGCGGCACGGCCAAGGCGGGATGCTCACCGCTGATGTACATGCCGCGCAGGTGCAGCAGCAGGCAGGGGGGATGCAGGGGGCGTGGGAGGGGGGGCTCATCGTCGGGTGCGCCGGCAGCCCCACCCTGGGGCGGATCGGGCAGCAAGGGGTGCAGCAACTGCGCGCGCTCCAGGCTGGCATCGGCCAGGGCAAGGGAGCGCAGGGGCATCTCGGTCCAGGCACGGCAATCGGGCAGGGGACTGTCCGCCTCCAGGGGTGTGATGTCCTGGACCCAGTCGATGCGCAGATCGACCTCATCGCGCTTGCGGGCCCAGGCCCACTGGCGCACGCGGGTCGCCCCCTCGCGCCAGGCGGCCTCCAGCGTGGTGGCGCGTACATGGAAGACGGAGGCGGCCTTGTTCTCGGCCGCCACCGTGAAGAAAAGAATGCAGCCGGGGTAGGGCTCGGGCAGCAACACCATGTGCCGTGCCAGGTACTCCAGGCCATTTGCCAATTGCTGCGACAACATGCTCTCGGCCTCGGTCAAGGTCAGTGGGAGGCTGCGCTTCCCGTGGGGACGGGACGCCGGGCTGCGGTGCGCTGACCGCGTACGGATCTGTTCTTTCATGGCGGCCCGGCGGCAGGCGAGTGCGGAGCGCGGCGGCTCAGCGGTAGTCGAATTCCACGCGCCGGTTGCGCTGGTGGGCGTCTTCGCTCGTGCCTTCGTCGGCCAGCCGCTCCTTGCCGTAGCTGACGGACTCCACGCGGGCCGGATTCACGCCCAGCAGCTGCAGGCTGTTGCGCACCGCGTCGGCACGTTTTTGGCCGAGCGCCAGGTTGTATTCGATGCCGCCGCGCCTGTCCGTATGGCCGCGCAGCATCACCGAGCGGCCGGGATTGCTGCGCAGCCACTGCGCATGGCTTTCCACGATGGCCCGGTCGCTGCTGCGGATGGTGTAGGCGTCAAAGTCGAAGTAGACGATGTGGGCGACATTGGCGGGACCGCGCTGGTCGGCCTGGCTCATGGCCACCACGGGTGCGACGCCGGAGCTGGCCGGCGCAGGCGCCGGGGCCTTGCCGAAGGCGTAGTGGTGTTCGGAACGCTGCGTGCTGGTGGTGGCGGTGGAACCGCAGGCGGCCAGGCCTGCGGCCAGCAGCACGATGGTGCACAGCCTGAGAGTGTGTGACATGGAAAATCTCCTGGGACGTGCGCCGCCACCGCGAGGCGGCGGCGCAGGGAAGGAATGCGGCGCCCGCAGGCGCCGCTGCAGCTCACAGCAGGGCGTTGTGGTGCAACTGCTGCGTCAACACGCTGGCTGCTGCATCGGCCGTGCTGCTGGCATGGCTGCTGATGGAGGTGGCAATCGGATCCAGCTCGGCCGCAGAGGCCGTTGCCGCTTGCGAAGTGCCGCCCAGAAGGCCTCCGAGCAGTCCGCCACCGGACGATCCCCCCAGCAGCCCGCCCAGCAGGCCGCCGCCACCCAGCAGTCCGCTGACGATGCCGTTGTCGCCGACGACCGTGTTGACCACACCGCTGACGATGCCGTTGTCGCCAGCCACGGTGTCGAGCACGCCGCTGACGATGCCGTTGTCGCCGGCCACCGCGTCCAGCACGCCGCTGACGACGCCGTTGTCACCGGCCACGGTCTCCAGCAGGCCGCCGACCAGTCCGGTGTCGCCCGTGAGGCCGCCCAGCAGGCCACCGTCGCCGCCGAGCAGCCCGCCGACGATGCCGTTGTCGCCGGCCACGGTCTCCAGCAGGCCGCCGACCAGGCCGGTGCCGCCCGTGAGGCCGCCCAGCAGGCCACCGTCGTCGCCGAGCAGGCCGCCAACGATGCCGTTGTCGCCGGCCACGGTGTCGAGCAGGCCGCCGACCAGGCCGGTGTCGCCCGTGAGGCCGCCCAGCAGGCCACCGTCGCCGCCGAGCAGGCCGCCAACGATGCCGTTGTCGCCGGCCACGGTGTCGAGCAGGCCGCCGACCAGTCCGGTGTCGCCCGTGAGGCCGCCCAGCAGGCCACCGTCGCCGCCGACCACGCCGCCAACCACGCCGCCCAGTAGGCCGTCGCCTCCCGTCAGACCGGCCAGCACGCCGTTGACGGTGCCGATCACCGGCTGCAGTGCCTGGCCCTGGACCTGCGTCAGGCCGTTGGCCAGGTCCGTCACCACGCCCAGCGGGCCGCCGTTCACCTGGGTCACGCCTTCGACCAGGCCCGTGACCACGGACAGGGCGCCGGTGCCGGGGTTGATCACCGCATCCAGCACCTGGCCCACAGGCGCTCCGGCCGTGCCGCCGAGCAGGTCATCGACGGTGTTCTGCACCGTGGTGACCAGGCCTTCGCCGCTGCCTGTGCCGCCACCCGGAACCAGGCCGCCCAGCAGCCCGCCGACCAGGCCGTCCTCGCCGAGCACGCCACCCAGCAGGCCGCCGTCGCCGCCGAGCAGGCCGCCGACCAGGCCGTCGTCGCCGAGCACGCCGCCCAGCAGGCCGCCGTCACCGCCGAGCAAGCCGCCACCCAGCAAGCCGCCGTCACCGCCCAGCAAACCACCGACCAGGCCGTCATCGCCAAGCACGCCACCCAGCAAGCCGCCGTCACCGCCGAGCAAGCCACCGACCAAGCCGTCGTCGCCGAGCACGCCACCCAGCAGGCCGCCGTCACCGCCGACCACACCACCCAGCAGGCCATCGCCGCCGGTCAGGCCGGCCAGCACGCCGTTGACGGTGCCGATCACCGGCTGCAGCGCCTGGCCCGGGACCTGCGTGAGACCGTTGGCCAGGTCCGTCACCACACCCAGCGGACCGCCGTTGACCTGGGTCACGCCTTCCACCAGACCCGTGACCACGGACAGTGCGCCGGTGCCGGGGTCGATCAGCGCATCCAGCACCTGGCCCACAGGCGCTCCGGCCGTGCCGCCGAGCAGGTCATCGACGGTGTTCTGCACCGTGGTGACCAGGCCTTCGCCGCTGCCTGTGCCGCCACCCGGGACCAGGCCGCCCAGCAGCCCGCCGACCAGGCCGTCCTCGCCGAGCACGCCACCCAGCAGGCCGCCGTCACCGCCCAGCAGGCCGCCGACCAGGCCGTCGTCGCCGAGCACGCCACCCAGCAGGCCACCGTCACCGCCCAGCAAGCCGCCGACCAGGCCATCGTCGCCAAGGACGCCACCCAGCAGGCCGCCGTCACCGCCCAGCAGGCCGCTGACCAGCTCGCCGATGCCGCCTTCACCCAGGCCGCTGCCCAGGCCGGCAATCAGGCCGTTGAGGGTTCCGATCACGGGCTGCAGTGCCTGGCCATCGACCTGGGTCAGGCCATTGACCAGTTCGGTCAGCACGCCCAGGGGGCCGCCGTCCACGCTGGTCAGACCTTCCAGCAGGCCGGTGACGACCGAGGCCGTTCCATCGGTGGGATTGGCCAGCGCATCCAGCAGTTGGCCCACAGGGGCTGCGACGGTGCCGCCGAGCAGGCCGTCCACCACGTCCTGGACCGTGGTGACCAGGCCGTCACCGCTGCCGCCTCCCGTGCCGCCCGGGATCAGGCCGCCCAGCAGGCCGTCGACCAGTTCACCGATGCCGCCTTCACCCAGGCCGCTGCCCAGGCCGGCAATCAGGCCGTTGAGGGTGCCGATCACCGGCTGCAGGGCCTGGCCGTCCACCTGGGTCAGGCCGTTGACCAGTTCGGTCAGCACGCCCAGGGGGCCGCCGTCCACGCTGGTCAGGCCTTCCAGCAGGCCGGTGACGACCGAGGCCGTTCCATCGGTGGGATTGGCCAGCGCGTCCAGCAGTTGGCCCACAGGGGCTGCGACGGTGCCGCCGAGCAGGCCGTCCACCACGTCCTGGACCGTGGTGACCAGGCCTTCTCCCGTGCCGCCACCCGTGCCACCGCCGGGCACCAATCCACCCAGCAGGCTGCCGACCAGTCCGCCGAGCCCATCTTCGCCCAGGCCGTTGCCCAGGCCGGCAATCAGCTCGTTGAGCGTGCCGATCACCGGGGCCAGGCCTTCGCCGTCCACCTGGGTGAGGCCGTTGACCAGTTCGGTCAGCACACCCAGGGGGCCGCCCTCGACATTGGTCAGGTTCTCCAGCGCGCCGGTCACGGTGGACAGCAGTCCGTCCGTGGGGTTGGCCAGGGCATCCAGCAACTGGCCCACAGGCGCTGCCACCGTGCCGCCCAGCAGGCCGTCCACGACGTCCTGCACGGACGTGACCACCCCGCTGTCAGGCGTGCCGGGCGGGTTGCCCGTTCCGCCGCCCACCAGGCCGCCCAGCAGGCCACCCACGCCGGCGAGCAGGCCGCCCAGCGCACCGTCTTCGTCGAGCAGGCCGCCGAGCACGTTGTCCACTACCGTGCCGATGGAGCCGCCGGAGCCCGCTTCGTCCAGGCCCTTGAGCAGCTCATTGAGCGTGCTGATCAGGGGCTCCAGGCCCTGGTTCTGGATGTTGACCAGGCCGTCCACCAGCTCGGTGAGCACGCCCAGCGGCCCGCCATTGGTGCTGGTCAGGCTCTCCAGCAGGCCTGTCACCCCGGACAGCGTGCCGCTGCCGGGATTGACCAGCGTATCGATCAGGTTGCCCACCGGGCCGGCGACCGTGCCACCGGACAGCGCACCCACCACGTCCTGCACGGAGGTGATCAGGCCGTGGCCATCCGTGGGATCCGTCGGATTGGTGGGGTCCGTGGGATTGGTCGGATTGGTCGGGTTCGTCGGGTCCGTGGGATTGGTCGGATTGGTCGGGTTCGTCGGGTCCGTGGGATTGGTGGGGTTGGTCGGGTTGGTGGGATCCGTGGGGTTGGTCGGATTGGTGGGGTTCGTAGGGTTGGTCGGGTTCGTGGGATCCGTGGGGTTGGTCGGATTGGTGGGGTTCGTAGG
>NZ_JBICLB010000014.1:0-228065 GCF_043104845.1 Delftia sp. WSY_7 | reverse complement strand
CTGCGGGCTGTTTTCATGGGGACTGGGAGGGCGTCAGTCGACGTTGGAGCCCAGCTGCATGTCCTTGTACTGCACGATGTGCGTGCCCTTGACCAGGCGGTAGCCGCCCCAGATCAGCAGGAACAACGGCAGGCCGATATAGGTGGCGACCACGCCGGTCCAGTCGATGCGGTCTGCCATGAAGGCCTCGTAGTTCTGGCCCAGCGTGATCACCATGCACAGCACGAAGGCGAAGATGGGGCCGAACGGGAACCACGATGCACGGTAGGGCAGCCGGTTCAGGTCCAGGCCCTGGGCCTCGTAGCCCTTGCGGAAGCGGTAGTGGCTGATGGCGATGCCCAGCCAGGCGATGAAGCCCGTCATGCCCGACAGATTCAGCAGCCAGATGTAGACCAGCTGGGGGCTGAAGATGTTGGTCAGAAAGCACAGCGCAGCCACGACCGTGGTGGCCAGCAGGGCCATCGTGGGCACGCCGCGCTTGTTGACGTACGAGAACATGCGCGGCGCCATGCGCTGGCAGGCCAGCGTGTAGAGCATGCGCGTGGAGGCGTACATGCCGGAGTTGCCGGCCGACAGCACCGAGGTCAGCACCACGGCGTTCATCACGGCGGCGGCCGACAGCAGGCCCGCGCGCTCGAAGACCAGGGTGAAGGGGCTCACGCTGATGTCGCCCAGGTCGTTCTTGAGCAGTTGCGGATCGGTGTAGGGGATCAGCAGGCTGATGACCAGGATGGCCAGGACGTAGAACAGCAAAATGCGCCAGAACACCTGGCGCACGGCGCGGGGCACGTTCTTGGCGGGGTTCTCGGATTCGCCAGCGGCAATGCCGATCAGCTCCGTGCCCTGGAAGGAAAAGCCCACGATCATGGCCACGCCGATCAGCGCCGAGAAACCGCCCGCAAAGGGCGCGTCGCCCTGGCTCCACAGGGCAAAGTTGCCCCAGACGCCTTCAGGCGCGCCGCCCCGCACGATGCCCATGATCATGAGCACGCCCACGCCGATGAAGAGGATGACGGTGGTCACCTTGATGGCGGCGAACCAGTACTCGGCCTCGCCGAAGCCTTTGACCGAGATGGCGTTGAGGCCGAACATGATGGCCAGGAACAGGGCGCTCCACAGCATGCCGTTGCCGTCGGGGAACCAGTAGGCCATGACCAGCTGGGCGGCCACCAGGTCCACGGCAATGGTGACGGCCCAGTTGTACCAGTAGTTCCAGCCCAGCGCGAAGCCGAAGCCTTCGTCCACATAGCGCGCGCCGTAGGTGGCGAACGAGCCCGAGACGGGCAGGTTCGCGGCCATTTCGCCGAGGCTGGTCATGAGGAAGTAGACCATCAGGCCCACGATCATGTAGGCCAGCAGGGCGCCGCCGGGGCCGGCCTGCGAGATGGTGGCGCCCGAGGCAACGAAGAGGCCGGTGCCGATGGAGCCGCCGATGGCGATCATGGACAGATGCCGCGCCTTGAGTTCGCGCCTGAGCGCGGTGGGAGCGGCATTCTTGGAGTTGTCTGCTGCCATGGATGTGTCGATTGGTGGATCAGATCCCGCGCGGCCGCTGGCCGGCGCGGGGGCAGGAATGCAAAACAGGAAAAACAAAAGAGCCGCTGTGTCGCGGCCCCATCAAGGTGCATGCACCACGAAAAGGCGTGATTGTCCGAGAACGCTGCCATCGTGGAAAGGCAGGAGTTTAATCCCCCTTCACCCACATAAGCGGAACTGAATCAGCACCCACTGTGTGTGCGGCGCCACGCCAGCTCGGCTGGCCGCTGCCGCCTCACCACTGTGTCTGCGCCAGCAGCAGTTGTGCCAGTGCCTTGATGCGCGGCGAAGCCTGGCGCGTGCGCGGGTAGACCAGGGACAGCTCGCGGGCGCGGCCTTCGTGCTGGGGCAGCAGCCGCACCAGCCTGCCCGCCTGCAGGTGCTCGCGCACCGCGAACTCCATGACCTGGGCCACGCCCAGGCCGCCCAGCGAGCCTTCCACCAGCGGGTCGCCGCTGTCGAAGGTCACGGTCTGCGGCGCCGGCCAGTCCAGCATCTCGCCGTTGCCCGCCAGGAACTGCCAGGGCACGCGCCGGCCCAGGTAGTGGTTGTAGACGGCCATGCAGCTGTGCTGCGCCAGCTCCTGCAGCGTCTGCGGCGTGCCGCGCGCCGCCAGGTAGGCGGGCGAGGCCACGGTCACCCAGCGCAGCGGCGGCAGGGCGCGGGCGATCATGCGGCTGTCGGCCAGCGGGCCTATGCGCACGGCGGCGTCAAAACCTTCTTCCACCATGTCCACCATGCGGTCGGTGAAGCTGGTGTCGATCTGCAGCTGCGGATGCTCGCGCAGCAACTGCCCCAGCAGCGGCACCAGCACGATGCGGCCCAGCATGGACGGCGCCGTCATGCGCAGCACGCCGCTGGGCGCGCAGCGCCGGTCGCTGACCAGCTGGCGCGCCTCTTCCAGCCCGGCGATCAGCGGGGCGCAGCGGTCCACCAGCGCACAGCCATCAGGCGTGAGCGAGACGCTGCGCGTATTGCGGTGCAGCAGCCGCGTGCCCAGGTCTTTCTCCAGCTGCGCCACGGCGCGCGAGATGCGTGGCTGGCTGGTGCCCAGCAGCGTGGCGGCCTGGGTGAAGCTGCGGCTTTCGGCCACCTTGATGAGCAGGTGCACGGCGTTGAGATCCATGGCATGTCTCCAGATTCGATTAATGCAGTTTTGCATAAGAAAAATGAAAATCTGCTGTTTATCTTCACAAGTGCATTAATTAGGATCGGCGCCATGCCAATGACCGATTCCCCCGGCGCCCTGCGCCACCCGCGCGCCGCCCTGGCGCTGCTGTCCCTGTCCCAGCTGCTGATTGCGCTGGATGCCACCATCGTCTTCGTCGCGCTCGACGCCATGGGCCAGCAGCTGCAGATGGACGCGCACCATCTGCAATGGGTGGTCAGTGCCTACAGCGTGGCCTTTGGCGGCTGCCTGCTGCTGGGCGGGCGCTGCGCGGACCTGCTGGGCAAGCGGCGCATGTATGTGGCGGGCATGGCGCTGTTCGGCCTGGCCTCCCTGGTCGGCGGCTTTGCCTCGCAGCCCTGGCAGCTGGTGCTGGGCCGCGCAGGGCAGGGCGTGGCCGGGGCGCTGCTGTTTCCGGCCACGCTGTCGCTGATCAACACCTTGTATGCGGCCGGGCCCGAGCGCAACCGCGCCCTGGCCGTGTGGAGCATGGCGTCGGCCGGTGGGCTGGCGGCCGGCGCGCTGCTGGGCGGCGTGCTCACGCAGACGCTGGGCTGGAACTGGGTGCTGTGGGTGCTGGTGCCCGTGGCCTGGCCGTGTGCCATGGCGGCGCTGCGCTTTCTGCCGCCCTCGGCCCAGACCGGGCGCGCCGCGCCGGGCCAGGGCTTCGATCTGGCCGGCTGCCTGAGCGTGACCGTGGGCAGCAGCCTGCTGGTGACGGCCCTGGTGCAAGGCCCTGAATGGGGCTTTGCCAGCGCCGCCACGCTGGGGACGCTGGCCGTGGCCATGGCGGCGCTGGCGCTGTTCTGGCGCATCGAGGCGCGCATTGCCTCGCCGCTGATGCCGCTGTCCCTGCTGCGCGTGCCCAGCCTGCGCGCGGCCATGCTGCTGACCATGATCTTCATGAGCAGCTTTGGCGTGCAGTACTACTTCCTGGCGCTGTATTTCCAGCAGATCTTCGGCTGGAGCCCGCTGCAGGCCGGCCTGGCCTTCCTGCTGCCCACGGCGGTCTGCACGCTGGGCATCCGCTGGGCCGAACACTGGCTGCACCGCTCCACGCCGCGCACCGTGCTCGTGGGCGGCTGGGCCGCAGGCACCATCGGCCTGGCCTACATGGCCTGGGCGCTGCCGCTGGGCGGCAGCTATGTCTGGCTGGTGCCCGGCTTCGTGGTGCTCAGCCTGGGCCAGGGCGCGTGCTGGACCGCCATGTGGGTGGTGGCCGGCCAGGGCGTGGCGGCTGGGCAGCAGGGCGTGGCCTCGGGCATTGCGGCCACGGCCCAGCAGGTGGGCGCGGCGCTGGGGCTGGCCCTGCTGGTCATGGTGGCCACCGCGCCGCTGGCCGGAATCACGGCGCCCGATGCGCTGCGCGAGGCCACGGCCCGGGGGCTGCAGCAGGCCGAATGGGGTGCCGCGCTGATCGCGCTGCTGGGGTGGGTGGTGTCGGCGGCCATGCGCCGCGCACCGGCAATCCAGTCCGTGCCGGGCGCGGAGCAGCCTGCCTGCTCGCCTTGAGGTCACTGGCCCGCAGTTACCATCTGCGGCTGCTTTGCACACCCCTCACCACCAACCCACATGGCAGAAACGAGCATCTCCAGCGACTGGGTCCGGCATTCGCAGCTGGGCGCAGGCCTGGAGCGTATCGAGGCCTACTTCGGCGGGCACGGCTATGCGCCCCACAGGCACGACACCTACGCGCTGGGCCTGACGCTGTCCGGCGTGCAAAGCTTTGCCTACCGCCGCAGCCAGCGGCACAGCCTGCCCGGTGGCGCCATGGTGCTGCACCCTGACGAATTGCATGACGGCCACGCGGGCACCGACGCAGGTTTTCGCTACCGCATGGTCTATGTGGAGCCGGCCCTGATCCAGCAGGTGCTGGGCGGCAGGCCCTTGCCTTTCGTCGAGGGAGGACTTTCGGCTGATCCCCGGCTCAAGGCTGCGCTGCTGCCCTTGCTGCAATGCCTGGGCGAGGACCTTGAGCCGCTGGCACGCGACGATGCCCTCTACGACCTGGCGCTGGCCCTGGAG
Source organism: Delftia sp. WSY_7 (assembly GCF_043104845.1). Lineage (NCBI taxonomy): Bacteria > Pseudomonadati > Pseudomonadota > Betaproteobacteria > Burkholderiales > Comamonadaceae > Delftia > Delftia sp. WSY_7. The sequence continues at coordinate 223,336 of NZ_JBICLB010000014.1, read as the reverse complement.
GCCGTGGCCGGTCGGCGCAAGCTCAGGCGTCTGCCGGACCTGGTGGCCGTGGAGCGCGCCCGCGCCTGCATCCATGATTCGCTGGAGCAGGGCGTAACCCTGGAGGCGCTGTCCCAGGCCAGCGGCCTGGACCGCTGGCGATTGTGCCGGGATTTCCGCGCGCTCTACGGCACCAGCCCCTACCGCTACCTGAGCATGCGCCGGCTGGACACCGTGCGGCGCCTACTGCTGGCGGGGCAGCCCGTGGCCGAGGCTGCCCTGCAGGCCGGGTTCTTCGACCAGAGCCACATGGCACGCCAGTTCGCCATGGCCTATGGCGTGCCGCCCGCACGCTGGCTCAGGCGCCTGGGCGCGGCCTGAGCTGCACGATCGTGCAAGACCGCAGGGAAGGCGCTTCCTAGCATGGAGGCTCCACACGCTTTCATAAGGTCTGCCCATGACGTTCCCCGTTGAAAACCGCCCCTACGAGGCCATCAACTTCCCTGACAAATTCAGCCGCTTCACCGGCCAGTGGAGCCCCCGCGTCGTCGCCGAGATGAACGACTACCAGTTCAAGATCGTGCGCGTGCAGGGCGAGTTCATCTGGCACTCGCATGCCGAAACGGATGAAGCCTTCCTGGTGCTGGACGGCGAGCTGCGCATCGACTTCCGTGATGGCCATGTGCTGCTGCGCCAGGGCGAGCTCTACGTGGTCCCCAAAGGCACGGAGCACAAGCCCAGCGCCGAGCGGGAAGCCCGGCTCATGCTGATCGAGCCGCGCGGCGTGCTGAACACCGGGGAGGAAGGCGGCGAGAGGACGGCGTTGAACGATGTGTGGGTTTAGCGGGACGGCGGCTGGCTGTCGCCGGGATGGCCGGCCAGCTAGAGAATGTCGCGCTCCCACTTCTGCGTTCCGTGCAGGCGGCGCGCCAGGCTGTCGATGCGCCACTGTCCCGCCTTGCGATGTACGGAGAAACGGTGTTCGTATGCCATGGACTCGTTGGCGCGAAGAACGATGAGTTCCATTCTCGATGCGGATTGCTGGGTCACCGACAGCAGCAGGTCTTGCGCGGAGTGGTGGGTGGGTGTGCCAAAAGAGCTGTGGGCGTAGGCGCGCGGCTTGGAGGTGCAGTACTTGGCCACGATGTCCAGTTGCTCTGCCCAGAACTCAGGCGCGGCTGCGGATGCGGATGCGGCGTGCCTGGCGACGCCTTTGCGTTCCCAGGCTTCCATGGCCAGGATGTAGGCGCGAACCACTCGTTCAGGCGTCTGCGTTTCGGTGCCCGGTGATGTGTCCGGCCAATCCTGAGCCTGCGGTGCTGCAGGCGGCGGCGGGCTGGCGCTGCCAGACCTCTCCAGCAGTGCCATGACCTGCGTATGTCCCTTGGCCCGGGCCAGCGCCCAGGCGTTTTCCTGGCGAAAATCCAGCGGTGCGGGATCGGCACCTGCCTCCAGAAGCAAGGCCACCAGTTCCGTATGGCCGGCCTGCGCGGCGCTCATCAGTGCCGTGCGGCCCAGCTCGGGCGAGGCGATTTCGATGTCGGCATTGTGCGAGAGCAGCATTGCAGCGATGGCCGCATCGCCCAGGCTCGCCGCCCAGGCCAATGCCGTGCTTCCAAGCGCCTTGCATTGCAGGTTGAGCGATGCTCCGTGGCGCAGCAGGGCGGCCACGGCCTGCGGCTGCCGCTGGATGCTGGCCTCGATCAGTGCCGTCCTGCCGGTTCCCTTGTGGCGCCAATCTATGTCTGCGCCGCGGGCCAGCTGGGCATCGATTGCAGCGACATCACCGGCACTTGCGGCCTTGAAAAGGAGATGGGACATGGGGGATCGGCTTTCTGAAGTCAAAAGGCCAGGGCAGGGGCCGTGAAAAAGGGCGCCGCAGCGCCCTTTTATCTTATGCGGGCTGTTTCAGCCCAGTTCAGCTCAGCCCAGCAGCAGCGCGTCGTCTGCCAGCTTTTCGCCGCGCACTTTCTCGAACATTTGCAGCAGGTCGGGCACGTCCATGCGGGCGCGTTCCTCGCCGCTGACGTCGAGCACGACCTGGCCCTGGTGCAGCATCACCGTGCGCTCGCCCACGTCCAGCGCCTGGCGCATGCTGTGGGTGACCATCATGGTGGTGAGCTTGGCCTCGGAGACGATGCGCGCCGTCAGCTGCAGCACGAAGTCGGCCGTGCGCGGGTCGAGCGCAGCGGTGTGCTCGTCCAGCAGCAGGATGCGCGAAGGCTGCAGCGCCGCCATCAGTAGGCTCACGGCCTGGCGCTGGCCGCCAGAGAGCAGGCCGATGCGGTCGGTCAGGCGGTTTTCCAGGCCCAGGCCCAGGATGGACAGGCGTTCGCGGAAGTTGTCGCGCATCTCGGCCTTGACGGCGCGGCTCAGGCGGCGGAAGGTGCCGCGGCGCTGGGCCAGGGCCATGTTTTCCTCGATGGTCAGGTCCTCGCAGGTGCCCGCCATGGGGTCCTGGAAGACGCGGGCCACGCGCTCGGAACGTGCCCACACGGGCAGGCGCGTCATGTCCTGGCCGGCGATCTCGATGCGGCCCTTGTCCACGGACAGGTCGCCCGAGACGGCGTTCAGGAAGGTGGACTTGCCGGCGCCGTTGGAGCCGATGACGGTGACGAACTGGCCGTCGGGAATGTCCAGCGACATGCCGCGCAGCGCCCGCGTTTCGATGGGCGTGCCGGGGTTGAAGGTGATTTCGAGTTGTTGTGCGCTCAGCATGAGGGTTCTCCGGCGATCAGGACTTGCGCTGCGCAAATTTGCGCTTCAGTTGGGGGATCACCAGGGCGACGGTCACCAGCAGCGCGGTGACAAGGTTCAGATCCTGGGCCTTGAGGCCGATGAAATCGCTGTTGAGGGCCGCTGCAATGAAGAAGCGGTACACGATGGCGCCCACCACCACGGCCAGCGTGGCCCAGACGATGCGGCGCGAAGGCAGGATGGACTCGCCCACGATCACGGCAGCCAGGCCGATGACGATGGTGCCGATGCCCATGGAAATGTCCGAGCCGCCCTGGGTCTGCACGAACAACGCGCCGGCCAGGCCGACCAGGCCGTTGGAGATCGCCATGCCCAGCAGGATCATGGCGCCGGTGTTCACGCCCTGCGAGCGTGCCATGCGGGCGTTGGAGCCCGTGGCGCGGATGGCCAGGCCCCGCTCGGTGGCGAAGAACCAGTCCAGGCCCAGCTTGGCGATCACGACGATCACGAACAGGATCACCGGGCGCATCACATAGTCGGCCACGCTGTCGGGCTGCAGCAGGGTGAACAGCGTGGTCTCGTTGATCAGCGGCACGTTGGGGCCGCCCATGATGCGCAGGTTGACCGAATACAGGCCGATCATCATCAGGATGGAGGCCAGCAGGTCCATGATCTTCAGGCGCACATTGAGCCAGCCCGTGATCAGGCCTGCCACCGCGCCTGCGGCCGTGCCGGCCAGCGTGGCCAGCCAGGGATTGGTGCCTGTGGAAATCAGGATGGCGCAGACGGCGCCGCCCAGCGGGAAGCTGCCGTCCACCGTGAGGTCGGGAAAGCGCAGCAATCTGAACGAGATGAAGACGCCCAGCGCCACCAGGCTGAAGATCAGGCCGATCTCGACGGCACCGAGCAATGAGAAAAGAGACATAGGAGGAGCGACAGGCGCGTGGGACAGAAAACGACTTAAAAAAAGGGCAGGGCCATGTTGCCATGGCGCCTGCCACCGTGGGCGCACTGCCCGGGTTGGTCCCGGGCAGGCAAACCCCGGGTATTACTTGATCACCTGGGCGGCCGACTTGACCAGCGCGTCGGACAGCTTGACGCCTTGCTTCTCGGCGGCGCCGGGATTCACGAACAGCTCCATCTTGGTGCTGACTTCGGTCTTCATGTCGCCGGGCTTTTCGCCCTTGAGGATGCGCACGACCATGCGGCCGGTCTGCTCGCCCAGATCGCGGTAGTTGATGCCCAGGGCAGCCACGGCGCCGCGCTTGACGGAGTCGGTGTCCGAGGCCACCAGCGGGATCTTGGCGTCCTGGCCGACCTTGACCAGCGACTCGTAGGCCGAGACCACGTTGTTGTCGGTATTGGTATAGATCACATCGACCTTGCCGACCAGGCTGCGCGCGGCGCTGCTGACGTCCACGGAGCGGGGTGCGGCGGCTTCCACCAGGGTCATGCCCAGCTTGGGCAGCAGGGCCTTGAGTTCCTTGACCACCACGGCGGAGTTGGCCTCGCCGGGGTTGTAGACCATGCCCACGCGCTTGGCGTTGGGCACGACCTGCTTGACCAGATCCATCTGCTTGTCCAGGGCCAGCAGGTCGGACACGCCGGTCACGTTGTTCTTGGACGGCTCCCAGCTGGGCACCAGCTTGGCGGCCACGGGGTCGGTCACGGCGGAGAACACCACGGGCACGGTCTTGGTCGATGCGACCACGGCCTGGGCCGAGGGCGTGGCGATGGCCACGATGGCGTCAGGCTTGTCGCCCACGAACTTGCGTGCGATCTGCGCGGCCGTGCCGGTGTTGCCCTGGGCACTCTGGTACTGCCACTTGAGGTTCTTGCCGGCTTCGTAGCCTGCTTCCTTGAGCGCGGCCTGCACGCCGTCGCGCACGGCGTCGAGTGCAGGGTGCTCGACGATGGCGGTCACTGCGACCGACTTCTCGTCAGCGGCGTGGGCGCCGCCCGCGATGGCGGAAATTGCCAGGGCCAGCGCGCCCAGGGGCGCCCAAGACAAGTGCTTCATACGTGTATCTCCAACGTGCTTGTGTTTGTTCCTGTTTGCTCAGCAGAAGGCCGCACAGGACGGTCGCGGCGCTTCGCGGCAAAGTCTACTGCAGCCGCCCTGTACGCCTTGGCGTTTGGACGACCCGGTTTTCACCTATAGGTTTGTATCTAAAAATTGGCATGAAATCTGCGGGGAATGCCCTAGGTGCAACTTTTTCATGCGTCTTGGACTGGTTTGGCGATGCAGGTTTGCGTCTTCAAGGGCCTGTTTTTGGCTTTGCCGTGCATTTTTATTGCGTGCGATGGCATTTCGGATGGCCTTCTATGCTTTCTGCACCGATGTTGCTTTGACGAGGCTCAAAGAAAAAGCCTGCACAAGCAGGCTTGGGCAGGCTTCAGAGAAGGGCCGGTGTGGCGCGCGGATCACATGCCCGCGTAGTTCGGCCCGCCGCCGCCTTCGGGCGTGACCCAGACGATGTTCTGCGTGGGGTCCTTGATGTCGCAGGTCTTGCAGTGCACGCAGTTCTGGGCGTTGATCTGCAGGCGCTTGCCGCCCTGGGCCGTGTCGTCCACGAACTCGTAGACGCCGGCCGGGCAGTAGCGCTGCTCGGGGCCTGCGTACTTGGCCAGGTTGATGGCCACGGGCACCGAGGCGTCCTTGAGCGTCAGGTGGGCGGGCTGGTCTTCGGCGTGGTTGGTGTTGCTGATGAAGACGCTGGACAGGCGGTCGAAGGTCAGCTTGCCATCGGGCTTGGGGTAGTCGATGGGCTTGCACTCGGCCGCCGGCTTCAGGTAGGCGTGGTCGGGCTTGTCGCGGTGCAGCGTCCAGGGGATGTTGCCCTTGAGCACGAACTGCTCGATGCCGTTCATCAGCGTGGCCGTGGTCAGGCCCTTCTTGAACCAGGCCTTGAAGTTGCGCGACTTGTTCAGCTCTTCGTACAGCCAGCTGTTCTCGAAGGCCTGGACATAGGCGCCCAGCTCGTCGCCCTGGCGGCCCGCGACGATGGCGTCATAGGCGGCCTCGGCGGCCAGCATGCCGGTCTTGATGGCGGCATGGCTGCCCTTGATGCGGCTGACGTTCAGGAAACCTGCGTCGCAGCCCACGAGCGCGCCGCCCGGGAACACGAACTTGGGCAGGGACAGCAGGCCGCCGGCCGTGATGGCGCGCGCGCCGTAGCCCAGGCGCTTGGCCGGCTTGATGCCCTTGGACTCGTCGCCTTCCAGGTAGTAGCGGATGTTGGGATGGGTCTTCCAGCGCTGGAATTCCTCGAAGGGGCTCAGGTAGGGGTTGGCATAGTCCAGGCCCGTGATGAAGCCCAGCGTGACCTTGTTGTCGTCCAGGTGGTAGAGGAAGGCGCCGCCGTAGGTCTTGCTGTCCATGGGCCAGCCGGCCGTGTGCATCACGAAGCCGGGCTTGTGGCGTGCCGGGTCGATTTCCCACAACTCCTTGATGCCCAGGCCGTAGCTTTGCGGGTCCTTGCCGGCGTCCAGCTGGTACTTGGCGATGATCTGCTTGCCCAGATGGCCGCGTGAGCCTTCGGCAAAGATCGTGTACTTGGCGTGCAGCTCCATGCCCAGCTGGAACTCGCCCGTGGGCTCGCCGTCCTTGCCGATGCCCATGTTGCCGGTGGCCACGCCCTTGACCGAACCGTCCTCGTTGTAGAGCACTTCGGCAGCGGCAAAGCCCGGGAAGATTTCAACGCCCAGTGCCTCGGCCTGCTCGCCCAGCCACTTGACCACGTAGCCCAGGCGAACGATGTAGTTGCCATGGTTCTGGAAGCAGGCCGGCAGCAGGAAGTTGGGCGTGCGCAGGGCGGATTTCTCGCCCAGGAAGACCATGGCGTCATCGGTGACGGGCTGGGTCAGGGGCGCGCCCTTTTCCTTCCAGTCAGGGATCAGCTCGGTCAGCGCACGCGGGTCCATGATGGCGCCCGACAGGATGTGGGCACCGGGCTCCGACCCCTTTTCCAGCACGACGACGGAGACATCCTGGCCTTTTTCGGCCGCCAGCTGCTTGAGGCGGATGGCCGTGGCCAGCCCGCCGGGGCCGCCGCCGACCACCACCACGTCGTATTCCATGGCTTCGCGCGGCCCGTACTGGGCCAGGATTTCTTCGTTCGTCATCGGGGTGTCTCGCTTGGATATTGAAAAACAGGATGGTCGGCAGACCGAACGTTTGTTCGGTTGCAGCGCAAAAGCCGCAATGCGGTGGATTCTATGACGTGCTTGGACCCTGCCGTTGCTGATAGGTGACAGCGCGGGAATCCGCCCTGCTGCACAGTGACCGGGGGCTGCGGGGCATGGTGCCTTGCGGTGGCGCTACAACAAGGAGACTGCAGGCATGCGCATAGAGATTCCAGAATATAAAAAATGGGTTCACGAGATGCGATTCAAAGTGCGCTGGGGCGACATGGACGCCATGGGCCATGTCAACAACGCCATGTACTTCCGCTATCTGGAGACTGCCCGCATCGACTGGATGGTCGAAGCGGGCATGGCGCCTACGCCGGGTGGGCAGGGGCCGGTCATCGTCAATGCGTTCTGCAACTTCCACCAGCAGCTGGCCTATCCCGACGAAGTACTGCTCAAGATGTATGTCAGCGACCCCGGCCGCACCACCTTCGAGACCTGGGGAACCATGGAACGCGTCTCCGAACCCGGCGTGATCTGCGCGGCCGGTGGTGGCACCGTCATCTGGGTGGACTTTCCCAGGCAGAAGGCCGTCGAGCTGCCGGGCTGGGTGCGGGAGATGGTGGGCGGCACGGCTGGCCCAGGTTGACTCAGGCTCGCCCGCTGTACCAGCCGACGTGTAGCCAGCAATGGCTGGCGGGGCTGGCCCGGTCCGGACGAACAAGCCCTTTGATGCAGGGTGCGCTGGGGTTTTTGTTCTGCCGCATTGCAGATCCATCGCAGCCCTGGGTAGCCCGGCGTGGCGGCCGGGCGCGACTTACGCAGCCGCCAACCGCTCCTTTGCCAGCCGCGTGCCTGCTGCCAGCGCTTGCAGCTTGCGCCACGCCACGTCGCGGCCCATGGGTGCGAGGCCGCAGTTCGTGCAGGGGAACAGCCGCTCCTTCGGCACGAACTCCAGCGCCCGGCCGATGGTGTCGGCCACCTCTTCGGGGGTCTCGACCACGTCGCTGGCCACGTCGATCACGCCGACCATCACGTCCTTGCCGGCCAGCAGCCTCATCAGGTCGGGCGGCACGTGGGAGTGGATGCACTCCAGGCTCACCTGGTCGATGCGGCTCTTGGCCAGCGCGGGGAACACCGTCTCGTACTGGCGCCATTCATCGCCCAGGGTGCTTTTCCAGTCCGTATTGGCCTTGATCCCGTAGCCATAGCAGATATGCACGGCCGTCGTGCAGGTCAGGCCCTGCGCCGCACGTTCCAGCGCCTGCACGCCCCAGTCGGCGGCGTCCTTCATGTAGACGTTGAAGGCGGGCTCGTCGAACTGGATGATGTCCACGCCGTCGGCCTGCAGCGCCAGGGCCTCCTGGTTGAGCAGCTCGGCGAAAGCGAAGGCCATCTTCACCCTGTCGCCATAGAAGCGGTCCGCCACGGTGTCGACGATGGTCATGGGGCCGGGCAGCGTGAACTTCAGCTTCTTCCTGGTGTGCGCGCGTGCCAGTTGTGCCTCGAAGGCATGCACGCGTCCCTTCAGGCGCAGGGCCGACACCACCTGCGGCACCATCGCGTCGTAGCGGTTGTCGCGGATGCCCATCTTCACCTTGTTTTCGAAGTCGATGCCCTCGACCTGCTCCAGGAAGCCGTGCACGAAGTGCTGGCGTGACTGCTCGCCGTCGCACACGATGTCCAGGCCTGCGTCTTCCTGGGCCTTGATCCACAGCAGGGTTGCATCGGCCTTGGCCTGGCGAAGCGCATCGCCTTCGGCCTTCCACTGGGGCCAGAGCTTGTTGGTTTCAGCCAGCCAGGCGGGCTTGGGCAGGCTGCCGGCGATCGAGGTTTCGAACATCTGGGAATTCCTTCAAATCAAACAGGGGTATGGCGGGCGTGCTCCGGGACGGTTTTCCCGGCCCGCCACGGATTGGGTGCCATGGCAGGCATGGCGGCGGGTGGCTACAGGGCGAAATCGGCAGCCCATTGCTCAAGCACATTCTTGTACGGCTTGATGAAGTGCTGCTCTGCAAACTTGCCCTGCTTGACAGCCAACTGGCTGCGCTCTTCCCGGTCATAGACAATCTGCGTCGACGAGTAATCGTGATTCTTCAGGCTGGGTTGATAGAGCATCCCGGCTGCAGAATTCGCGTTGTAGATTTCGGGGCGATAAATCTTCTGGAAGGTCTCCATGGTGCTGATCGTGCCGATCAGCTCGATATTCGTATAGTCGTTCAGCAGGTCGCCGTGAAAGTAGAAGGCCAGTGGCGCAACGCCATTTGGAGGCATGAAGAAGCGAACCTGCATTCCCATCTTCTCGAAATACCGGTCGGTCGAGGAGAACTCGCTCTGCCGATACTCGATGCCCAGTATGGGGTGCCGGTTTCCGGTGCGCTGGTAGGTCTTGCTGGTGGACACGCTGATACAGATGACGGGCGGCTTGTCGAAGTGCTGCCTGTAGGTGCCTGAGCTGGAAAATTGCCTGAACAGCTTCCCATGCAAGTCGCCAAAATCATCGGGGGTGCCGAATTCGGATCGGTTGGCGTTGTACTCCGCAAGCACAACGCTGAAATCGTAGTCGCGCACGTAGGAGGAGAAATTGTTCCCTGCGATGCCGTCTATGCGCTTGTGGTTCTTCTTGTCGAGGATGCTGGTCTTCAATATCTCGATCAACGGAAACGCACCAAGGCCGTTTCTGGCGCCAATTCCCATTTCGACCGAGATGATCTCGAGCTCCACCGAGTAGCGATCTCCCGTGGGATTGTCCCAGTGGGCCAGGTCGTTGAAGCGGTTGTCAATCATCCTCAGCGTGTTGCGCAGGTTCTGCTGCCGGCAATCGCCACGGGCCAGATTGGCAAAGTTGGTGGTAATTCGCGTGCTGTCCGATGGTTGATAGTCTTCATCGAAACGAATGCGCTTGAGATGGAAGCTGAGTTCTTGGTTCATTGTGATCTGCGACCTGATTCATGCCCTTGCCGAAAACTGCGGGCAAGCAATAGGTGCGGATGTTATGGACGGCAATCGATGAAGTAAAGTGGTCTTATCTCATGAAACCATGAGCCTGGTTCATCAAAAGCCGGCAGGCCAGAGCGCATCCCGCTCAGCGCGGTGGAGCCAGTCGGTATCCGGGCCAGTTCCGACCGCGCCGCAGTCTTCAGGCTGACTGGCGCAGCACCAGCTTGGGCCTGGCCAACAACTGCTGGCGGGGCTGGCCCGGATGGGCCATGCGTGCCAGCAGCAAGGTGGCAGCCTGTTCGCCAAGCTCGGCGGGGCGCACGTCCACCGTGCTCAGGGGGGGATGGGAATGCGCGGCATCGAACACGTTGTCGAAGCCCATGAGCGCGAAGTCTTTGCCTGCGCGCAGTCCGTTTTCGTCCAGGGCAGACAGTGCGCCAAAGGCCACCAGATCGTTGTAGCAGATGGCCGCCTTGATGGCTGGCTGCGCGGCCAGCAGGCTGCGCATGGCGTCATGCCCTCCCGTGCGCGTGGGGCTGGCGGAGAAAACCAGATCTTCATCGAAAGCCAGGCCCGCATCGGCAAAGGCGGCCCTGCAGCCGCTCAGGCGCTGCTCCAGCATCAGGCCGTCCAGCCCTCCCAGAAAACCGATGCGGCGATGCCCGGCCGCGAGCAGGTGGCGCGTGGCCGCCATCACGCCATGGGCGTTGTCGGCGCCTGCGAAGTCGTAGCTTCCCTCGCCCAGCGTGCGGATCATGACCACCAGGGGAATGCCCCATGACTGCAGGTCCTGCGCCAGCGAGGCCGGCGTGTCCAGCGCCGGGCACAGCGCAATGCCGGCCGCGTTGTGCTCGCGCATGGTGGTCAGCACTTTTTGCTGGCGCTCCAGGCTTTCGCTGGTGTGGGCCATGAGCGTGATGAAGCCGGCATCGGCCAGCCTGCGCTCAAGCCCCGCCAGCACCTCGGCAAAGAAGGGGTTCATCAGGTCGTTGATCACGACACCGACCATGTTGGACGACTGGCGCCGCAGCTCTCCGGCGCGGCGGTTGTAGACGTAGCCGAGCTGCGCTGCCGCTGCACGCACGCGCTCCGATGTCTCGGCCGGAATCAGGGGGCTGCCCTTGAGCACCAGCGACACCGTTGATTTGGAGACCTGGGCCGCAGCCGCCACGTCAAGGATGGTCACGGCGCGCACGGAAGGGGGCTTGTTCATCATGGTTCGGTGTTTTCCCTGGGTCGGCGCGATTGTGCTTGATCTTCTTTTGGAACGTTCCAATAATCAATTAGAACGTTCCAATAGAAATCATCAATACAGGGAGGGGACCATGAGCGAGGTCGGTTGGGGATTGATAGGGGCCAGCACCATTGCTGCCGATCACATGATCGGTGCCATCCGCGCGCAGCGCGGGCACACGGTGGCGGCGGTCGCCAGCCGCAGTGCAAAGCGCGCGGCGCAGTTTGCTGCCGAGCAGGGCATTGCCCGCGCCTACGACTCGGTGCCCGCCATGCTGGCCGACCCGTCAGTCCAGGTGGTCTACGTCAGCGCCGACAACGAATTGCGCCACGCCCAGGTCCTTGCTGCGGCAGCGGCCGGCAAGCATGTCCTGTGCGAGAAGCCATTGGCGCTGACCGTGCAGCAGGCGCTGGACATGGTGAGGGCATGCCGGGCCGCAGGCGTGGTGCTGGGCACCAACCACCACCTGCGCAACGCGGCAACGCACCGCAGGATGCGCGAGCTGGTGCGCGATGGCGCCGTGGGCCAGCCGCTGTTTGCGCGCGTCTTCCACGCCATCGAGCTGCCGCCCTCTGTGCAGGGCTGGCGGCTGGAGCGGCCCGAGGCCGGTGGCGTGATCCTCGACATCGGCGTGCATGACGTGGATGCGCTGCGCTTCATCCTGGGGGCTGAGCCGGTGGAGGCGGTGGCGCTGGAGCAGCAAGGACCGCTGTCCCGCAACGGCGTGGCGGACGGCGTGATGGCCGTGCTGCGGCTGGACAACGGCGTGCTGGCGCAACTGCATGCGGCATTCACCGTGGCGCATGCGGGAACCGGCATCGAGATCCATGGCACCTCGGGCTCGCTCATCGGGCGCGATGTGATGACGCAGCGGCCGGGCGGCGAGGTGCTGCTGCGCAATGGGGCCGGCGAGCAGGCCATTGCCGTGGAGCACCACGGTCTCTACGCGCATGGGGTGGCCGCGTTCTGCGCCGCGCTGCGTGGCGAAGGCCTGCCTGCCGCCACCGGCGAGGATGGCGCGCGCTCGCTGGCGGCGGCGGTGGCCATGGCCCAGGCCTGCCGCACGGGCCGGGCCGTGCCCATAGCCAATCCCCTTGCACGGGAACGGGGGGCGGCCGCATGAGCAAGCACATCACCGCCGCACAGGCTGCAGCCTTGCTGCGCGACGGCGACATCGTCAGCGTGAGCTCGTCCAGCGGGCTGGGCTGCCCCGACAAGGTGCTGGCCGCCATTGGCGAGCGCTTCGAACGCGAGGGTGCTCCGCGCAACCTGACCACGCTGCACCCGATTGCGGCCGGCGATATGTACGGCATCAAGGGAATGGACCATCTGGCCCGGCCCGGGCTGCTGTCGCGTGTCCTGGCCGGCTCGTATCCCAGCGGCCCGTCCTCGCTGCCCATGCCTGCGATCTGGCGCATGGTGGTGGACAACCAGATCCAGGCCTACAACATCCCCAGCGGCATCCTGTTCGACATGCACCGCGAGGCCGCTGCGCGGCGCCCGGGCGTGCTGACCCAGGCGGGCATGGGCACCTTTGTCGATCCCGCACAGCAGGGCTGCGCGATGAACGAGCCGGCCAGCCGCCATCCGGTAGTGCGCCTGCAGCATTTCGACGGGCGCGACTGGCTGTTCTTTCCCGCTGTGGCGCCCGACGTGACCGTCCTGCGCGCCACCACGGCCGATGAGCGCGGCAACCTGGGCTATGAGCACGAAGGCGCGCTGCTGGGCGCGCTGGAGCAGGCGATGGCCGCACGCAACAACGGCGGCATCGTCATCGCCCAGGTCAAGCGCATCGTCAGGGCCGGCCACCTGAGGCCGCACGATGTCCGCGTCCCCTGCCATCTGGTGGACCATGTGGTGGTCGATGCCGATCAGTGGCAGACCACGCAGACGGTGTACGACCCGGCCATCAGCGGAGAGGTTGCGCAACCGCTGTCCGGCTTCGAGCCCCAGGCCTGGGGGCCCGAGAAGGTGATTGCGCGCCGCGCCGCCATGGAACTGGCGCACGGGCATGCCGCCAACCTGGGCTTTGGCATTGCGGCCAATGTGCCGCGCATCCTGCTCGAAGAGGGCCTGCATGGCGAGGTGACCTGGGTGATAGAGCAGGGCGCCGTCGGCGGCATGCCGCTACTGGGCTTTGCCTTTGGCTGCGCGGCCAATGCCGATGCCATCGTGGCCTCGCCCCAGCAGTTCACCTATTTCCAGGGTGGGGGCTTCGATGTGACGCTGCTGTCCTTCCTGCAGGTGGATGGCGATGGCAGCGTCAATGTCTCGCGGCTGGGGGCCAGGCCCTATCTGACGGCCGGCTGCGGCGGCTTTGTGGATATCACGGCCCATGCGCGGCGCATCGTCTTCTGCGGACTTTTCACGGCCGGCGCCAGGCTGCGCGTGGGCGACGGGCGGCTGGACATCCTCGAGGAGGGCGGCACGCGCAAGTTCGTCGGCACGGCCGAGCACATCAGCTTCAGCGGCCTGGTCGGGCGCCAGCGCGGGCAGCGGGTGCGCTATGTGACCGAGCGCTGCGTCATCGACCTCGAAGACCAGGGCCTGGTCGTGCGCGAGATCGCGCCCGGCGTGGACCTGCAGCGCGATGTGCTGGAGCAGGCCGGCATGGCGCTGCAGGTGGCGCCCGACCTGCGGCGAATGGATGAGCGCCTGTTCCACGATGCGCCCTTTGGCCTGGCCCTGCAGGCCCGGGAGGTCCGCCGTGGCTGAGACCCTGGTTCAACTGGTGCGCCAGGGCCCCGTGGCCCAGGTCACGATAGACCGGCCCGCACGGCTGAACGCGCTGACCCCCTGCATGCTCGACGCACTGGAGCACATGGCGCGCGAGATCGAGGCCGATGGCGCCATCCGTGCCGTGGTGCTGACCGGCCGTGGCGACAGGGCCTTTTGCGCGGGCGCCGACATCCATGCCTGGGCCGCGCTGCAGCCGCTGGACATGTGGCGGCAGTGGGTGCGCCGTGGCCACCAGGTGTTCGACCGGTGGGCGCGGCTGCGCCAGCCCGTGATTGCGGCGCTCAACGGCCATGCGTTCGGCGGCGGGCTGGAGCTGGCCATCACCAGCGATGTGCGCATCGCCGTCGATACGGCGCAGTTCGCGCTGCCAGAGGCATCGATCGCCACCTGTCCCGGCTGGTCCGGCTCGCAGCGGCTGGTGCGGCTGATCGGCCCCGGCCACGCGAAGTACCTGGCCCTGGGCGGCGTGCGGCTGTCCGCCGATCAGGCGCTGGCCTGCGGGCTGGTGCATGAACGGGTGCCGGCCAGCGAACTGGGCCTGCGCGCTGCTGCGTTGGCCCACGACATGGCAGGCCAGGCGCCCGTGGCACTGCAGCTGACCAAGCAACTGATCAATGCCGCCGCCGGCGAAGACGCACCCGCCGCACTGGAAGCCATGGCCGCAGCCCTGGCCGCGAGCACGGCCGATGCAGCCGAAGGCCTGCTCAGCTTCAAGGAAAAGCGCGTGCCGCGCTACCTGGGCCGCTGAATCTGCGCCGACCTGCCGACCTGCCGACCTGCCGACCTGCCGACCTGCCGATTCGCCGTTCCGCCCTTGCCCCCTGAACCACCCAAGGAGACCGCCACCATGACTGCCGCGAACCCGCCTCCAGCCCATGCAACTGCAGTGAATGCAGGGGCCACGGCCGGCCTCATCCACAGGCCCCCGTTCCATGGCCGGCTGCTCATCGATGGCGCCTGGGCCGATGCGGCCGACGGCGCGACGCTGGAACGCCGCTCCCCGGCCCACGGCACCGTGGCCAGCATCCATGCGCGGGCCGGCCGGGCCGATGCCGCGCGTGCCATTGCCGCAGCACGCCGCGCTGCGGACCACGGGCCCTGGCCCCGCATGAAGGGTGCGCAGCGCGCCAGCGTGCTGCGTGCCGTGGCCGAATGCCTGCTGGACCGCAGGCAGGAATTGGCGCGTATGGAGACGCTGGAGACCGGCAAGCCGCTGGACCAGTCGCTGGACGAGGTGGGCGCGGCAGCCGACCTGTGGCACTACGCCGCCGCACTGGCGCGCAACCTGCATGGCGACAGCTATGACACGCTGGGCGAGGAGACGCTTGGTGTGGTGCTGCGCGAGCCGCTGGGCGTGGTCGGCATCGTCACGCCCTGGAACTTTCCCCTGCTCATCGTCAGCCAGAAGCTGCCCTTTGCGCTGGCCGCCGGCTGCACGGCCGTGGTCAAGCCGGCCGAGGAAACATCGGCCACCACGCTGATGCTGGGCGAGATCCTCATGAACGCCGGCCTGCCGCCCGGTGCCGTCAACATCCTGCCAGGCGGCGGTGGCGCTGTCGGCGAGGTCCTGGCCGCGCACCCGGACATCGACATGCTGTCCTTCACGGGCTCCACGGAAACAGGCCGGAAGGTGGCCGCAGCTTCGGCGCAGACCCTCAAGAAGCTGTCCCTGGAGCTGGGCGGCAAGAACCCCCAGATCGTCTTTGCCGATTGCGACTTCGAGGCGGCCGTCGATGCCACGGTGCTGGGCATGCACTTCAATGCCGGCCAGTGCTGCAACAGCGGCAGCCGCGTGCTGGTGCAGGCGGCCATCGCCGAGCGCTTCGTGGCCGCCGTGGCCGAGCGCGCGCGGCAGGTGCGCGTGGGCGATCCGTTGGACCAGGGCGTGCAGGTGGGCGCCATCACCACGCAGCGCCAGCTGGACGCCATCCTCACCCACATCGAGGCCGCGTGCCAGGCCGGCGCCCGCGTGGTGCTGGGGGGCGGCCGCATGGCGCGCCCAGGCCTGTATGTGGAGCCCACGGTGCTGGCCGGCGTGACGCCGGACATGGCCATTGCCAGGCAGGAGGTCTTCGGGCCCGTGCTCGCGGTGCTGGTCTTCGAGGACCTGGACGATGCGATCGACCTGGCCAACGCCACGCTCTACGGCCTGTCGGCCGCCGTCTGGAGCCGTGACTTCAGCACCTGCCTGGCGGCGGCGCGGCGCATCAAGGCCGGCACGGTCTGGGTCAATACCTTCCTCGAAGGCCATGCCGAGCTGCCTTTCGGCGGCTACCGCCAAAGCGGCCTGGGCCGCGAGCTGGGCCGCCGTGCCGCCGAGGACTACACCCAGGCCAAGACCCTGCACATGCACCTGGGTGCGCGCAGCCACTGGTATCTGCCCATCCACGAAGGAGACACGGCATGAAGCGGCCACTGACTGCCATGGCGCTGGCCATGGCCCTTGCCACACCGCCGGCCGCCATGGCCGGTCAGAGCGTCGAGGTCCTGCACTGGTGGACCGCTGGCGGCGAGGCCGCCGCGCTGAACCTGCTCAAGAGCGGGCTGGAAAAGCAGGGCGTGCGCTGGAACGACATGCCCGTGGCCGGTGGCGGCGGCGAGGCGGCCATGACGGCGGTGCGCGCCCGCGTGACCTCGGGCAACCCGCCCACGGCGGTGCAGATGCTGGGCTTCGACATCCTGGACTGGGGCGGCCAGGGCGTGGTCGCCGACCTGGATGCCCTGGCCGCGCGCGAGGGCTGGGACAAGAGCGTGCCGCAGGAGGTGCAGAAATTCTCGCGCTACCAGGGCCGCTGGATCGCGGCGCCAGTCAACATCCATTCGACCAACTGGCTGTGGGCCAACCGGCAGGTGCTGGCCCAGGCGGGCGTGACGGCCGAGCCAGCGAGCTTTGACGAATTCATCGCGGCGGCGCGCAAGGTGCGCCAGGCCGGTTTCATCGCCATCGCCCATGGCGGCCAGCCCTGGCAGGAGGCCATCGTGTTCGACAGCGTGGCCCTGTCCACGGGCGGCGCCGACTACTACCGCAAGGCCTTCATCGAGCGCGATCCGGCCACCATCCGGTCGGCGACCACGCGCAAGGTATTCCAGCGCATGGCGCAGATCCGCAGCCTGGTGGACAAGGATTTTTCGGGGCGCGACTGGAACGTGGCCTCGGGCATGGTCATCGCCGGCAAGGCGGGCTTCCAGATCATGGGCGACTGGGCCAAGGGCGAGTTCCTCAACGCCGGCAAGCAGCCCGGCAAGGACTTTGCCTGCTACCGCTTCCCGGGCACCCAGGGCATGGTGGCCTTCAGCTCCGACCAGTTCGTGATGTTCAGGCTGTCCGACGCGGGCAAGGCGGCCGCTCAGCGCAAGCTGGCGGCCGCCATCATGGAGCCGGCCTTTCAGTCGGCGTTCAATGTCGTCAAGGGTGCGGCGCCTGCGCGCCTGGACGTGGCGGATACGGCCTTCGACGAATGCGGCAAAAAGGCCATCCGCGACGTGGCCGAGGCCGATGGCCGGCGCAGCATGCTGGGCTCCATTGCGCTGGGCCATGCGACGGCCGCATCGGCCAAGAACGCCATCTATGACGTGGTCACGCGCCACTTCAACGGCCAGATCGACGATGCCAGGGCCGTGGCCGAGCTGGCCTCGGCCCTGGCCGACTGATGGAGGACCCTGCCATGAAGGCCGGCTGGCTCCCCAGGCTGCTGCTCAGCCCCAGCGTGCTGCTCACGCTGGTGTGCGTGTACGGATGCATTCTGTTCACGGTCTATCTGTCGTTCACGGCATCGACCCTGCTGCCGCGCCATGAATGGGCCGGCACCGCTGCCTACACGCGGCTGCTGGGGCTGGAGAACTGGAAGATCTCGGCGAACAACCTCGCGGTGTTCGCCAGCCTCTACATCGCCATTGCCATGGCGCTGGGCCTGGTACTGGCCATCCTGATCGACCAGAAGATCCGCGCCGAGGCCGTGCTGCGCTCCATCTTCCTGTACCCCATGGCCCTGTCCTTCATCGTCACGGGAACGGCGTGGAAATGGCTGCTCGACCCCGGCGTGGGCCTGGAAAAATCCATGCACCTGCTGGGCTGGCAGGGCTTTGCGTTCGGCTGGATCAAGGACGGCGACATGGCCATCTACTGCGTGGTCATCGCCGCCGTGTGGCAGACCAGCGGCTTTGCCATGGCCCTGTTCCTGGCGGGCCTGCGCGGGGTGGACTCCGAGCAGATCCATGCGGCGCGGCTCGATGGCGCGCGCACCTGGCAGGTCTACTGGCGCATCGTCCTGCCGCAATTGGGGCCGGTTTTCGTATCGGCCTTCGTGATCCTGGCGCACATGGCCATCAAGTCCTATGACCTGGTGATTGCGCTGACCAATGGCGGGCCAGGCCGCTCGACCTGGCTGCCCTCGGTGTTCATGTACCAGTACTCGTTCACCCGCAACGAGATGGCCGTGGGCGCGGCCAGCTCGGTGCTGATGCTGCTGGCCGTGGGCGCCATCGTCCTGCCCTATCTCTGGGGCGCCATGCGCAGCGCAGGAGGTCGCCATGACTGAGCTGCGCACACCCTGGTCCGTGACACGGCGGCTTCAGCCCTGGCGCGTGCTGCTGTATGCGGCGCTGGTCCTGCTGGCGGCGGTCTTCCTGCTGCCGGTCTATGTGATGCTGGCCAATTCGTTCAAGCCGCTCGACGAGATCCGCAGCGGCCACCTGCTGGCGCTGCCCGGCCAGTGGACGCTGGCGCCCTGGCGCAGCGCCTGGAGCACGGCGCAGATCGGCGTGCAGGCCACGGGGCTGCGGCCGTTCTTCCTCAATTCCTTCCTGGTGGCCGTGCCATCCGTGCTGCTGTCCACGGCCCTGGGCGCGCTCAACGGCTGCATCCTGACCCAGTTCCGTTTCCGGGGGGCGGACCTGCTGTTCGGCGCCATCTTGCTGTCGGTCTTCATTCCATTCCAGATCGTGCTGATCCCCATGGCCAAGATGCTGGGGGCGCTGGGCCTGGCGGGCAGCCTCAAGGGCCTGGTCTTCGTCAACACGGTGTACGGCATAGGCTTCACCACGCTGTTCTTTCGCAACTACTACGCGGCCTTCCCGGCCGAGCTGGTGCGCTCGGCGCGCATGGATGGCGCGGGGTTCTTCGGGCTGCTGTGGCGCGTGCTGCTGCCCAACAGCCTGCCCATCGTCGTGGTGGCCGCGATATGGCAGTTCACCAGCATCTGGAACGAGTTCCTGTTCGGCGCCTCGTTCAGCGATTTCAGCTCCTACCCGCTGACCGTGGCGCTGAACAACCTGGTCAACAGCAGCACCGGCGTCAAGGAATACAACGTCCACTTCGCGGGGGCGTTCATCGCGGCCTTGCCGACGCTGGCCGTGTACCTGGTGTCGGGCCGGTTCTTCGTGCGCGGGCTGATGGCCGGCGCCGTCAAAGGCTGATGCCCAGCATCTTGCAGTGAGGCATTCCATGGCATTCCTTGATCTCGACCGCATCCACAAGCGCTTCGGCGCGGCCAGCATCCTGCAGGACATCAGCATTGCCGTGCAGGAGGGCGAATTCCTGGTCCTCGTCGGCCCGTCGGGCTGCGGCAAGAGCACGCTGATGAACATCATCGCGGGCCTGGAGCCGCCCAGCGGCGGCCGCCTGGCGCTGGGCGGCCGCGACATCACCCACGCGGCGCCGGCCGAGCGCGACATCTCCATGGTGTTCCAGTCCTATGCGCTGTACCCCAACATGACCGTGGCGGGCAACATCGGCTTTCCGCTGGAGATGCGCAAGGTGGACAAGTCGCGGCGCCTTGCGCGGGTGCAGGAGGTGTCCAGGCTGCTGCAGATAGAGCACCTGCTGGGGCGCAAGCCGCGCCAGCTGTCGGGCGGCCAGCGCCAGCGCGTGGCCATAGGGCGGGCGCTGGCGCGCGAGCCGCAGCTCTACCTGTTCGACGAGCCGCTGTCCAACCTCGATGCCCAGCTGCGCGTGGACATGCGCGCCGAGATCAAGAAGCTGCATCAGCGCCTGGGCGCCACCATCATCTATGTCACGCACGACCAGATCGAGGCCATGACCCTGGCCACGCGCATCGCCGTCATGAAGGGC
Source organism: Delftia sp. WSY_7 (assembly GCF_043104845.1). NCBI lineage: Bacteria > Pseudomonadati > Pseudomonadota > Betaproteobacteria > Burkholderiales > Comamonadaceae > Delftia > Delftia sp. WSY_7. Next base: position 203,546 of record NZ_JBICLB010000014.1, on the reverse strand, counting down.
GGGGTGCTGCAGCAGCTGGGCACGCCGCAGCAGGTCTACAACCGGCCGGCCAACACCTTTGTGGCGGGCTTCATGGGGTCGCCGCGCATGAACCTGCTGCCTGCGCGCGTGGGTGAGGGGGCGGGTGAGGGGCAGGGCGGTCCCTTCCTCGATATCGGCGGCCAGTCCCTGCCCCTGCCGCAGCCGCTGGCCACCGCGCTGCAGGGCCATGCGGGCAGCGAAGTCATTGCCGGCATACGTGCCGAGGCCGTGGGCCTGGCGCCCGAAGGCGTGCCGGCCGCCCCCGGCCAGGGCCTGGCCGAGGCCCGCGTCGAACTGCTGGAGCCCACCGGATCGGACACGCTGGCCCTGCTGAAGCTCGGTGGCCATGCGTTCACCGCGCGGCTGCCGCCCGATGCGCCGTTGCGCGCCGGGGACAGGGCACGCCTGCTGATCGACCTGTCTCGGCTGGTCTGCTTCGATGCCGCCACCCAGGCGCTGATCGCATGACCGCCATGGCGCACAACGGGCTGGACTGCGATGTGCTCATCATCGGCTCGGGCGTGGGTGGCTCGGCCGTGGCCCTGCAACTGGCGGGCAGCGGTGCGAGCGCATGGGTGCTGGAGCGCGGCCCGGTGCTGCCGCGCGAGGCGCAGAACTGGGACATCGAGGCCGTCTTCGCCGAAAGACGCTACCAGACCGACGAGGTCTGGTACGCCAGCGGGCGGGCGTTTCGGCCCGGCATGTTCTATTTCGTGGGCGGGCACACCAAGTTCTACGGCACGGCCATGCTGCGCTTTCGGCAGCGCGATTTCGAGGCGGTGGAGCATGAGGAGGGCATCTCGCCCGCCTGGCCGCTGCGCTATGCCGATCTCGAACCCTGGTATGCCCTGGCCGAGCAGCTGTTCGGCGTGCGCGGCCAGGGCGGCGCCGACCCCACGGAGCCGCCGCGCAGCACGGCCTATGCCCATCCCCCGGTGCCGCACGAGCCGCTGCTTTCGCGCATCGAGCAGCGCTTGCGTGCCCAGGGCCTGCGGCCGTTTCCCATGCCCTGCGCCATCGACCTGGGACCGGGCGGGCACTGCCGGCGCTGCGCCAATTGCGACGCCGTGCCCTGCATGGTGGGGGCCAAGGGCGATGCCGAAACCTGCCTGCTGCGGCCTGCGCTGGCGCACCGCAATGTGCGGCTGCACACAGGCGTGCACGTTCAGCGCCTGCTCACCGATGCGGGCGGGCGGCGCGTCGTCGCGGCGGAGGTGGTGGACCGCGGCGTGGCGCGCCGCATCACGGCGGGGCTGTTCGTGCTCAGTGCCGGCGCCATCAACTCGGCGGCCCTGCTGCTGCGCTCGGCCAATGCGCGGCATCCGCGCGGCCTGGCCAATGGCAGCGACGTGGTGGGCCGCCACTACATGACGCACAACACCACGGCCCTGATGGCATGGCACCCGTTCAGGCGCAACCGCACGCGCTTTCCCAAGACGCTGGCGCTGCACGACTTCTATTTTGGCGACGGCGCGGGCGGCCCGCCGCTGGGCAGCCTGCAACTGCTGGGAAAGATCCGCGAGCCCATGCTGCGTGCCGCCCTGCCGGGCACCCCGAGGTGGCTGCGCAGCGCGCTGGCCGAGCGCAGTGTGGACTGGTACGCGCAAAGCGAGGACCTGCCCCACCCCAGCAGCCGCGTCACGCTGCGCGCGGACGGAGCCATCGACCTGCACTGGCACCGCACCAACCTGCGCGCCCACCAGCGTTGGGTGGCGCGCTGCGCCCAGATACTGCGCGGCACCGGCTACCCGCTGGTGCTGTCGCGCGGCTTCGGCACCGAGGTGGTGTCGCACCAGTGCGGAACGGTGCGCCTTGGGAGTGATCCGGCCACCTCGGCGCTGGACCCGCAGTGCAAGGCCTGGGAGCTGGACAACCTGTATGTGGTCGATGCGGGATTCTTCCCGTCCTCGGCCGCAGTCAACCCCGCGCTGACCGTGGCGGCCCAGGCCCTGCGCGTGGGCAGTCACCTGCGTCACCACCTTCAGGAGCTGCTGCCATGAATCCGCAATCGACGGCACGGCGCCCCGTGGCCCTGGTCACCGGCGGCAGCCAGGGCATAGGCGCCGCCATTGCGCTGCAACTGGCGCACGACGGCTTTGACGTGGCCATCACCACGCTGCAGGACGACGGCGCCAGTGACGGCGCCAGCGTCGCGCAGATCCAGGCCTGCGGCGCGCGTGCGCTGCGTGTTTGCGGCGACCTGGCCGACGTGCACGACCACGCTCGTGTGCTCGATGCGGTCTGCGCCTGGGGCGGTGTGCCGTCCTGCCTGGTCAACAACGCAGGCATGGGATCGCCGCGCCGCGGCGATCTGCTGGACATCCGCGCCGAGGACTTCGACCGGGTGATGGCCACCAACCTGCGCGGCAGCTTCTTTTTCACGCAGGCCGTGGCGCAGCGCATGCTGGCTGCGTCTTCGGGCGCTGCGCGGTCCATCGTCACCGTGTCCTCGGTCAGCGGCGAGATGGCGTCGGTAGAGCGCGGCGAGTACTGCCTGTCCAAGGCCGGCCTGGGCATGCTGACGCGCCTGTTCGCGCTGCGCCTGGCGGCGCACGGCATTGGCGTGTTCGAGCTGCGCCCCGGCATCGTCCGCACGGCCATGACGGCGGGTGCTGCCGATCGGTACGACGGCCTGATCGCTGCGGGCCTTGTGCCCATGGGCCGCTGGGGCCGGCCCGAGGACGTGGCGCAGGCCGCCAGCGCGCTGGCAAGCGGCAGGCTGGCGTTTGCGACGGGGTCGGTGCTGCATGTGGATGGCGCGCTCTCCATCGCGCGGCTGTGAGGAGGATGACCATGGACAGCTATGACTACATCATCACGGGCGCGGGCTCGGCGGGCTGCGTGCTGGCCAACCGGCTGAGCGCCGACCCCTCGGTGCGCGTGCTGCTGCTGGAGGCCGGGGGCTGGGACTCGCATCTTCTGTACCACTGGCCTGCGGGTTTTGCGCGCATGACCCGGGGCCGGGGCTCCTGGGGATGGCAGACCGTGCCGCAGCGGCATCTGAACCAGCGCGTGCTGCGCTACACGCAGGCCAAGGTCATCGGTGGCGGCTCGACCATCAACGCCCAGCTGTACACGCGCGGCGCGCCGGCAGACTATGACGACTGGGAGCGCCTGGGCGGCGCCACGGGCTGGTCCTGGCGCGACGTGCTGCCGTACTTCAAGCGTTCGGAGAACAACCAGCGCTTTGCCAACGAGTACCACGGCTACGGCGGCCCGCTGGGCGTGTCCTGCCCCGTCAGCCCGCTGCCCATCTGCGAGGCCTTCTTCCAGGCCGGCCAGGAAATGGGCATGCCCTTCAACCCCGACTTCAACGGCGCCGCGCAGCAGGGCCTGGGCTACTACCAGCTCACGCAGTGGAATGCGCGCCGTGCGTCGGCGGCCACGGGCTTCATCGATCCGGTGCGCATGCGCCGCCCCAATCTGACCGTCCAGCTGCAGACCCAGGCGCTGCGCGTGCTGGTGCAGGGCAGGCGCGCGGTTGGCGTGGAGGCGGTCTCGGGCACCAGCCGTACGCCTTTCAGCGTGCACGCCAGCCGCGAAGTCATCGTCTGCTCGGGCGCCATAGGCTCGCCCAGGCTGCTGATGCACTCCGGCATAGGCCCTGCCGACCATCTGCGCAGCGTGGGGCTGGCGCCTGTGCATGACCTCCCTGGTGTCGGCTCCAACCTGCAGGACCACCTGGACCTGTTCGTGATCGCCGAATGCACGGGCGACCACACCTACGACAAATACCAGCGCCCCTGGCACGCGGCCTGGGCGGGCCTGCAGTACCTGCTGCTCAAGAAAGGGCCGGCCGCCTCCAGCCTCTTCGAGACCGGGGGCTTCTGGTATGCCGACCCCGATGCGCTCGCGCGCTCGCCCGACATCCAGTTCCATCTGGGGCTGGGCTCGGGCATAGAAGCCGGAATGACCGGGCTGGAGAACGCAGGCGTGACGCTGAACACGGCCTACCTGCGCCCCCGCTCGCGCGGCACGGTCCGGCTCGCGGATGCAGACCCGGCGTCGGCGCCCTTGATCGATCCCAACTACTGGGCCGACCCCCATGACCGGGCCATGTCCATCAAGGGCCTGCGCCTTGCGCGCAAGCTGCTGGGCCAGCCCGCGCTGCGGCGCTACGTGCACGGCGAGGTATTGCCGGGCGGACATCGGGACAGCGATGCCGAGCTGTCTGACTACGCCTGCGCCCATGCCAAGACCGACCACCATCCCGTGGGCACCTGCCGCATGGGCCCCGAGCACGACCCGTACAGCGTGGTGACGCCGCAACTGCAGCTCATCGGCATGGAGAGGCTGCGCGTGGCCGATGCGTCCGTGATGCCCTTCATCCCCTCGTGCAACACCAACGCTCCCACCATCATGGTGGCCGAGAAGGCTGCCGACCACATCCTCGGCCGACTGGCTTGAGGCAGGAGACCCCCATGCAGATCCTCCTTCCCCGAAGCGACGGCCGTCTCGTGCCACTGGCCATGAAGGCCAGTCCCATCGCTCCCGCGGGCCCGGCTCCTGCCTTCAACCGCAGCGTCTACGCAGCGGCCCATTTGGTGATCGACCCGTTGGCAACCACGCATCCCTGGGATGGCCCGCCTGCCATCGATTGGGAGGCGACGCTGGCCTTCCGCGAGCATCTGTACCGCCTGGGCTTCAAGGTCGCCGAAGCCATGGACACGGCCCAGCGCGGCATGGGCCTGGACTGGCCATCGGCACGCGAACTCATCCAGCGCAGCGCGCGCCATGCGCGGGCAGTGGGCGGCCAGCTGGCCTGCGGCGCGGGCACCGACCAGCTGGCGGCGCAACCCGGGGTCACGCTGGCACAGGTCGAGGGGGCCTACCGCGAGCAGATGGATGTGGTGCAGGCCGAAGGCTGCCCCGTGGTCCTCATGGCCAGCCGCGCCCTGGTCCAGGCCGCGCGCGGCCCGCAGGACTATCTGCAACTCTATGACCGGCTGCTGGACGCTGCCGACCAGCCCGTGGTGCTGCACTGGCTGGGCGAGATGTTCGACCCTGCGCTGCGCGGCTACTGGGGCAGTACGGACCTGGTGCAGGCCCTTGATACCGTCGCCGCGCTGATCGCAGCGAAGGCGCCCAAGGTCGAAGGCATCAAGGTATCGCTGCTCGATGCGCAATGGGAGAGGGCGCTGCGCCGCAGGCTGCCTGCGGGCGTGAAGATGTACACGGGTGACGATTTCCACTACGCCGAACTCATGGCCGGCGATGGGACGGCAGCCGGTGAGGGCGGCCACTCCCACGGCCTGCTGGGCATCTTCGACCCCATCGCCCCGGTGGCGGCCGTGGCGCTGGCCGAACTGGCCCAGGGCCGCAGCGGGCGCTTCCGGGAACTGCTGGATCCCACGGTGGCGCTGTCGCGCGAGATTTTTTGCGCGCCCACGCGGCATTACAAGGCAGGCATCGTGTTCCTGGCCTGGCTCAATGGCCACCAGAAGCACTTCTCCATGGCCGGCGCAATGCAGTCTGCACGCGGGGCCGTGCACTTTGCCAAGGTGTTCGAGCTGGCCGATGCCTGCGGTGCGCTGGCCGACCCGCAGCGGGCCAGCGCGCGCATGAAAAGCTATCTGTCGGTGGCCTGTGGCGTCGAGGCTTGAAGCAGGATTGCCCGGATCTTGCCCCGTCTTCCCCAGGCCGGCAGCTCACACCGCACTCACTCCACGCTCACACCAGGCTCACACCAGGCTCAGGGATTCATCGCATCCCGGCTGCAGCATCGGCTGCAGCCCGAGCATCAGATCAAGGTTCTGCACCGCCGCACCGGCGGCGCCCTTGCCCAGGTTGTCGAACACGGCGGTCAGCAGCACCTGCTCTTCCTGCGGCTGTCCGAACACCGCGAGCCGCATCCGGTTGCTGCCATTGAGCGCACGCGGATCGAGCCGCTGCGCATCGGCGTCCTCCTCCAGGGGGTGCAGCTCGATGCAGGGCTGGCCCTGGTACCGCGCCTGAAGCGCAGCGTGCAGGCTGCGGGCGGTCACACCAGCGGGCAGCAGCCGCAGATGCAGGGCGATGGTCAGCACGATGCCTTGCCGGTAGTGGCCATAGGCCGGCACGAACACCGGCGCATGGGCCAGGCCGGCATGCTGCTGTATCTCGGGCACGTGCTTGTGGTGCAGACCCAGGCCATAGACCTGCAGGGGCACGGCAGTGGCGGCGGCAGCGCCCTCATGGTCCAGCAGCCCTGCGCGGCCCCGTCCCGAATAGCCCGATACCGCGTGAATGACGAGCGGGTAGTCGGGGGGCAGCAGGCCCGCGTCGATCAAGGGCCTGAGCAGTGCCAGAGCACCTGTCGGATAGCAGCCGGGATTGCTGACGCGCCGGGCATGGGCGATGCGTTCAGCCTGGCCTGCCTCCAGTTCCGGCAGGCCATAGACCCAGCCCGGCGCGGTGCGATGCGCAGAACTCGCATCGATCACGCGCACGCCGGGCCGGCGCACCAGCGCCACCGCCTCGCGCGCAGCCTCGTCCGGCAGGCACAGCAAGGCGATGTCGCAGTCGTTGAGCGCCTCGGCCCGGTGCGCCGTGCTTTTGCGCTGGTCGGCCGGCAGTTGCAGCAGGCGCAGGTCGGTCCGATCCGCCAGCCATTCGCGCACCTGCAGGCCGGTGGTGCCTTGGTCGCCATCGATGAAAACAAGAGAGGTCATGGGTTGCTCCGATTGGGTGTGGAGCGCATGGTGCAGCGCCTGCCGCATGCAGGCCAGTTGAATCTGACAAACTACGGATTCATGATTCCTGAATTGCTGGCAACCTGGGACACCGCACCATGCGCGAAATCAATCTGGACCGTCTGCGCACCCTGCTGACGGTGGCCGACCTGGGCTCGTTCGCCGCCGCCGCCAAGGTGCTGCACCTGGCGCCGCCCACGGTGACGCTGCATGTGGCGCAGCTCGAAGAACGTCTGGGAACTCGTCTATTGCACCGCGCACCGGCCGGCGTCACCGCCACATCGGCGGGCAGCCTGCTGATAGACAAGGCGCGCCAGCTCCTGGCCGAGGCCGACGATCTCCTGCAGACCGTGCAGCGCCAGATCGCCACGCGCGGGGGCCGCGTGCGCCTGGGCGCCTCCACCGGCGCACTCGCGCACCTCTTGCCCCAGGCACTGGAAACCCTGGCCGCCCGGCATCCCGAGATCGACGTGCAAGTGGCGGTGATGACCAGCGAGGAAGCCCTGGCGCGCCTGGCTGCCGGCAGCCTGGACATCGGCATCGTTGCCTTGCCGCAGCCTGTGCTGCGCGGGCTGCAGGTGCAGGCCTGGCGCCAGGACCCGGTGCTGGCCTTCATCCCGGCCGCCTGGAAGCCGCCGCGGCACATCACGCCCGCTTGGCTTGCGGCCCGCCCCCTGATCGCCAACGACCGTGGCACCCGGCTGTCGCGCCAGACCGCCGAATGGTTTGCCGCAGGCGGCGCCCGGCCGCAGGCACGCATCGAGCTGAACTACAACGACGCAATGAAGAGCCTGGTGGCAGCGGGCTACGGCGCCGCGCTGCTGCCCCATGAGGCCGGCGCACCGCAGCCTGACCCCCGCATCACCACGCGGCCCCTGCGGCCGGCACTGTCAAGGGCGTTGGGCATCGCGCATCGCAAAAGGCCGGATGACGACGCGACGACGGTGACGATTGAGGTTTTGATGGGGATGCGGGGGCGTTGATTGACAGCAGGAATCAGTAGAGCCGATGAGCGGACTGGAATAAACCTCGGCTTCATCCCAGTCCGTTTCGGTGCCTTGTTGATGCGATGGCACCATCACCGGCTTGACACTACGCTGGAATGAAAACGCCTATCGCGTCAACATTTGTGCCGGAACGACCAAAGAAGCCACCCGCTGCTTCAGCAGGAATGGGGCCGAAGGGTTTCCCTCCGTCGCCTCCGTAGGGGCCGTAGGACTTCTTGTTGGTGGTAATGGTCAGGGAATCAATTCGACTTCCGCTTCGCCCTTGTATCGTAACGATGTGCTCGTTGCTGCCAAACTCGATCACAGTTTCTTCACCGCCCCCGCCACCATGGCGTGCACCAGTGAGCTGTGTTCCGTCTGTCAGAAGCCAAGTGGTTTGGATGGCATCGACTCTGGCTCCGTGCCTGATCGAAATCCTCACAATTCGAACCACTTGGGTCAGATCATCGGAAAATTCGTCTCCACCCTGACCGCCGACTTGTTGACTTTTCTTGTAAGGCATATAAATCTCCGTTGTCAATCGCCCTTGGTTTTTTGGCTTCTACGGGGCGATGTTCATAGAAGCGTAAGGCTCGAAAGCCAGAAGCTGAATTCAATGATTGGCCGAATGGCGACAATGGCCGTAGTGCGCTTCCAGTGCAAATGAGGTGCGGTCGACAAGAGTACGCTCTGACGTTCATTGACCAAACGATCCATCCGAAATGCGCGAAGTCAACACGATTTGATTTCTGGATCTCAATAGCGGCACATCCGGTTTTTCGTCCTGTCATTGCGATCGCCATGGCAATATTTGCCACTGCCATCATCAGAGGACTTCAGGCCATTCATCGCTGGCGTTTCATTCTGTCACATTGAATAAGCGGCGTCCATCGGAAGTTGGCAATTCAATCGTTGGATTGAGAATGGCTTCTTCTTTTCAATGGTGGTGGTGCATTCTGATCGCATCAAATATTTGCTGTACACACATTGCTGCCATTGCTCTCATTGCACCCATTGCAGCAATTGATGCCGGTGTGCGGTGGCAGTCTTGATAAAGCCGACAAGTTCGGACCACAGATGAGCAACCGCAAAGAGGCAAGTCCGCCATCGCGGCTCATGCACAGGCGCTGCCGACCCGAACCGGGCCTTCACCAGGTGCACCAAAGCAGGCCGCAGTGTCCAGGCCCCAGGCCCCAGGCTCCCCGACATGATGGAAGTGCCGGGTTTCTTCAGACAGCCAGCGAGTCGGCAGGGGGCTTCGACCTGATATCAGGGACCTGCAGTTTTGCCGCTTGACCTTCAACTCAAGTTGAAGCTTAAGCTCCTTATCCTCTCATCACACAAGCTGCTGCAAGGATCGATATGCAAACCATTTTGGGCGCCAATGGCCAGATCGCTGTGGAGCTGGCGCGCGAGCTCCACCGCAACTACACGCAGAACCTGCGCCTGGTCAGCCGCAAGCCGCGCAAGGTGAACGATACGGACGAGCTGGTGTCCGCCGACCTGATGAATTCCGCGCAAACCCTGGAGGCCGTGCGTGGCAGCGAGGTCGTGTACTTCACCGCTGGCCTGCCACCAGACACCGAGTTATGGGAGGGGCAGTTTCCTGCCATGCTGCGCAATGCGCTCGATGCCACGCGGGCAGCGGGGGCCAAGTTTGTCTACTTCGACAACACCTACATGTACCCGCAAACCGCGCAGCGGCAGACCGAGGAAACCGCCTTTGCCCCGGTGGGCCGCAAGGGGCGCGTGCGCGCCTTGATGGCCGAGATGGTGCTGGCCGAGATGCAGCGCGGCGATATCCCCGTCGCCATTGCCCGCGCGCCAGAGTTCTACGGCCCCGGCAAAACCCAAAGCATCACCAACACCCTGGTGATCGGCCCGCTCAAGGCGGGCCAGAAGGCCAAAGTGCCGGTGCGTGACGACAAGCTGCGCACCCTGATCTGGACGCCCGATGCAAGCCGCGCCATGGCAGCCATTGGCAATGCGCAAGATGCGTATGGCCAGACCTGGCATCTGCCTTGCTGGGACGAGCGGCTGACCTATCAGGCCTTTGTGAACCTGGCGGCTGCAACCTTTGGGGTTGAGCCGCGCTACAAGGTACTGAGCCACCTGGCCATGGTGGTTGCTGGCTGGGTCTCCAAGCCCGTGCGCGAACTGCGCGAACTGCTGCCACGCTACGCGCACGACAATGTGTTTGATTCGTCCAAGTTCAAGCGCCGCTTTCCCGACTTTGCTGTCACCAGCTACGCACAGGGCCTCAAGCACATCGCGCAGGAGTCATCATGAGTACGCCACGTATCTTGCATGTCGTCACCAATGTCGCTCATTACGACGACCCTGCGCACGCCACAGGGCTGTGGCTGTCGGAGCTGACCCATGCCTGGGATGTGTTTGCTGCGCAAGGGTATCTGCAGCAACTGGTGAGCCCGCTGGGTGGCGCCGTACCGCTGGAGCCGCGCGCACTCCAATGGCCGCACTTCGATGCTTCGGCCAAGGCCTGGCTCGATGATCCCGTGCGCATGGCCCTGCTGGCGAACACTGCGGCACCTGCCGATATCGATGCGAACGATTTCGATGCCATCTACTTCACCGGAGGGCATGCGGTGATGTGGGATTTTCCCGATAGTGCGGGGCTGCAGCGCATCACACGCGGCATCTGGGAGCGAAGTGGCATCGTTGCATCGGTTTGCCACGGCTACTGCGGCCTGCTCAATACGCAGCTCAGCGACGGCTCTTTGCTGGTCGCGGGCAAACGGGTCACGGGTTTTTCATGGACGGAAGAAATCCTGGCCGGAGTGGCCTGGTCCATGCCCTACAACGCCGAGCAGGAGATGAAGATGCGCGGTGCGCGCTATCAGAAAGCCTTGCTGCCTTTTATGTCGTATGTGGTGGCCGAGGGCCGCCTCATCACCGGGCAAAACCCGGGGTCGGCCAAAGCGACTGCCAAGCAGGTGGTGCAGGCTTTGGCAAGGCGCTAGGGCCACGTTCCAAACTGGCGCAGGCCTATGCCGCGCTTGCCCGCTTCTTGTGTCCGGTGCGCATGAGCTTGCCCATTTTTTCTTCGGCCGCTGCTTCAGAGGCCAAGGATTCGGATTGCTGGGCCAGTACATGGGAGAGCACACGGCGTGCGTTGTCATGGCAATCCATGTTGTCTGGCCGCGCTTCAATATCGGACAACAAAGCCTGCAACTGCTTTTTGCTGGCCTGCAGCTTTTTCTCCATGGCCTTGATATCGGCAATTTTTTGGCGCAGCGCGCCCACGACGGCCTCATGGTCCCAGCCTTGCAGGCCGGGCGGCAAGAGTGCACGAATTTCATCCAGGCTGAAGCCCACCCCTTGCGCAATCGCAATCAGCTCCAGCATCTGCACCATCTCAGGCGGATAGCTGCGGTAGCCATTCGCGCCACGCTCAGCCGCTTGCAGCAGGCCGCTTTGCTCATAAAAACGAATGCGTGATGTGGACAGGCCTGTGCGTTTGCTCAGTTCGCCAATGTTCATACGTGACCTCGGCAGGGATGCCTTGACCTTCAACAAGACTTGAAGCTTATCGTACTCGCAAGCCCTTCGCTCCAGCGGCAATTTGCGGCGAGCGCAACGTGCAAGCGAGGCAACCTGACGCAGCTCGGTCAGCCGCTGACCAGCCTGCACGCCTGCTTTGACTGCCGTGGCTACCGTATCTGCCGGGTGTCATGGCCCCGTGGAAGCCGCCGCTTGCGCAATAGACCCCTGCGCGCGAACTGTATGGATGGACAGTAGAATTTCGGGCTCGATAGTTTCCACAAGGGAAGGGTCTGGACATGTCCGCAGAACTCGAACAAGAAGTCGTCTCGATCTTCGAAGACCGCCTTTGGCATCACAACGGCTGGGAGGCCCGCGTCATCAAGAATGAAGACGACGATGGCTGGGCCGTTGCCATGACCCAGGACGGCCAGGCGGAGCCAAGCCTGGTCGGCCCGTGGACCATGGGCCGCGACAAGAAAAATCCCAAGCCGCTGGACGTTTCCGCCTTCAACACGCTCGTGAAGACGGCGCACGAGGTGATGCGCCGGCATGAGCAGCATCTGGCAGCGCAGTTGCACAAGGATGTGCAGATCGTGGTGGGCGGGTCACGCGTGACCGTCTCTCTGGATATCGAGCCCGATGAGGACAATCCCAGCGCCACGCTCACCGCCACTGCCGCCGACGGCAGCGAGCTGGCCAAGGTGGGAGTCAGGCCGGACCATCAGCTCACCCGGACGTCTGCGCAAGCGTGGGCAGAGGCAGGCTACCCCCGTCCCAGCGAGGACTGAGCCGCGGGCAAGGCCGGGGAATCGGGGGGGCTGTTTCACAGCTGCCTTCCAAGGCGGATATGCGGCTTTGCGGCTTTGCCACACGCTCTAGATGTGCAGCATGGCCAGCCCGCCCACGCCAAGGCCCAGCGCTGCCACGCCGAGCATGGCGTATTCCAGCCATTTCTTCTTGGTCAGCAGCGCGATGGCTGCAAGGGCAATGGCGACCTGCAGCGCGGTGGTGGCCTGCGCCCAGCGGTGATGCAGGTGCATCTGCATCTCTGACTTCTCGTCCCATTGCCGGGCCTCTGCTTCCAGGCGGTCGGCATCGCGCTTGATGTCGTCCTTTTCCTTTTCGTAGCGCTCCACCTTGGCCTGGTAGGCCGCCCGCCTGTCCTCCGTGGTCGCCAGATCACGCGCGAAATCGGACAGCGATTGCTTGGTGCTCTTGGCCTGGAAGAAGGCCCACTGGTTGGCCGCTTCGGTCTTCTTGATGGCTGCGTCGTTCTTGTACAGTCCGGCATTGGCCTGGGTGGCGCCGCCCATGTACGCGAAGATGGCGCCCACCGTGGCGATGACTGCCGTGCACATGGCGATCTGGTTGGTCAGGCTGCCGCCGCCGATGCCGTGGTGGGCGGTGTGGCCATGCTCGCCCTGGGCAGCATGTTCGAGTTCGTGATCGTGTGGGCCGTGGACGTGAAAGCCGCCGGAAGACATAGGTGCCAATTCCTTGATGCAATGGGGTGGCGCATTATGGGGCCGGCCTGGCGGCAATCCAGGGCTCCAGAATGTGCGGGGCGCATGGCCCGCTTGGAGGTCAGCGCCTTGGCTGACGGCCTGCAGATGGGGGAGTGGGATCAGGCGGCAGTCGCGCGGTGCGGCAGCGCTGCGAGCAGTATTTGACCTCGTCCCAATCACGTGCCCATTTTTTGCGCCATGTGAACGCAAGACCGCAGCACGCACACAGCTTGGAGGGCAGGTGGGGCTTCTTGTGCATGGCGCGGGCGTTCCTGCAGTTCAGCGCGTCAGCGTGGCCAGGGCGCGCCGGGCCAGCGCCCGTCCGCTGAGCCAGGCGCCTTCGACGCCTGCGCCGCACATCCAGTCGCCGCACAGGCCCAGGCCCGCAGGCGCGTCCCACCAGCAGCGGTTGACCAGGTGGGGTGCCGGCAGCGCATAGCGCCAGCGGTGGGCAGTGACGCGCAGGCCGCCTGGCAGAGAGTCGGACAGAGAGCCGGCCAGGGCCTTGAATGCCTGCAGCAGTTGCCCGGCCACGGATTCAGCGTCCGACTCGATGTGATCCTGGCTCCACCGTGCACTGGCATGCAGTACCCAGGTCTGCTGCCCTTGTTGCCCTTGCCGTCCTGGCTTGGCGCTGTCGCGTGCCACCCAGCACAGCGGGCCATCCGTGATTTCTGCCGCATCCCAGTCCAGCGGCAGGGGGGCGTCGGTGCGCAGCATGGCCACCCAGCAAGGCTGCATGCGTGCGCTGGCGGCCAGTGCCGCAGCATAGGGCGAGACCGGCTCCAGCAAGGCTGCCGCCTGCGGTGCAGGCACTGCCAGCACCAGGGCGCAGTATTCCGGCCCCATCTGCCCTTGTTCGGCACAGTGCACTGTCCAGCGGGCAGGCCCGTGCTGCAAATGCTGCACCGTGGCCTGCAGGTGCAGCCGTACGCCATGCCCCTGCTGTCCAAGCCGCTGGACAAGAAATGCTGCGGGAGAGGTCATGCGCGGCACGCCCACCCAGCGGTCGGGGCCTGCCTCTGCGGGCACCACGTCTGTGCCCAGCAGGCGCACTGCGCGCGGACGCCAGGCGGCGACAACGCCGTGCTGCTCCCACTGGCGCACCTCCTGCACAAACTCCGGGTCCTGGGCTGCAAACGATGGGGCGCCGTGATCGCACTGCCACGCACCCTGCGGATCCTGCGCGCGCCGTGTGCTCATGCGCCCGGATGGGCCTCGGCTTTTCTCGAAGATATCCACGCGGCAGCCAGCCTCGGCCAGCAACTGTGCGCAGGCCAAACCCGCCATTCCTGCGCCGATCACCGCGACGGGGGGCAGGCTGTTCACAAGGCCTCCTGGCTGCGCGCTTCCTGGTGCCGATCATGGCTGACCCAGATCAGCGCGCCGGTATCGACGCCCAGTTCCGCGGCCTTGGCGACGATGGATTGCAGGGTCTGCGGGGGCAGTTTCGGCTCCCTGGCCAGTATCCAGCAGTACTGCGTGTCCGGCCCGAGGACCAGCGCCCAGCGGTAGTCAGGGTCCAGGGCGGCCACATGGTAGCCGCCGTAGAACGGACCGAAGAAGGAGACCTTGAGCGAAGCCGTGTCCGGCTTGCCCGTGAACAAGGCCTTGCCGACGGCACGCTGCCACTGGCCCCGGGGCACGGAAAACCCCCGGTTCACCACCTTCACGCTGCCGTCTGCCTGCGGCGTGTACTCGGCGGTCACATCGGTCATGCCCCGCTCGAAACCATGGTCCAGCCGTGCCAGTTCGTACCACAGGCCCTGGTAGCGCTGCAGGTCGAACGGTGAGACGGGCGTGACCGAGCCTGGCGGGCGCATGCTGGCGCAACCGCTGGCCAGCAGGCCGGCGCCAAGGGTCGCTGCCAGCAGGGTGCGCCGCCTGGCGGTGAAGACGGGGCGGGGGGCGGGAAAGTTCATGCGGATGTCCTTGATGTTCTTGTCGTCTGCCGCCATCGGGCGACCAGCGGTTGCAGATCCGTGAGATGGCGCACCGGCGTGATGCCCGTGACAGGGTTGGAATAGAGCGCCGGGCATGCTCCACCGGCCCACAACTCGATGGCCGGCGGCAGGTGGCTGCGCAGCTCGCCCAGGCAAGCCTGCGCCATCGCTCCGTTGTGGGCGCTGCTGAAGCTCAGCCCCACGATGTCGGCGCGATGTGCCCGCGCGGCCTGTGCCACGTCGCCGATGGGCGTCTGGGTGCCCAGCGATACGCAGTTGCAGCCTTCCAGGGCCAGCAGGGCTTCGACCATGAGCAGTCCCAGTCCATGCATCTCCTGAGGCAGCGTGGTCAGCAACACCTTGGGCGCGGGCGGCGGGGAAGGGGGGGCGAGCGAGGCGATCGCCTGCCTCAGGACGCCGGTGAGCACCTCGGTGTACAGGTGCTCTTCGAACACTTCAAAACGCCCCTGTGCCCAGAAATCGCCGACCGCCGTGGTCAGCGGGGCCACGAGCGTGGTCACGAAACCGGCCAGGCCCATGCGCGACTGGGCCAGGCTCAGGCAATGCCTGAGCTGGGCGGGATCATGGGCAGCAATGGCGTTGAGCATGGGTGCGAAGCGTTCAGAGTCTGCTGCATTCTCTGAATTTGTCCTGGACAAATCCATGGCTGGCGAGGTGTCGGCGCGGGCCAGCAGCGCCTGCAGGCCGTCCAGGTCCACCCCCATCAGCTTGCTGGGGCGCAGCCCCGTATCCATGAGCCGCCGGATCAGGGTCAGTTGTCGAACCTGGTCTGCCGGGTAGCGGCGATCGCCTGCCGAATCCCGTTCAGGCCTTGGAAAGCCGTAGCGTCTTTCCCAGACACGCAGGGTGTCCTTGGCAAGTCCGGTCTCGCGTTCGACGGCTGAGATGGGCAGCCCGGGGCCAGGCGCCAAAGGCAGGGGGTCAGAAAGTGGCGTCATTGATCTGAAGGGAACAAAACGTCCGGCCATGGCCGGGATGTTTTGAGGGATTTTGCGAATTGTCTAGGACAAAAATATGTTTTGTCCAATATATTACATAGAGAAACAAAGCGCAGGCCTGCTGGCCGCCACCCGGCAGCCGCTGGCGCGAGTGCTCTGTAGATCCCGGCCAGGAGATGAGGGCCCCAGGCGCAGGCGAGGCTTGACATCGTGATCGCCGCGCCCGTGTGCAGTCTTTCCGGCCACGCAGTCCGTACCGATGATCATCATGAATTTGTCCAACTGGCCACTGGCCCGCCGTCTCGCAGCTGCCTTCGCATGCGTCATCGCCATTTTTCTTCTTGTCATCGCGCTGGCCGTGAGCAGCCAGGCCCGGCTCAAGGAGGCCCAGCAATGGAACGAGCACACCTTCAAGGTGATGTCCCAGGGACAGCGCATGCTCACGGGCATGGTCAACATGGAGACGGCCTCGCGGGGCTATCTCCTGTCGGGCGACTCCCGTTTTCTGGCCCCCTGGGATGAAGGACTCAAGGAGTTCGAGGCCTCCTGGCAGGAGGCCGTACGCCTGACCGAGGACAACCCCGCCCAGCAGCGCCGGCTCGACGGTATCCGGCTGCGCCACCGTGAATTCGTGCAGGCGGTGCAGCCGCTGCAGGCGCTGCGGCGGCAAGTTCAGGATGGCACGGCGACGGTCGAGGATCTGGTTCGCGAGTTCTCCCTGGGGCGCGAGAAGGCGGCCATGGATGGGCTGCGCGCACTGCAGGCAGACCTGGTGCGGGAGGAGGAGCAGCTCATGGCCGAGCGCCTGACGCGCACCGAGTCGCTGGCGGCAATGACGCTGGCGTTCGAGCTGGGGGGCGCGCTGGTGGCCGTCGTGCTGGCCGCCTTGCTGGGCACCTGGGTCACGCGCTCCATCACCGGCCCCATCGGACGGGCCATCCAGCTGGCACGTGCGGTGGCATGCGGGGATCTGACGCAACGGGTGGAGGCCACCACCCACGATGAAGTGGGGACCCTGCTGCGCAGCCTCGGCGAGATGAGTGATGCGCTATCGCAGGTCGTGGCCGTCGTGCGCAGCGGCAGCGAATCCGTGGCAAGTGCAAGCACGCAGATTGCCCAGGGCAACACCGACCTGTCCTCTCGGACCGAGAGCCAGGCCAGCGCGCTTGAACAGACGGCGGCCTCCATGGAGCAGCTCGGAGCCACCGTGACCCAGAACGCTGATGGCGCGGGCAAGGCCAACGCGCTCGCGCAGCAGGCCAGCGGCGTGGCCGGGCAGGCGGGCGAGGTGGTCACCCAGGTCGTGGACACGATGAAGGGCATCAGTGAAAGTTCGCGCCGCATCGCCGACATCATCAACGTCATCGACGGCATCGCGTTCCAGACCAACATCCTGGCGCTGAACGCTGCGGTGGAGGCGGCGCGTGCCGGTGAACAGGGCCGCGGCTTCGCTGTGGTGGCCTCCGAGGTCCGCAGCCTGGCCGGCCGCAGCGCGGCGGCGGCCAAGGAGATCAAGGCTCTGATCTCCGACAGCGTCGAGCGGGTCGAACAGGGCTCTGTGCTGGCCGACCGCGCGGGGGGCACCATGGCTGAAGTGGTGATGAGCATACGCAGCGTCACCGACCTCATGGGAGAGATCAGCGCGGCTTCCGCCGAACAACGCAGCGGCGTGGCACAAGTGGGCGAGGCGGTCACGCAGATGGACCAGGCGACACAGCAAAACGCGGCCCTGGTGGAGGAAATGGCGGCGGCAGCCACGAGCCTGCGCCAGCAGGCGCATGACCTTGTGCAGTCCGTGAGCGTTTTCCGCCTGGGGCCCCAGACGCAGGGTTGAGGCAGGGATGGCGCAGGGTTGATGCACCTGGTGAAGACGCGGTGCGGGACTTTGGGAGAGCGGGCCTCTCTACAGGCGCCGGAGCATCAGCCGCTGCTGCCGTCCTGCCCGGGCACCGGCCGGCGTTCAAATAGTTGCACCATGGCCCGGGAGGGCCGGAGCCCGCAGGTCGCGCCATCCGGTTTTCCGAACGGCGCCTGCATTTCATTGTTCGGATTTCCGTTCCACCTTATGCATAAAAGTAAGGTCGATATAGGCGAATCAAGCAGTTAGCGCGTGGCGCAGGTGCCGGATGCGGCTGGCACGGTCTGTGCACTGTCAGGCGCAGGCCACGTGCGTCGTGGTTGTGTGTGCAGGGAGACAAGCCCGTCTTCGCAATGGCATCCGGCAGAGACCCGGGGGCTGCGGCGGACCGGGCTCGCTTGCAAGACCGAAATACGTCCAACGAAAAAATCCGCATGAAATTCAATCGCTTGACCACCATGGTGCTCGTGGCCATGGTCCTCGGCGTGCTGGTGGGCTATGCCTGCAACAGCTACGCGCCCACGCCCGAGGCCGCCAAGGAAATCGCCAGCTACTTCGGCATCCTCACCGATGTCTTCCTGCGCATGATCAAGATGATCATCGCGCCCCTGGTGTTCGCCACCCTGGTGTCGGGCCTGGCCAACATGGGCGACGCCAAGGCCGTGGGCCGCATCGGCGGCCGCGCGCTGGGCTGGTTCATCGTGGCCTCGTTCTGCTCGCTGGCCATCGGCCTGATCTATGCGAACGTGCTGCAGCCCGGCCATGGCCTGAGCGTGGCCCTGCCGTCGTCGGCCGAAGGGCTGAACCTCAAGACCTCGGCGCTGAACCTCAAGGACTTCATCGCCCACGTGTTCCCCAAGAACATCTTCGAGGCCATGGCGACCAACGAGGTGCTGCAGATCCTGGTGTTCGCGCTGTTCTTCGGCATTGCGCTGGGCAACCTGCACAACCAGGCCGCGCGTTCCATGGTGGGCCTGATGGACGAAGTGGTCCACATCATGCTCAAGGTCACCGACTACGTGATGCGCTTCGCCCCCGTGGGCGTGTTCGGCGCCGTGGCCGGCACCATCACCATCCATGGCTTGGGCATGCTGTCGGTGTTCGGCAAGTTCATGCTGTGCTTCTACCTGGCCCTGGCCACGCTGTGGGTGCTGCTGATCGTGGCCGGCTACGTCGTGCTGGGCCGTGACATCTTCCGCCTGCTGAACCTGATCCGCGGCCCGCTGCTGGTGGGCTTTTCCACGGCCAGCAGCGAATCGACCTATCCCAAGCTGATGGAGCAGCTGGAGAAGTTCGGCATCAAGCCGCGCATCATCGGCTTCGTGCTGCCGCTGGGCTACTCGTTCAATCTCGATGGCTCCATGGTCTACACCACCTTCCTGGCCATCTTCATCGCCCAGGCCTACGGCATCGACATGACGCTGACGGCCCAGATCACCATGCTGCTGGTGCTGATGGTCTCCAGCAAGGGCATTGCCGGCGTGCCGCGCGCCTCGCTGGTGGTGGTGGCCGCCGTGCTGCCCATGTTCGGCCTGCCCGAGGCCGGCATCCTGCTGATCCTGGGCATCGACCATTTCCTGGACATGGGCCGCACGCTGACCAATGTGCTGGGCAATGCCATTGCCACGGCCGTGGTGGCCAAGTGGGAAGGCGCGGTCGATCCGAATGCCACCACGGACGACGACGAGTCGCTGCTGCCCATGGAGCACTCCCAGGAAGGGCGGCCCGCTGTCTCGGCCTGAGGCCCAGGCGGCGCTGGGGGGCACTGATAACATTGGTGCCTTCACCATGCCCGCCCGCCGCCCCCTGCGCCAGCTCATCCTGCTTTTGCTGTGGCTTGCCCTGAGCGGGCTGAGCGGCTGGGGCGCGTACCTGATGGCGCAGCGGCTGGGCATCGCCGATCTGCGTGCCACGGGCATGCACCGGCTGGAGCTGTACGGCGCCAGCCTGCAGCGCGAGATCGGCAAGTACGCCTTCCTGCCCGACGTGCTGGCACTGGAAGGCAATGTGCAAAGGCTGCTGGCCGAGCCCGGCGACGAGCAGCTCACCAACCGCGTCAACGCCTACCTGGAGCAGCTCAACGACCGAGCGGGCACGCTGACCGCCTACCTGGTCGATGCGCGCGGCCACGTCGTGGCCTCCAGCAACTGGCGGCGCTCCGACAGCTACCTGGGCGAGGACCTGAGCTTTCGCCCCTACTACCGCACCGCCATGGCCACGGGCAGCGCGCGCTTCTTCGGCATTGGCACCACGCGCGGCGAGCCCGGCTACTACCTGGCCTCCACCCTGGGCGACGACACCCACACGCTGGGCGTGGCCGTGGTCAAGGTCAGCCTGGACCAGCTGGAGCAATCTTGGTCCACGGTGGAGGCGCCCGTGCTGGTGGGCGACGAGAACGGCGTCGTCATCCTGGGCACGGTCTCCGACTGGAAATTCACCACCTTGCGCACGCTGGACGAGGGCACGCGCGCCGCCTTCGACCACACGCGCCAGTACAACCGCCGCGCGCTGGAGCCGCTGGGCCTGCAGGTGCTGCGCGACCTGGGCCAGGGCGCGCGCCTGGTGCGCATTGCCCGCCATGGCGAGGAATCGCCGGGCTCGGTCTACCCGGTCAGCGGCCGCTTCCTGGCCCAGTCGCGCCAGCTGCCGGGCACGCCCTGGACGATCACCGTGCTATCGCACCTGGAGCAGGTCGACCAGCTGGCCCAGAGCCGCGCGCTGGCCGCGGCCGTGGGCGCGGCCTTTGTGCTGCTGCTGGCCATGATGGTCAACGAGCGCCGCCGCCACCTGCGCGACCGGCTGGCCGCGCGCGAGGCGCTGCAGGCCGCGCACGACGAGCTCGAGCGCAAGGTGGAGCAGCGCACGGCCGACCTGTCGGCCGCCAACGAGGCGCTGCAGGCCGAGGTGGCCGAGCGCACCCACGCCGAGGCCACGCTGCGCGCCGCCCAGGACGAACTGGTGCAGGCCGGCAAGCTGGCCGTGATAGGCCAGCTGTCCACGGGCGTGGCCCATGAACTCAACCAGCCGCTGACGGCGCTGCGCACCCTGGCCGGCAACAGCCAGCGCTTTCTGGAGCGCGGCGATACCGAAACCACGCGCGTGAACCTGGAGCGCATGGCGCAGCTGGCCGACCGCATGGGCCGCATCACCGGCCAGCTGCGCAACTTTGCGCGCAAGTCCAGCGGCGCCAGCCAGGCCGTGCCGCTGGCGCGTGCCCTGGACAATGCGCTGGCCGTGCTGGAGTCGCGCGTGGCCGAGACCGGCGCCCGCATCCTGCGCGATGACGGCGTGCCCGAGGCCGTGGCCTGGTGCGACCGCAACCGCATCGAGCAGGTGCTGATCAACCTGATCAACAATTCCCTGGACGCCATGCGCGGCCAGCCCGCGCCCTGCCTGGAGCTGGCCTGCGCCGTGGCCGATGGCCGCGCCCAGGTCACCGTGCGCGACCACGGGCCGGGCCTGAGCGAAGCGGCGCAGGCCCATCTGTTCCAGCCGTTTTTCACCACCAAGGAAGAGGGCGTGGGCCTGGGCCTGGGGCTGGCGCTGTCGGCCGGCATTGTGCGTGAATGCGGCGGCACGCTGACGGGCAGCAACCATCCGGGCGGCGGCGCCGTCTTCACGCTGAGCCTGGCCCTGGCTCCCTCCACACCCTCTGCCGACACACCATGACCGACGCCCTCAAAGTCCTGATCATCGAGGATGACCCCGACATCGTGCTCGGCTGCGAGCAGGCGCTGCAGCTCGAAGGCATCGCATGCGAAAGCGTGGGCAGCGCCGAGCAGGCGCGCCGGCGCCTGTCGCGCGACTTCGCGGGCATCGTGGTCAGCGACATCCGCCTGCCGCGCATGGACGGCATGGCCTTCCTGCGCGAACTGGTGGCCATGGATGCCGAGCTGCCCGTGGTGCTGATCACCGGCCACGGCGACATCTCCATGGCCGTGCAGGCCATGAAGGACGGCGCCCAGGACTTCATCCAGAAACCCTTCGCCCCCGAAACCCTGGTCGGCGCCGTGCGCCGCGCCCTGGAGCGCCGCCGCCTGGTTCTGGAAGTGCGGGCGCTGCGCCAGCAGCTGCAGCAGCGCGACAGCCTGGAGCACCGGTTGATAGGGCGCGCGCCCAACATGCGCCAGCTGCGCCAGATGCTCACGGGCCTGGCGCAAAGCGCGGCCGACGTGCTGATCCAGGGCGAGACCGGCACGGGCAAGGAACTGGTGGCACGCTGCCTGCACGAGGCCAGCGCGCGGCGCGATGGCAACTTCGTGGCCGTCAACTGCGGCGGCCTGCCCGACACGCTGTTCGACAGCGAAATGTTCGGCAGCGAGGCCGGCGCCTATACCGGCGCGGGCAAGAAGCGCATCGGCAAGCTGGAGCACGCCAGCGGCGGCACGCTGTTCCTGGACGAGATCGAGAGCATGCCCGTGCCCATGCAGATCAAGCTGCTGCGCGTGCTGCAGGAACGCGTGCTGGAGCGCCTGGGCTCCAACACCCTGATCCCCATCGACTGCCGCGTGATCGCGGCTACCAAGTTGGATCTGCTGGAATTGAGCCGGCAAGGCCTGTTCCGCGCCGACCTCTACTACCGCCTGAACGTGGCCACCGTCTCGCTGCCGCCGCTGCGCGAGCGGCGCGAGGACGTGCCGCTGCTGTTCGAGCATTTCGCGCTGCAGGGCGCGGCGCGCCACCAGCGGCCCGTGCCCGAGCTGACCACCGCGCGCGTGCAGCAGTTGCTGGGCTATGACTGGCCCGGCAACGTGCGCGAGCTTCGCAACGTGGCCGAGCGCACGGTGCTGGGCATCGAGGCCGGCTCGCCCCCCTTCGGCCAGCCGGCCGGCACCACCGCGCAGGACACCGCGCCCCGGCCGCTGTCCGCCACCGTCGAGGCCTTCGAGCGCGCCCTCATCGCCGACGCCCTGCGCCGCCACGCCGGCAGCCTGGCGCGCACGGCCGAAGCCCTGTCCATGCCCAAGACCACGCTGCACGACAAGATCCGCAAGTACGGGCTGGATGGGTAGGGGCTGGTTGCCCGCCTCCAACCCGGATTTTCGGGAAACGGCTTGGCCTACCTGGATTCGTAGGACGGGCGCAGTGCCGCAATCGCCTTTTGAATCGCAGCGCGCACGGCGGGCCGGTCGATCACCTCGCCACAGTGCAGCACGGGCAATGGCTTGCCCTGCCTGGGACGGGTTTCGTCGCGCATGACGGCCATATCGCCGTTGGCGCCCTTGGTGTTCTCCCTCTGCACCTGTTCGGCAATGCCCGCCAGCACTTCGATATCCCCGTGCATGCGCTGCACGACAACGGATGCCCAGGCATCTCCTTGGTCCTTGAGATAGGGCTCAGTCTGTTGGGTCAGGCAGCTTGCGATGGCATAGCTTTCAACGTCGCGCTGCACTTGCGTGCGAGCGCCACCTGCGGGATTCGTGTCTGGGGTGCATCCGGCGATGACCAGACCACATGCCAGCAAAGCCATGCGCATCAAGTGAGCTCCCAAAATTCACCAAGTGAAGTTTTGATGGATGGGTTGTCCGGATTTGTGTAAGTGGAGTAGTTGTCATAGCCCGGTTCACGATAATGGACTCCATTCCATAAGGCGATATGACCTGTGGCGCCACTCCAGTTCACGCTGAAGGCAATGATGCCTTTCAGGCCGCGAAATTTGTCATCATATGGGCTGACGGCATCAGTGGATGGTTTGCCAAGTGATTTCAAAAGATAGGATCGAAAATCTGCTACGCCATAAATGATGCGAGAACCGTCTTTTGTTCCCAATGTCCGTGCACCAGCCGTACCCGCCAAGGCTGCGTTGATCGGCGCACCGGCCTTGTTGAAGGCAACGCTCAACCGGCTGGCACATGTGTTTCCATTGGGACCGAAGCCTGGTAAGTAGATATTTTTCTCGGCAGCACCACCCAGTTCTGTGTATAGATCTTTCATGGTCTTGAATCTGACGTGGTCAGGAAACTCCTGCCATAGCCGATGAAAATTTGGTTTGATCAAAATTAGCCTTTCGTTGCTATACGCCAATCTTCATGTCGATCCCGCAAAGTGATGGAGAGTGTCCGGGCTGGCTGCAATCGGGACGGGGGCTTACCACTCGCATTTTTCCCTTGATCGGCAGGCTGGCGTGCAGGTTTGCAATCCCCAATGGGGCGGATCGTTGTCTGGCGGCAAGCATCGTAACAATCTTCTGTCCGACCTTTTCTTTTTTGTTTCAGGTAATTACATCTATCTCGAATGGCCGCTGGAATGAAATTAGGTCCCATTGAGTCTGGGCCTACTCCAGTGACTGATGGCGCGATTTCTCTGCAGTACGGGGCGTAAGCCTTTGAGGCCTGACGCCCCCAATTCCCTCAACCCCGCTCCCCGAACTCCACGCTTTCGCGCGTCCAGCGCCGCGCCTGCTCGCTCAGGCTCAGTCCCAGGCCGGGGCGCGTGGGCACGAGCATGCGGCCATTGGCGATGTCCAGGCGTTCGTTGAACAGCGGCTCCAGCCAGTCGAAGTGTTCCACCCAGGGCTCGTTGGCGCAGGTGGCGGCCAGGTGCACGTGCAGCTCCATGGCGAAGTGGGGCGCCAGGCTCAGGTGGGCCAGTTCGGCCTGGGCGGCGATTTGCAGGAAGGGCGTGATGCCGCCCACGCGCGGCGCGTCGGGCATGAGGAAGTCGGCGCTGCGGTGGCGTATGAGATCGCCGTGCTCGGCGGCGCTGGTCAGCATCTCGCCGGTGGCAATCGGCGTGTCGAAGCGCGCGGCCAGCGCGGCGTGGCCTTCGTGGTCGTAGGCGTCCAGCGGCTCCTCGATCCAGACCAGGTTGAATTCCTCGAAGACACGGCACATGCGCTGGGCCGTGGGGCGGTCCCATTGCTGGTTGGCATCGACCATGATGGGCGCGGCATCGCCCAGGTGGGCGCGCATGGCCTCCACGCGCCGTATGTCCAGCGCGCAGTCGGGCTGGCCCACCTTGAGCTTGATGCCGCCAATGCCGCGCTCCAGCGAGGCGCTGGCGTTGCGCTTGAGTTCATCGAGCGGCGTGTGCAAAAAGCCTCCCGAGGTGTTGTAGCAGCGCACGGATTCGCGCTGCGAGCCCAGCAGCTTGGACAGCGACAGGCCCGCGCGGCGCGCCTTGATGTCGTACAGCGCCACGTCGAAGGCCGCGATGGCCTGCACGGCCAGCCCGCTGCGGCCCACGGAGGCGCCGGCCCAGCACATGCGCGTCCACAGCCGCGCAATGTCGCTGGGGTCTTCGCCCAGCAGGGTGGGCGCGATCTCGCTGGCATGGGCGAACTGGCCGGGGCCGCCTGCGCGCTTGGCGTAGCTCAGGCCCAGGCCCCGGTGGCCGTCGCGGGTCTGGATCTCGGCGAACAGCATGGCTACCTCGGTCATGGGCTTTTGGCGGCCCGTGAGCACCTTGGCATCGCTGATGGGCCGGGCCAGGGGGAGGTAGCAGGACGCCAGGCGTATCCACTGGATGCGGTTCTGGCTGGTGGTTTCGGAGAGCGCGGAAGAGGTCATGGCTGCGGGAGTGCGGTGGTTGGAAAAAGGACAGGGGCAGGCATCAGTCGATGCTGATCTTTCCGGCCTCGATGACCGTCTTCCAGCGCGCGTATTCCTGGCGCTGGAACTCGGCGAACTGCTGGGGCGTGCCGGCCACCATTTCGTAGCCGATGGAGACGAACTGCTCGCGCACCCGGGGATCGTTGAGCGCCTCGACAAAGGCCGCATGGGCCTTGTCGCGCAGCGCAGGCGGCAGGCCCTTGGGCGCGACGATGGCCTGCCAGGAGGCGACCTCCACGTTCTTCACCCCGGCCTCGGCCAGCGTGGGCAGGTCCGGCAGCACGGGCGAGCGGCGCGGGCTGGTCACGGCCAGGGCGCGCATCTTGCCGGCCCGGATGTGCTGGATCACGGCATTGATGTTCTGGAACGAGGCATCGACCTGGCCGCCGATCAGGTCGGCATGGGCGGGCGCGCCGCCCTTGTAGGGGATGTGCACGCCCTGGGTGCCCGTCTGCTGCCAGAACAGTTCGGCCGTCAGGTGGTCGCTGGAGCCGTGGCCGGCCGAGGCAAAGCTCATCTTGCCCGGATGGGCCTTGAGGTGGGCGACCACGTCGGCCACGCTCCTGTGCGGCGAGGCGGCAGGCACGACCAGCACGTTGGGCGACTGCACGGCCACGGTGATCAGGTCGAAGTCCTTGAGGGCGTCGTAGGGCAGGTTCTTGATCAGGTGGGGCACGATGACCAGCGGGCCCAGCGAGGTGACGAGAAAGGTCTGCCCGTCCGCCGCCGCGCGCTGCACGAAGGCCGCGCCGATGGTGCCCGTGGCGCCGGCCTTGTTCTCCACCACGAAGGACTGCCTGAGCTTTTCGCCCAGCCTGGGCGCCACGGCGCGCGCGACCTGGTCGGTGGAGCCGCCGGCGGGGAAGGGCACGACCAGGGTGACGGGCCTGTCGGGCCAGGCCTGGGCCGATGCAGAAAAGGCGGTGAGCGCGGCCAGGGCCAGCGCCATGGCACGAAGAATGTGATTCATCTTGTCTCCTGATTTGTGAATGACATCGTTGTCATTTCTAAGGAAATGAAAAAGCGCCGATGCCGTTTTGTAGATGCAAGGATTTGCGCTTTCAGCAAAATGATATCGTTGTCATTTTGGCTGTCAATCACGATTTCTGCGATGCAGGGCAGGCTTGGCGCCCGTGCGTGGAGGGCGGTCTGCTATCTTCAGGCCCGTCCCCGATACCCGCCCGCGATCGCGCTTGCCCATGAACACACCCACACCACCCAGGCCCGCCACGCTGCACGACGTGGCCGAGGCGGCCGGCGTCTCGCTGATCACGGCCTCGCGCGCACTGGGCAATCCTTCCATCGTTTCGGAGAAGACGCGCGAGCGCGTGCGCCAGGCCGTGGAGGCCACGGGCTATATCCCCAACCTGCTGGCGGGGGGGCTCAAGTCCCGCCGCAGCCGCATGGTGGCCGGCGTGGTGCCTGCGCTGTCGGTGTCGCAATTCCTGCCCACGGTGCAGTCATTGACGGCCACGCTGGCGCAGGAGGGCTATCAGCTGCTGCTGGGCCAGACCTTCTACGACGAGCAGCGCGAGGAAGAGGTGCTCAACGCCATGATCGGGCGCCAGCCCGACGGCATTGTGATGATGGGCCTGGTGCAGTCCGGCAAGGCGCGCGAGCGGCTGCGCAGGACCGGCATTCCCGTGGTGGAAACCTGGGACTTCAGCGACCAGCCGCTGGACATGGTGGTGGGCTTTTCCCACCTCAAGGTGGGCAGCGCGCTGGCCGGCTATTTCCTCTCGCGCGGCCTGCAGCGCGTGGGCATGGCCACGGGCAGCGACCACCGGGCCCAGCAGCGGCGCGAGGGCTTTCTCGCAGCCTGGGGCCGCGAGGTGCCCACGGTCACCGTGTCCGCGCCCGGCAGCCTGGAGCTGGGCCGGCAGGCGCTGGGCCAGTTGCTGGCGCAGCAGCCTGATCTGCAGGCCGTGGTCTGCAGCTCGGACATGCTGGCCCACGGCATTTTGGTGGAAGCCCAGGCGCGCGGCCTGCGCGTGCCCGTGGATCTGGCCGTCTCGGGCTTCGGCAATGCCGATTTCGCGGCCCATCTGCTGCCGTCGCTGACCACCGTGCATGTGGACGGGCCGGGCATAGGCCGCCTGGCCGCCGAACTCGTGCTGGCACGCTGCCAGGGCCGCAGTGCCGGGCGCTCGGCGTTCGACCTGGGGTTCGAGCTGATCGAGCGGGATTCGACCCGCCTGGCTTAGAGGCTCAGCACAGGGCAGCCGCCTGGCGCTCGGTCGCCAGCCCGAACAGGCTGCCCAGCGCGTGCTGGATCTCATCAGGGGCCAGCTGCCTGGTCTCGGTGCCGCTGGCCGTGATGGTCTTGAGCGCGTCGCCCACCAGGATCATGCGGCCGGCCGGCTGGTGCAGCACCACCACCCGCTTTTGCACGAAGATGGCGTCCGGGTGCGTGGAGTTCAGGTAGTTGGCGGGGGCGAAATCCACCCATTCCTGGGGCGACAGGTTGAAGGCGTACTGGTTGGCCCATTCACCGTCCACGCGGGCCTGCAGCAGGTATTCGCCCTGGTCGTCCAGGCTCAGGCGGAAGGTGTCGCCGTCCTGGCGGACCTCGGTGTCCAGCTCGTCCAGGGCCATGGGGGCGCGTATGCCGTAGCTGCCAAAGCCCAGGTCGCACAGCCAGCGCCGTCCCTCGACCTCGGCCACCAGGGCCATGTGGGTGCGGGGGCGGCGGGCAGGGTAGAACATGGGCCGCGCCGCCACAAAGCGGTAGGCAATGCCCAGGGCCTGCAGCGCCATGGCGAACAGGCCGTTCACCTCGTAGCAGTAGCCGCCACGGGCGCCGCCGAGGATCTTGCCCGCAATGTCTTCGGGCACCAGAGAGACGATCTTGCCGGCCTGCACGTCGAGATTCTCGAAAGGCACCGCGAACAACTGGTGGCGCATCAGCGCATGCAAGGTGGCGGTATCGGCCTTGGCGGAGTCACCGGCACTGAAGCCGATGCGGCGGAAATAGGCCTGGAGATCGAAATTGCTGGCTTGCATGGGTTTCCTCGGGTTGCTTGATGGCTGCAACGATAAATCCGGGCAGCCAATGCCTGTATAAGCAGAATCCAAGAAAACTGACCTGTACAGATTGGCATGCCCACCACCAACGAACCCTTGCCCCAGTACCGCCGCATTGCCCAGGCCCTGCGCCAGACGCTGGCCTGCGGCGCACTGCGCCCCGGCGACAGGCTGATCTCCGCCCGCAGCCTGGCCGAGCGCGAACAGGTCAGCCTGCCCACCGCACTGGAGGCGCTGCGCTGCCTGGAGGCCGAGGGCCTGATCGTGGCGCGCCCGCGCTCGGGCTACTTTGTGCGGCAGGCAACCGGCGGCGCGGCGCTGCAGGCGTCCCGCCCGTCGTCGCGTCCCGTGCCCGTGACCCTGTCGGCCCTGGCGCGCTCGCTGTTCAGCAGCCCCGACACGCGCCTGATCCCGCTGGGTGCGGCATTGCCCGATCCGGCCTGGCTGCCCACGGCCCGGCTGCAGCGCGCGCTGCAGACCGCCGGGCGCCGCCTGGACGCGCACGGGCAGACCTACAGCATGCCGCCGGGCCGCGCCGACCTGCGCGGCCAGATCGCGGCCCGGGCCGCGCAATGGGGTGCGCGCTTCGGCCCCGACGACCTGGTCCTGACGGCAGGCGCCACCCAGGCCGTGCGGCTGGCCCTGCGCGCCGTGTGCAAGCCCGGCGATGTCGTGGCCGTAGAGCGGCCCGCCTATTTCGGCAGCCTGCTGCTGCTGGAGGACCTGGGCCTGAAGGCGCTGGAGATTGCCACCGATCCCCGCGAAGGCCTGCTGCTGGAGCCGCTGGCCGAGGCCATTGCCCGCCACCGGCCGGCTGCCGTGCTGGCATCGCCCACCGTGCAGAACCCGCTGGGCGCCAGCATGCCGGTGGAGCGCAAGCAGGCCCTGGTGGCGCTGCTGGAGCGGGCGGGCATTCCCTTGATCGAAGATGATGTCTATGGCGACCTTGCCGGAGACGGCCAGCGCCCGCCGGCCTGCAAGGCCTTCGACGGCAGCGGCAACGTGCTGTATTGCGGCTCGGTGTCCAAGACCCTGGCGCCGGGCTGGCGCGTGGGCTGGATTGCGGCGGGTCGCTTCCATGCCCAGGTGCTGCAGGTGCGCCTGGCGGGCGACTGGGCGGGTGCGCCGCTGCTGGAAGCCGCCGTGAGCGAGGTGCTGGCCAGCGGCGACTACGACCGGCACCTGCGCCGTCTCAAGTCCCGCGTGCAGGCCGGGGTGCAGGCCGTCACGGCCAGGGTCGAGGCCAGCTTTCCGCCCGGCACCCGCGTCTCGGCCCCGCGCGCGGGCTTTCTGCTGTGGGTGGAACTGCCGCGCCAGGTCAATGCACTGGAGGTGCACCGCCGCGCGCTGGAGCTGGGCATTGGCGTCAGCCCCGGCCCGCTGTTCTCATCGCGCTCGGACCTGCCCAACCACCTGCGCCTGAACTGCGCCAACGAGCCCACGCCGCGCCTGCTGGGGGCCGTGGGGCAGGTGGGGGAGATATGCCGGGGTTTGGTCGAGGGTGCTGCGGCGCGCCAGGGGGCACAGGTCGGCCAGCCTACTTCTTCTCGCGCGGCACGCGCCCCATGAGGAAGAATTCGGGATTGGGTTGCATGCCGGCAAAGCTGGCCATGCGGTTGGACAGGCCGAAGAAGGCGGTGATGGCGGCGATGTCCCAGATGTCCTCGTCGTCGAAGCCATGCGGGTACAGCGCCTCGAAGTCGGCCTCGCAGATTTCATGGCTGCGTTCGCAGACCTTCATGGCGAAGTCCAGCATGGCGCGCTGGCGGGCGCTGATGCCGGCCTTGCGGTAGTTGACCGCCACCTGGTCGGCCACGTAGGGCTGCTTTTCGTAGATGCGCAGGATGGCGCCGTGGGCCACCACGCAGTACAGGCACTGGTTGGCCGCGCTGGTGGTGGTGACGATCATCTCGCGCTCGCCCTTGGTCAGGCTGCCTTCTTCCTTGAGCATGAGGGCATCGTGGTAGGCGAAGAAGGCGCGCCACTCGGCAGGGCGGCGCGCAAAGGCCAGGAAGACGTTGGGAATGAAGCCTGCCTTTTCCTGCACTTCAAGGATGCGGGTGCGGATGTCCTCTGGCAGGCTGGACAGTTCGGGCTGGGGGTAGCGGGCGGTGGCCATGTGTCTTGTCTCCTGGGTGTGGTGGTTGTCGTTGCGGTCCATGTTCGCATGGCCTGCGCTGCGCGGGGTGAACGCGCATGACAGCCTGCCTGCCGCCGAGGTTGCAGATTGCGCACGGGCTCAGGCGGGCGCCATCTCCGGCTCAGGCCGTTGTGCAAACCAGTCGCCCAGAAAGCCGGTGAGCGCGCGGATCCGGGCCGACATCTCGCTGCGCGTGGCGTGCACCAGGTAGATGTCGGCCGCAGGCAGCTGCCATTGGGGCAGGACCTCGCGCAGCGCGCCTGCGGCCAGCGGCGCGGCCACGTCCCAGAGCGAGCGCTGCAGGATGCCGTGGCCGTCCAGTGCCCAGGTCAGGGCTGCAGCGCCATCGTTGGTGCTCATCACGCCGTTGACCTTGATGTTGTGCTCGCTCAGGCCCTGGCGCGTGCGCCGGCTCAGGCGCCAGCTGCCATAGGTTTCGTCGCTCTCGCGGATCACGATGCAGCGGTGGGCCTGCAGGTCCGCAGGCTGGCGTGGCTCGCCATGGGCGTTGAGGTAGGAGGGCGCGGCGCACAGCACGCGGCGGTTGGGCAGCAGCAGGCGGGCGGTGAGGCCGGAGTCGGGCAGGGCGCCAAAGCGCACCACGGCGTCAAAGCCCTGCTCGACCAGGTTGACGGGCCTGTCCGTCAGGTGCAGCTGCACTTGCACCTCGGGATAGGCGCGCGCAAAGGCCGACAGCGCGGGCGCCAGCCGCTGGCGGCCAAAGCCCAGTGTGCAGGCAATGGACAGCGGGCCGCGCGCCGTGGCGCGCGTGCCCGAGATGCTGCGCTCCAGCGCCTCCAGGTCGGCCAGGATGCGCGCGCCGTCCAGCAGGTAGGCTTCGCCCTCGGGCGTCAGGTGGATGCGCCGTGTCGTGCGCTGCAGCAGGCGCACGCCCAGGCGCCGCTCCAGCAGGGACAGGCGGCGGCTGACGGCGGGCGGCGTCACGCCCATCTGCTGGGCCGCGGCGGCCAGGCTGCCTTCGCGGATCAGCAGCGAGAAGAAACGCAGGTCGGAAAAGCCGTCCATGGTGGATGCGGTGGATGGTTGATTCGTAAATTGAACTGATGGATCAATGCAATATTTTGCTATTTATGCAGCCTGGTTTACTGATTAGCATGGCAGGCTGACAGTCATGAACAACGTAGAAGGAATCTCCGGGATGCACACAGATCCATGGATGCCGGGCCTGCGCCAGCAGCGCATCACGGTCGATGACGGGGTGGAGATCAACGCCTGGGTGGGCGGCCAGGGGCCGGCCCTGCTGCTGGTGCACGGCCACCCGCAGACCAGCGCCATCTGGCACCGCGTCGCGCCCCGGCTGGCGCAGCAGTTCACCGTGGTGCTGGCCGACCTGCGCGGCTATGGCGACTCCTCGCGCCCGGCCGGCGATCCCGAGCATGTGAGCTACAGCAAGCGCACCATGGCCCGCGACCTGCTGCGGTTGATGGCGCGGCTGGGCCATGAGCATTTCAGCGTGCTGGCGCATGACCGGGGCGCGCGCGTGGCGCACCGGCTGGCCATGGACTATCCCGCCAGCGTGCAGCGTCTGGTGCTGCTGGACATTGCGCCCACGCTGGCCATGTACGAGCAGACCGGCGAGGCCTTTGCGCGCGCCTACTGGCACTGGTTCTTCCTGATCCAGCCCGCGCCGCTGCCCGAGCGCCTGATCGAGGCCGACCCCGCCGCCTATGTGCGCGAGATCATGGGCCGGCGCAGCGCCGGCCTGGCGCCCTTCGATCCCCGGGCGCTGGCCGAGTACCAGCGCTGCCTGGCGCTGCCGGGCAGCGCGCACGGCATGTGCGAGGACTACCGCGCCTCGGCCGGCATCGACCTGGACCATGACCGCGAGGACCGCCGGCTGGGGCGCAGGCTGTCCATGCCGCTGCTGGTGCTCTGGGGCGAGGAGGGCGTGGTGCACCGCTGCTTCGATCCGCTGCGCGAGTGGCAGCTCGTGGCCGACGATGTGCGCGGCCGGCCGCTGGCCTGCGGGCACTACATTGCCGAGGAGGCGCCCGACGCAC
Source organism: Delftia sp. WSY_7 (assembly GCF_043104845.1). NCBI lineage: Bacteria > Pseudomonadati > Pseudomonadota > Betaproteobacteria > Burkholderiales > Comamonadaceae > Delftia > Delftia sp. WSY_7. Next base: position 171,364 of record NZ_JBICLB010000014.1, on the reverse strand, counting down.
TGCTGGACGCGGCCCTGCCATTTCTGTTGCAGGCCGGGTGAGTGCGGTCATTGCTGGCTTTCGGGACTGCATTCAGGCAAGCCGGCAAAAAAGGGAAAAGAGGGCAAAGGTGCATTCGCACCATATCTGCGGAGACATAGCGTTCTCCATGGATTCAATTGGTATGCCAATCGTGTCCGGAAAAGGTAAGCAATTGAAAAAAACCGCATGCCTGCTGCCCGCATGCAATGCCCAGGTCCCAATCCTTGAAAGCCGCTGGAGACAAGGCCTGGCAAGGGCTGGGCAACGCCTTGCGCCCATAGGGGACCGCCGCACAAGGTGCAGGCGGGCCAATGCGCAGCCCATTGCCGATGCATGGTGAAACGCCGAACTGATACAGTCGCGCGGCCCGCCCGAGGGGGAGGGTCTTATTCATCACGGGATATTCACAATGAGCAACAAGAAAACCGCAGTGGCTGCTGCCGTGGCATTGGCCGTCGTGGCCTATGGAGGAACCACCTGGTATACGGGCCAAAGGGCCGAGTCCGGCTACAAGGATGCCGTGGCCGAATTGCGCAAGGTGCTGGGCGAGAAGGCCGTCGTGACCGACGAATACCACAAGGGATTCCTGTCGTCCCAGGCCAAGCTGGTGCTGCAGTGGCCTGCGGCTGGCGAGGCCGATGCGCCCGCCGCTGCAGACGCCGGCGCAGAAGCCGCCCCCAAGCCCGTGCGCCTGGTGGTGGACACCACGGTGCGCCACGGCCCGCTGGCCGGTGGCCGCCTGGCGGCAGCGGTGTCGGAGACGCGCTTTGCGCTCGACGGCCTGGACGAAAAGAGCCGCCAGACCCTGGCCAAGGCTGTCGCTCCCACGCTGACCAGCGTGCACCACTTCACGGGCGGCCAGGATGTGCGCCTGCTGCTGCCCGCCGGCGAGCTGGGGGACCAGGAAGTCACCATGCGCTGGCAGGAAATGGTGCTGGACACGGCCCTGGGCGGTGGCAGCGTCAAGGGCACCTGGCGCTGGCCCGAGGTGGCCCTGCTGGGCCTGCCCAGCCGCGACAAGTCCATGGGCGTGGAAGAGGAAGAGGGCGAGGAGGAGGAATCCGACAACGACGAGGCCATCGCCGCCCAGCCGGCCGCAGCGCCGGTGGAGCGCACCAGCATCGTGCTCACGGGCCTGGAAAGCAGCTTCGAGAACAAGGTCATCGACGGCCTGTGGGGCCTGGGCCCCGGCAAGGCCAGCGTGCGCATCGCCCGCTTCGGCATGAGCAGCACGCCCGCCGAAGGCGGCGAGGCCAAGACGCTGCTGGACCTCAAGAACGTGGACGGCAGCTCGGTCATCGAGTCCGACAAGACCACGCTGGGCATGACCACCCAGGTCAAGGGCACGGGCCGTATCGGCCCCATCGATTTCGAGTCCGTGGGCTACGAGGAAAAGATCCAGCGCCTGGACATCGAGGCGCTGCGCGGCTTCCAGCGCGTCATGGTCGAGGGCTACCGCAAGGAGGGCCTGGCCAAGGCACTGGAATCGCTGGAAGAGCAGGGCATGGGCGTGCTGATGCAGAACGCCCCGCGCCTGGTGGCGGCCCTGCCGGCCTACTCCATGAAGCTGCAGGCCACCTACCAGGGCCAGACCGGCCACCTGGAGTACGGCGCCGAAGTGCAAAGCGCGCCCACGCAGGAGCAGGTCGCCCAGGCCGGCTGGATGCCGGCGCTGCTCAAGACCTCGGCACTGCAGGCCAATGCCAGCCTGCCCAAGGCCTGGCTGGAGCCGCTGATCAAGGCATCGGGCAAGCCCGATGTCTCGGCCGAGGATGTGGAAGGCATGCTGGGCATGGCCCAGGCCACGGGCTATGCCCGCCTGGAAGGCGACAAGCTGGTCAGCGCGCTCAAGATGCAGGCCGGCCAGGTCACGCTCAACGGCAAGCCCATCGCCCTGCCCATGGGCGCGCTGCAGTAAGCGGCCATCCACCTTCGGGGCGTCGCCCCGGAAGGTGGTCTCAGGGATGCCACTGGCTGGCGCGCACCACGGGGGCCTGTGTGCTGGCGCTGCCCGCCAGCGCATAGGACAGCTGGTTGGCCGCCGCCACCACCGTCTGCGCCATGGCTTCCAGCCGGGCCTCGGGCAGGCGCGATGCCGGCCCGGAGATGCACACCGATCCCATCAGCCGCCAGTGCATGCCGAACACCGGCGCCGACACCGTGGCCACGCCCTGTTCGCGCTCGCCGATGGACCAGTGGTAGCCGCGCTGGCGGATCTGCTCGTACACCGGCCCCGGCTCGCCTGAAAACGCCAGGATCACGCGCCCCGGCGAGCCCTGGTCCAGCGGCAGCCCCTCGCCCATGCGCGCATGGTGGCGCAGCGCCTGCGGCCCTTCCACGCGCACGAGGCAGGTGCGCACATTGCCTTCGCGCACATAGAAGGCCGCGCTCTCGCCGCTGGCCTGCGTGAGCGCGCGCAGCGCGGGCTCCAGCACGTTCTGCACATCGAAGCCCGCCTGGTAGCGCGCACCCAGCCAGCCAGCGGCCGGGCCCAGGCGCCAGTCCCCATCGTCCCTTTGCACCATGAAGCCCGACTGCGCCAGCGTGCGCGCCAGCCGCAGCACCGTGGTCTTGTGCAGCGCGCAGCGCCGGCTCAGTTCCGCCAGGGACAGGTGCGACTCCCCGAGGGCGAAGGCGCCAAGCAGCTGCAAGGCACGCGTGACGGCGATGACGCCGCCGTCCTTGGCCGCGCTGGCCTTGTCATCGGGTGGCTGCGCCGGGGAAGGGGTGCTGGGGGGCTTGTTCATGGTGCAAGGCATGCAATTGGTTGCGCTGTATGAAACGGCATTGTATGGGTTGAAACGTTTTCATAAAGTTCGTCCCACGCACCGCAGCCATGCGGGCGTTGGACACAACAAACGGAGACAAACCGCCATGCCGATTCCCTCGCTTTCGCGTTGCCTCAACGCACGCCTTCTTGCCGTCCTGGTCGGCGTTGCCGCCATCGTGCCCATGGGCGCTGCCCAGGCCCAGGACGCCTATCCCCGCAAGCCCATCCGCCTGGTCGTGCCGTTCCCGCCCGGTGGCGGCACGGACATGATTGCGCGCACCGTGGCCCAGCGCCTGGCGGACCACAACAAGTGGACCGTGGTGGTGGACAACCGGCCCGGCGCAGGCGGCAACCTGGGCGTGGATGCCGTGGCCAAGGCCGCGCCGGACGGCCATACCCTGGTCATGGGCCAGACCAGCAACCTGGCCATCAACCCCTCGCTGTACGCCAGGCTGCCCTATGACCCGCTGAAGGACCTGGTGCCCGTGGCGCTGGTGTCTTCCGCGCCCATCGTGATGGCCGCGCCCGCCAACTCGCCCTACAAGACCTTTGACGACCTGGTCAAGGCCGCCAAGGCCAAGCCCGACGGCCTCACGCTGGGCTACTCGGGCAACGGCACGGTGGCGCACCTGGCCGGCGAACTGGCCGAGAACGCCGCCGGCATCAAGCTGCGCCATGTGCCCTACAAGGGCGCAGCCCAGGCCATGACCGACCTGGTGGGCGGGCAGATCGATTTCTACATGTCCGCCGTGCCCACGCTGCTGGGCCAGGTGCGCAACGGCAAGCTGCGCGCGGTGATGGTCACCTCGCTCAAGCGCTCCGACCAGCTGCCGCAGACGCCCACGCTGGCCGAGTCGGGCTACAAGGACTTCGAGGCCGTCACCTGGTTCGGCGTGCTGGCCCCGGCCGGGACGCCCCAGGCCATCGTGCAGCAGCTGAACAAGGCCATCAACGACGCGCTGCTGGTGCCCGAGGTGGCCGAGAAGCTGCGCTCCGAAGGCGGCGAGGTGCTGGGCGGCTCGTCCGAGAAGTTCGCCGCGCTGCTGCGCGCCGAGGTGCCGCGCTGGGCACGCATCGTCAAGGACTCGGGCGCCAGCCTGGACTGAGCCCGGGGGCAGGGGCGCCAGCCCTTTCGCTTCCTTCTCGCTCCCACCTCCTTTCCTTTCCTCCATCGAGATCTCGCCATGGACTGCGACAGCCTTGCCGTGCCCGTCCGTTTCTCGCAGGGCAGCGCCCGGCCCCGTGCCACGCTGCCCCCGGATGCCTGCGACTGCCATGTGCATGTCTATGACGGCCGCTACCCGGCAACCCCGGGCGCGCGGCTGCTGCCGCCCGATGCCTCGGCCGGCGACTACCGCGCGCTGCAGCGGCGCCTGGGCACCTCGCGCTGCGTGCTGGTCACGCCGTCCACCTACGGCAGCGACAACCGCTGCATGTTGGATGGGCTGGCCGCCCTCGGCCCGCAGGCGCGAGGCGTGGCTGTGATCGATGGCAGTGAAAGCGATGACCAGCTGCAGCGCCTGCACGGCCTGGGCGTGCGCGGCGTGCGGCTGAACCTGTCGCTGGGCGTGACGGGCACGGCCGAGATGCTGATGCCGCTGGCCCGCCGCATCGCGCCGCTGGGCTGGCACCTGCAGCTGCTGATGGCGCCGGACCTGCTGGCGTCGCTGGCCGGCGTGCTGCGGCAATTGCCGGTGCCGCTGGTGTTCGACCACTTCGGCCGCATCGCCCCCGAGCAGGCGGGGCGCCATGCGGGCCATGCGCTGCTGCTGGAGCTGCTGGAGGGCGGCAGGGCCTGGGTCAAGTTGTCCGGCGGCTACATCGTCAGCGCGCTGCAGTCGGTCGAAGACCCGGCGCTGGATGCCCTGGCCGCCAGCTATCTGCGCTGCGCGCCCGAGCGTGTGCTCTGGGGCAGCGACTGGCCGCATGTCAGCGCCTCGGCAGGCATGCAGCCCCTGCCCGATGACGCCCGCCAGATCGACCGCCTGGCCGACTGGACCGCCCGTGCCGGCGGCGCCGCCACGCTGCAGCGCGTGCTGGTGGACAACCCCCGGGCGCTGTACGGCTTCGAGACGGCAGCGCCGACATCGCTTTGCACACAAGCAGGAGACAAACCATGAACACCTTCCATCCCGCGCGCCGCGCCCTGCTGGCCGCAGGCGGCGCCGCCCTGCTGGGGCCGCTGTGCAGCCCCGCCGCCCAGGCGCAGCCCGCATGGCCGGCAGGCAAGCTCATCACCTGGGTCGTGCCTTACCCGCCCGGCGGCAGCACCGATGTGCTGGGCCGCCAGGTGGCACTGCAACTGGGCAAGGCCCTGGGCAGCACCGTGATCGTGGACAACCGCGCGGGCGCCACGGGCACCATCGGCGCGGCCTATGTGGCCAAGGCTGCGCCGGACGGCCACACGCTGCTGGGCACCTCCATCGGCCCGCAGGCGATCGCGCCCCACCTCATGGGCAAGCTGCCCTATGACCCGATTGCGGGCTTCGAGCCCGTCATCACCATCGGCACCATTCCCCATTTGCTGGTGGTGGGCGCGGCCCAGCCCTTCCAGTCGGTGGCCGATCTGCTGGCCGCCGCCAAGGCGCAGCCGGGCCAGCTGGCCTTTGCCTCGGGCGGCAGCGGAACCATCTTGCAGATGCAGGGCGAGCTGCTGCAAAGAAAGGGCGGCGTGCGCTTCATCCATGCGCCCTACAAGGGCGACACGCCCGCGCTGCAGGACACGCTGGCGGGGCAGGTGCAGTTCATGTTCGCCCCCGTGGCCGCCGCGCTGCCCCATGTGCAGGGCGGCAAGCTGCGCGCGCTGGCCGTGACCTCGGCGGCGCGCCTGAAGGCCCTGCCTGATGTGCCCACCATGGCCGAGGCCGGCATCGGCGACTTCGTGGTCGAGCAGTGGCAGGCCGTCTTTGCGCCGGCCAGGACGCCGGCCGCCATCGTGCAGCGGCTGAACCAGGAGATCGGCCTGGCGCTCAGGGACCCGGCCGTCGTGGCACTGGCCGAGCGGCTGGGCGTGACCCTGGTCGGCGGCACGCCGCGGCAGTTGGGCGAGCTGCAGAAATCCGACTCCGCCAAGTGGGCCCAACTCATCCGCGAGGCCGGCATCAAGGCCGACTGACGCGCGCACATCTTTCTGTTTTCCTTCACCTCATCTCACTGGACCATCATGAGCCAACTCCCAGAAATCATCCGTGACATAGAGCGCGTGGACGCCCAAGTCGTGCAGCGCGCAGCCGGCTTTCAGGCCGCCATCCTGGCCGACGTGGCGGGCCGCCGCGGCACCATGCATTCGCGCGTGGCGCCCGTGCACCAGGGCATGAAAGTGGCCGGCCCGGCCTTCACCGTCGAGGTGCGTCCCGGCGACAACCTCATGATCCACGCCGCCATTGCGCTGGCCCGGCCCGGCGACGTGCTGGTCATCGACGGCAAGGGCGACCAGACGGCGGCGCTCATGGGCACGCTGATGCTCAGCGCCTGCAAGAAGCTGGGCCTGGCCGGCGTCATCGTGGACGGCGCCATCCGCGACCGCCTGGAGCTGCTGGAGCTGGACTTCCCCGTGTTCAGCGCAGGCTTCAATCCCGCAGGCCCGACCAAGTTCGTACCGGGCCGCATCAACCACGCCATCTGCGCTGGTGGCACGACGGTTCACCCGGGCGACCTGGTGGTGGGCGATGCCGATGGCGTGGTCGTCATCGAGCGCGCCAAGGCACCCGCCATGCTGGAGCTGGCCGTGAAGAAGGTGGCCGACGAGGCCGCCCGCATCGAGGCCATTGCGCGCGGCGACACGGCATCGAAGTGGCTGCCCGCGGCCCTGCGCGCGGCCGGCGTGCTCAAGGAAGGGGAATCGCTGTGAGCACCGTCATCGTCACCGGCGCCGATCTGGCGCCACAGGCCCTGGAGCTGCTGGCCCGGCACGACATCGTCTATGCGGGCAAGACGCCCACCGAAGAGGACCTGGTCGCGCTGTGCCGCGCCCATGATCCCGTGGCCATCATCGTGCGCTACGGCAAGGTGGGCGCGGCCGTGATGGACGCGGCGCCCTCGCTGCGCGTGATCTCCAAGCACGGCAGCGGCACGGACACCATCGACAAGGCGGCCGCCGCCGAACGCGGCATTGCCGTGGTGGCCGCCGCGGGCGCCAATGCGGCGGCCGTGGCCGAGCAGGCACTCGCGCTGCTGCTGGCCTGCGCCAAGTCGGTGGTGGCGCTGGACGCCCGCATGCACGCAGGCCACTGGGACAAGGCCACGCACAAGAGCCTGGAGCTGGGCGGGCGCACCGTGGGCCTGGTGGGGCTGGGCGCCATCGGCCTGCGCTTTGCGCGCATGGCCGATGCGCTGGGCATGCGCGTGATCGGCTTCGATCCCTTCGCAAAGAACCTGCCCGCCTACGTGCAGCCCGTGGACCTGGAAACCATCTGGCGCGAGTCCGACGCGATTTCGCTGCACTGCCCGCTGACCGAGGAAAACCGGGGCATGCTCGGCGCCTCCACGCTGGCGGCCTGCAGGCGCGGCGTGATCGTGGTCAACACCGCACGCGGCGGCCTGATCGACGAGGCCGCGCTGCTGGCCGCCGTGCGCTCGGGCCAGGTGGCGGCCGCAGGGCTGGACAGCTTTGCGGTGGAGCCCATGGTGGCCGGCCACCCGTTCCAGGGCGAAAGGAACTTCGTGCTCAGCCCCCATATCGGCGGCGTGACCGGCGATGCCTACGTGAACATGGGCGTGGGCGCGGCCCGCAATGTGCTGGAGGTGCTGGCCCGCGTGCCTGCGGCGGCCGGCGCCTGAGCCAGGGCAGGGGCGCCGTGCGCGCCCTTGGCCCATGCATGTGCATGCATGTGATTTGAGGAGACAAGCGATGTCGAGGAATTTCCAAGAGGTCCGCCGCCTGGCCTTGCGCGGCGGCCTGCTGGCCGCCGTGGGGCTGGCCGTGCTGGGCGCCCAGCCCGCGCTGGCGCAGAAGGACTATCCGGCCAAGCCCGTGCGGCTGGTCGTGGGCTTTGCGGCGGGCGGCCCCACCGACGTGGTGGCGCGCGCCTTTGCCGACCATGCGGGCAAGGCGCTGGGCCAGCCCTTCGTGGTGGACAACAAGCCCGGGGCCAACACCATACTGGCCGCGCAGGCCGTGGCTGGCGCGCCGGCCGATGGCTATACGCTGCTGTTCGGCGCCACCAACCACAGCATGATCCCGGCGCTGTACCAGGGCCGCGTGAAGTTCGACGTGGTGCGCTCGTTCCGGCCGCTGTGCACGGTGGCCAGCAGCCCCACGGTGCTGGTCGTGGGGCCGGGCATGCCGGCGCGCAACCTGCAGGATTACATGGACCAGGCACGCAGCCGGCCCGGCAGCGTCACGGCCGGCACGGCGGGCATGGGCAGTTCGGGCCATTTCGCCACCGAGATGTTTGCGCGGGCCAAGGGCCTGAAGCTCAACCACGTGCCCTACAAGGGCGCGGCGCCCGTGGTCACGGATCTCATGGGCGGCCAGCTCGACAGCTCCTTCGCCACGCTGGGCTCGGTGCTGCCCCAGGTGCGCAGCGGCAAGCTCACGGCGCTGGCCGTGGCTTCGCCCAGACGCGCGTCCCTGCTGCCCCAGGTGCCCACCTTTGCCGAAGCGGGTGGCGGCGACTACTCGGCCGATGTCTGGTACGGCGTGCTCGCGCCGGCTGGCATTCCCGACGGCGCGGCCCAGGCGCTGGAGCGCGTGGCCGTGGAGTTTGCCAAGAGTGCATCGGCCGCGGACAAGCTGCACGGCCTGGGCATGGATGCCGAGTCGAGCTGCGGCAGCGCCTTCGCGCAGCGCGTGGCCAGCGAAGCGGCCTCCTATGCGCAGATCGCCCGCGAACTGAACCTGAAGGCGGATTGATTCGGCCGCCGCCCCCTCTAAAAAATGTGGAGACAAGCCATGAAATTCCTTGCCAGAACCCTGATCGCGGCCTGCGCCCTGGCCGCCGCCGTGGCCCAGGCCGCCTTTCCCGAGCGTCCCATCACCCTGGTCGTGCCCTATGCGCCCGGCGGCGGCGCCGACGCGGCCGCGCGCCTGCTGGCCACGCGCATGGGCGCGCGGCTGGGCACCAGCATCATCGTGGACAACCGGCCCGGGGCCAGCGGCACGATTGGTGCCAGCCAGGTGGCCAAGGCGCGCGCCGATGGCTACACGGTGCTCTACGACGCCACGCCGTTTTCCATCAACCCGCATCTGTTTGCCAAGCTGCCCTATGCGCGCAGCGCGCTGCAGCCGCTGTCGCTGGTGCTGCTCATGCCCAATGTGGTCGTGGTGAAGGCCGATTCGCCCGTGCGCAGCGTGGCCGACCTGGCGGCCAGGGCCAAGGCGCAGCCGGGCAAGATCAACTTCGCCTCGGGCGGCAGCGGCACGGTGCAGCGCCTGGCGGCCGAGCTGTTCCGCCAGCGGCTGGAGCTGGACATGGTCCATGTGCCCTACAAGAGCGGCGGGCCGGCCATTGCCGATGTGATGGGCGGGCAGGTGGACTTCATGTTCGGCACCATGGCGGCCACCTATCCGCTGGTCACGGGCGGCAAGCTGCGCGCCCTGGCCGTGGCCGCGCCCCAGCGCTCGGCGCGCCTGCCCGATGTGCCCACCGTGTCCGAGACCGTGATTCCCGGCTACGAGGCCTATGAGTGGAACGGCATCTTCCTGCCCACGGGCACGCCCGAGCCCGTGGCCGCGCGCCTGCACCAGGCGCTGTCCGAGGTGCTGCAGGAAGCCGAGGTGCGCCAGCGCCTGAGCGACCTGGGCGCCCAGCCCATGGCATCGACGCCGGCCGAGTTCGCCGCCTTCCTCCAGAAGGAAGACGCCAAGTGGGGCGAGGTGGTGCGCAAGGGCGCCATCGTGCTGGACTGAGCGCATGGGCATGACCGACATCGCCATGGCCGTGCCGCACTCGGCCGGCACGAGCAGGCCTGCGCGCACGCTGCCGCCCCTGGCTTGCGACAGCCACATGCACATCTTCGATGCGCGCTTTGCGCCGTCGCCGCACTGGCCGCGCACGCCTCCGCAGGCCGACGTGGCCATGTACCGTCAACTGCAGCGGCGCCTGGGCACCTCGCGCGCCGTGGTGGTCACGCCCTCGACCTATGGCACGGACAACGCCTGCACGCTGGATGCGCTGGAGCGCCTGGGCGATGATGCGCGCGGCGTGGCCGTGGTCGCCCACGACGTGGCCGATGCCGAGCTGGACCGGCTGGCCACGCACCGTGTCTGCGGGCTGCGCGTGAACTTTGTCTCGCCGCAGTCCTGGGGCGAGACCACGGCCCACATGCTGGTCACGCTGGCGCACCGGGTCGCACGGCTGGGCTGGCATGTGCAGGTCTTCGTGCAGCCCGAACAGCTGGTGGCGCTGGAGCCCGTGCTGGGCGCGCTGCCCGTGCCCCTGGTCGTGGACCACCTGGGTCGCATCGACCCGGCCGCGGGCATGCAGGGCGTGGAGGGCGCGGCCCATGCCGCGCTGCGCCGGCTGCTCGATGGCGGCAATACCTGGGTCAAGCTCTCCGGCGCCTATATGCGTTCATCGGTGGGCGCCCCCTCCTATGCCGACACGCTGCCGCTGGGCCGCGACCTGGTGCGCGCCGCACCCGAGCGCCTGGTCTGGGGCAGCGACTGGCCGCACACCACCGAGGCGCCGGGCTCCGTCGACGATGCCGATCTGGTCGATCTGCTGCAGGCCTGGGCGGGCACGGACGAGGCCATGGACCGCATCCTGGTCGACAATCCAGCGCGCCTGTACGGCTTCAGCGCCATCCCCTGAAATCCCGAGAAAGACAAGCACCATGTTCCTGCTGCAAGCCCCCCAGGTCTGCGAACTCGAATCGTTCACCGCCATGCCCGACGCCCTGCGCCGCCCCGAGCGCAGCGAGTGGGCCGATGCCAACCGGGGCGGCGCCGTCACCGACTCCTTCCTCGAGGGGCCGGTGTTCGACGGCGCCGGCAACCTGTACGTGGCCGACATTCCCTGGGGCCGCGTCTTCCGCATCGATCCGCAAGGCGCCTGGACCCTGGTGGCCGAGTACGACGGCGAGCCCAACGGCATGAAGTTCCTTGACGAGCGCACGCTGCTGATCACCGACTACAAGAACGGCCTGATGTGCCTGGAGGTGGCCACGGGGCGCGTCAGCCCCTATCTGCAGCGGCGCAACAGCGAGCGTTTCAAGGGCGTGAACGACCTGGTCTTCGATGCCGAAGGCAACCTCTACTTCACCGACCAGGGCCAGAGCGGCCTGCACGACCCCAGCGGCCGCCTGTACCGCCTGCGGCCGGACGGCCGGCTGGACCTGCTGCTGGCCAACGTGCCCAGCCCCAACGGCGTGGCGCTGTCGCCCGATGGCCGCGTGCTCTACCTGGCCGTGACGCGCGGCAACTGCGTCTGGCGCGTGCCCCTGCTGCCCGATGGCAGCGTGGCCAAGGTGGGGCAGTTCTTCACCTCCTACGGCCCCAGCGGTCCCGACGGGCTGGCCGTGGATGACCAGGGCCGGCTGCTGGTGGCCAACCCGGGCCTGGGCCTGGTGTGGGTGCTCAACCACCGCGCCGAGCCCGTGCAGGTGCTGCGTGGCGTGCCGGGAAGCTCGCTCACCAACCTGGCCTTTGGCGGCGCGGACCGCCGCACGCTGCATGTGACGGACTCCACGCACGGGCGCATTCTGCGTGCCCGGCTGGAGGCGCCGGGGCTGGCGCTGCACGGCTTGAACAAGGGCTGAGGCGGCCGTCGCGACCTTCTCAGCCGTCTCGGCAGTCTCAGTCGTCGCAACCGTTCCTCAGGGCCTGGCCGGCATGTCCAGGATCTCCCGGGCTTCCTGCAGCAGGCCTATCCACAGCTGCTCCTGCTGTATGCCGGCCTTGAGCACCAGGTGCTGCAGCCGCCGCTCGCGCGTGGGCGGCTTGTCCAGGAAATCGCGCTGCTCCAGGCGCTGGTAGACGTCCAGCTGCGCCTGGTGCAGTGCCAGCAGCCGCTGCACTTCGTCCTGCAGTCCGCAGGGCCCCACCACCGCCTCGGCACGCAGGCGGACCATCCATTCCTCGCGCAGCGGCTTGGGGTCTTCCTGCTCGGCCACCCAGCGCTTGAGCTCCTTGCGGCCCGTGGGCAGGATGCGGTACTGGCGCTTGCGGCCCCGGCCGGATTCGGCGGGCAGGGCCTCTATCCATTGCGCCTCTTCCAGCCGGGCGAGTTCGCGGTAGATCTGCTGGTGCGTGGCGTTCCAGAAATAGCCGATGGAGCGGTCGAAGCGCTCGGCAAGTTCCGAGCCCGAGCAGGGGTGCTCGACCAAGGCAGTGAGAAGGGCGTGTGGCAGGGACATCGGCAACAAAGGGACTGGCGCTGGGCGCCATCTTACGGGCCTGCATGGAGGCGCGGCCAAGCGCTGCAGTCATTTCTGCAATTTTTTGCGCAACCAGTTGCATAAATAAAGGAGGCTGACTACATTCATGCAATCAGTTGCATAAAAAAGCGAGACAGGCATGACCCACTACCCCCACCTGAATGCCGAACTGGACCTGGGCTTCACCACGCTCAGAAACCGCGTGCTCATGGGCTCCATGCACGTGGGCCTGGAAGAGGCGCCCAACGGTTTCGAGCGCATGGCCGCCTTCTACGCCGAGCGCGCGCGCGGCGAGGTGGGCTTGATCGTCACGGGCGGCATCGCCCCCAATGAGCGCGGCCGGCCCATGAAGGGCGGCGCCATGATGGTCAATGAGCACGAGGCGGACCAGCACCGCATCGTCACGCAGGCCGTCCATGCCGAGGGCGGCAAGATCGCCATGCAGATCCTGCACTTCGGCCGCTACGCCTACCAGCCCGGGCTGGTGGCGCCCAGCGCGCTGCAGGCGCCCATCAACCCCTTCGTGCCGCATGCGCTGACGGGCGACGAGGTGGAGCAGACCATCGAGGACTTCGTGCGCTGCGCAGCCCTGGCCCGGCATGCGGGCTACGACGGCGTGGAGATCATGGGCTCGGAGGGCTACCTGATCAACGAGTTCATTGCGGCGCGCACCAACCACCGCGATGACGAATGGGGCGGCAGCTACGCGGGCCGCATGCGCTTTGCGGTGGAGATCGTGCGGCGCACGCGCCAGCGCGTGGGGCGGGACTTCATCATCATCTACCGCCTGTCCATGCTGGACCTGGTGGAGGGCGGCTCCACGCTGGAGGAAGTGATCGCGCTGGCCCAGGCCATCGAGGCCGCGGGCGCCACGCTGCTGAACACGGGCATAGGCTGGCACGAGGCGCGCATCCCCACCATCGCCACCAAGGTGCCGCGCGCCGCCTATGCCTGGGTCACGCAGCGCGTGATGGGGCAGGTGGGCATCCCGCTGATCACCTCCAACCGCATCAACACGCCCGAGGTGGCCGAGCGCCTGCTGGCCGAGGGCTATGCCGACATGGTCTCCATGGCCCGGCCGCTGCTGGCCGATGGCGACTTCGTACGCAAGGCACGCCAGGGCCGGGCCGACGAGATCAACACCTGCATTGCCTGCAACCAGGCCTGCCTGGACCATACCTTTGGCGGCAAGATCACCTCCTGCCTGGTCAACCCGCGCGCCTGCCATGAGACCGAGCTGGTGATTGCGCCCGCGCCCGCCGCCAAGCGCATCGCCGTGGTGGGCGCCGGCCCGGCGGGCCTGAGCTTTGCCGTCACCGCCGCGCAGCGCGGCCATGCGGTGACGCTGTTCGATGCGGCCAGCGAGATCGGCGGGCAGTTCAACATTGCCAAGAAGGTGCCCGGCAAGGAGGAGTTCCACGAGACGCTGCGCTACTTCCGCCGCCAGCTGGAGCTGGGCGGCGTGGCGCTGCGACTGGGCCACCGCGTGGAGGCTGCCCAGCTCATCGAGGGCGGCTATGACGAGATCGTCCTGGCCACGGGCATACGGCCGCGCCTTCCCGCCATCGACGGCGTGGACCATCCCAAGGTGCTCGGCTACCTGGACGTGCTGCAGGGCGACAGGCCCGTGGGCGAGCGCGTGGCCATCATCGGCGCGGGCGGCATCGGCTTCGATGTGGCCGAGTACCTGACCCATGCCGGCGACAGCGGCGCCGTGGCGCCCCGCAAGTTCTATGCGGAGTGGGGCATAGACACGGACTACGCCCAGGCCGGCGGCCTGGCGCAGCCGCAGGCCCAGCCCTCGCCGCGCCGCGTGCACCTGCTGCAGCGCAAGTCCACCAAGGTGGGCGACCAGCTGGGCAAGACCACGGGCTGGATACACCGTACCTCGCTGAAGGCACGCAGCGTGGCCATGGGCTCGGGCGTGGCCTATGAGCGCATCGACGACGCCGGCCTGCACATCACCGTGGACGGCCAGCCGCAACTGCTGGAGGTGGACAACGTCGTGCTCTGCGCGGGCCAGGAGCCGCAGCGCGAGCTGCATGCGGCCCTGAGCGCGGCGGGCTGCAGCGTGCACCTGATCGGCGGCGCCGACGTGGCGGCCGAACTCGACGCCAAGCGCGCCATCCTGCAAGGCACCACGCTGGCGGCCAGCCTTTGAGGGCGCCGCCCGATTCCGTTTTCCACCTCAACCACCAGGAGACAAGCATGTCCCAGCCCCCGAAGAACGCCCATCCCGCAGTCGCCCGCTCCCTGGAGCTGTGGCATCGCATGGTTGCCGCCAGCGACCTGGGCGAGCTGCACACCATCGTCCATCCCGATGCAGTGTTCCGCTCGCCCATGGCCAACACGCCCTATGCCTCGGCAGCCGCGCTGATGCTGGCGCTGTCCACTGTGGTCCAGGTCTTCGAGAACTTCACCTACCACCGCCAGATGGCCAGCGATGACGGCCTGGACGTGGTGCTGGAGTTCAGCGCCAGCGTGGGCGGCAAGAACCTCAAGGGCATCGACTTCATCCGCTTCGACGAGCAGGGGCTGATCCGGGAATTCGAGGTCATGGTGCGCCCCATGAGCGGCCTGCAGGCCCTGGGCACGGAGATGGGCAAGCGGCTGGGCGACAAGCTTCCCGCCTTCAAGGCCGTGGCCTGAGGGCAGGGCGCGCCATGAAAAACGCCCCCGAAGTTTCGGGGGCGTTTTGCCGTGGGCGTCAGCCGGTCAGAGCGTGCCGGCCTTCTGGCGGGCGATGGCATCGGCCACGCCCTTGCCGTAGGCCGGGTCGGCCTGGGTGCAGTGCGCTATGTGCTTTTGCACGATGTGCTCGGACACACCGGCGATGTTGCGCGCCGTGTTCTCGAACAGGCGCTGCTGCGCATCGGGCGTGAGCAGGCGGAACAGGTCGCCGGGCTGGGTGAAGTAGTCGGCATCGTCCTCGCGGTAGTTCCAGCGGTCGGCCGCGCCGTTGAGGGCCAGCGGCGGCTCGGCGAAGGCCGGCTGCTCCTGCCACTCGCCCTTGGTGTTGGGCTCGTAGGCGATGGTGCCGCCGTAGTTGCCGTCCACGCGCATGGCGCCGTCGCGGTGGTAGGCGTGGTAGGGGCAGCGCGGCGCGTTCACGGGGATCTGGTGGTGGTTCACGCCCAGGCGGTAGCGCGCGGCATCGCCGTACGAGAACAGGCGCGACTGCAGCATGCGGTCGGGCGAGGGGCCGATGCCCGGCACCAGGTTGGCCGGCGTGAACGAGGCCTGCTCCACATCGGCGTGGTAGTTGCGCGGGTTGCGGTTGAGCTCCATCACGCCCACTTCGATCAGCGGGTAGTCCTTCTTGCTCCAGACCTTGGTCAGGTCGAAGGGGTGGAAGCGGTAGGTCTCGGCTTCATGCTCGGGCATGATCTGCACGCACAGCTTCCAGCGAGGGAACTCGCCGCGGTCGATGGCCTCGAGCAGGTCGCGCTGGCTGCTTTCACGGTCGGAGGCGACGACGGAGGCCGCCTCGGAATCGGTGAAGTTCTCTATGCCCTGCTGGCAGACCCAGTGGAACTTGACCCAGTGGCGCTCGTTGCTGGCGTTGATGAAGCTGTAGGTATGCGAGCCGAAGCCATGCATGTGGCGGTAGCCGCGCGGAATGCCCCGGTCGCTCATGACGATGGTGATCTGGTGCAGCGCCTCGGGCAGGCCGGTCCAGAAGTCCCAGTTGTTCTCGGGCGAGCGCAGGTTGGTGTAGGGGTCGCGCTTGACGGCCTTGTTCAGGTCCGGGAACTTGAGCGGGTCGCGGAAGAAGAACACCGGCGTGTTGTTGCCCACCAGGTCCCAGTTGCCTTCCTCGGTATAGAGCTTGACGGCGAAGCCGCGGATATCGCGCTCGGCGTCGGCCGCGCCGCGTTCGCCGGCCACGGTGGAAAAGCGCGCGAACACTTCGGTCTGCTTGCCGATGTCGGAGAACACCTTGGCGCGGGTGTAGCGCGTGATGTCACCCGTCACGGTGAAGGTGCCGAAGGCGCCCGAGCCCTTGGCGTGCATGCGGCGCTCGGGAATCACTTCGCGGTTGAAGTGGGCCATTTTTTCCAGATGCCACAGGTCCTGCAGCAGCATCGGGCCACGCGGGCCGGCCGTGAGCGAGTCCTGGTTGTTGGCAACCGGGGCACCTGCGGCGGTGGTGAGCTTGTGGGTCATGGTCTCTCCTTGATCGAGGGGTGGTAGCGGCGCCGGCTTGCACGCAGGCAGCGCGGCGCTTGGAAAATCAATAGCTGCGTGCTATCGAATTGCTTTTATTGTTGTTTCGTTCTATGGATGCGGCAAGGCTTTGGCGATTGGCAAATCTCAACTGCGCCATAGCCAAAAAATTTCACCGCACCCCGCCTGCGTCGTGCCGGGCATGCTTTTTGCCAAGGCATTGTGTTGCGCGGGCGGATACGGCCCGTGTAGGCCGTCGCCCTGTCAGCCAGAGACCAGCTTGTGGACCAGATCGGCGGCCGTGGAGGCGCCGTACTTGCGCATCAGCCGTGCGCGGTAGATCTCCACCGTGCGGTGGCTGATGGCCAGGGCGCGGCCGATTTCCTTGGAGGTCAGGCCTTCCAGCAGGCGGGCGGCCACCTCGCGCTCGCGCCCCGTGAGTTCGGCCTTGACGGGGCGCTGGGCGCTGAGGTCCTCGAAGCTCCAGATGCCCGAGGCATGCGGGTCGCTGCGGTCCAGCGTGCGGCCCGTGACATGGCACCAGAACGTTTCGCCGTTGGCGCGCTTCATGATGCGGTTGTCCGAATAAAAGCCCCTTGCATTGAGAATGGGCGCGATGCGCGCGCCCAGCCGCTCATACTCGTCGGCGCTGGGGTAGAGGATCTGGAAGGTCTGGCCGATCAGCACCTCGCGCGAGGCCTCGAACATCTCGCAGACCTGGCGGTTGCAGTCGATCATGGTGCGGTTGCGCGAGATCACGAGACCGACGGGGGCGGCCTCGAACGCCAGCCTGTAATCTATATCCATGGGCAAATCTTTACGAAGAACTACTTATGCAAGTACGTAGTATCGTAGCGCATCCAATCTGAAGGAGACATGTGTGAAAAAGCTCTACCCCTCTGCGGAGCAGGCGCTCCAGGGCGTCGTGGCCGACGGGCAATTGCTGGCTGTGGGAGGCTTCGGCCTGTGCGGCATTCCCGAGGCCCTGATCGACGCGCTGCGTGACAGCGGCGTCAAGGGCCTGACGGTGATTTCCAACAACGCGGGCGTGGACGGCTTTGGCCTGGGCAAGCTGCTGGAGACGCGCCAGATCAAGAAGATGATCTCGTCGTATGTGGGCGAGAACAAGGAGTTCGAGCGCCAGTACCTGGCCGGCGAGCTGGAGCTGGAATTCACGCCCCAGGGCACGCTGGCCGAGAAGCTGCGCGCAGGCGGCGCCGGCATTCCCGCCTTCTTCACCAAGACCGGCGTGGGCACCATGGTGGCCGAGGGCAAGGAGCTGCGCGAATTCGACGGCGAGACCTATGTGATGGAGCGCTCGCTCGTGCCCGATGTCTCCCTGGTCAAGGCCCACCGTGCCGACAAGAGCGGCAACCTGCAGTTCCGCCTGACGGCGCGCAACTTCAACCCTGCCGCCGCCACGGCCGGCAAGGTCTGCATCGTGGAAGTGGAGGAGGTGGTCGAGGTCGGCGAGATCGCACCGGACGACATCCACCTGCCCGGCATCTACGTGCACCGCATCGTGCACAACCCGAACCCCGAAAAGCGCATCGAAAAGCGCACCATCACAGAAAAACAAGGAGCCTGACCATGCCGTGGACCCAAGACCAGATGGCCGCCCGCGCGGCCCAAGAACTCGAAGACGGCTTCTACGTCAACCTGGGCATCGGCATTCCCACCCTGGTGGCCAACCACACGGGTGACAAGGAAGTGTGGCTGCAGTCCGAGAACGGCATGCTGGGCATCGGCCCCTTCCCGACCGAGGATGCCGTGGACGCCGACCTGATCAACGCCGGCAAGCAGACCGTGACGACGATTGCCGGCTCGTCCATCTTCGGCAGCGACCAGTCGTTCGCCATGATCCGCGGCGGCAAGATCAACCTGTCCATCCTGGGCGCCATGCAGGTGTCCGAGAAGGGCGACCTGGCCAACTGGATGATTCCCGGCAAGATGGTCAAGGGCATGGGCGGCGCCATGGACCTGGTGGCGGGCGTCAAGCGCGTCATCGTGCTCATGGAGCATGTGGCAAAGAAGAAGGACGGCACGACCGACCTCAAAATTCTTCCCGCCTGCACTCTGCCTTTGACCGGCGTGGGCGTGGTGGACCGTATCATCACCGACCTGGGAGTGATGGACGTGACGCCGCAGGGCCTGAAGCTCGTGGAACTGGCCCCCGAAGTGAGCTTCGAGGACATCCAGTCCAAGACCGGCGTGACGCTGATTCGCTGATGTTGCCGTGCTGTGCAGTGCCTGCCTGGTGCAGGCCTGCGCGACGAGAGCCCGCCTTGCGCGGGCTCTTTTGCTTATATTTCAGATTTCGAGCCAATGGGAGCCTCTATGACGGATGTCGCGGCCGTGCGCAATCCACCGACAGCGCAGGGATGGAAGGACGAGGGCGTGCATTTCCTGCGCGCCGTCACCGACATGGCCGAGCATTGCAACGTGGTGACCGGCGAGCCCATCTTCAACGACAAGGGCGTCAAGCTCGTGGACAAGGGCGCGCGCATCGACAGCAACATGTACGAGCGCCTGGTCAAGCACAAGCTGCGCGACCCCATCGACAAGCACCTGGGCGTGGACAACCGCGTGGACGTGCTGGCCATCGAGGCCCAGGCCATGGTGCAGTGCGAGACCGTGGACCTGATGCGCCGCCTGGTGCAGTCGCTGGGCGGCACGGACCGGCTACTGGCGCCGCTGCGCCTGATGGTGCTGCCGCCGCAGATCGCCTTCAAGCTCACGGTCATGCGCGAGCAGCGCCCCGAGCTGTTCGCCCACAGCCTGCAGATGATGCTGGTGGCCGTCTACCTGGCGCTGCAAAGCGAATGGAGCGAGCGTGAATGCGGCCCGCTGGCCACGGCGGCCCTGCTGCACGATGTGGGCATGCTCTACATGGACCCGGCCTGGACCGATCCCAACTACCGGCTCACGGGCGCCGAGCGCAAGCACCTGGTGGCGCACTCGGTCACGGGCATGCTCATCATGCGGGGCGCGGGCGCGTATTCGCAGGACGTGGAAATGGCCGTGCTCGAGCACCACGAGCGCATGGACGGCACGGGCTATCCGCGCGGCGTGCATGGCGAAGCCATCTCCAAAATGGGCCGGATCCTGTTGCTGGCCGAGGTGGTCTCGGCCTTCTTCGACAAATTCCAGGACCTGCCCGGCCAGCGCCTGTCGCTGATGCTGCGCATGAACCACCGCCGCTATCCGGCCGATCTGGTCGGCATCCTGCTGCCGCTGCTGTACGACGAGATCTCGCCGGGCACGCCGCTGCCGCCGCTGCAGGCCGAGGTCACGCACAGCGTGGCAGCGCTGTCGGCCGCCTTCCAGATGTGGGACACGTTCAGCCAGGCCTTTCCCGAGCGCTGGCAGGCCATGCCCGACCACCAGGCGGCCGTCTACATCGACTCCAGCATCGGCAGCCTGCAAAAGCAGCTGGCCGAGGCCGGCCTGCACCCGAACCAGCAGACCGACCTGCTGGCCTACCTCAAGGACGACGTGCAGGGCATGAGCGAGCTGGCCCTGCTCAGCCGCGAGGCCCTGTGGCAGCTGCAGGCCATCGTCAACGCCTGCCTGCGCCGCTGGCCCGCCATCAACGCCCGCACCCACGCCGTGGACACGGCGGTCGCGCAATGGTGCGAAGCCTGCATGCAGATCGACGCCACGCCGCCGCCGGGTGGGGCAGCGGCAACAGCTGCGCACTGAGACAGCCGGGCTTGCCCGGCTTTTTTTACATCCGTGGATCTCTTGGAAATCAAGAGTGCTGTATATTCATACAGTATTTGAAATTTTCCCCATGACCACGCCCCACGCCTCCCAACCTGCGCAGCCCGCCCCCATGGCGGGCGCGGCGCGTGTGCTGCCTCAGTTGCAGGGCGTGTGGCGTGGCGATGGCTGGCAGCAGGCGCTGCAGCAGCGCGTCCAGCCTTCGGGCCATGCGCTGCTGGATGCGCAATTGCCGGGCGGGGGCTGGCCGCTGGGCGCCATGGTCGAGCTGCTGCAGCCCGCCCATGGCCATGCCGAATGGCCGCTGCTGCTGCCGGGCCTGGCGGCCCTGATGCAGCGCAGCGCGGGCCAGGTGGTGCTGGTGGCGCCGCCTTGCAGGCCTTTTGCACCGGGACTGGAAGCGGCGGGCGTGGCGGCGCACCGGCTGTGCTGCGTGGAGGCCGATACCCACCCCGGCACCCACCCCGGCGCCCACCCGGCAGGCGATGGGGCAGGGCTGGCCTGGGTCTGTGAGCAGGCACTGCGCTGCCGCGACGTGCTGGCCGTGCTGGCCTGGCTGCCGGCCGGTCTGCCCATGGCCACGCTGCGCCGGCTGCAATGGGCGGCCGCTGCGCAGGGGCGCATTCTGTGGCTGTGGCGCGAGGCCTCGGCCTCCCTGCAGACGGTGGCCTCGCCTGCGCCGCTGCGGCTGCGCGTGGAGACCGAGCTGGGGGTGCCGGGCGAAGGCGGTACGCCAGCCTGCCTGCGCGTGCAGTTGCTCAAGCGCCGGGGGCCTGCGCTGGAGCATCCCTTGAAACTGCCGCTGCACCACTGGGCCTGGCAGGACGTGCTGCAGGCCCAGGCCCTGCGGCGCACCCGGCAGGCGGGCGAGGCGCAGCGCTGGCTTCATGGACACGGGCAACTGCTGCCCGCCGAGGCGCCCGCCCTGCAGGCGGCAGCGCACACCCTGGGATGAGATGCCATGGCACAGCCGAACCAAGCACTGCACTGGATTGCCTGGCCGCTGCATGCCGCGCAGGGCGATGGCCAGGGCAACGGCGACAGTGATGGCAAAGGCAGTGCCTGCGCGCAGCAGGCCTGGTGGGCCCTGCGCTGGACGCCGCGCGTGGCCGTCTGGCAGGGCGCAGGGCAGGCCGTGGCGCTGATGGAGGTGGGCAGCGTGGAGCGCCTGTGGGGCGGCCGCCAGTCCATGCTGCTGGGCCTGCTGCGCGCTCTGCGTGAACAGCAGCCTGACACAGGGCAGGCAGGCAGCCCGCAGATGCCGGTCTGGGCCCGGGCCGCCACGGCCTGGCAGGCGCTGGCCCGGCTGCGCTGGCGCATGCAGGGCACGGATTCGCGCCAGCCCTGGCCGCCTGCCGACGCACTGCCCATCTGGACACTGCCCGCACTGGAGCCGCATGCGCCGGCCCTGGAGCGCATGGGCTGCCGCCGCTGGGGCGAGCTGCGCGCCCTGCCGCGCGCGGGCCTGGCGCGGCGCATCGGGCTGCCGGCCCTGCTGGCGCTGGACCAGGCCTATGGCAGCAGCCCCCATGCGCTGGACTGGCTGGAGCTGCCCGAGCACTTTGCATTGCGCGCCGACCTGGGCTATCCGGCCAGCGACGCCCAGGCCCTGCTGCAGGCCGCCCGGCCCCTGCTGCGCGCGCTGCAGGCCTGGCTGCAGGCCCGCCACCAGGGCGTGCTGGGCCTGCAACTGCGCTGGCACCACGATCTGCGGCGCGTGGACGGCACGCAACTGCCGGCCTGGGAAGCGCTGGACATCCGCACGGCCCGGCCCGCCCAGGCGCTGGAGCACATGGAGCGCCTGCTGCGCGAACGCCTGGCCCGCACGCCCTGGCGCGCGCCTGCGGACATGCTGGAGCTGGTGGCGCTGGACACCGCGCCTTTCGCGGCCGATGCCGGCAGTTGCCTGCCACCGGCCGCGCCCGGTCCGGCGCCGCTGGGCGAGGCGGCAGGCGCGGCAGATGGGGCAGGCGCGGCCAGCGGCATGGCCTGGCATGAATGGGTGGAGCGCGTCTCGGCCCGCCGTGGCGCGCAGGGCGTACGGGTGGCGCAGCTGCAATCGGACCACCGGCCCGAGGCCATGCAGCGCTGGACCCCGGCCTGCGAGGCCTTGCAGACCCCGCAGGCACCGCGGCGGCCCGCGCACGCGCGCAAGGCGGCCAACCCCTGGCAGGGCCTGCTGCCGCCCTGGCTGCTTGATCCGCCCCAGCCCCTGCTCCTGCAGGGCAGCCGCCCTTGCTGGCAGGGGCCGCTGCAATTGCTGGCCGGCCCCTATCGGCTGGAGGCCGGCTGGTGGGGAGAGCCGCAGGCCGATGCGGCGCTGGCCGTGCGTGACTATTTCGTGGCCAGCAACGCGGCTGTCGGCCATGTCTGGATCTACCGCGAGCGCGCGCCTGCATCGGAGCGGCTGCCAGGCATGCCGGCCCTGCTGTCGCCCGCCGCCTGGTTTGCGCAAGGCATCTATGGCTGAACAGGACATCCTGCTGGAGCCGCCGCCCCCGCAGCTGCAGCGGCTGCAGCCCCCGCCCCAGGCCACCGGGCCGGTGTCCGGCATGGCATCGGGCCCGGGCCTGCCCGGCTATGCGGAGCTGCACTGCCTGTCGAACTTCAGCTTTCTGCGCGGCGCCTCTTCGCCGGCCCAACTGGTGCAGCGCGCCAAGGCCCTGGGCTACCAGGCGCTGGCCCTGACCGACGAATGCTCGGTGGCCGGCGCCGTGCGGGCCTTCGAGGCTGCACGCGACTGCGAGATGGCCCTGATCCATGGCAGCGAATTCGCCTGGGGCCCGCTGCGCGTGGTGGCGCTGGCGCGCGATCTGAACGGCTGGGGCAACCTCTGCGAATTCATCAGCGCGGCGCGCGCCCGTGCCGAAAAGGGCCAGTACCTGGTCGATACCAACAGCCCCTGGCATCTGCTGCGTGAAGGCTGCGAATGCATTGTCCTGCCACAGCGTGAGCTGCTTCCAGCCGGCGATGTGCCCGCCATCGCCCAGGCCGTGCAGGCCACCGTGGCGCAGCTGGGGCCGGGCTGCTGGCTGGGCGTGGAGCTGCTGCTGGCGCCCGACGACAGCCTGTGGCTGCAAAGCCTGCAGGACGTGGCAGGGTTAATGGGCCTGTCCTGCGTGGCATGCGGCGACGTGCACATGCATGCGCGCTCGCGCAAGCCGCTGCAGGACCTGGTGACGGCGCTGCGCCTGGGCTGCACGGTGGCCGAATGCGGCTTCGAGCTGCATCCCAATGCCGAGCGCCATCTGCGCTCACGCTTGCGGCTGGGCGGCATCTATCCGCGCGCCATGCTGGATGCAACCTTGCAGATTGCCGCGCGCTGCGATTTCAAGCTCAGTGAGATCAGCTACCACTATCCGCAGGAAAGCGTGCTTCCCGGCATGGACGCGCGCCAGACCCTGGCCTGGCATACCTGGCAGGGAGCGGCGGGGCGCTATCCGCAAGGCATTCCCGAATCGGTCGCCAAGCAATTGAAGGATGAGCTGGAGCTGATCGCCGAATGCCGCTACGAGATGTACTTTCTCACCGTGCACGACATCGTGCGCTATGCGCGCAGCGAAGGCATCCTGTGCCAGGGCCGTGGTTCGGCCGCGAACTCGGCCGTCTGCTATTGCCTGGGCATCACGGCCGTGGACCCGAACAAGACCACGCTGCTGATGGCGCGCTTCATCAGCCGCGAGCGCAGCGAGCCCCCAGATATCGACGTGGACTTCGAGCACGCGCGGCGCGAGACCGTCATCCAGTACATCTACGAAAAATACGGCCGCGGCCGTGCGGCGCTGACGGCCGTGGTCAGCTGCTGGCGCACGCGTGGCGCACTGCGCGACGCGGGCAAGGCCCTGGGCGTGGATGCGGTGCTGATCGACGCCATGGCCCGGCAGCACCACTGGTTCAGCGATGCCGAGGACGAAGCGGCCGAGCCGGAGCCCGAACCCGATGACCCCGCCCTGGGCTGGGTGCGCTCCAAGCTGCTGCGCCTGGCCCGGCTGCGCGAGCGGCTGGGCGACGACTGCCCGCAACTGTCGCCCCAGCGTGCGCGGCTGTGGCTGGAGCTGGCCCTGCAGCTGCGCGACAGCCCGCGCCACCTGAGCCAGCATGTGGGCGGATTTGTGCTGACCGACGGGCCGCTGACGCGGCTGGTGCCCGTGGAGCCGGCCGCCATGCAGGGCCGCTCGGTCATCCAGTGGGACAAGGACGATCTGGACACCATGAAGCTGCTCAAGGTCGATGTGCTGGCCCTGGGCATGCTCACCGTGCTGCGCGGCAGCCTGCACGCGCGCGCCGCGCTGCGCGGCCCGCGCTGGGAGCTGACCGACATCCCCAAGGACGACCCGGCCACCTACGACATGATCTGCCGCGCCGACACCGTGGGTACCTTCCAGATCGAGAGCCGGGCGCAGATGAGCATGCTGCCCCGGCTGCAGCCGCGCGAGTTCTACGACCTGGTGGTCGAGGTCGCCATCGTGCGGCCCGGCCCCATACAGGGCGGCATGGTCCATCCCTATCTTCAGGCGCGCGAGCGTCGGCGGCAGGGCGGCGAGCTGGTTCTGGAAAAGCCTGCGCTCGAGAAGGCGCTCAAGCGCACGCTGGGCGTGCCCATTTTTCAGGAGCAGGTGATGCAGATCGCCATGATCGCGGCGAACTTCTCGGCGGGCGATGCCGACGAGCTGCGCCGCTCCATGGCGGCCTGGCGGCGCAAGGGCGGCGTGCACCGCTTCGAGCGTCCGTTGATAGACGGCATGCTGGCCAACGGCTACAGCGCCGAATTTGCCCAGGCCATCTTCCGCCAGATGCTGGGCTTTGGCGAATACGGCTTCCCAGAAAGCCATGCCTACAGCTTCGCCATGCTGGCCTATGCCAGCGCCTGGCTCAAGCGCCATGAGCCGGCCTGTTTCCTCATGGCCTTGCTCAATGCCCAGCCCATGGGCTTCTACACCCCCTCGCAACTGATCCAGGATGCGCGCCGCCACGGCGTGCGCGTGCTGCCCGTCGATGTGCGCCACAGCGACTGGGACTGCACGCTGGAGGCACCGCACGAGCGCATTGCCGGCGTCGAGCTGCCGCAGCCGGCCGTGCGCCTGGGTCTGTGCATGGTGGCGCAGCTGCCAAAGACTTCGGGCGAGCGCGTGGCCCAGGTCCGAGCGCAGGCGCCGTTCAGGAGCACCGAGGACCTGGCCCTGCGCGCCCGGCTGCAGCGCGCCGAGCTGCAGGCCCTGGCGGCGGCCGATGCGCTGCAGGGCCTGTCAGGCCACCGCCGCCAGCAGATGTGGGATGCGGCGGCCCTGCAGGTGCAGCCCCCGCTGTTCGCGGGCGTGCCCGTGCACGAGGCGCCCGTGCAACTGGCCGCCGCGCCCGAGGGCGAGGAAATCCTGTTCGACTACGCGGCCACGGGCCTGAGCCTGCGCCGCCATCCGCTGGCCCTGCTGCGTGACCGCCTGCGCCGCCACGGACTGCGCACGGCGCTGGAGCTGCGCGACACGCTGGCGGGCATGCGCGTGCGGGCCTGCGGCATCGTCACCGTGCGCCAGCGCCCGCCCACGGCCAAGGGCACGGTCTTCATCACGCTGGAGGACGAGACGGGCACGGTCAACCTGGTGGTCTGGCCCGATACCGTCACGCGCTGGGGCGAGCCCTTGCTGGGCGCGCGGCTGCTGGCGGTCGAGGGCATCTGGCAAAGCAGCTCTGACTGGGGCGGCGGCAAGGACTGCGGCGAGTCAGTGCCTGCAGAGCAGGCCAGCCAGGAGGTGCCCGCCGTGCGCCATCTCATCGTGCACCGCGCCCGCGACATGAGCCGCTGGCTGGGCCGCCTGGGCGGCGCCGGCGTGGCGAGCCGCAATTTCCACTGAGGGCTGTTGCCGTTGCTGCGGCTGCCGAAGCAGGCTCAGGCCATGCGGGCGTCGGCGCGGATGTCGGGCATCTGGTCGATACGCTTGCCGAACCAGCCTATGCGCTCGGTCTGGCGCACATCCAGCCTGGGCACGTAGGGCTTGATATCGAGCACGGGCGTGCCGTCCAGCATGTCGTTGCCCAGGAAATGCAGCAGCAGTCCTTCGCGCCGCACCAGGCGCACGATGGACAGGCCCAGCCGGTTGGGCCGCGCCGGGGCGCGCGTGGCGAACACGCCGTGGCTGCTGTCGTCCATGAAGGGCACGACTTCCAGCTTTTCCACGGCCTGGTGCAGGTGGGTGATGAGGATCAGGTAGTCAAAGCCTTCGATGTCGCGCAGCCCGGCCTCGAACTCGGGCAGCAGCTCCACGCGGCCTGCCTCGTCGGCCGCGCCTGCCGTCTGTATGGGCATGCCCACCGGATCGGTGAAGCGGCTGCGCACATGGCCGATGGGGCGGCAGCCTATGGCTTGCGCGGCGGCATCGCTCATGCGCTGGCGGTGCCCTGGGGATTGAGCAGGCGCGTCAGCGCTGCGATATCGGCCGCAGCCGCCATGCGCGACGTGGTTTCTATGGAGCGGTAATGCCTGACGATGGCCTCGCCCGTGGCCGTGAGCGAGGCGCCGCCGCCATGGGCGCCGCCTGCGCTGGTGTTGACGGCCGGCGTCTGCAGCGCGCGGTTCATCTCGTCCACGAGCACCCAGGCGCGCCGGTACGACATGCCCAGCGAGCGGGCTGCGGCCGAGATGGAGCCCGCCTCGGCGATGGATTCGAGCAACTGCACCTTGCCGGGTCCGATGGCAATGGTGCTGTCGTTGTATACGCGCAGGCGGAACTGGACTTTGGAGGACATGGGAGAAGGGCTGGGCACGGCAAAAGCGGGTTAACGGCGAAGGTTAAGCGAAATCAACGGTCTGCGCCGCGATGGGGCTAAGGGGAAATACGCAATGCATGGCCTGCTACAGCGGGGCGGGTCATATGCACTGTGCGCCGCCGCCGTTCGCAACGGCTGTGGCCCTCATGGTACTGATGGCTCGCACGGTCGGCGTTGCCACTCTTGCCAGACTGCACGCTGGCCCAAGCCCCGGCTCACATAGGCGCGCGGTGATCATGGTCTTGCTGGCCAGCGCCTGGGGACGGCCATTCGTGGCGTCCCCAGGGCGCGCTGCAGCTGAAGGCCGGGCAGGCCTTCCTACTTCTTGCCGGCGTCTGCCAGCAGGCGCTGGCATTGCGCATCTTCCTCGGCAGCCGGCACCGTCAGCGGCACCAGGGCCAGGGCGGCGGGCGCCACCACGGCGGCGGCCACGGCCGCGCCCGCACGCAGCAGCAGCGGGCCGGGCTCCACGCCCACCTTGGGGTTGGCGAAGCTGCCGCGCACATACAGGGGCGTGCGCAGCGAGAAGAACTTCCACTTCAGCGATTCGGGCTTGATGTGCAGATCCATGGTCTCCTGCGCCAGGCTGATCTGGCCTGTGGCCTCCACGATCGCCTCCGGCGTCGCCAACTTGACGTTGCGCGTGCGTGCCAGGCCGTTCTGCACGGACAGGTCGGCCACGGCGCAGTTGAGCTGGACTTCCTTGTCGGCACCGAACAGCTTGGTCACCACCACGCTGCCCAGGTTGAGCGCGGCCAGGTCCAGCAGTTGCTTGCTGAAGCGCCCGTCGCGCACATACAGGCGCATGTCGCCGGAGCTGGTGCCCAGCCATTCGGCCATGGACTGGCCTCGGCCCTCCAGGGCGATGGCGCCATCCATGCTGCCCAGGCTTTTCTTCATCAATTCGATCTCGGGGAACAGGGCCGACAGCTGCAGCCCCTGGACCTTGCCCTGGAGGTTGGCCTTGGGCGGCTTGGCGCCGCTGTCCACCATGGCCTGCAGGTCCAGCTTGCCCTTGGCCATGCCGAAGCGCAGCGGCGCCAGGCGCAGCACGCCGTTGTCCATGACGGCATGTACGCTGAAGTTCTCGATGGGCAGGGCCTGGGGACGCTCGATGCGGTCACTCTGGAAGTGCACATCCATATCCATGGCATTCCACTTGCTGGTGTCAAAGCGCTGCGTGGGCAGGGTCTTGCCGCTGGCCGCCTGCCGGCTTTTCTGGTCCTGCCTGGTGGACGGTGCTCCTACCACCGGCCCCAGGTCGGCCAGGCGCAGCTTGCGCGATGCCAGTTCGCCGCTGAGCTTGGGCCGGGGCTTGCCGGATGCGTAATGCAGCGAGCCGCGCAGATCGCTCTGGCCCACGCGGCCCTCGAAGTTTTCGTAGTCCCACTCGGCGCGGCCGGGCTGCAGGCTGCCGACCAGATGGCCGTTGGTGTCGAAGGGCGGTGTGCGCGGCAGCAGCAGGCCGGTCAGTGGGAACAGGTCGGCCATGCTGGAGCCGCGCAGGTGCACCTGCAGGTCCATGCCCTTGAGTGCCCTGGGATTGTCGAGAATGCCCTCGGCCCGTGCGCGCAGGCTGCCCGCATGGGCCCACAGCTTGACCGGAAAGCGTGCCTGCTCGCTTTGCAGGTCCAGCACGGGGCCGATGAGGCCCTGGGCCTCGACCGTGGCCTTGGCGATGCGGCCGGTCAGGCCGACGCGCATGCCATACGGAAAGTCTGGACTGGGCGGCCGTACAAGGCTGTCCAGGCGTGCGCGCACCGCCATCTGGCGCACGCCATCGCTCCAGCCCACCAGGCCGCCGCGCAGGCTCAATTGCGTCACTTGGAAGCGCCAGCGCGGACCGGTGGACCCGGGGCGCTTGAAAGTCCAGTTGTTGCTGCCGTCCTTGCGCCGTGCAAAGACCAGGTCAGGCCCTTCGAGCTGCAGATGGTCCAGCAGCACGTGCCGGCCCAGCAGCGGCCACAGCCGCAGGCTGGCCGTGGCGCGGGCTGCCGTGGCCATGGTGGCGGCGTCGCGCGGGGGAGGGGCCATTTTTTCGTCGGCCAGGACGATGCTGTCGCTGTCGATACTGGGCGCGGAAGGGCTGGCCTGCGAGTCCTTGTCCTTGCCTTCGTCCTTGTCCGTGCCCTTGTCCTTCGCCTTTCCCCTGGGCTGTTCCTTGGCTTTCTCCTCGGGCAGGCGGCCCTTGTTCAACTGGTCGGGCGGCGCAGGCAGGGCAGGCAGCTCGCCACTGCCCTTGGCCGGCTCCTGCTCCACCTGCCAGCCTTCGGGCTGGCCCAGGGTCAGCTGCTCGGCCTGGACGGTGACGCCAGGAATCCAGTGACGCCAGCCCTGGTCCAGCGGCTGGGGCCAGTTCCATTGCACCCGCAGGTCGCCTTCAATCGCGAAATGCCGGCCGGTGCTTTCACTGACCCGCTCATTGATCCAGGGCCTGGCGCGGTTCCAGTCATAGGTGGCAATCAGGACCACGACCAGCGCCAGCAGCAGCACCAGGGCCGAGACCATCCACACGAGGATGCGCAGCCAGCGGCGGCGCGGCGGGCGGGGTGTGGGCTTGGAGGCCGGCGTGGGGGAGCTGTCGGTCGCTGTGTCGGTCATGGCGCAGGGGGCCGCTAAATGGAGTTCGGTCCATCCTAGCGCCGCAAAACCGCTTGCCAAGGTCCGGGACGCGCTGGCGGGCAGCCGGCAGGCCCGCATACAGGAGATTGGCCTACAGCGCGGCCTGCCGTGGCAAAAGCGCTGTCATCACCGTGTCTCCTGACCTTGGCGCAGCCGGGTGGATGCCAGGGCGGCCACCACCAGCAGGCCCGCCATGATGAACAGGCCGTTGCGCGTGCTGCCCGTGGCCTGTTCGATCATTCCCATCACGGTGGGGCCGATGAAGCCGCCCACCAGGCCGCAGGTATTGACCAGGGCAATGCCGCCCGCCAGCCCCGCACCCGCCAGCCGCGAGGCCGGGAACAGGAAGACGACGGACTGCACCACGAAGAACATCAGCGCCGTGAGGCTGAAGCCCAGCAGCCCCAGCGCGGGCGAGGCCTTGCCCGCCAGCGCCGCCAGCAGCAGGCCGGCGGCCATGGTGCCCAGGCCCGCCAGCAGCATGCGCCGGCAGCGCTGCGGGTGGGTGGCAAAGCGCGGCAGCCAGGCCGCACCGATGGCCGCTGCGATCCAGGGCACGGAGTTGAGCGTGCCGATCTGCAGCGGCGAGAGCTGGCCGTAGGTGCCGATGATGCCCGGCAGAAAGAAGATCACCGTATAGATGCTGATCTGGTGGCAGAAGTAGACAAGGATGGCCAGCCAGATCTGGCGGTCACGCAGGCAGTCCCGGAGCGAGTGGCCCACCTGGCCGGCGCTGGCCTGCTGGTCCTGCTCGGCCTGCAGGCGTTGCAGTACCTCGCGCGATTCGGCGGCCGTCAGCCAGGGTGCGCTGGCCGGGCCGTCTGGCAGCTTCTTCCAGACCACCCAGGCCAGGGCCACGGCGGGCAGGCCCTCGATCACGAACATCCATTGCCAGCCGTGCCAGCCCAGGAAGCCGTCCATCTGCAGCAGCGCGCCGCCCACGGGGCCGCTGAGGATGTTGGCAATGCACACGCCCAGCAGGAAGTAGCCGATGGCGCGGGCCCGTTCCTCGCGGCCGAACCAGTAGGTCAGGTACAGCATCACGCCGGGGAACAGCCCCGCCTCGGCCGCGCCCAGCAGCACGCGCATCACGTAGAACGAGGTCTCTCCGGTGATGAAGGCCATGCCGGCCGACAGCAGGCCCCAGGTCACCATGATGCGGGTGATCCAGAACCGCGCGCCCACCCTGTGCATGATCAGGTTGCTGGGCACTTCCAGCAGGGCGTAGCTCAGGAAGAACAGCCCCGCGCCCAGGCCGTAGGCGGCCGCCGAGATGCCCAGGTCCACCTCGATGTGCGACTTGGCCAGCGCGATATTGGTGCGGTCTATGAAGCTGATCACATAGGACAGCACCAGCAGCGGCATCAGCCTGCGGAAGATGCGGGCGTTGAGCAGCGACTGCCTGTCGCCGGCGGCCGGCTGCGGCCGTGCGGGCGGCGCGTGAACAGGGGAGGGCGATGGGTGATGGACCATGGCAAATCCTTGGAAAGATGGGTGGATGAAAGCGGAGTCAGGCGGTGGCGGTGGAGGCGGCGTTGCCGCGCGTGCCCAGCTGCAGGGCCACGCCGCCCAGCGCGCAGCCGGCCATGACCAGGAAGCACAGGGCATAGCCGCCGGGGCTGGTCCAGCCGCCGCCCAGGGAGATCAGGCTGCCCATCAGCACGGGCGCGATGCCGCCGCCCACGAACATGGCGGTGGTGATGATTCCGTTGGCCGTGGAGGTGGCCGCAGGCTGGGCGCAGTCCGAGGCCACCGCGTAGTAGATGGGCCAGACCGCATTGGCGACCAGGCCGAACAGCAGCTGCATCACCACGACCAGGGCCATGGTGTCGGCGAAGTAGAAGGCGCCCACGCTGGCGGCCATCCACAGGCCGCAGATCACCAGGGTGACGCGGCGCCCGATCACGTCCGACAGAGCCGGCCAGACCAACTGGCCCAGGATGCCGGTGAGCGTGAACACCACGCTCATGCCTGCCGATTCGGCCAGCGACAGGCCCATGATGTTGTAGAGGTAGGCGGGCAGCACCACGTTGATGCCCATGTAGACCACCTGCGTGAGCAGGGTGTTTCCAGCCGTCAGGGCGATGCTGCGGTTGGTCAGCGTGCTGCGCAGGGTGCGCCAGGCCTGGCCTTTTTCCACCTGCGCCGCCACGCTGGCCTGCGGCGGGGTCATGCCCCGGGCGGCGATGTCGGCATACAGCAGTTCCATCTTCTGCGGCGTGGAGTAGCGCGCCCAGAACCACATCAGCGGGATGGCGACGACCAGCGCGACAAAGAACACATAGCGCCAGTTCTCCTCGCCGAAGGCGTACAGCACAAAGCCGGCGACCAGGCCACTGAGCATGGCGCCCACCGGATAGCCCGTGTGGTGGGCGCCCAGCGCGAAGCCGCGCCGCTCCACCGGCCACCACTCGGCGGTGTTGCTCACGCCCACGGGCTCGCCCCAGCCGGCGCCCAGGTTGACGCCGACGCGCAGCGCCACGAAGCCCGCCAGGCTGCCGCTCAGCGCCTTGAAGCCCGAGGCGAACGACAGCGCCGTATAGCCCAGCACCAGGGGCACCTGAAAGCGTGCGCGCTTCCAGCCCGCGCCGTAGCGGTCGCTCCAGATCGCGCCGGGAATGTCCAGCACGGCCAGGGCCAGCATCACGATGGTGGCCACCGTGCCCCATTCGTCGGCCGACAGGCCGAAGTGCCGGGAGATGGTCGGCCCCAGCCGCAGCACGATCTCGCGGTCGTAGGCATTCAGTACCCAGATCAGCCAGCAGACCAGCAGGGATACCCATGAATAGCGGTGGATCTGGCGCAGCGAAGCGCGCGGGGCCTGGGCCATGGCGGTCTCCCGGGCACCAGCGGTGGGTGCCGTTTCATTGTTGTGTGGATGAAGGCGCCGCTTCGCGGGGCGGGCGGCGTTGCGGTGCGAAGGCTCCGGGCCTGCATGCCCGGCTCCGCGCTCAGGCGCCGAAGCGCTGCTCGGGCAGGCCACGCACGCCCAGCCCCTTGACGGAGAACAGCGCGCCACGGGCCTGGCCGTCGCCCGGGAAACGCGGCAACGGCGGCTTGCCCATGGAGGTGACGTACAGCGTGTCGAGCCCGGGCCCGCCGAACATCACGCTGGTCACCTTGCGCACCGGCATCTCTATCACCCGGTCCACCCGGCCGTCCGGCGTGTAGCGCACCAGCTGGCCCGCGTACACCAGGGCCTGCCACAGGCAGCCTTCGGCATCGACCGTGGCCCCGTCGGCCGCGCCGCCACCGCTGGTGTCGACCGGGGCAAAGGTCCGGCGGCCGCTGGCATGGCCCGTGGCCGTGTCGTAGTCGTAGGCCCGGATCTCGCCGCTCCACGTGTCCGAGAAATAGAGCGTCGTGCCGTCCGGGCTCCAGCACGGGCCGTTCGAGCAGATGATGCCCTCGTCCAGCACATGCAGGCTCAGGTCCGTGTCCAGCCGGTACAGCCGCGCCGAAGGCTGCTCCTCCAGGGTGTCCATGGAGCCGAAGACGAAGCGGCCCTGCCGGTCCACCTTGCCGTCGTTGAGCCGGTTGCCGGGAAGGTGGGACTCGGGGGCGACGACCAGCTCCAGCTCGCCGCTTTCCAGGTCCAGCGTGTGCACGCCGCCGTGCAGCGCCACCAGGGCCGAGCGGCCGTCGCGGCGCAGTGCCATGGAGCCAATCTTCTGGCCGACTTCCCAGGCGCGCAGTTCCCGCCCGTCGGCCGTGCAGCGGAAGATGCGGCCGTCGAAGCTGTCTATCCAGTACAGGCGCTGCTGCCCGACGTCCCACAGCGGGCCTTCGCCCAGCGTGGTCTTGAGGTCGGCGACGATATCGATCTGCATGGGAGTCTCCTGTTCGGTGGCATGGGGGCTGGCCCGGGAAGGCGATTCAGAAGGCCACGTTGGCCGCACCCTTGAGGCCCAGCATCCGGCGCGCCTCGTCAGGCGTGGCGACGTCGACATTCAGGGCCTCGAGCACGGTGCGGATGCGGCGCACCTGCTCGGCGCTGGAGGTGGCCAGCTGCCCCGGGCCTATCCACAGAGAGTCTTCCAGCCCCACGCGCACATGCGAGCCCATGGCCGCGCCCATGGTGGCCAGCGGCAGCTGGTTGCGCCCGGCGCCCAGGATGGACCACTGGTAGTTGCTGCCCAGCAGGCGGTCGGCCGTGCGCCGCATGTGCATCAGGTCCTCCGGGTGGCCGCCGATGCCGCCCAGGATGCCGAACACCGACTGCACGAACACGGGCCCCTGCACCAGCCCCCGGTCCACGAAATGCGCCAGGTTGTGCAGGTGGCTGATGTCGTAGCACTCGAACTCGAAGCGCGTGCCCTGGGCCTGGCCCAGCCGCAGGATGCCTTCGATATCGGCAAAGGTGTTCTTGAAGACCAGGTTGCGGCTGTTTTCCAGGTGCTCGCGCTCCCAGGCGTGTTCCAGGTTCGGGAAGCGCTCCAGCATGGGGAACAGGCCGAAGTTCATCGAGCCCATGTTCAGCGAGGCCAGCTCGGGCTGGAACTCGGTCACGGGCCGCATGCGCTCTGGCACCGTCATGTGCGGGCTGCCGCCCGTGGTGATGTTGACAATGGCATCGCACTCGGCACGGATCGCCTTGAGAAAGGGGCGGAACAGCTCAGGGTCCTGCGAAGGGCGTCCGTCGCGGGGATCACGGGCATGCAGGTGCACGATGGCGGCGCCGGCCTCGGCGGCATCGATGGCGGCGCGGGCAATCTGCTCGGCCGTCACGGGCAGGTGGGGCGACATGCTGGGCGTGTGGATGGCGCCCGTGGGCGCGCAGGTGATGATGGCTTTGGTGCGGGTGGCCATGGAAGGTCCTTGCAAACGGTGAAAAAGGCGAGAGGAGGAGAGGGCGCTCAGCTCAGCGCCTGGGTCAGGCCATCGACGGCCAGTTCCTGGCCCGTGACATGGCCGGCCAGCGGGCTGGCGGCAAACACGGCCATGTTGGCAATGTCGCGCGCCGTGGCCATGCGGCCCAGCGCGGCCTGGTGCGTGTAGCTGCGCGTGACGTCCTCCAGCGGCAGGCCGCGCGCCTGCGCCTTGGCGGCAATCACATCGCGGATGCGCGGGCCGTCCACGGCGCCCGGCAGGATGGCGTTCACCCGGATGCCGTCTGCGCCCAGCTCCAGTGCCAGCGACTTGGTCAGGCCGATCACCGCCCACTTGGACGCCGAATAGGCCGTGCGGCCCGGCATGCCCAGGTGGCCTGCCGCCGAAGACAGGTTGACGATGGCCGCCTGCCGGCCCTCGCGTGCCGATTGCCGAAGCCGGGGCACGGCCAGCCGCGTGCACAGGAAGGCGCCGGTGATGTTCACATCCAGCGTGCGCTGCCAGTCGGCCAGCTCCAGCGTCTCCACCGCGCCCGTGGGGCCGGCCACCCCGGCGTTGTTGACGAGGATGTCCAGGCCGCCCAACTCGTTGTCCACGGCCTTGAACAGGGCCTGCACCTGCAAGGCATCCGACACATCGGCAAGACGGCCGCTGGCGCCGGGCAGGGCGGCAGCCAGCGCATCCAGGCTGGCCTGGGCCACGTCACAGACCATGACGCGCGCGCCGGCCTCGGCAAAGGCGCGGCTGATTTCCAGGCCGATTCCGGCGGCGCCCGCCGTCACCAGGACGCGCTGGCCGGCCAGAAGATCGTTTTTCCACATGCGGGGACTCCTTGGGAACTCAAACAAAGGTGAAAGGGATTCGGGTTGGGTTTGGATTTTGTATCTGTGATCACAGATCAAATATGGTGAATACCCTATGAGGCATGACAGCGGCGGCGCCGCGCTACCATCGCCGCCATGGCCATCAACGAACTAGTCACCCCACTCAAACGGCAGACCCTCAGCAGCGATGTCTATGCACAGCTCAGGGAATTGCTGATCACGGGCCAGATGATTCCGGGCGAGCAGATCTCGCTGCGCACCACGGCCAGCGCGCTGGGCGTCAGCGTCATGCCCGTGCGCGAGGCCGTGCACCGGCTCGTGGCCGAGCAGGCGCTGGAACTCACGCCCAACCGCGCGCTGCGCGTGCCCTTGATGACGGAAAGCGCCTTCCGCGAGATCACGCGCATCCGCGTCAACCTCGAAGGCCTGGCCACGGAGCAGGCGGCCCGGCAACTGCCGGCCGCCGGGCTGGAACGCATCGCCGCCCTGCAGGACCGCTTTGCGGCCGAGATGGCCAGCGCCTCGCCGGACGGCGCGCGGCTCATCGCCTTCAACAAGGATTTCCACTTCGCCGTCTACAGCGCGGCCGGCATGCCCATGCTGCTGCAGATGATCGAGGCGCTGTGGCTGCGCATAGGCCCCATCCTCAACCACGACATGCGCTCGGGCTCGCGCCGCGTGAGCGAACAGGTGGCGGTCGGCCACCACGCGCGCCTGGTCGAGGCGCTGCGGCGCGGCGATGCGCCCGCCGCGAAGGAGGCGCTGCGCGGCGACATCGAAAGCGCGGCCGACTACATTGTTTCGGCGGGCGTGCTGGTGACGGCGGACGGTGCCGCGGGCGGTGGGGATGACGGCGCGCCGGAAGTCCTGCGCCGCTAGAATCGCCGCCCCATGCACAACGCCCACGACCCAAAGGTTCTTCCCATACGCGACGGCGTCAGCCCCAGCTGCGTGGTGCTGCCCAGCCAGGGCGGCGGGTTGCTGATCGATTTTCTGGCCGAGCGCCTGCCGGCCGTGGCGCGCGAAGACTGGCTGCGGCGCCTGGCGCTGCGCGAGGTGGTGGACGAGCATGGCCGCGCCGCCGATGCAGGCACGGCCTTTGCGCCGGGCCTGCGCTACTACTACTACCGCGAGCTGCAGGCCGAGCCGCCCATTCCCTTCGAGGCCGAGGTCCTCCACCGCGACGCGCATCTGCTGGTGGCCGACAAGCCGCATTTCCTGCCCGTGGTGCCGGCCGGCAAGTACCTGCAGCAGACGCTGCTGGTGCGGCTCAAGCGCGAGTTCGACCTGCCCGAGCTGTCGCCCATCCACCGCATTGACCGCGATACGGCGGGGCTGGTGGTGTTTTCGGTGCAGCGCGCCACGCGCGGCATCTACCAGGCGCTGTTCCGCGACCGCGCCATCCACAAGACCTACGAGGCCGTGGCCCCCTGGCGCGAGGACGTGGTTTTCCCGCGCACGCATGAAAGCCGCATGGAGGAAAGCGGCCATTTCTTTCGCATGCACGAGGTGGCCGGCACGCCCAACACCAGCACCCACATGCAGGTGCTGGAGCAGCGCGGCCCCTGGGCGCGCTACCGGCTGGAGCCGGAAAGCGGCAAGCGCCACCAGCTGCGCGTGCACATGGCCGCCCTGGGCCTGCCGCTGTGGGGCGACGGCTTCTATCCCGAAGTGCATGACATGCCCGAGGGCGACTACTCGCGCCCGCTGCAGCTGCTGGCGCGCAGCCTGGCCTTCACCGATCCTCTGGACGGCCAGTCGCGGCGCTTTGACAGCCGCCGCCAGCTGCTGCCGCTGACCGACCTGTAGAGGCTTTTCCACTGCCGGAAACCGCTGGCTTTTTTGCCCATGGCCACGCCATGGGATAGGCCGGTTGCGGACATTTAACGGACAACTTTGTCCGATAATTGTCCGCATGACTTCCAAAAGACCCAGTGCCGATATCCGCCGCGCCCAGTTGTTGGACGCGGCCGATGCCGTGTTTTCCGAGCATGGCGTGACCGCGCCGCTGGACCTGGTGGTCGAGCGCGCCGAGGTCGGCCGCGCCACGCTGTACCGGCAGTTTCCTGACCGGCGTGCGCTGATGCTGGCGCTGCTGGAGCGTTCGCTGGACAGCATGCGCAGCGCGGCCGAAGCCATGGCCGAGGACGACGATGCCTTCTACAAGCTGCTGTCGCGCCTGGCCGAG
Source organism: Delftia sp. WSY_7 (assembly GCF_043104845.1). NCBI lineage: Bacteria > Pseudomonadati > Pseudomonadota > Betaproteobacteria > Burkholderiales > Comamonadaceae > Delftia > Delftia sp. WSY_7. The sequence goes on along the minus strand of NZ_JBICLB010000014.1, from coordinate 134,139 downwards.
CGCATTGCGGTCTCGGCCCCCATCACCGATTACTGGCGCACCGTGGAGCGCGGCGACGAGGTCATCGCCCAGGCCCGCGTTGCCATGTGGCAGATCTTTCGGCCGGCCATGGACCGGGCCGTGGCCTGTGGCCATTGCCGCCAGCCGCTGACGCAGGCCGAGCTGTCCCTGGTCTTCGGCATGCTGGGCGCCTCGCTGCGCGGCGAGACGCCGCAGCAGCGGCGCACACTGGCGCGCAAGGCGCTGCAGATCGTCTGGCAAGGCCTGAAGGCCTGACATGGCCACCACACCCACTCCACCAGGGCCCGTGCTGCCCCCGTCGCCCCCCGTCGTCTACCTCAAGCCCCCGCCGGACTGGGAAGAGCATGAAAAGCCCAGCCTGCCGGGCTCGCCGTCCATGCCGCTGCACCAGCCGGCCGTGCGCGCAGCCTATGGCCTGATCGCCGTGCTGGTGGCGCTGACGGGCGGCCTGGGCAATGCACTGTTCACGGCCAACCTGCCCACCATCCAGGGGCAGATGGGGCTGACGTCTTCCGAGGCCGCCTGGCTGACCGGCGCCTACGTCATGCTCAACATGACGGCCAATTTGCTGGTCTACAAGTTCCGCCAGCAGTTCGGCATGCGGCTGTTCGCCGAGATCGGCCTGGGCCTGTATGCGCTGCTGACGCTGCTGCACCTGGTGCTGGGCAGCTACACCAGCCTGCTCATGCTGCGCGCGGCCAGCGGCCTGGCGGGCGCCACCTGCAGCACGCTGGGCACGCTCTACATGCTGCAGGCCGCGCCGCGCAAGCATGTGCTCAAGATGCTGGTGATCGGCGTGGGCCTGGGGCAGATCGCCACGCCGCTGGCCTGGATCCTGTCGCCGGGCCTGCTGTTCAACAGCGAGTGGCACAACCTCTACCTGTTCGAGGCCGGCCTGGCCCTGATTTCGTTCGCGGGCGTGGTGGTGCTCAAGCTGCCGCCGGGCGTGCACATCCGCAGCTTCGAGCGGCTGGACTTCCTGACCTTCTTCCTGATGGTGCCCGGCGTGGGCCTGCTGATCGCCGTGCTGGTGCAGGGCTACAACCACTGGTGGCTGGACACGCCCTGGCTGGCCTGGATGCTGATCGGCTCCATCGTCCTGCTGAGCGTGGCGCTGTACATCGAGCACCACCGTCGCAACCCCATGCTGCAGACGCGCTGGTTCGTGCTGGCGCCCACGGTGCGCTTCGTGATCGGTGCGTTGCTGCTGCGCTTTCTGACCACCGAGCAGACCTATGGCGTGATCGGCATGCAGCGCATGCTGGGCATGACGGTGGACCAGATGCAGCCGCTGTTCATCGTCATCCTGCTGGGCACCATCGCGGGCATTGCCGTGTCGGCGCTGACCTTCGGGCTGGAGAACATGGGCAAGCAGATCGTGGGCTCCATCGTGCTGTTCGCGCTGGCGGCCTGGCTGGACCACAGCCGCACCAGCCTGGCCCGGCCCGAGGACTTCTTCGGCAGCCAGTTCCTCATGGCCGTGGGCGCGGGCCTGTTCATGGGGCCGCTGATGCTGATCGGCGTGGTGCAGGGCCTGAAGTTCGGCGCGCACTACATGCTGACGGCCATCGTCACCATCTCCATGACGCAGGCCATGGGCGCGCTCATGGGCTCGGCCCTGCTGAGCACCTACCAGATGCACCGCGAGCAAGTGTATTCGGCCGCCATCGTGGCCGATGTCGATCCCACCGACCCCATCGTGGCCGACCGCCTGCGCCTGCAGCAGCAAAGCCTGGCCCGCGTCATCGCCGACCCGGCCCTGCGCGCGGCCCAGGGCACGGCCCAGCTGGCGCAGGCCGCACGCCGCGAGGCCAATGTGCGCGCCTACAACGACGTGTTCGCCCTCACGGCCGGCGTGGCCGTGCTCTACCTGCTGTGGATGCTGGCCCTGGCCGGCCGCGCACGCCAGCGCGCCTTCGTGGAGCGCATGCGCGCCGCCGCAGCCGATGCCTCGGCCATGCGCGGCACCGATGCCGCCGCGCCGCAGGACGCGCCGGGCCAGCCGCCCACCCAACCCGTCGCCCGCGCCTGAAACCGTTCGCCCAGAGAAAAGACAACAACATGAGTGACTCCGAAAATTCCAATGGCGGCACGGCCGCCTCTGCCTCGCCTGCGCCGGCTCCCGCTGCGGCGCCTTCGCCCTCGCCTTCGCCATCGCCATCGCCCAAGCTCATCAAGCCCTCGCTGCGCAGCGTGCTGGTGATGCTGGTGGTCGCCCTGGCCGGCGTGCTGCTGGTGCTGCGTGCCTGGAACCTGTTCCCCTTCGCGGGCACCGTGGTCAGCACCGACAACGCCTATGTGCGCGGCGCCGTCACCGTGCTCGCGCCCCAGGTCAGCGGCTATGTGACCGAGGTGCTGGTGCAGGACTACGAGAACGTCAAGGCCGGCCAGCCCCTGGTGCGCATTGACGCCCGCACCTACGAAGCCGCCCAGGCCCAGGCGCAGGCCCAGCTGGCCAATGCCCGCGCACAGCTGGCCAATGCCGACCAGACCCAGGCGCAGAACCGCGCCACGCTGGGCGCCAGCCGCGCCGGCCTGGCGGCGGCGCAGGCCGAATCCGACCGCGCCGCAGCCGAGCTGCAGCGCGTGCAGGCGCTGTCCGAGCGCGGCTCCGTCTCGCTCAACGAGCGCGACAAGGTGCGTGCCACCGCGCGCCTGGCGGCCACCAACGTGGCCAAGGCCCAGGCCGACATCGAGATCAACGCCCAGAAGATCAAGGCGACGACGGTGAACCGCGCCTCGCTCGAAGCCCAGGTCCAGATGGCCGAGGCGCAGCTGCGCCAGGCCCAGATCAACCTGGACAACACCGTGGTGCACGCGCCCGGCGATGGCCAGGTCAGCGAAGTCGGCGTGCGCCGGGGCCAGTACGTCACGGCCGGCTCCCAGCTCATGTACGTGGTGCCGCACACGCTGTGGGTGGTGGCCAACTTCAAGGAAACCCAGACCGCCCGGGTGCGCATAGGCCAGTCCGTGCGCTTCAGCGTCGATGCGCTGGGCGGCGCCCACCTCACGGGCCGCGTGCTGGAGATCGCGCCGGCCACGGGCTCGGAATTCAGCGTGCTCAAGGCCGACAACGCCACGGGCAACTTCACCAAGGTCGTGCAGCGCCTGCCAGTCAAGATTGCAATCGATCCCGACCAGGAGCTGGCCGCCAGGCTGCGCGCGGGCATGTCGGTGGTGGTGCGGCTGGATACGGCGCAGCCTGAGCCCCAACCCGCACGGCAACCCGCACAGCAACCCGCACGGCAGCCCGCACCCCAACCGGAGGCCCGCCCATGACCGCCCGCGCACTGGCCATGGCCGTCGCCTGCGCCGCCGCGCTGGCCGGCTGCAGCGTGCCGCCGCTGAGCACCGCGCCTGAAGCGGCCCGCCCCGCCATGCCCGCCCAGTGGAGCGGGGCAGGGCAGGAGCCTGCCGCCGCCGTCCAGGCATCGTGGTGGCAGGCCTTTGGCGATCCGCTGCTCACGCGCTGGGTGGAACTGGCCCAGTCCCGCAACAACGATGTGCTGCTGGCCCTGTCGCGCGTGGATGAGGCGCGGGCCAACCTGGATGTGGCAGGCGCTGCGGGCCTGCCCCAGCTCTCGGCCACGGCCGGCGCCTCCACGGGCCGCAGCCTGGGCGCGCGGGGCCTGGCGCACACGCGCTCGGTTCAGCCCGGCCTGCAGGCCAGCTGGGAGCCTGATCTTTGGGGCCGCATCGCCCACCTGGAAAAGGCCGCCGCCCTGCGCCTGCAGGCCAGCGAGGCCGACCGCGACGCCGTGGCCCTGGCCGTGGCCGCCACCACGGCCCAGGCCTATGTGGGCCTGCGCTCGCTGCAATCGCAGCTGCAAGTGGCCCAGGCCACGGCCCGCTCGCGCGAACAGGCCCTGCGCCTGGCTGACGATCAGGCGCGCGTCGGCTACACCTCGCAGCTGCAGCTCACCCAGGCCCAGGCCGAGCTGCAATCCGTGCAGCAGGCCGTGGAGCAGCTGGAGCTGTCGCTGGCGCGCCAGCGCACGGCGCTTCTGCTGCTGGCCGGTGGCGAGGGTGACGAGCAGGCAGCCGCGCTCATGGCAACAACCGACGGCCAGTCCGCTGCGCTGGGCGCACCGCCGCCTGCGCCGGCCGCCGGCCTGCCTTCGGCCTTGCTGCAGCGCCGCCCCGACATTGCACGGGCGCAGCTGCAGCTGGCGGCCGCTGACGAAAGCCTGGCCGTGCAGCGCACCGCCTTCCTGCCCCAGGTCTCGCTGACGGCCAGCGCCGGCAGCCTGCTGGTCAATGCCCTGCAATACCACCCGGCCACGGTCTGGGCCCTGGGCGGCAGCGTGCTGGCGCCGCTGTTCACGGGCGGGCGGCTGCAGGGCCAGTTCGACGCCGTGACCGCCCAGCGCGACCAGGCCGCCTATGCCTACCGTGGCGTGGTGATCAAGGCCCTGGCCGATGTGGAAAACGCCCTGGTCGGCACCCGGCGCCTGCAGTCGCAGTGGCAGCACGCCAGCGAACGCGAGGCGGTGCTGCAGCGCTCCCTGGGCTTTGCCAAGGACCGCTACGATGCCGGCTACGCCAGCTACCTGGAAGAGCTGGACGCCCAGCGCAATCTCTACCAGGCCCAGCAGGAAGTCATACGCCTGCGCCAGAGCCAGCTGGAAAACGCCATTGCGCTGTACCAGGCGCTGGGCGGCGGCTGGCAGGCCGCCACCACACCAGTCGCTGCAACCGTCGCTGCACCTGTCGCCAGCCCCGCCCGCTGATCAGACCTTCTCGATGCGCGCAGGCAGGCCCTGGCGCACCGCGGCGCCCGACACCCAGTCCACCCACACGTTTTTGCAGCCGGGCCGCGTGGGATCGGCAAAGCCCAGGTCATTGAGGTTCACGCCATTGGCATGCTCGGCGTTCACCGGCATGGGCTGGCCGTCGATGCTGTGGCGGCCCGCGCCCAGCTCGCGGTGGCCGTAGCCGTGCTCGATGGCCACGGTGCCCGGCATCACGCCGTCGCGCACCATGGCCACGGCCGTCACCGCGCCGCCCGGCGTGCGGATGCGCACCGTGTCGCCGTTGGCGATGCCCAGCCGCTCGGCGTCATCGCGGTGCAGGGACACCGGGTTGTGCGGATGCACCTGGCGCAGCCGCGAGACGGCAATCGACATGGAACTCATCAGGTTGGACTTGTACGAGGTCAGCAGCAGCGGCCATTGCTGCTCGCCGAAATGCGTGCGCATGGCGCTGCCGTCGGCCAGCCGCGCCGGATACCAGGTGGGGCAGCCGCTGTAGCGCTCGCCCGTCATGGCGTGGCGCATGCGGGCCAGCTCCTCGCTCCACACCTGCAGGGCAGGCGCGTGGGCCTTGCGGGTGTGGCCATCCTTCCAGGCGTCCTCGATGCGGTCGAAGCGCCCGCCGCGCGTCAGCAGCATGGCCACCTGGCGCCATTCATCGTCCTTCAGGCGCTGGCGCAGCGCGGGCACCAGCCTGTCCACGCCGGTGATGGCGATGTCGTCATCGCTGGCCGCCGGCACGGGCTTGCCACCTGCCCAGGCCACGTTGGCCAGGGCGTGGATGAAGAAGTCCTCGGCCGAGCGCAGCGCATGGGGCTGGCCCTGGGCGTCCTTGATGGCGGCCTCGCCAAAGCCGGGCAGGCCCAGCCGTTCTGCCACGGCGAAGAGAAAGCTCTCCACATTCACGGGCTGGCCGCCGGCCGTGCGCGCCACGGCGGGCTGCACCACGGGCCAGCGCACGGTGGAGCTTTTGGCCACCACGTCGGCCCAGGGCGCCGAGATGCCCCAGCTCTCGTAGGTCACGGTATCGGGCACGATGAAATCGGCCAGCGCGCTGGTCTCGTTGATGAAGGGGTCGATGGAGACGATCAGCGGCAGCTTCTTCGGGTCCTTGAGATCGTCCACCAGCGCATTGCGAAAGCCCGCAATACCGTAGACGGGGTTGCTCATGTGGTTGATCCAGGCCTTTGCGCGGTAGGGGTAGCCGGCCAGCGCGCTGGCCAGCATCTCGCTGGACAGGCCGCCCACGGCCGGGTACCACGGGGCCTGGGCGGCGGGGTAGTCCTTCGCGCCCTCGGGCTGGCCCTCGCGCTTGCGCTGGAATTCCGCGCTTTTCTCGTAGGGCTGGCGGTGGCGTGACAGCGCCAGGCCGCGCGGCTTGACCTTGCCGTCGAAGTTGGCGAAGTCGTAGCGCGGGCCCGGGCCGAAGGGGCCGAACGGGCCGGCATCCAGCACCAGGCCGCCCTGCACGTTGAGGTTGCCCACCAGGGTGTTGAGCATGCTGATGGCGTAGGCGGTGTAGAAGCCCGCGCCGCTCATGGTGCCGCCGTGCGCATCGGCCACGGCGCGCTTGCCATGGCTGGTGAACTCGCGCGCCAGCGCCTCGATCTCGCCGCGCGCCACGCCGCACAGCGCCGCGTACTCGTCCAGTGTCTTGAGGCTGGCCTGCTCATGCAGCTTGGCGAGCGAGGAGCAGACCGACAGCTCGGGGGCCTGGTCCGCGCCTTCGGCCTTCAGGCCGGGCACGGCCACGCGGGTGCGCACCATCAGCTGTGCAGGCTCGGCCTGGGTGTGCGGCGCCAGGCGGCCATCGGCACGCTGCACCACGAACACATCCTGGGCCGGCTTGCCGTCTTCGGCTGGCGCGGGCAGGGCCCAGCCCAGGTCGGCGCCGCGCAGAAAGCTGCCATGGCGCGGGTGGCCGGGCTCGTTGACCAGCAGGTGCGTGGCATTGCTCCAGGACGCCTCGCCCGCCGCCTGCATGGCGGCCGGGCCGGGCTGGGCGAGAAAGCCCGTGTCATGGCGCGCCTCGTCCAGGATGACGCGGATGAGCGCCATGGCCAGGGCCAGGTCGCTGGCCGGCTTGACGGCCAGCCAGCGGTTGCCGCTGCCGGCAGCCAGGCTGGACGAGGTCGGCAGCACGGGCGAGACCACCACGTAGCGGAAACGGTTGTCGTCGCGCGAGCGGGCCTCGGCCAGTTCGCGGCCCTGGCGCTGGAAGGGGTTGCCGGACTGCGCGGGCGCCGCGCCTATGAACAGCCCGAAGCTGGCATGGCTCCAGTCCGGCTTGCCGTGCGGCATGCCGGGCAGGTCGCCCAGGGCCGCTGCCGCACCCACGCGAAAACTCTGGCCGCAGTAGGCGCCGTGGTTGCTGACGTTCACGGTGCCGAAGGACGGCCCTGCAAAGCGGCGCAGCAGCTGGGCGCGGCCTTCGTTGGAGGCGTCGGTCACCAGCAACTGGTTGGAGCGCGGGCCGAACTCGGGGTTGTCGGCGTCCAGCGGCGTCTTGGTGTCCCAGATGGCGCGCAGGCCCTCGACCTGGCCTTCGCCGAACAGATCGCCGCCCTCGCAGACTTCCTGCACCAGTTGCTCGAAGGAAATGCTCTGCCAGCGACCGCTGCCGCGCGGGCCCACGCGCTTGAGCGGGGTGAGCACGCGGTGCGGTGCGTTCTGGTGCTCCAGCATGGACGAGCCGCGCGCGCAGGACGTGGCCCGGCCCTCCAGGCCCAGCTCCTTGCCCAGCTTGGCGTAGACCTCGCGCACGGATTCTTCCATGGCGGCCGGGCGCGTGGTGGCCAGTGGGTGGTAGGGGTTGCCTGCCACGCGCAGGATGCGGTTGCTGGCGGTATCGACACGCACGCGCACGCCGCACTGCGTCCAGCAGCCCAGGCAGCTGGAGGGGCTGACCACCTGGCCGGGCTGTGTGGCGAGCGCGCCCGTGGCCGGGTCGATGCGGAACTCGGGCGTCAGCGAATTGCCGCGCGTGGCGCTGGCCGTGGGCGTGCCCGAGGTGCCTGCGACCAGGCCCTTGGCGCCACGTGCCAGCGTCTCGCCGTAGCCGGCCGCAAAGGCGGCCAGCCCACCGGCGGTGAGTCCGCCGCGCAGCAGCAGGCGGCGGCGGGCGGCCTCGGCATCCAGGGAATCTTCGGGAGCTTGGGGGAGTTTCTTCTTGTCGGTCATGAAAGGCTTTCTGTGGCGCGGCCGGCCGGTGGCGGGCCGCGCTCCGTGAATGGGTAAGGGGTCGTCAGGGCGACGGTGTCAGACGGCGCGGGCCGTGGCCGAGCGCGCGGGAAACAGCTCCAGCGCCCAGGTGGCCAGCGGCACCAGTGCAATGCACAGGCCGGCCACGCCGAGCATGCCCAGCAGGCCGTCGCCGCCCAGCGGCATGTGGTAGATGTACAGGCCCGCGCCGTACTTGGGCACGCCTTGCACGCCCATGAACAGCGCCCAGCGGAAGGCCCAGGCCGCGGCGGCCAGGCCCAGCCCCAGGGCCAGCGTGTAGCGCGGGCAGGCCATGCGCTGCCCGCCCCGCACCAGGGCCCACAGCAGGGCGGCACCGGCCACGGCCGAGCCCAGCATGCTCAGGCGCCAGACCGGAAACTGCTGCCACAGCTGCAGCGCCGCCTGGAAGGAGCGGCCCTGGCCCAGCCAGCCGGCAACGGCCCAGACCGCCGCCATGGCCAGCAGGCACAGCGCCAGCGCCAGGCCCAGCACGCGCAGGGCCTGCAGGGCGCCGGCATCGGGGCGGTGGCGGGCGGGCAGAAAGCGCGCCGTCACCAGCATGCAGCCCACCGTGGCCAGCCAGCCCGTGAGTGCCAGGTTCAGCGGCACCCACAGCGTGTTCCACAGCGGGCGCGAGCGCACGGCCATCAGCTCGGCGCCGGTATAGGCGGTGATGGTCAGCGCCGACACGGCCAGCAGCGGTGCCAGCCAGCGCAGCCACTGCGGCCGGCCCAGCCACCAGGCCAGCACGAAGGCCAGCGCCAGTCCCACGAAGACCGGCAGCAGCAGGGCGCCCACCGACATCCACGACCACGGCGTGAAGTGCGCATAGAAATGCCAGAAGCGCGCAGGCTGGTGCAGGTCGGCCAGCAGCGACACGGGCGCGGCGATGGCGCTGACGGCCAGCACCAGCACGGCGGCCGGCAGCAGGCGCGCCATGGCGCTGCCGCGCGGCGCCCAGGCGCAGGCGGCGGCCAGCAGGGCGGCGCCCGTGGCAATGCCGGCCAGGAAGAAGTACTGCACGGCCCAGGGCAGCCAGGCCGATTCGTAGGCGGGGGTCAGGAGTTCGACGATGTGCATGGGGTGCTCCTTGCGTTCAGTGGGAAGTGACCAGCCGCACGCTGGCCTGCCCGTCCACGCCGTCGACGAAGGCGTCGGGCAATCCCAGGTAGTACACATGCGGGTCCGTGCCCATGGCGGGCTTGAGCACCTTGAGGTCCTTGGCGTGCTCGCGCATGCGCTGGCGGATCTCGCTGCCCTCGTCGTTGAGATCGCCGATCACGCGGGCGCCGCCCACGCAGCTTTCCACGCAGGCCGGCAGCAGGCCGGCTTCCAGGCGGTGCTCGCAGAAGGTGCACTTGTCGGCGGTCTGCGTCTCGTGGTTGATGAAGCGCGCGTCATAGGGGCAGGCCTGCACGCAGTAGCCGCAGCCCACGCAGCGCTCGTTGTCCACCAGCACGATGCCGTCGCTGCGCTGGAAGGTGGCCTGCACCGGGCAGACCGGCACGCAGGGCGGGTTGTCGCAGTGGTTGCACAGGCGCGGCAGGTTGAGCATGGCCGGCGGCAGTTCCTCGTTGCCCGCGTGCTGCACCTCGTACTGCAGCACCGTGGTGCGGAACTGGCCCAGCGGCGGCAGGTTCTCCATGGAGCAGCTCACCGTGCAGGCCTGGCAGCCTATGCAGCGGCGCAGGTCCACCAGCATGCCGTAGCGCCTGCCGGCCTCGCCGGGGCGGCGCGGCGGTTGAAAGCCGGGGGTGCCGGGCGCGGCCGCCGCCACGGGCAGGGCCACGGCCGCCATGGCGGCGGCCAGCAGGTCCTGCAGGAAGCCGCGCTTGCCGGCGGCGGGCTGCGCATGGGCGGCGGTGCGGGCGGGGATGTCCTGGGAGGAGGGCTTGCAGCTGCAGTCGTTGCAGCCGCTGCCGGCGCGGGATGTTTTTGGCATGGCCTGTCTTTCATCGTCCTGCGGCCACGGAGGGTGGTCGCTCAAACTCAATAAAGCATTAAAAATATGCTTTTTATATTGAATTTAATATATGAAATTCAGGGCCTTGGCGGCTTGATGTGAGTCAAGCAATGGGCTTGCAAAGCGCCACCGACTGCCTGCCATGGACAGGCACCCAAGGCAGTCCATAGCGTGTGGCGCAGGGATTAAGACGGGGTTAACAGGGTGACTGCATTCCTCGGGTATGCGGGGCGCGTATCGGAAATCACCCTCTTGTTTCCGTGCGCGGCCCCGGTCTACGCTGCTTGTGTCGCCACTGCCAAGGAGTTCTCCATGAACCATGCCCTGAACAGCCTTGCTTCGGAACTGGACCTTGCCGCCGAAGCCGGCGAGCACCTGAGGCTGCAATTCACACAGGCCTGCGTGGACCGTATCTCGCACCTGCTGGAAGACCCGGACGTCATCCGCTGCGCACAAGGCCTTCGCCGCTACCTGGACGGCCAGATCGACAGGCAGGAGCTGGACCGCCTGGCCCGCGAGGCCGCCAGCCTGGCCAACCACCACCAGGGATCGCGCTCCCTCGACGGCTGCGGCCATGCCGCCGTGTCCGCCACCTATGCCACGGCCCACGGCCTGGCGGGCCGGGCGCTGCAGGCGGCCGACTATGCGGCCTACGCCATGGTCTATGGCGAGGGCGGCCACGGCGCCGTCACGGACCGCGAATCGTTCGAGCCTGAATACCAATGGCAGGCGCGCTGCCTGGCCTCGCTGGCGCAGGCCGCTCAGCAGCGCACGTAGCACCAGGCCGACTGCTGCAGCAGGGCCAGTGACTCGATGCCGCCCTGCGGCAGCACGCGCATGCCGGCAGGCGCCTCGCGGCCCAGCTTCTTGAGCGTGTTCGGGCAGACCAGCACATGGGCCAGGGCCTCTGCATCCAGATGCTGCGGCGTGCCCGGCGCGGCGTCCAGCAGCGCCTCGACGGCCGGGCCGTTGATGACGATGCGGACCTCGGCACCGGGCCGGTCCTGGCGCAGGTTGGCCAGATTGCTGCGCGCACGGGCCAGGGCGCCGGGTGTGGGCGCATGCAGCACGATGCGCAGCGGCGGCGCATCCGGCCGGGAGGGGAACAGGTCGCTCCAGTCGCTGGAGGCGGTGGAAGCGGTGGAAGCGGCGGGACAACGGCTTGTGCTCATGGTCGTCCTCATCATTTCCTGCCACGCGGCCCCATGACCTCTTCCAGCAGGCCCGGTGGCAGGCCGGTGCGTACCTGCACCACTCCCTTGTCATCCTTCCAGACCAGGGCCGGCGTGGCACGCAGGCCCCAGGTGGACATCAGCGAGGCATGGCTGGCCAGCACCTGCCGCGTGGCCTGCGGCACCGGGGCCAGCGGCGTGGCGCCCGCGCCTTCTGCGCTGGCGCGGCCGGCCTTGGCATAGGCACGTGCGTGCTCGGCCAGGGCCTGCTCTGGCTGGCGCGCGGTCAGCATGGCGGCGGCCTTGCCCTCGCTGCTGGGCTTGAGGATGCCCACCAGAATGTGGCGCAACTGCACCTGGCCGCTCTCCACCCAGGGCCGGGCATCGTTCCACAGCTGGTTGCAATAGGGGCAGTTGGGGTCGGTGAACACATAGACCGTGCGCGGCGCGTCGGCGCGGCCATCCGGGATGGACTGGGCGCGCTGCACATCGCTCCACAGCTGCTCGCCCATGGGCTTTTGCACGGCGGCCTGCAGGGCCTGGGCGTTCACGTCGCGGCCCTGGGCGTCGATCACCGTGCCCAGCACCCAGTGCTTGCCGTCAGGCATGCGGTAGATGGGCACGGGCTGGCGGTCGCGGTAGGCGGCCCAGGCCTTGAGTCCACCCACGGCCGGCAGCGGTCCCACCAGGGTCAGTCCCTGCTGGGCCAGGAAATCCTCCGATGGCACCTCGGACGCCGCAGCCGGCAGGGCCAAGGCTGCCGATAGGGCCAGGGCTCCTGCCAGTGCAGGCAGGGGGAACAGGGGGGAAGCGCTCATGAACATTCCTTCAGATGCTGGGCCAGGCTGGCGCGCGACAGCTCGCCCATGCGCATGCCGCACAGCCGGCCGTCGGCGCCATAGAAATAGGTGGAAGGCAGGCCCCGCTGGCGCCAGTGCCGGCCGGCCTGCTGCTGCGGGTCGAACAGCACCTGGGCCAGCGGCAGCGGGGCCGTCGCCTGCTCGCGCTGCAGGTAGCCCATCACGGCCTCGGCTGGCTCGCCCTGGTTGATCCAGATGAAGCGCACATCGGGCCGCTGCTGCTGGGCCTGGGCCAGCACCGGCATCTCGCGCCGGCAAGGCGGGCACCAGGTGGCCCAGAGGTTGATCACCATGGGCCTGCCATCGGCCTGCTGCAACTGCTGCAGAGAGACCGGCTGCGCCTGTCCGTTGACCAGGGTGAAGGCCGGCAGGGCCGGTGCATCTGCGGAGGGCAGCGCCTGCAGCAGGCTGCCCAGCACCAGCAGGGCCGCCCCCGCGCCCAGCGCCAGCCCTGTGGCGCGGCGCAGCACCGGGGAGCGGCGGCTGCGCCACAGCATGTACAGCAGCGCGGCCAGCAGGCCGGCCCACAGGTTCCATCCCCCGTCGCGGATATCGATGATGCGGCCTGCGAAGGCCGGCATCCCGCCCCAATCCCAGGGAGCAGGCGCGTACTCTGCCCACCACTGCGCGACATAGGCCAGGCGCGCCGCCAGCAGGCCGGCCAGGGTGCTTTGCCACAGCAGCGCATCCACGGCCTGGCCCGTGCGCCTTTCATTCCTGCGCGCCAGCCACTGCGCCAGCAGCCAGGCCAGCATGGCCACCACCACGCCCACCGGCAGGACCAGCGGCCCCAGCGCCAGGCTGGCGGGCAGGTGCAGCCAGGCGCCCAGCGCCGATAGCGCTGACGGCCCGCCAGGCTCTGCCGCTCCGGCAAGAACAGGCGAAGGCGCCAGCAGCAGGCCGGCAAGCAAGGGCAGGAAGGACGAAAGAAGAGGGGATGACCGGAGATGCATGGAAGGGAGTTTCAGCCATGCGGGCTGACAGGCCGTGGATGCTGGCAGCGGGGAATTAACGGGGGGTTAACGGCCTGATGGCCTCACGGCCTCACCTGGCTTGCCGGGCGGCAGCGCCCCTCTTGCGCTCGCAAGAAAATCCATCTCATGGATCGAGTGTCAGAACTTATTCCAGAGTGCTGCAAATGCCCCGAAAGAAATGGCAATGAAGAGGGATGCCTTGAAAACCAGCTTGTTTTTCGATGAAGTCGATGGCTTCACTATCTTGTATTTGGAAACGAGCATGACGACGACAAGGGTTAGCACACACACGACGATAAGCCGTGTCTGAAGTTCGTTCATTGCATATCCTTCCATCAAGCGGAATACGGGGTCACGAGCGATGCGAATCCGTGAGGGCAAGGCTTGGATTGTGCATTGGTAATTGCGCGAATTTCCGCTGTGGATGACAAGGAAAATTCCGAAATATTTCAGGATATTTCCGAGGTGACATAGGACTTGTCCTGAAGTTCCTGCGTAATTCAGACTTGGTGATTCTTTGCCTGTTGATGGCCCCAATCTGCTTTGCTTCCAGTCCCAACCAATCCCATGGCCGCAGACAGCAGCAAGGCCGCAGCGGCCAAGCCGCCAGACAGCCAGAGCGTGGCGTGCAGCCCCCAGCCATCGACCAGCTGGCCGCCTGCCCATGAGCCCAGCGCAATACCGATGTTGAAGACGCCAACGTACAGCGCCGTGGCAATTTCCACGGCGCGTGGCGCAGCCTGCATCATCCAGGTCATCAGTCCCACCGATACGCCGCCGTAGGCCAGGCCCCAGACCAGCAGCACGGCGCCACCACCGGTTGGCGAGTCGCCCACGGACAGGAACAGCACAGGCGCCAGCAGCAGGCCCAGGGCGATCGCCGCCAGACTCGGCACCGTGCGGCGCGCCGCGATGATGCCCGCCAGGAAGTTGCCCGCAATGCCCGCGATGCCGTAAGCCAGCAGCAGCGCGCTCATCCATTGCGCATCGAACCCGGACACCGTCAGCAGCAGCGGGCGCACGAAGGTGAAGGACATGAAATGCCCGGCCACCAGCAGCAGCGTCAGTGCCAGCCCGGCCTGCAGCCTGCGGTTGGCCAGCTGATGACTGAATTGGCGCAGGCTGGCCGAGCCTGTGGCAGGCAGGGCGGGGAGAACGGCCATGTGCAGCGCCAGCACCAGTGCGCTGAAGCCTGCCATGCCACCGAATGCCCAGCGCCATCCCGCGAAATCGCCGATCAGCGCGCCCAGCGGCACGCCCAGCACCGAGGCCGCCGCCACGCCGCCAAAGATGATGGAGGTTGCCAGGCCCATCGACGCCTGGGGTACCAGCCGTGCCGCCAGCCCGCCCGCGATTGCCCAGATGCCGCCCATGCAAAAGCCCACCAGGACGCGCGCGGCCAGCAGCCAGATCAGCGACGGCGCCAGCGCCGAGGCCAGGTTGGCCAGCACGAGCAGGGCCAGCAGTCCGCACAGGATGCGGCGCCGGTCCATGCCGCCCGCCGCCATCACCACCAGCGGCGCGAACAGCGCGGCCAGCAGCGCCGGCAGCGAGATCATCAGGCCGGCCCTGCCCATGGAGGTGCCCAGGCTGCCAGCAATGGATGTGAGCAGGCCGACCGGCAGCATTTCCGTGGTCACCACGGAAAAGGTGGCCAGGCCCACGGCGGACACGGCCAGCCACGGGCGGCGCGCGGCGCGTTCGGGCCGCGTGGAGGAAGACGAATTCATGGTCCAGATCCCTTCAAACAGGTGGGGGGTGTTGCACCGCCGTCGCGGGACAGAGAAAATACATACGCTGCGTATGAATAGAATCCTATATACATACAAAGCGTATGTAAATAATCATGCACGCCGTATGTAAGGAGATTGGCCATGGTCCGCCGCACCCGCGCCGAGATGGAAGAAACCCGCGCCACGCTGCTGGCCACGGCCCGCAAGGCCTTTGGAGAGCAGGGCTACGCCGATGCCTCCATGGACGATCTCACCGCGCAGGCGGGCCTGACGCGGGGCGCGCTGTACCACCATTTCGGCGACAAGCAGGGCCTGCTGGCGGCCGTGGTCGAGCAGATCGATGCCGAGGTGGATGAACGCCTGAAGGCCATCACCGCCCATGCCCGGGATCCCTGGCAGGGCTTTCGCAGTCGCTGCCAGGCCTACCTGGAAATGGCGCTGGAGCCTGAAATCCAGCGCATCGTGCTGCGCGATGCGCGCGCGGCTTTGGGCGGAGCGCTGCCGCAATCGCAGCGCCACTGCATTGCGTCCATGCAGGCACTGATTGCGGACCTCATGGCGCAGGGCATCGTGGCCCGGGCCGATCCGCAGGCGCTGGCATCGCTGATCTACGGCAGCCTGGCCGAAGCGGCTTTCTGGATTGCCGAGGGCGAGGACGCCGACCTGCGGCTGGAGCGCGGCGCGGCGGCGCTGGACCTGCTGCTGGGCGGGCTGCTGGCCCGGCCCTGAGCGGGCCGCCTGGCCGCATTCTTGTGCACCCGCCTGCGAAATTCGGCACGCCGCCGCGCCAGCGCGGCAAATCTGCGATGCTCAGTCGCTTTTCGTTCCCGACTTGGATACAGACGGCGGGGCCTGGCGCCAGGCCCTGCGGACAACAACATGCATGTTCTCTTGGTGGAAGACAACGCGCTGGTGGCCAGCGGCGTGCGGGCCGGCCTGCAGCTGCAGGGCTTTGGCGTGGATACCGTGGCCTCGGCCGGGCAGGCGGATGCGGCCATCCGTTCCTCGCATTTCGATGCCTGCGTGCTGGACCTGGGCCTGCCGGACGAGGATGGCCTCTCGCTGCTGGCGCGCTGGCGCGGCCAGGGCCTGCAGGTGCCCGTGCTGGTGCTGACGGCGCGCGATGCCGTGTCACAGCGCATCGAAGGCCTGCAGACCGGCGCCGACGATTACCTGGTCAAGCCCTTTGACCTGCACGAACTGGCGGCGCGCCTGCATGCGCTGCTGCGCCGCGCGGCCGGCCGCAGCGTGGACTGGATCGAGCTGGGCGAGGTGCGCATCAACCCCGCTGCCGGCCATATCCAGCGCCAGGGCCGCACCGTGGAGCTGTCGCGCCGCGAGTGGTCGCTGCTGCGCGCGCTGCTGCAGTCGCCGGGCCGCATCCTGAGTACCGAGCAACTGCGCGACAGCCTCTACGGCTACAGCCAGGACGTGGAGAGCAATGCCGTCAACGTGCATGTGCACCACCTGCGCCGCAAGCTGGGCCATGAACTGGTGGAGACGGTGCGCGGCGAGGGCTACCGCCTGGGCCTGCACCCATGATGCGCAGCCTGCGCGTGCGCCTGCTGGCATGTCTGTGCCTGGCGCTGTGCACGCTGTGGGGCGGGGTGGCGGCCTGGATGTTCTCGGACATGCGCAACGAGCTGCGCACCGTGCTGGATGACCGGCTGATCGCCTCGGCGCGCATGGTGGCCGGCATCGTCCACCAGTTCCGGCCTGCCCGGGAGCTGCCGCAGGACTGGAGCCCCATGCTCAACGTGATCGCGCGCGACGGCGTGGCCTGCGAGGTCAGCCTGGTGCGCGGCGAGGTCCAGCCCGTGCGGCCCGAATCGGCCCTGCCGCAGGTGCTGGCCAAGACCGAGGGCAGCCCCGTGTTCCCGCAGAGCATGCCGCTGGGCTTCTCGACCATCATCAAGGGGGGCAAGCCCTGGCGCACCTATGTGCTGGAGGACCACGGCGTGCGCATCGCCACGGCCGACCGCATCGATGTGCGCGAGGGCCTGATCCACGGCTTTGCCTACACCATCGTCCTGCCCTTCGTGCTGGCGCTGCTGGCCAGCATGGGGCTGATGTGGTGGGCCGTGACCCAGGGCCTCAGGCCGCTGGAGGCCCTGCGGCGCGAGCTGGCGCGCCGCCCGCCCGGCGACGATTCGCCCATGGCCCAGGGCCTGCAGACGCGCGAGCTGGCGCCGCTGGTGGGCACGCTCAACCAGTTGCTGCACCGCGTGCGCGCGGCCATCGACCGCGAGCGCCGCTGGAGCGACGACGCGGCCCATGAGCTGCGCACGCCGCTGACCGCCATCAAGACCCATGTGCAGGTGGCGCAGATGGCGCTGGCGGCGCCCGGCATGCCTGCTGGCCTTCTGGCCGCGCCGCCCGGCTCCATGGCCCGCGATTCGCTGGCCCAGGCGGGCGAGGGCGTGGAGCACCTGCAGCACACGCTGGAGCAGTTGCTGCTGCTGGCGCGGCTGGAGCAGCATGAACCGGGTGCCGCCAATGCGCTGGCCTGCGGCGATGCGCCTGCCGATGCGCTGCAGGCGCTGGACAAGGCCTGGCAACTGGCGGTGAATGCCGTGAGCGCCGGAGCACCGGCGCCGGCGCAGCGCCAATGGTTGGACACGCACCAGCAGCCCGGCAACGGCGCCTGGCCGCTGGCCATCTCCGAGCCCCTGCTGGTCTCGGCCCTGCGCAATCTGCTGGAAAACGCCCTGCGCCATGCGCCGCAGCATGCCGTGGAACTGGCGGTGCGGCCCATTGGCGCCATGCCGGGCAAGACACAGCAGCCGGGCTCAGGCTATGTGGAGTTCACCGTGGCCGACCATGGCCCGGGGCTCAGCGCCGAGGAATGCGAAGAGGCCACGCGCCGCTTCTGGCGCAAGCGTCCCCAGGAGCATGGCAGCGGCCTGGGCCTGCCCATCGTGCAGCGCATCGCCGAATGCGCAGGCGGCTGCCTGCTGCTGCAGCCGCGCAGCCTGTGGCGGCCCGAAGAAGGCGATGCGAGCGGGCTGGTCGCACGCCTTTATCTGCCGTTGGCGGCGGGCGCCGGCGCACTGGTGCCGACGCACTGACGAGAGCGCACCGACGCCGGCGCATTAACGCCGACTTAATCTGCGCTGCGTATCGTGCCGACCTGGCTGGCCAGCCGCGCAGGCATTGCGCCGTGCGGGGGCAGCCGCAGGTATCCAGAACTGACCCTGTCCGCCGCTGCCGCGCACCTGCCGGCGCCCACGCATGGCAGGGCAACAGCCTCTTCCCACGATGAACCGCATGAACAAACAGACCCTGTCCCGGTCGTGCATCGCCATTGCTGTCGGCATCTGCATGCCGATGGGCGGCGCCTGGGCACAAGACACCTCCGCTGCGCAGGCGGCAGTGCAAGGCAACGCTGCCGCTGGCCAGAAGATCGCCCAGGCGGGCACGCCCCAGGGCGCGGCGGCCTGTGCCACCTGCCACGGCGCCAAGGGCGAGGGCATGGCGGGCTTTCCGGCCCTGGCCGGCCAGCACGCCGGCTATCTGGCGCGCCAGCTGCAGCACCTGGCCGACGGCAGCCGGCAGGCGCCCGTGATGGCGCCCATGGCCAAGGCCCTGTCGGCCCAGGACCGTGCCGACGTCTCGGCCTACTACGCCAGCCTGCCGCTTCCCATCCAGCCCGTGCGCGGCCCGCTGCCCAAGGGCAAGGACGATGACGGCGCCTGGCTGGTCGAACGTGGCCGCTGGGCCGACGGCATTCCTGCCTGCGCCCAGTGCCATGGCCCTGGCGGCGTGGGCGTGGGAGCGGACTTCCCCGCCATCGGCCACCTGACGGCCGACTACATGCAAAGCCAGGTCGCCGCCTGGAACAAGGGCCAGCGCGAGGCCGGCCCCCTGGGCCTGATGGGCAAGATCGCCCGCAAGCTCACGCCCGAAGACATCCAGGCGGTGGCGTCCTACTACGCCCGCCTGCATGGCGCGGGCACAGCCACCGCAGCCACGGCCTCCGCGCCGGCCAAACCCTGATGGACCGGGAGCTGATCATGTCCGACACACCACGCAATCCCGCCCCCGGCAGTTCCAACACCGCCGAATACATCGTCGTTGCCTGCCTGTTCGCCGGTCTGGCGGGCACACTCGCCTATGGCATGTACGTCAGCCGTCCTGCCCGGCCTGACGTGCCGGTCAACGTGGCCGCCGCACCCGCCGCACCCGCTGCTGTCCCCGCAAAGCCCGATGCCCAGCCCGTTCAGGGGGCTGCCGACGGCGCAGCCTTCACGCCGCCCGGTGCCCGCGACATTCCGGACACCCCCATGGGCGAGTGGATCCGCCGTGGCGAGGCCATCTTCCTGCGCACGCCGGCCAACGCCGTGGGCTTTTCGGGCAACACCCTCAACTGCGTGAACTGCCACCTGGACGCAGGCCGGCTCAAGGGCGCCGCACCCATGTGGGGTGCCTACCCGCTGTACCCGGCCTACCGCAAGAAGACCAACCACGTGGACACCTTCGCCGAGCGCGTGCGCGGCTGCTTCATGTACAGCATGAACGGCAAGGCGCCCGACGACGGCCACGACATCCTCGTGGCGCTGGAGGCCTATGCCTACTGGATGGCGCAGAAGGCGCCCACGGGCGAGAAGCTGCCCGGCGCGGGCTTCACCAAGGTGGGCAAGGCCGCGCAGGAGCCCAGCTTCGAGCGCGGCGCCAAGGTGTACGAGGCCAAGTGCGCCCTGTGCCACGGCCCTCAGGGCCAGGGCCAGGAAGTAGGCGGTGTAACCGTGTTCCCGCCGCTGTGGGGCAAGCAGTCCTACAACTGGGGCGCGGGCACGCACGAAGTGGACAAGGCCGCCAGCTTCATCAAGGGCAACATGCCCTACGGCAACCCCACGCTGGATGACCAGGAGGCCTGGGACGTGGCCACCTACATCAACAGCATGGAGCGCCCCCAGGACCCGCGCTTCACCGGCAACGTGGCCGACACGCGCAAGCAGTTCCACGACAACCCGTACTCGCTGTACGGCACCGAGGTCAACGGGCGGCTGCTCAAGGGTCTTTGAGCGGATCGGACAGGCAACGGCAGGCCGGGCGCAGGCCTGCGTTGCCGTACATGGCAGGGCGCTGACAGCCGCCCTGCAAGCGCATCTGCGCCGGTGCGGCCTTTGCACCAGACGGCGTACGGTCATCGGTTTGACGGCCGGCATTTCATGATTTAATAAGAATCATTCTCACTGATTTGCCGACGCATCCGGCTTGCACCGCAGCACACCGCCTTGCCGGCAAGCCCGGCCCGTGCCGCACGCGGCCATGCGCACAGGCCTTCGCGCGACCGCCGCGCGATGCTCAGGTTTGCCGAGGAAACCATGACCCAGACCTTGGACGACATTCAGCAGCTGGCGCACGAGCACCAGGTGCTGCTGCGTGGCTACGGCCACGCCCAGTTGCGCAGCAGCGAGCTGCTGTGCCTTCAAGCCCAGGAAATAGAGAGGCTGCAAAGGCTGGTGATCCGCCAGCGCGCGGCCTTGATGGCCAAGGAAACCCAGCTGCTGTGGGCGCGCGAGGAGCGCGAGGCGCTGGAGAAGGCCATTCCCGGCCTCTCGCGCCGCGTCACGCTGGCGCGGCGCGTGGAGTCGCTGCTGGTGCGCGTGCAGGACCTGTTGCGCGAGCGCGCACGCTGGCAGCGCCAATCGGCCGCGCCCCTGGCGCAGCCCGCCGTGCCTGCAGCGGGCGCGCATGCGCGGGAGCCCGAACAGGACGCCGAGGCCTTCGAGGCCAGCCTGCGCGAGGCCGACCTGGTGATCTGCCAGACCGGCTGCCTGAGCCACGGCGAGTACTGGCGCGTGCAGGACCATTGCCAGCGCACGGGCAAGACCTGCGTGCTGGTGGAGCAGCCCGATGCGCTGCGCATCGTCCGCATACACCGGGGCGCCGACGGCGGCGACAACCCCGCCATGACGCTGAGCCACGGAGACACGACCGCATGACACGCAGCAAGATGCCCCTGAGCCCGGGTGGCGAACCCGAACTGCGCAGCGTGGGCCTGAAGGCCACGCTGCCGCGCATGCAGGTGCTGGAAATCTTCAGGCAGAGCGCATCGCGCCACCTGCATGCCGAGGACGTGTTCCGCCTGCTGGCCGAGCGGCGTGCCGAAGTGGGCCTGGCCACCATCTACCGCGTGCTGTCCCAGCTGGAGGCGGCGGGCCTGCTGCTGCGCCAGACCTTTGAAAGCGGCAAGGCGGTGTTCGAGCTCAACGAGGGGCCGCACCATGACCACCTGATCTGCCTGCAGTGCGGACGCGTGGATGAATTCAGCAACGACCACATCGAGGCGCTGCAGCACCAGGTGGCCCAGGCCCACGGCTACCGCCTGGCCGACCACCGCCTGGCCCTGTACGGCCATTGCAGCGCGTGCTCGCAGCTGCCACCCGAATCACCGGCACAGCCCGAGCAGGCAAGACAGCCTGCGCTGCAGGACAACGAATGAGCACCAACGACAGATCCCTGACCCCCGAGCAGCGCGCCGCCCTGGACCTGCTGATGTCGCGCCAGTCGCGCTGGCCGCTGCAGAACCCGGCGCCGGGCGCAGACGTGATCGACACCGTCATCGATGCCGCACTGCGCGCCCCCGACCACGGGCAGCTGCGGCCCTGGCGCTTCGTGCTGGTGCAGGGCGATGCGCGCCATGCGCTGGGCGAGGTGTTCGTGCAGGCCGCCAGGGCGCGCGACCCGCAGGCCGACGCCGAGCGATTCCGCGCCAAGGCCTTGTCCGCCCCGCTGATCATTGCGCTGGGCGTGCACCTGCAGCCCGAGCACAAGGTGCCAGAGAGCGAGCAACTGCTGGCCGGTGGCGCTGCCGCCATGAACATGCTCAACGCCCTGCACATCCTGGGCTTTGGCGGCTTCTGGGCCAGCGGCGCCAACAGCCACGATGCGCGCGTGCGCGAGGCCCTGGGATTCGAGCCCCATGACCGGCTCGTCGGCCTGCTGTATGTGGGCACGCCCGTCTCGGCCGGCCGCGAAGCCCTGCGGCCGCCGCGCAACCGCTTTGTGCGCGAATGGCAGCCCGGGCAAGACCTGGTGCAAGGCCTGGCCCTGGCCCTGTCTTCCAGCGCGGCCGACGCAGGCTGATCCTGCTTCCTTGAAGCAAAGATGCCCGGCTTGACCGGGCATCTTTCGTTGCGGCTGCGCAATCGGCCTAAGCCGCCGTCTCGACCGACTTCAGCTGGTAGATGGCATAGAAGTGCACGCCAAAGGTCCAGCGGAATGCCGGCCCCACCAGCGAGTAGGGCGGGCCGTAGCCTTCCATCACCTGGTGCGCGGCCACCAGCTGCAGGCGGGGATGGGCTTGCGCCAGATCGGCCTCGCGGCGCAGGCCCCAATGGAACTGGGCCTGGGTGAGCCGGACCGAAGGGTGCTGGCTTGCGCGCCCGGCCGCCAGCCAGCACATGGCGTCGAACACCAGCTCCGAGCCCGGCGGGCTGCGTTGCGCAAACGTGGTCCACAGCGCCTGCATCTGCTCTGGCTGCAGGTACATGGAAACGCCCTCGGCCATCATGAACACCGCAGGCCCGGACCTGTCGGCCGGCAGTCCCAGCCGCTGCCACCAGTCGGCATCGGCCAGGTCGAATTCGCGGATCTCCTGGCGCTCCGATTGCCGGGGCAGCAGCTGCCTGCGCAGCGCGGTCACCGGTCCCAGGTCCGCATCCGTCATGTGCATCTGCCCGTTGTCCAGCCATTGGAAATAGTCGCTGAGGCCGCAGCCCAGGTTCACCACATGGCCCTGCGGCTGGCGCTGCAAGAAGTCCTGCGCCAGCGCGCGAAAGCAGTGCGTGCGCGCCAGCACGCCGTAGATGCTCTGCCGGTCCTGCAGCCACCGGCTGCCGTCGTCGCCCAGCTGGGTCAGGGTGTCCAAGGCGTGGGCGTCACTGACGGCCATGCCGGGAAACAGCCGCTCGCCCAGGGCGCGGGCGGCCAGTGGAATGCGCAAGGTCTCGCTGACATCGGACAGTTTTTCCTGGCGTGGCGAGGAGGGCTGCGCGTCGGGCAAGGCCGTCGCGGCCGTCGGGGCAAGAGATTCGGGCATGGCGGGCTCCTGTGCGTTGCCGGCCGGGGCGGGCGGCATCCACCTTCCATGAATTGCTTCAAGGGCTGATACCCATATTAGGGCCTGTTCGCACGAATGCAGGCAACCCGAAGGGAAGCTGCCTGCCATCAATCCTTGTTCACCTTGTGGTCCTCGCCCTTGGCCTGTTCCATGGCCTCGGGCTCCAGCTCCTCGGCGGAGCGGTTGAGGTGGATGAAGGCACCCCAGCCCAGCAGCAGGACACCCACGGCGCTGACCAGGGCGGCGGGATAGAGCAGGTGGGCCGGCTCTTCCTGCGTCTTGAAGGCAGCGACCAGGGCTTCGACGGCCAGGGCCACGACCAGCACCACCAGAAAGCGCGAGAGAAACCGGCGCACGCGCGTGGGGCCGCTGATATGGGCCTCGCGTATGACCTCCTCTTCGGTGATGGTCTGGGCGATCTGCAGCGCGACCACGCCCGAGGCCAGAATGCCCAGCGCCTCGACGATGCGCAGGCCCGAATCGCCATCCACGCCATGCGCCATGGCGTTCCAGCCCTTGAGGCCTGCAATCCACAGCAGGGCGATGGCCGCCAGCGAAAACAGCAGGGCGATGAGCGCGTGCACGACGGTGAAAAGGGTATGGAGTGCTTTCATGGCAAAGGGCGGAGAGTGGGCCGTGGCGCATGTTTCCACGGCGCCGGCGCGCCGCTTGTAGGAAACGGCGAACAGCCGTGGACAGTGGCAGGCAGCGGTGGGCAGGCGCGGTGCCTGCCCGCGGGTGCGGCGCATGGATAAAATCCCCGGACCATGTCCAGATGGTTCATCGTGGCTTTTTCCCTGCACTTCGTCGTCAGCGTGGCCTTGTCCACGCTGGGGCTTGTGCCATGGCGGGCCCTGCCGGGGGCCGCTTGCGAGCCGGCCGGCGCCGCCTGCGCCAGCGTGCAGCGCACGGCAACGCCGCTGGTGGACACGGCCTCCCTGCTCGATGACTTCGACCATGCGCTGATGGACGATCAGCAGGACCTCCCCGATGTCATGCATGCCGTCGATGGCGTGGATGCCCCTCGGCTGCAGGCCGATCGCCATGTCGCCAGCAGCCTTCGCGAAGGACCGTGGCGCAGCCTGGCCCCGCCCGACCGGCCTCCCCGGGCGGCCTGATCCCCTTTGCGACCTGCCGGGGCCGTTGGCTCCGCCGGGTCGGCGCATGCGGCATCCACGCCGTTCGCCGGGTCCTGTCCGGCATGCCCCGTCTGCGGGGCTGGCCTATCGCTTCCAATCTCTCCGGACCCAGCGCAGCATGGGCCCTTTTTGCCGCAGCGGCGGCTCCCGGTTCCCAGAACAAGCATCATGGAAATTGCCATTCTTTTTGCGCTGATCCTGCTCAATGGCGTCTTCGCCATGTCCGAGATCGCGCTGGTGACGGCGCGCAAGGCTCGCCTGCAAAAACTCATAGACGAGGGGGACGCCGGCGCCGCCGCAGCCGCCCAGCTGGGGGCCGACCCCACGCGTTTCCTGTCCACCATCCAGATCGGCATCACCTCCATCGGCGTGCTCAACGGTATCGTCGGCGAGGCCGCGCTGGCCGCTCCCCTGGCCGAGTGGCTGCAGCGCCTGGGCGTGCCCTCGCCCTATGGCGGCTACACGGCCACGGCGCTGGTGGTGGTGCTGATCACCTACTTCTCCATCGTCGTCGGCGAGCTGGTGCCCAAGCGCATCGGCCAGACCTACCCAGAGACCTTTGCGCGCCTGATCGCACGCCCAGTCAACTGGCTGGCCCATCTGACCAAGCCCTTCGTGGTGCTGCTGTCCGTGTCCACCCATGCGCTGCTGCGCCTGCTGGGCGTCAAGGAAAACAGCGGCAGCGCCGTCACGGAGGAAGAGATCCACGCCATGCTGGCCGAAGGCACGACGGCCGGCGTCATCGAATCGCACGAGCACACCATGGTGCGCAACGTGTTCCGCCTTGACGACCGCCAGATCGGCTCGCTGATGGTGCCGCGCAGCGACGTGGTCTGCCTGGATGCCGATGCGCCATTCGAGGACAACCTGCGCGTGATCGAGCAGTCCGACCATGCGCGCTTTCCCGTGGTGCGCGGCGGCATGGACTCCATCATCGGCGTGCTCAACGCGCGCCAGTGGCTGTCGCGCGCGCTGCAGGGCAAGGATCAGGGCCTGACCGACCAGCCCATGCAGACCGCGCTCTATGTGCCCGAGACCATCACCGGCATGGAGCTGCTGGAGAGCTTTCGGCTGTCCGACGTGCACATGGCCTTCGTGATCGACGAGTACGGCGAGGTCCAGGGCATCGTCACCCTGCAGGACCTGGTGGAGGCCATCACGGGCGAATTCCAGCCCCGCGATCCGCGCAACTCCTGGGCGCTGCAGCGCGAGGACGGCAGCTGGCTGCTGGACGGCCACATCCCCGTGCCCGAGCTCAAGGACCGGCTGGAGCTGGCCACCGTGCCCGAGGAGGAGCGCGGCCGCTACCACACGCTGGCCGGCATGGTCATGCTGCTCACGGGCCGGCTGCCGCGTGTCACCGACACCGTGCAATGGGAAGGCTGGCGCTTCGAGGTGGTGGACATGGACGGCAAGGCCATCGACAAGGTGCTGGCCATGCGCGTGGACGTGTCGCTGCAGGTGCCCGGCGACGAAGACGCAGGAGCAGCCCATGCACCGCGTTGAACGACGGGCCCCGCGCTGCGCCTGGAAACTGCTGGCATGCGCGGCGGCCGTGGTCTTCATGGCCGCCTGCCTGGACGGCGTGCAGGGCTATCCGCAGCAGCAGGCGCCCATCATCAGCCCCTACGACATGACGCAGGAGCAGCGGCTTGCCGAAATGAACGCCATGGGCGCGGCCGGCCATGCCGACCACCGCTGGACCTACGAACTGCGCCCCGGCTGCGTGCTGCGCGTGGACCTGGACGGCCCGCAAGGCCCGCGCCCTTCCCTCGATATCGCCCTGCTGGGCAGCGTGGTGGCCGTCACGGCCCAGCGTGAACGCGGCAGTTTCCGCGTGGAGCTGCAGCCCGGCGACGGCCTGCAGTCGGCACGGTCCCTGGTGCTGGAAAGCACCAAATGGGCCGACGCCAGCTGGACCCAGCTGCTGCTGCGCCTGATGCAAAAGGGTTGCATGGAAATGCAGGGCCGCCCGCACGGCAGGACCGCCAGCCGGCACTGAGAGGCAGCGCACAACGGCACGGATCGGCATGCATCGGCAGGGACCGGCAGGGACCGGCAGGCCAGGCAAGCGTGGCTTGCCCGGTCCCGCAAATGTGAGGGGCGGAAACGACAAGCGGCACCGAAGTGCCGCCGGGTAGGGCGCAGGGTCCCGGGCCAGGGCAGATCGCCGGCTTACTTGGCCAGCGTCAGCGTGCCCTTCATCAGCGCGGAATGGCCGGGGAAGGAGCAAAAGTAGCTGTAGGCCTCGCCCGCCTTCAGGGCGGCGGTGGAGAAGGTCACGGAGTCGGTCTCGCCGCCGCCGATCACCTTGGTGTGGGCGATCACGCGGGCGTCCTTGTCCTTCACGAAGTCCTTGGCGGCGCCGGCGGCGATGCCGTCATTGGCCACGGGCTGCAGGTCGGCCGTCTTGCTCAGTACCCAGTTGTGGCCCATGGCCGTCTTGGGCAGCTTGCCCACGTGCTTGAGCTTGACCGTGAACTGCTTGCAGCTGGCGGGCACGCTGATGGTGGGCTTGTTGAACTGCATGGCGTCATTGCCTTCGATCTCGACGGCGCAGTCGGCGGCCAGCACAGGTGCGGCGACGGCAGTCATTGCGAGGGCCAAGAGGACGGGTTTCCATTGCATTGCCATTGTTTTCTCCTTGAAAAGCGGGTGAGGTGGCTGGCATCCGGTGGCCATGGACCGGCAGGCGGTCTGTCGCCATGGATGCTTTGTATGGCTGCCTCCAGCATAGACAGGATGGGGGAGGACGGGTTGATTTGAATCAAGTCAAAACAGTTCGAAGACCTGCGCTCCAAGCATGCGGTATGGCGTCACGCCGGCACGGTATGCGCGGTGGCTGTCGCCCGGAATCACTTGCCGTCCGTCGTCTTTTGGCGACGGGCAACCCCACAGCTCGCATGCCTCTACTCACCTCAGTCACATTTGGGTACGATTGCGGAACATAGAGGGGGTTTATGAGAGTGATGGTTTTCATAGGCGCTGTCATTGGCGCCATCTTTCTGCTGACGGCGTTCTTCGTCGACAGCTCCCAGCAACAGACGGCGCTGGCGGGCATGGCCTGTGCCAGCGTCCTCATTCCGTACGTGCTGTTCAGGCTGCACTCGATCGCCGTCGAGCAGGACAAGCTCGATCAGATCCTGCAGCTGATGCGAAAGTCCGGCAGCCAGCCCGAAGGGGTGGCTCCGGGCGGCGAGGGGTCCCGTGAGCCGGGTGGCCCCTCGGCGCCCAGGTCCTGGATGTCCTGAGGCGCGGGGCGGCAGCCAAGGCAGGTCTGGCAGGCCAGGCAGGTCCTGCAGGCCTCAGGCGAACTGCACGACCACGCGCCGGTTGGTGCGGCTTTTCTTCTCGATCTTGGTGACGGCCACCGTGCCGATCTCGGCCGTGCTGCGCACATGCGTGCCGCCGCAGGGCTGGCGGTCCAGGCCGGCGATGTCGATGATGCGGATCGTCGCCGTGCCGCCCGGGGGCGCCGCGCCTGCGGTGCGTACCAGGTCGGGCTGGGCGGCCAATTGCTCGGGCGTGATGCGGTCCACGTTCACGGCATGGCTGGCGGCGATCAGGGCGTTCAGGCGCTCCGTCAGATCGGCCTTGTCCAGCGTGGATTCAGGCAGGTCGAAATCCAGGCGTGCCGAGTCCGGCGAGATGCTGCAGCCCGTCACGGGCACGGGCACCAGCACGCCCAGCAGGTGCAGGCAGGTGTGCAGGCGCATCAGACGGTGGCGCCTGTCCCAGTCGATGGCTACCTGCACGCGCTCGCCGACCTGGGGCGGCGCATCGGTCTGCAGCACATGCAGGATGCGCTGGCGGTCATCGGCATAGACGGTGTCGATGACCGCCAGGCTGCGTCCGTCGGCCAGGATCAGCGTGCCGGTGTCTCCGGCCTGGCCGCCGCTGCGGGCATAGCAGACCGTGGCATCCAACTCGATGCCTTCGGGGCT
Organism: Delftia sp. WSY_7; assembly: GCF_043104845.1. Taxonomy (NCBI): domain Bacteria; kingdom Pseudomonadati; phylum Pseudomonadota; class Betaproteobacteria; order Burkholderiales; family Comamonadaceae; genus Delftia; species Delftia sp. WSY_7. The sequence continues at coordinate 106,292 of NZ_JBICLB010000014.1, read as the reverse complement.
GACCGCGATCACGGTGGCTTCGCAGCGGTCCAGGTAGGCGTCGTCGTCAAAGAGCTTGTGCGTCTGGGACAGGGGCATGGGCATGGGGTGTCTCCGGGGTCATGTCGCGGTCCATGGTATCGGCGGCATGGCGGGGCCGGGCAGTACGCCTGGGCGAAAAGTCCCCAGTACAGTCCATTGCCCGCAGCGGTGGCAGTCGGCTGCTTGACAGCCTGTCAAGTGCCCGGGTCCGCGACCTGACAAGATCGGCGCCCGCGCCGCGCGCGTGCCGCTGAACAATGGCGCATTCCTTGCCGACGGCGCTACAGATTTTTCCGAAGCTGACGACATACGCAGGGCATGAATCTGTGAGTTTTCCGAGGAACTGTCCGAATGGATCAAGAACCTTTGCGTCCATCCCGTGCAGGCTCCACCCCCGTCTCCATCCCGGCAGGCCCCGGTTTGCGGCTGCCCACATTGTTCATCTCCTCATCTTTATGAGCACTACCGATCTTCACGCAGCTTCCCTGAGCGATCTCTATGACCGGCTGGACGAAGGCCTCAGCGAAGAGGCCTTTGCCGCCGAACTTGATGCCCGGCTTCATGACGGGCGGGCCGATGAGGTGCAGGTTTTCCTGCGTGATTGCGAGGAGCGCTGCCTTTACATGCTGGGGCGCCTGAACAGCAGCGAATCGCCCTGGACACATGACGGTGAGCGCTGGCTGGCCCTGGCACGGCTCACGGTGCCGCGCGGCCATGCGCCGGCAGGGCTCAGCGAGAAGCTGACCAATGCCAAGGTGGCCGCCGAAGTGCGCGTGATGGCCGAGCAATGGCTGGCCCATGCCCGCAGCGCGGATCTGCCGGTCTTCAAAGGCATAGGCATGGTGCTGGGCAACCTGGTGCCCTGGCTCTGCTATCCAGGCATGCCCTACGAGGAAGTGACGGCCACGCTGGACTGGACGCTGGCCCTGCGCAAGGAAGGTGAGTACAAGCCCGACACCGAGTACCACGCGCCCTGGAAGCGGCTGATCGCCCAGCTGAACGATGCCGACCTGCAGCGCTACGCCGCCGTGGGCGGCAAGCTGTTCGCCGATGTGATAGTGCACTACCGCGAAGAGCGCCAACCCAAGCAGCCCAAGGGGCAGGGCTGGAAGTCCTGGATGGGCTTCTTTGCCGCGCATCCCGAGCTGTATGACCAGACCTACATAGGCGATCCGGACCTGATAGAGCAGCGCTGGGCCAGCGCAGATGCCCCACGGCGTGAGGAACTGGCGGGCACCCTGATGGGCCAATTGGGCCATGCCCAGGGCGGGGAGCGTACCCGTGCGCTGCAGCTGCTGGACCGCCTGGTGGCCGAGGATCCCGCGCCCTTTGCCAGGCAGCTGCGTGAGAACGGCGGCTATCGGATCAGCCTGGCGCTGGCCATGCATGTCATGAAGCAGGACGATGCCGCCTTGCTGCCCCTGCTGCTGCCGGCCATGGCCCAGCGCTGCGACCGCGAGGACGAGCTGCGCCGCTACCGCAGCGCGATCCGCGAACTGGTGACCCGCCGCCCGGCCGATCTGGCCGAGGTGCCTGTCAAGGACCTGGTCAATGTGCTGCCCGCGTTCGACACCGCCAGCCTGAAGGCCACGCTGCCCACCCTGACCCCGCTCATCGCAGGCAGCAGCGCCAAGGGCCTGCGCGCCGCCATGGCCGGCCTGGCCGCCCATATTCCGCTGGCCAGCTTGGTGGATGCCGGCTGGCTGAACAAGCCGCCCAAGAACCTGCTGCTGACCTGCCGCGACGTGCTGCTGGCCCACCCCGACCCCGCCGTCGGTCCCTTGCTGGCGCAGTTGCTGGCCGGCGGCAAGCTGGATGCGGCCTCGGCCAGCAGCGTGCAGCAGCGGCTGAACCAATTGGGCCTGACCGGGCAGGGCGCCTCGGCATCGGAAGAAAGCCAGGCGGATGCCGCATCGCCAGCGTCTGCCGCTGGCGGCGTGGACCTGGAAGCCCAGATCGCCTCCATCAAGCGCCTGAGCGCGGCCATCAAGCCCTTCGACACGCCCGAGCTGCTGGCGCTGTGCGCGCCGCTGTCCGAGCACGCGGCCCGCGTGCTGCTGCACGTATCCGCCATTGCCGAAGGCGGCCTGCCGCCGCTGGCCGGCGAGCTGCTGGCGCGCATTCCGGCCGACAACCGTGCCCGCCTAGCGCTGGCCCTGGTGCAGCAATGGATTGCTTGCGAGGGCGAACCCAAGCAGCGCTGGGCGCTCAGGCTGCTGCCCGGCCATGCCGATGACCGCGTGGTCGATGCGCTGGTGGCCGCCGTCCAGGCCTGGAACCGCCCGCGCCTGCAGCGCGCGGCCGCCGCTGTCGAGCATCTGGGCGAGGTGGACAGCCTCTACGCTCTGCTGCGCGTGCAGGAGATCTCCGAATCGCGCTCGCTCAAGGACCAGGTGCAGCGCACGGCGCGCAGCGCCCTGCGTGCCGCCGCTGCCCGCCGCAAGATGAGCGTGCCCGAGCTCTTCGACGAGCTGACCCCCGACTTCGGCCTGGGCCAGGGCCTGACGGTCACGGTCGGGCCGCACAGCTACCGCGTGGAGCTGCAGGGCGATCTGAGCCTGCGCGTCATCAACGACAGGAACAAGGCCAGCAAGACCATTCCTGCGGTCAAGGACGAGGCGCTCAAGCCCGAATGGGAGGCCGCCACCGCGCAGCTCAAGACCCTGTCCACCAGCCTCAAGACCGTGGTCAAGCAACAGGCGCCGCGCATGCTGGCGGCCCTGGTCAGCGGCAAGCGCTGGCCGCTGGATCGCTGGCAGCGGCTGTTCGTGGCCCACCCGCTGCTGCGCATCGTTGGGCGCAGCCTGATCTGGCGCGCAGAGGATGCGCCGGGCCTGGCGCGCACCAGCTTCCGCCTGGCCGAGGACTTCTCGCTGGTCGATGTGGAGGATGAAACCGTGACCCTGCCCGCTGGCTGCAGCATCAGCCTCTGGCACCCGGCCACGGCCCAGCCCGGCGAGCGCGAGGCCTGGCAGGCCTACATGGCCGACTATGAGCTGGAGCCCCTGGTCGACCAGCTGGGCGCCTGCGCCGAGCAGCCCGCGCCAAGCCAGTTCAGGAACGGCATGCTGCTGCCGCCCGCGCCGATCACGCTGGCGCAGGAGCAGCTCGGCGCCATGCTCAAGAAGTTCGGCTACCGGCCCGGCCCCGTGGGCGATGGCCCCAGCATCAACGAGCATGTGTGGCGCCTGCCCGCGCTGGAGCTGAGCCTGGAGCTGTCGCACGGCTATTTCCCGCCCTACCTGGACCTGGGCCTGCCCGTGGCCGTGGAAGGCCTGCGCGTGCACGACCTGAGCAAGGGTTACGGGGCCAGCGCCGACCCGGCGCGGCTGCCCAAGCCGCTGCTGGCCACGCTGCAAGGCCAGTGGCTGGCCCTGGCGGCCAAGGCGGCTGCCTGAGCCCTTGTCTTTGTGAACCTTTGCTCCCTTGAAACGTTGGCCGGCCGACCGCCCATCACCGAAGACTCCACAGACCATGAGCAACAACGAGACAGCAGCGCTTCCCCTGCAGGCTTTGTACGAACTGCACACGGCCGCGCCGGCCGGGCGCGAGGGCATGCCGGCCTTTGCCGCCGAACTGGCAAAGCGCCTGGCCCAGGGGCGCGATGCCGAGGTGGCGGACTTCCTGCGCGACAGCAGCAGCCTGTGCCAGGAGCGGCTGCACCAGTTGCCCGGCGAGCATGCGCCCTGGCAGCGCGACCACGCGCTGTGGCTGGCGCTGGCACGCATCAGCCTTCCGCTGGGACAGTTCTATGGAGGCAACCCGGGCGTGCCCCGGCGCAGTGCCGAGCTGACCGCAGAGCTGACGGCACTGGCCCGCGCCTGGCTGGATGACTGGGGCAGCCGCAGCCACCAGCCCTGGAGACTGCGCGATGGCTACGACCTCGTGCTCAGGCAGGTGTTTGGCGTGCTGGGCCATGAAGGCATGTCCAGTGCCGAGATCACCGCCCTGCTGCGCTGGGCGCGGGAACTGAGCGCAAAGGCCGGCATTGCGCCCGGCGCGCAGTACTACTGCCAGTGGCAGCACCTGCTGCACCAGCTGCCCGAGCCCGAACTGCTGGCCATGGCCATCGAGGACGGCGGCGGCCAGCTCAGCCGCGACATCGTCCAACGCCAGCTGCCGCTGCAGCGCACGCGGCCTGCAGCGCAGCGCTGGGCGCTGTGGCGGGATTTTTTTGCGCAATTCCCCGCCGTGCTTGACCAGCTGCGCCTGCCCGAGCCCGTGCTGATCGCATCGCGCTGGGAGACGGCCGATGCCGCGCGCCGCGACCTGCTGGCCCAGGACCTGTTCAAGGCCTTGTGCTTTGCCTCGGACGATGACTGGCCGCATGACCGTGCCCTGGTGGAGCGCATGCTGCAGACCGACGCTGCGCCCCTGGCCGCCTGGTTCAAGCAACTGGGCCACCTGGCGATCAATCCCGCCGTGGCGCAGCGGCTGTGGGAAGCCCGGTGGCCGGCCCTGCTGCCGCTGCTATTGCCGGCCTGCGCAGACGGCTGCAAGCACGAATCCGACCGCGCCGGCTACGCCCCGGTGGCCGAAACCTTGCTTGCCGATCGCCCTGGCGACCTGGCCCGGCTGGCCGCCGGCCCGCTCACGCACCTGCTGCCCGCGCTGCGCGTGGACACGCTGCAGCGGCTGCTGCCGCAACTGGGCAAGGCCGCCTCCGGCAGTGCCTCCAAGGGTTTGCGTGCGGCGCTGGCACAGGCGCTGTCTGCCTTGCCCGTGGATGCGCCCCAGGCCGCCGGCTGGCTGGCCAAGCCCAACAAGAATCTGGTGCTGGCCTACCGCGATGTGCTGGTGGCCCATCCTGATCCGGCGTCTGGCAGCCTGCTGTCGGCACTGCTGTCGGGTGGATTGCTGGACGTGGCCGAGCAAGGCCCGGTGCAGGCGCGACTGAAGGATCTGGGTGCCGCAGCCCCGGTTGCGGACGCAGCCGGGTCACCTGGCGGCGAGGCCATGCCAGCGGGCAGCGATGCCGGCTCCCTGGCAGAGCTTGAAGCCCAGGCCGCCAGCCTGCAGCGCCTGTCGCCCGCCATTGCCGCGCTGGACCAGCCGGCGCTGCTGGACCTGCTCGCGCCCCTGTCGGCCCAGGCCGCGCGCGCGCTGCTGCACCTGGCGGCCACCAGCCCGCAGGAGCTGCCTGCGCTGGCCCACCAGCTGCTGGCCCAGGCCGGCGCGGAGAACCGTGCGCGGTTGGCCCTGGCTCTGGTCCAGCACTGGGTGGCTGCCGATGGCGCGCCCGAATCGCGCTGGGTGCTCAAGCTGCTGCCCGGCGCGGCGGACGACCGCATCGTCGATGTGCTGTCCTCGGCCGCCCTGGCCTGGCACAAGACGCGCAAGGAGCGCGCCGTGGTCGCGCTGCAGCAGCTGGGCCGGCTCGACACGGTCTATGCCCTGTCCTGCGTGCAGGCCCTGGCCACCGGCAAGACCCTCAAGCCCAGCGTGCTGGCCGCCGCGCAGGCCGTGCTGGCCGAGGCCGCCACGCGGCGCGGCATGGCGCTGGCCGACCTCGGCGACGAGCTGACCCCGGACTTCGACCTGGGCCGGGGCGTGCAATTGCAGGTGGGCGCGCAGACCTATGACGTGCTGCTGCAGGGCGACCTGTCGCTGCGCCTGCGCACACCGGCCGGCAAGCTGGCGCGCAGCCTGCCGGCCCTGGCCGACGAGGGCCTGCGCACGGAGTGGGAGGCGGCCGCCGCGCGGCTCAAGACGCTGTCCAAGGGCATCAAGGCCGTGCTGCAGCAGCAGGCGCCGCGCCTGCAGTCCTGCCTGATGCTGGGCCGGCACTGGCCGCTGGCCACCTGGCGCAGCCTCTTCCTGGAACACCCGCTGCTGCGCGTGGTGGCACAGGGCCTGGTCTGGCGGGTGGAGCCCGCGGCCGGCCAGCCGTTCAGCCTGCGCATTGCCGAGGACCTGTCCCTGGTCGATGCCGACAGCGACGCGGTGCAACTGCCGGCCGAGGGCCGCATCGCCCTGTGGCACCCCGCGCAGGCCACCGAGCAGGAGCGTGCGCAGTGGCGCGAATGCCTGGCCGACTACGGCCTCAAGGCCCTGGTCGAGCAGGTCGATGCGCCCGCCGACCTGCCGCTGGCCAGCCAGTGGCAGCCGGAACTGCTGCAGCCCCTGGCACCGATACGGCTCACGCAGCAGGCGCTGGACGGCCTGGCAGGGCCATGGCGCTTTCATGCCGGCCCCGTGTGCGATGGCCCCGGCATCTACCTGCACCTGCGGGACTTTGCCGTGCAGCGCTGGCGCGTGGAACTGCTGCACAGCGCGGCCATGCCGTACTACGAGCCCGGCCATGAGATCGACATCGAAGGCTTTGCCCTGCGCGACATGGCCGCCGACCGCCTGCTGCCCCCGGCCGAATGGCCGCTGCCGCTGCAGGCATCGCTGTGCGCCATGCTCCAGGCCCTGGCCTCGCGCGCTGCGGGCGCGGTAGCCGCAGCAGGTGCAGCCCAGGTTTGACTCCCTCCAGAACCCCTGAATCCATGAACTCTTCGACCCTAGAACACACCGACCAGGCCACGCTGGAGGAACTGAGCGCCTCGCTGCCACCGGTCGAACTGGTCCAGGTGCTGGCCAGCCGCATGCGCGCGGGCCGGCATGACGAAGTGGGCGCCTTCACGCGCAAGGCTTTCGACGACTATTCCAGCCCCATCCGCGCCCTGGGCAACTTCGATCTGCCCTGGACCCATGACCATGACCTGTGGCTGGCCTTCGCGCGGCAGACCATCCCCTTCGGGCGCAGGATCGACGGCAGCCTGGACGGCGACATTCCACGCCACAGCCCCGAGCTTGCGGCCGAGTTCGAGCAGATGGCGCGCGCCAGCCTGGCCCGTCCACCTGCGCCGGACGGCGACAACGACTACCGTGAAATCCGCATCCTGGACATGTTCGGCTGGCTCTGGTACCCGGGCATCAGCCGCGAACGGGTGATGCAGCTGCTGGACTGGGCCGTAGAGCTGAACGTCCAGTCCGGCGGCAGGTATGACAGAGCCGACTGGAAGCTGCTGCTGGGCAGCCTGGACGACCAGGACCTGATGGAGCTGGCCGAGCGCGGCGGCGCGCTCTATGCCGACATCCGCGATGTCTACATGAAGCGGCACAGCGACGTTCCGCACCCGCAGCGCTGCGCGCCCTGGTACGACTTCTACCGCCGCCATCCCGACTGGTTCGACGACAAGCCCATCAACGAAGACCCGGGCCTGATCGCGCTGCGCTGGGACCTGGGCGCCGATGCCCAGCGGCGGCTGGAACTGGTCAACCTGCTGCTGGGCAGGGCGGACCGCGAGCCGGCTGATTACTTCATCCCCATTTTCGACCGCCTGGTGCGGGAGGATGCCGCGCCCTTCATCGCCTGGATCGAAGGATGGCAGCCCAAATACCACTTCGATGCGGTGGTCGCCCGGCAGATCTGGACGGCACGCTACCCGGAGCTTTTGCCCCATCTGCTGCGCTGCATATTGCAGGTATCGCGGATCGAGCCCTTCATCGGACTGCTCAACCAGATGCTGACCGAGCAGCCCGACTACCTGCGCGAGATTCCCACCGTGCGCCTGGCCCCGCTGCTGGCGCAACTGGACCCGGCCATGCTGCATGCCCGGCTGCCTCTGCTGGGCGAACTGCTGGCTGCCAGCAGCTCGCGGGCGCTGCGCGAAGCGGTGGCGCGCTTCATGCAGGGACTGGATGCGCAGGCCGTAGGCGCTGTCTTCGAGTCCAACGCCTGGCTGCAGCGGCGCGAGAAGGCGATGCAGCTGGCCTGCCGCGACATCCTGCTGGTCCACCCCGATCCCGGGGTCGCGCCGCTGCTGCAGGCGCTGCTGCGCACGGGCCTGGACCTGGGCTCCGAAAGCATGGTCGAGGGCCGGCTGCTGGCCCTGGGTGTGCCAGTGCCGGGTGCTTTGACCGTGGCGCAGGGGGAGGGGGGCAGGGTGCCGCTTGACGCACTGGAGGCCCGCGTGGCGCGCTTCAAGCGCTTTTCCAGCAGCATCAAGGCCTATGACCAGCCAGAGACCCTGGCCCTGTTCGCGCCGCTGTCCGGGCATGCGGCCCGCATCGTGCTGCATCTGGTGGCCACGGCCGAGGAAGAGCTGCCGCCGCTGGTGGAGCAGGTGCTGGCCCATGTGCCGGCCGAAAGCCGCGCCCAGCTGTCCCTGCACCTGGTCAATGCCTGGGTGGCCCTGGAGGGCGAGCCCAAGGCGCGCTGGGCGCTGCGACTGGCCAACGGCCATGTCGACGACCGCCTGGTGCAGACCCTGGTGGCCGCCGTGAAGGCCTGGGGCTGGAGCAAGAAGCTGCGCGCCATCATCGCCGTGGAGCAGCTCGGTGCGCTGGACACGCTGTACGCGCTGTCCCAGGTCCAGACCCTGTCCACCTCGCGCAAGCTCAAGGACCTGGTGATTGCGGCAGCGCATGACGCGCTGGAGGCAGCCGCCCAGCGGCGCGGCCTGAGCCTGATCGAGCTGTATGACGAGCTGACGCCCGATTTCGGCCTGGGCGGCGAAGGCCTGGTGCTGGAGGTGGGCCCGCAGCGCTACCGCCTGCAGCTGCAGGGCGACCTGAGCCTGCGCGTGGTGAGCGACAAGGGCAAGGCCTCCAAGACCCTGCCTGCGCTCAAGGACGAATCGCTGCGCCTTCAGTGGAATGCGGCACAGGCCGAATTCAAGACCGTTGCCGCTGGCGTCAAGGCCATCGCCAGGCAGCAGGCGCCGCGCATGGGTACCGCCTTCATGACGGGACAGCGCTGGTCCGTCCCGCGCTGGCGCCGCCTGTTCCTGCAGCATCCCCTGCTGCGCATCATGGGCCGCACCCTGATCTGGCGGCTGGAGCAGGGCGCCAGCTTTCGCATTGCCGAGGACTTTTCCCTGCTCGATGCCGCAGACGATGCCGTGGAGCTGCCCGACGATGCGCAGGTGCTGCTCTGGCATCCGGTCGATGCCGCAGCGGGCGAGGTTGAGGCCTGGCGCACCTGCCTGGCCGACTACGAGCTGCAGCCGCTGATCGACCAGCTGGGCGCAGGCGCACAACTGCCCGACGCCAGCCAGTGGAAGAACCATGCCCTGCACCCTGCCGGCCCGCTGCAGATACGCCAGGGCGCGCTGTCCGGCCTGTTGGCCAAGTGGAACTACCGCCCTGGCCCCGTGGAAGACGGCCCCGGCATCTACGAGCACAGGCTGGACCTGGCGGGCCCGCAGCTGTACATCGAGCTTCACCACGGGCGCTACATGCCGTTCATGGAACTGGACCACCGCGTGGACATCGCCCATGCCGTGGTCTATGACAGCAGCCACCGCGGCGAGGATGGCCGCTGGCCCCGGCTTCAGCCGCAGCAGTGGCCGCGCGCGCTGCAGGCCACGCTGATGGCGCAGTTCGCGGCCATCGCCGCCAAATCGGCCAGCACCAAAGAGAGCGACTGATGGCCACCAAACGCATGGCAGCGCCCGCCCCGGAACCTGCCGCCCAGCGGCTGCCGGCCGAGATGGCCCACGCCCAGGAACTTGCGGCCCTGCAGGCCGCCGACCAGGGCCCGCGCCCCGACGGCTGGCGCCTGAGCCCGCGCTCCGTTCGGCGCTTCATCCTGGGCGGCCCGGCCCCGGATGGCGGCGGCCCCGAGATCGCCCGCAAGATCCACGGCAACGATGCCCTGGTCGAGCGCGCCATCGTCACCCTGGCCGGCCAGCGCGGCCTGATGCTGGTGGGCGAGCCGGGCACGGCCAAGTCCCTGCTGTCCGAGCTGCTGGCCGCCGCCATCAGCGGCGACAGCAAGCTCACCGTGCAGGGCGGTGCCGGCGTGGTGGAGGAGCAGATCCGCTATGGCTGGAACTACGCCCTGCTGCTGCGCGACGGCCCCGGCCCCGAGGCCCTGGTGCCCGGCCCGCTGCACCGCGCCATGGGCGAAGGGCGGCTGCTGCGCTTCGAGGAGATCACGCGCTGCTCCACCGAAGTGCAGGACTGCATGGTGCCCGTGCTCTCCGACCGGCTGCTGCAGATTCCCGAACTCAAGCACGAGCAGCCCTGGCTGCTGGCACGGCCGGGCTTCAATGTGATTGCCACGGCCAACCTGCGCGATCGCGGCGTCAACGAGATGTCGGCCGCGCTCAAGCGCCGCTTCAACTTCGAGACCATGCGCCCGCTCGAAGGCGTGGCCGCGCAGGCCGCATTGATAGGGCAGGAGGTGGGCCGCGCACTGGCGCAGCAGCGCATCGGCACCACCGTCGCGCCCGATGTGCTGGCCCTGCTGGCCACGGCCTTCCAGGAGCTGCGCAGCGGCAGCGTGGAGGGCACGGCCGTGGAGCGGCCGGGCACCGTGCTGTCCACGGCCGAGGCCATCGACGTGGCCTTCAACGCCGCCTGCCAGTGCTGGTACTTCGGGCAGGAGCGCGTGGGTCCGGCCCACCTGGCGCGCCACCTGCTGGGCACGGTGATCAAGGACGACGACGAGGACCGCCGCCGCTTCGCCGAATACCTGCGCGTGGTGGCACGCCAGCGTGCAGGGCAGCCGGCTTGGCAGGACTTTGTCGCAGGCGGCCGTGAGCACTGACGCTGCCGCGTGGCTGGCGCCGCTGCCGCAGCTGCGCCTGGTGCCCGTGCGCCACCACAGCCCGCGCTGCGCCCATCACCTGCGCGCGCTGATGCGCGAGTTCAAGCCCACCCACGTGCTGATCGAAGGCCCGGGCGAACTCGATGCCCTGCTGCCTGCGCTGCAGCACGCCCAGGCGCGTCCGCCGCTGGCGGCCTACCTGCATGCGACCGTGGCAGGCGGCGATGGCGCACATGAAACGAATGGCTCGAATGGCGCGAATGGCGCTTTGGAGGACGACTGGCGCTGCCGCTGCTATGTGCCCTTTGCGGCCTTCTCTCCTGAATGGGTGGCCCTGCGCGAGGCGGTGCGGCTGCGCAGCCATGTGCGCTTCATCGACCTGCCCTATGCGGCGCGGCTTGCTCAGGCCGCGCAGCTGGACTACTTCGCCTGCGCGCCCGAACCCCTGCTGGCCGACGAACCCTCGCGGCGCGCGCCCGACGTGCTGGCCGGCCTCATCCAGGCCGGCGGCTGCCGAGACTTCGACGAATGGTGGGACCGGCATTACGAATCGGGCAATGAGGACGCCTCGCCCCAGGCGTACTTTGCCGGCGTGCTGGCCTTCAGCCAGCTGCTGCGCGAGCGGGACGAGGCAGCGGGCGGCGCGGGCCCTGATGCCGAAGACAGGGCTCGCGAGGCCCACATGGCCGCCCAGGTCCGCAAGGCCCTGGCCGAAGGCGGGCGCTGCCTGGTGGTCTGCGGCGGCTTTCATGTGGCGGGCATCGTGGCTGGGATCACCGCTGGCCTGTCGGCGCCCGAGCGTCCGGCTGCGGCCGGTCAGCCCATCGATGTGGGCGTGCATCTCATCCCCTACACGCTGCAGCGGCTGGAGCGTGCCAGCGGCTACGCGGCCGGCATGCCCATGCCCGGCTACTACCAGGGCGTTTGGCAGGCGCTGGAGCAGGGCGCCTCGCAACCCGATGCCCAGGCCTGGCCCGAGATGGCGGCACGCACCGTGAACGGCCTGCGTGCCCGGGGCCTGCCCGCCAGCCTGCCCGACGCGGCAGAGGCCGTGCGCCTGGCCCATGGCCTGGCTGCACTGCGCGCCTGCCACGGCGGCCGGGCCGAGCTGCTGGAAGCGCTGGACAGCGCCGTGTTCAAGGAGCATGCCCAGGCCCTGCGTCCGCAGCCTATGGTGCAGCAGACCGGGCAGCAGACCGGGCAGCAGACTGGTCGATGGCTGCTGGACGCCGACGACTACGGCCAGCTGCCACCCAACGCGCCGGCCGCCCCGCTGCTGGTCGATGTACAGGCCTTCTGCCTGCGCCACCGCCTGCCCGTGCGGCCTGCCGCACCCGTGCGCAAGGAGCTGGACATCTACCGCAGCGCCCGTCACCGCCGCCTGTCGCAGGGACTGCACCGGCTGCGCTACCTGGGCGTGCCCTATGCGCAATGCCTGGCGGGACCGGACTTTGTGGCGGGCACCGGCCTGGCGCGCGTGCGCGAGGTCTGGACGCTGGGCTGGCAGGTCGAGACCACGGTGGCACTCACCGAGGCCATGCGCCACGGCTCCAGCCTGCAAGAGGCCGCTGTCCACCGCGTGCTGGAGCGGCTGTCGCAGACCGCCGATACCGAGCCGGCGCAGCGCGTGCTGGAAGTGCTGGTCATGGGCCTGGACGGCATTGCCCAGCAGGTGCTGGACACCGTGCAGGCCTGGATGGAGCGCAGCCACGACGCCCTGGCCCTGGCCCGCGCCACCGGCTGCCTGGCCCTTGCCTACGAGGCCCGCCATGCGCTGGGCGGCGTGGGCCTGGCGCGCCTGCTGCCGCTGCTGCGGCGCTGCTTTGCCCAGGCTTGCCTGCGCCTGCCCTGGCTGGGCGAGGGCGATGCCGTCCAGCAGGTGCAGGCCCTGGATGCCCTGGCCGATCTGCACGGCATGGTCTGCCGCGCCGTGCCCTGGGCCGACGCCGGCCTGTTCCACGATGCCTGTGCCGCCTTGCATGAGGCAGGCGCCGACAGCACGCCCGCGCGCGTGCGCGGCGCCACCGCCGGCATCCTGAGCATGGCCGGCCGCTGGCAGATTGCGCAGACCGATGCCGCCCTGCGCGCCATGCTGGGCCTGGCGCAGGTCGATGCTGCCGCCATGGGCGAGTACCTGCAGGGCTTTGTGCGCGTGGCCAAGGGCTGGCTGCTCAGTCATCCGCCGCTGCTGCGCCTGCTCAGCGACGGCATTGCGCACTGGCCGCAAGACGCCTTCCTGGCCGGCCTGCCCGCCTTGCGGCTGGCCTTTGCCCAGCTGACCCGCGCCGAACTGCGGCAGCTGGCCGGGCGGCTGGCCGGTTTGTCGGGCGCGGCAACGCCACCTGGCGCAACCACGCTGGGCCCGGTGCACCTGCCATCGGACCAGGCCCTGGCGCACAGCCGCGCCTTGGCGGCCCAGGTGGGCCGGCTGCTGCAACCCTGGGGACTGTCATGAGCCGGGAAGATCCGCCAATGCACGAACTGCCAATGCACGAGCCGCCAATGCAGGAACAGGCAATCGATGCCGCCACCCTGCGGCGCTGGCGCCTCATCCTCGGGCCCGAGGCGGCCCAGCCCCTGGCTGCGGCGCAGCCGCTCGATGACGCCGATGCGCGCCGCGACGCGGCACTGGACTATCTCTACCAGCGCGAGCACCGCCTGCGCGAGCAGCCCGACGGTGCAGGCACCGACGCCTGGCAGGGCACGGGCGGGCTGTCCGCGCGCCAGGGCGGCAGCGGCGTGCCCGAGCCCCAGGCCGTGCACTGGCTGGGCGAGGTGCGCGACCTGTTCCCGCGCAGCGCCGTGGAAACGCTGCAGCGCGATGCGCTGTCGCGCTACGGGCTGCACGGCCTGCTCGGCGACCCCCAGGTACTGGCCCAGGCCACGCCCAGCATTGAATTGGTGGCCGCGCTGATGGCCGTGCGCGCCAGCCTGCCCGTGCAGGTGCTGGACGAGGCCCGGCGGCTGGTGGCACGCGTGGTGGCGGATCTGCAGGCACGGCTTTCCTCGCGCGTGCGCTCGGCCTTCGGGCGGCGGCGCAGGCGCCGCAGTAGCCGGGGCCAGGGGCAGATGGCCGACCTGGACTGGCCGCGCACCCTGCGCCACAACCTGCGCCACTACCAGCGCGAGGAGCAGGTGCTGGTGCTGGAGCGCCTGTTCTTCAGGGAGAACGAGGCGCAGCGCCTGACCTGGGACCTGTGGCTGCTGGTGGACCAGAGCGGCTCCATGTACGAATCCGTCATCCACAGCGCCGTGATGGGCAGCATCTTCGCGCGCGTGCGCGCCCTGCGCACCCATGTGCTGCTGTTCGCCGACGAGGTGGCCGATGTCACCGGCCAGTTGCATGCGCCCGAAGAACTGCTGCTGGGCGCGCAACTGGGCGGAGGCACGAATATCGGTGCCGCCCTGGCGCATGCGGCCGGGCAGCTGGCCGCGCCGCGCCGCAGCGTGGTCGTGCTGATCACCGATCTCTACGAAGGCCATGACGAGGCCCGCGTCATCGCCGAGACCGAGCGGCTGATCGCCAGCGGCGCGCGCGTGCTGGTGCTGGCCGCCCTGGATCGCCGCGCCCATCCCGACTACGACCGGGACCTGGCTGCGCAACTGGTGGAACGCGGTGCGCAGATCGGCGCCATGACGCCCGACCATCTGGTGGACTGGCTGGCCTGTGCCATGCAGGGAGGGCGATCCTCATGATGCAGGAATGGCTGCGCACCCTGGACGATGACGCCATTGCCGACTGGGCCAACAAGGGCCTGCTCAAGCGCGGCGCAAAGGCCCTGGCGACATTGGATGAGGCGGCCTGGGAGCTGGATGCCAGCCATGCCCGGGCCGATATCGAAGGCCATGTCCAGACCCTGGCCGGCGCGGGCTTTGCCACGCTGCAATGCAGCTGCCCGGCGTATGGACCCTGCCACCATCTGTGCGCCTTGCTGCTGGGCCTGCGCGCGCGCCTGGCCAGCGGAGGGGCGGCCGATGAGGCAGCACAGGCCCCTATCGCGCCATGGCTGGAGGGCGATGCCGAGGCCGTGGCGCGGGCCTTCGGCAGCGCTGCCCAGCGCAAGGCCCTGCGCTGGATGGCACAGGGTTTCGAGGCCGTGCTGGAAGAGACGCCGGCCGCGCTGGTCGGTGAACTCTCCAATCCCGACGAAGTGACCGTGCGCCTGCCGCGTGCTGGCGGCCTGGCGGCGGCCAGTTGCAGCTGCAAGGCCGCCACCTGCGCGCACCGCGCCCTGGTGGCATTGCAGGCCCGGCGCGCAGCGGGCGCACCCATGCCCGAGCTGCCTGCGCATGCGCTGGAAGCCGGCGCACTGCAGCGTCTGGCGCAGGTGAGGCTCTGGCTGACCGGCTGGGTGCTGCAGGGCCGTGCCGGCATGAGCCCGGCCTTCCTCGACCAGGGCGAGGCACTGTCCACCGAACTGCGCCAGGCCGACCTGGCGCGCCCCGCCAGCGTGCTCAACCTGCTGGTGCGCGCCTTGCGCGACGAGCGCGCGGGCCGTGCCGGCGCGGCCGAGCGCGTGGCTCCCCTGCTGGCCGCGCTGTGGATGCTGCTGCGCGGCCTGGCCCAGCAACCCCTGCCTCGGCCTCTGCAGGAGCTGGCTGGCGTGCATAGGCGCAGCTACCGGCGCGTGCAAGGCCTGTGTCTGCATGCCGTGGCGGCCGAGCTGTGGCTGGCGCGCGGAGGGCAGCGCGGTTTTTCGGTGCACTTGCAGGATGCGGCCAGCGGCCGGTTCCTGACCTGGTCGGCATCGCGCGCTGAGGGCTTTGATCCGCAATGGGAGCCTGCCCAGGCGCTGGAATCGGAAACCCTGGGCGGCCTCACGGCAAGGCAGCTGCTGCAAGGTCCTCATGTGCTGGTGGACGGCTGGGTCAGCGACGACGGCCGCCTTTCGGCGCGGGATGCCACCCGGCTGGTGGCGGCCCAGGCGGCCGGCCCCTTGCCGGGGGCCGACGACCCCCAGGTCCTGCTGCGCCGCCATCTGCAGGAGCTGCATGCCGACCCCTGGCGCCAGCAGCCGCCCCTTTGGGCGCGATGGAAGGTGAGCGGCAGCGGCCTGCCGCAGACTGACCTGCTGCTGCAGCGCTGGACGATGGAGCTGCAACCGCAGCTGCCAACCTCCGGCCCCGTCATATGCCTGGCCGGTGATCTGCACGGCATGCAGGGCAGGGCGGGCGAGGCCCTGCGCCGGGAGCTGGCGTGCGGCCGGGTGCTGCAGGAGGTCTTTGGCCGCGTGGAATTCGTGGCCGGGCGATTGCAGATGGCCGTGGCATCGGTGCGCTGGCGGGACAGTACGGACTGGCACCATCCCAGCACGGCCTGGAAGCCGCCGCCAGCGCAGGGCAGCAGGGAGAAACAGCCATGAGCACGGCACCGAACGAAAACGCCGAGGCGCCGCTGCGCCATTGGCTGGCACAGGGCCAGGTCTGGCTGGCCGATATGCAGGCCGCAGGCCTGGTGGGTGCCGGCGCACCGCTGCTGGCCGCAGGCCGGGCCTGGGCCGATCAGGCCGCACTGCTGGGCTGGTCCGCCCTGGCACGGCAGATGGACGGCGTGCTGGACCCACAGCTCGCGCCGGTGGAGCGCGCGGCCGCCCTGCTCGATATCGCGGTCTGGGTCATGACCGCGCAGCGGCTGCAGGCCGGTGCGGATCAGTCCTTGCCCTGAAAAAAGCCATTGAGCTCGGCGCCCGGCGTGGCCTGGGCGAACGCGTCGAAGCGCCCCGTCTCGGCAATGGAGCGCGCCGCATGCAGAAAGCCGCCCCAGGCTGCGCGCGCCAGTGCGCCGCCCACGCTGATGCGGCGCACGCCCATGGCCTCGGCATCCTGCAGGCTCCATTCGCTGGCCCCTCCGATCAGCAGATTCACCGGCTTGGGTGCCACGGCCGCCACCACGGAACGGATCTGCTCGGCGCTGCGGATGCCGGGTGCGTACAGGCAGTCCGCGCCGGCCTCGGCATAGGCCTTGAGCCGGGCAATGGTGTCGTCGAGATCGGGCCGGCCCACGAAGAAATTCTCCGCACGCCCGACCAGCAAGGTGCTGCCGCCTGCCTCGTCGATGGCAGCGCGGGCGGCGCGCAGCCGGGCCACGGCGTCCTCGATGCTGCGCAAGGGGTTGGCCGCATCGCCTGTCGAATCCTCGATGGACAGCCCTGCCACGCCGGTGTCCAAGGCCATGCGAACGCTCTCTGCCACCTCCTGCGGACCCAGGCCGAAGCCGCTTTCAAAGTCCGCGTTCACGGGCAGGTCGGTGGCCGCGACCAGGGTGCGCAGATGCGCCAGGGTCATGTCGCGCGAGATGGCGCCATCGGGCCGGCCCAGCGACCATGCATGGCCCGAGCTGGTGCTGGCCAGCGCCTTGAAGCCCAGGCCCTGCAGCATGCGGGCGCTGCCGGCGTCCCATGGATTGGGCAGTACAAAGCAGCCCTGGCGGTGCAGGGCCCGGAAGCTGGCACGTTTTTGTTCGGTGGTAGGGGTCATGGAACACTCCGTTTTGACTCTTGAGAAACTCAAGCATCGATTCTCCAAGGCCTGTGAACGCTATCCACCGCCACAGGCTGAATGGCTGCTGGACCTGCCGAGGCACCAACTTCTGCGCATCTTCCTGCATCACTGCCTGGGTTGCATCTTGACGGGCTACCGTTCGTCAGTTTGATTCGCCCCAGCACACATTGCGTTACGATGCCGCGGCTCTCAAATGAAAGCCGTCCTGGATGAGTGTGTCGCAACGCCTTGGCTGCTATCGGAGGGACGGCTTCACCACGGCATTCTTTTGCCCAGATCATTCGACATGCAGACTCCGACCTCAGCCCTGCCGAGCACCACCTTCACCACCGAGCAGTGCCTGGAGGCGGACAGGTTCGACGCTTGGCGCAGCGGCATCTCTGTACTGTTCGATGTGACCCCGCTGGAACGCGGTACGGTGCGCGGTGGCTTCCACGCTTCGGTAGATGCAGTCCACTTGGGTCAATTGCTTTTGGGAGACCTGCGCTTCGGTGCACAGCGCTTCTCGCGCGGACATGCACGCGCGGCCCATGACGGGCTGGACCACTATCTGGTGCAGTGGTACCGGGGAGGCGGCTTCACAGGGCGCTGTGACGATGGTCACGAGCTGACGGTGCAAGCAGGTGATGTGGTCTTCTTCGACATGGCTCGCTGCCAGCATACCGTTGCGGACGACTCCCATGTGCTCTCGTTGATCGTGCCCCGCAGCCTTGGCGACCAGGCAATGGGTGCATCGAGTTCAGGCTTGCACGGAACCGTGTTGACCGGCAGCAGCATCTTCGCCGGGCTATTGGCAGATCATCTTTGCGCTCTGCAGCGACGCCTGCCTTCCATCGGCCTGGAGCAGGCTGACGACATAGTGCATGCCACTACCCAGATGCTGGCAGCCTGCCTGCGCCCCAGTCTACGGACGGTGGCCGAGGCTCGGACTGAATTGCAGGCAGCAATGCTGGACCGTATCAAGCGCCATATCGCACGAAACCTGGCCGCTCCCCTCTCGCCCGAGCTGCTTTGCCGGTGCTTCGGCATCTCACGTCACCGGCTCTACCACCTTTTCGAACCTTTGGGGGGTGTGATGCGCTATGTGCAGCAGCGACGGTTGCAAGAGGCCTTCCATGCCCTGTCAAACCCTGCCTACCGACGCCTGCGTGTCGCCGAGGTGGCCGCACGCCTGGGCTTTGCCAGTGAGGCCCACTTCAGCCGCGCATTCCGGGCCAAATTCGGCCACACACCCAGCGACATACGCGCCATGGCGAATTCCACACGCGCGGCATGCATCAAACCTCCTTCCGGGACCACTCCCGCCACCGTGGAGTATGCGGACTGGCTGCTTGGGCTCATGGCCTGAGTGCCGGATGGATGGTCTTGCCCCAGGCTGACGCTCAGTCGAAAACGTCAGGGGCTTCTGCATGCAGGATGCTCTAATAGGGCGGCCGCAAGCCACGGCCTGGCTTGTTTCCGAAGACCCACTCCCTTTTCGCATATGCATCTTCTGCAGCGTTGTAGCTTTGTCTTTGCCTGTCTTGCCCTGCCGGCATTCGTTCACGCCGCAGACTTCGACAAGAAAAACTGCACCTACAAAGGCATCCGCCTCTACGGCAAGGTCCAGCTCGTGCAGTCCTTCCCCGACATCAAGGTCCAGGCAACCAGTTCTTTCCCGGACCTCAAGGTCAAGGTGGTGAACTCCTCCGCAGACCGTTGCGGAGAGTGGCAGATCGTCACCTCTTTCCCTGACTTCAAGGTCCAGATGGTCAACTCCTTCCCGGACCTGAAAGTCGAGATGGGCAGTTCATCGCCTGGCGTGCGATAGCGCCCCGGCGCCGCTGCGGCGGCGCCTGCTCCTCAGTCCAGAGATTGGCCCGCGCGCGCAAATGAAGAGTGCGCGAGGAAAGCTGGAGCGGGCGATGGGAATCGAACCCACGTCATGAGCTTGGGAAGCTCAGGTCCTGCCATTGAACGACGCCCGCCTTGGTTGAGCCATTGTCGAATCATGCATTTCTTCGCTAGATGCTTGTTTTCTTGAGAGTTTCACGGCGCGTTTGCCGCAAAACCTCAACTTGGCACCCAGCGAAATCTATCTGCACCTGCAACCTTGGCGTAGGTTCGGGCGTAGGTTTTTGCCTCCTACGTCGCTGGCAATAGAACCTGCGCCATGACTCTGGGTGAGATTCTAGTGCTATTCGATTCGCGGTCTGCAAAGCAGCTTCAGCCAGGCTCGCACCTGCTCGTGAAGGGGTGCGATGAATTGCGATAGGTCACCTCCCAATCGCACAAAACACGGGCCTACTGCTACAAACAGCTCTGCTGGCCTGATGAAGTAGGTGAGGCTCGGGCACTGGCCCGAGATAGCGCTTTGCAGAGGCTGTCTCAGTTCAGGGAGACAAGCGCGGGGGTAGCGCAGGAGTTGATCCGGTCACTGCCCGTCGCAAGGCAGCACTGGCCAAACATGGTCCTGCCGTATCGTCTAAGGTGCGTGCGCTGCTGGAGGGTTTCCGCGATCACCTTGCGCGGAGCGCTCTGGCGCGAATGCTGGGCGAGGTACCAGAGCTTGCCTGGACAGTGCCGCGTGACGTGACCTGTGGCCAAGCTTACGACGTACTCGATAAGCGACGAGACCCTCCCACGGCGGCCAAGCAGCTGCGGGCACAGCTGGGGCAGGCGTGGGACTGGGGCTCGATGCAGGAAAGATCGGTAGGGAGGCGCCGAACTGTTGGCGTAGCCTTCTCAAACGCCAGCTGTGTTCCAAGGGGAAAACCGCCGGGGGGAAGCATGTGGGGTTTCGGCGCCGGGTGCTGTCCCAGGCGGAACCGCGCAAGCTCCTGTCGTGTCCCCGGACGGATATGTCGCAGAGCGCGCTGGATGGCCAGCCCACTGACGTGCATGGTGGCCCGATAGGTTCCGCCCGGCTGTTTGTCATAGACGTTAGTGGCGATGGGTTAGGGTTTCGTGGTCACGATGCCGGTCCTTTCTGCTGCCGCAAGGGCTTGTGGCCGGTCATTTCGAGGTTTCCTTTCTGAGAGGGGCAGTCGCCGAAGGGCAGGGCATCGTCGCGGTGGTGGTCTTTGGGCAACTACCAATGCACAAGCTCATGCTAGAAGGCCTGAGTCCGGTGCAGTACCGAAATCAGGCCTTGAGCCGCTAACTTCCAACCGTCCAACTTCATGGGGTCAGTTCAAAGCGGGCTTCGTCGTTTCAATGGTGCACTTGACAAAGCTGTAGGGTGCAAGCGCGCTGCTAGGCTTCCGACGGATTCCTGGGCTGGCTACACTTTTCTTTCCACAGAGAAGGGAAGTCATGGGCACAGATATCTACGTTTCGACGCTGACCGCCGATTTGGAGCAGCAGTTCATCGACGCGGTCGGACAGAGCCGCAAACTGCACGCTCCATGGGTTTCGCCGCCCAGCACGGCACAGGAGTTCCAGGGCTACCTGGCTCGCGTGCAGGAGCCGTCGGGTGCGGCATTTGTGATCTGGGAGTGGCGCAGCGATGGTTTTGCCGGGGTCGTGCAGATCACGAACATCCTGATGGACCCGTTCCGCTCTGCCCATATCGACTTCTTTGCATTCTCGGGCTTCGAAGGGAAGGGCCTGATGAAGGAGGGCCTCGCGCATGTCGTGAAGCAGGTCTTCAGGACTTCGAAGCTGCATCGGCTGGAAGCCAACATTCAGCCTGAGAACAAGGCAGCCATAGCACTGGTGAAGTCCTGTGGTTTCAAGTTGGAGGGGTTGTCGCCCGCATTCATGAAGGTCGGTGGTCGCTGGCGAGATCACGAACGCTGGGCGCTGTTGTCCGCGTAGTCGCTGCCGGATCCGTCAGCGCCTGGGGGTTCTCCATGAACTGGTCTCGCAAAGGACGCAGCACCTTGTCATCCTGGGAAGTGACGAGACGTCGAAGAAGGTGAAGCACACCGAGGTGCAGACAAGCCCTACCAGCGGGCTTGTTCTTGCCTGACGTCTCCCCCGAAAACAGCTGGACAGCGTCCGGAACTACAGGGGCGAGATCTGCGGCGCGACAAACGCAAAAAAGCCGCATAGGTGCTGAGATGACAGGCGAAGGCGCTCGTTACAATGGAACTCCATGGTTTACTGCACTCTCACCACTACCACCTCCACGACCGCTTCCTGCGGACCGTGTGAAGTGCCGTGAGTCCCAGTTGAACCACTTCCCAGGCCCGCCAGCGATGGACCGGGCCCTTTTTTTTTGCCCTTGCGTCGCCGGCACCACGCAAGGAGTTGTATTCATGTTTGCTCTGCTAGTCCTCGATGTTCAGGTCGGCCTGGTCCGAGGCCCTGAACCCATGTGGCGCTGCACCGAGGTGCTGGACACCATCAACACCTTGATGGCACAGGCCCGCCGTGCGGGAGCGCCAATTTTTCTGGCTCGTCACATCGGTCCCGTGGGAACGCCCATTGGCCCAGGCAGCCCACTGACCCAACTCGCACCCGAACTGCAACTGGACGGCAGTGAGGTTGTGTTCGAAAAACACCGCCCAAGCGCCTTTGCAGGCACCGATCTGTTGCAGCAGCTTCAAGCACGCAACGTGACCGGCCTGGTCATCACCGGCATGAAGACTCAGTACTGCGTGGACACCAATTGCCGGGTCGCTCGCGATCTGGGCCTTGATGCCGTCCTTATTGCGGATGGGCATACTTGTGCCGACACCCCCCAGCTTGCAGCGCAGAAAATTGTGGAACACCACAACGCGACGCTGGCAGGGGCATTTTGCGCGGTCATGCCCGCAAACGCCTGGGATTTCTCGGCACCGGTTCACACCTGATCTGCGGAGTCCGCCCATATTGAGGCACACGCGAGCGATTGCAGCGCCATTTGTCTTTCAGACCACCGGGCCATGGGCCAATGCCGACGGCCTGGTCCTGCCTTGCGCTGATTCCCTGACCTGTGCTTGTCCGACAAGGGCGTGCCTGGGCGGCACCCATGCTTGAGGCCATGAACACACCTCCTCCCAACACCCCTGGCCAAGTGCCCACGTCGTCGTCCCGCAACCGGTTCGCCACCAGGCGGACCATGTACATCGCCGCAGCCGTCGTGGCCGTGGCGCTGATGATGGTGTTTGCGCCCTGGTAGGCGCGATCCACTGTCATGGTCCCGCCCATGCCCGAAAGGGCATGAGAAAGCCCGCCATTTGGCGGGCTGTCGTTTTGGGGAATCGCTTGCCTCAGTGCGCAGGGTGCGCCGTCGGTGCTTGCGCCGTGGGGAGTCGGGCCAGCTTCTGCGAGCAATCGCTGCACACGTGCCACGCATGGAATTGGCGGGCGCCTGTGGCGGGCTTTTCCTGTTCGCACTGCATGCAGAAGACGGCGGGGGCCAGGTCCAGGAGCCGGATCGGCTCTCTGCCTTTCTTGGGACTACGCATAGCTCTCCTTCAAAGTGTTGCTCCTCGGTATCCATTGGGCGCCGGGTTGGAAAAGGAGGTCGTCAGCGGGCGCGCCAAGGCGCGGCAGAAGCCGGCGCCATCGAGGGTGCGGGTTCAACTTACAGCCAGGCCGTCTCACGGTTGTGACTTTTGCATGACCGTGTGGGGAAGGCGCCGCAGCTGTTTGACAGCGTGCTTCGGGCAGCCCTAGAATTTTTGCTTCCATTCCTGCGACCATTGCGAGCCTGACATGAACCTGTGACGCCTTCGGACCTTCGTCCGACCAATCCCCCGAAGCCCTTTGCCGGCCGACGGCGGACGCCTGCGTCACCTCCTGCCTGTTCGTTGATTGCTCTGCGTTTCCTGAACGCAACCCGGCGTCGCCGTGCGGCCTCCTTTCGGAATTTTTGAAAGAGTGCCCATGACGGAATCCATCGATATCCTTGCCCACAACACGGCCGCCTGGAACCAGCAGGCTGCCAAGTCCTGCGACTGGTCGCGCCCGGTCGACAGCGCCGAAATAGCACGGGCCCGCGCCGGAAGCTGGCAGGCGCGGCTCACGCCAGGCCCCTTGCCTGCCGGCTGGCTGGATGATGTACGCGGCCTGCGCATCCTCTGCCTTGCCAGCGGCGGCGGCCAGCAGGCGCCCATTCTTGCTGCGGCGGGCGCCCAGGTCACCGTCTTCGACGCCTCAGCCGGCCAGCTTGCGCAGGACCGGCATGTGGCCGAGCGCGAAGGCCTTGCGCTGTCCTGCGTGCAGGGCGATATGCGCGATCTGGGGGTCTTTGCAGACGCCAGCTTTGATGTGATCTTTCACCCCATCTCCAACCTCTACGTGCCCGATGTGCGGCCCGTGTGGCGTGAATGCGCGCGGGTGCTGACGACGGGCGGGCGTCTTCTGTCCAGCTTCTGGAATCCGGTGGTCTTCGTGGAGGACCGTGATCCTGCATTGCGCGAGCAAGGACTCGTGCGGCCCGCCTGGCGCCTGCCGTATTCCGATGTGGCGGATTTGCCGCCCGAGGCGATTGCGGCCAAGCGCGAGCGCAACGAGGCCCTGGTGTTCGGCCATACGCTGGCCGATCAGATCGGGGGGCAGTTGGATGCGGGGCTTGTGCTGACGGGCTTCCACGAGGACTGGCAGCCCCACGCCCGTTTTGTGATCGAGAAGTTCGTGCCGACCTTCATTGCGACACGTTCGATGAAGGTCTGAACGCGCTACCTACGGCCTCGACCGGCCTTGCCGCGCTCAGGTGCGCAAGGCCGGTATCCAGGTCTGTTGCTGGGCGGGTTCTGCCACGGGCTGCGCCGGTTGCGGTCGGGGAGCAGGGCCTTTGGCCTGGGGCGATGGCTGGGCCTGCCGCACCTGCTCGGCGCCGGACTTGGCCAGCAGCAGCATCACGGCCATGCAGATCAACGTTAGCAAGAGCACCACGCAGATGGGGCCCAGATCCACGGAGGCGATGTCCAGCCCCTTCAGCGACTGCCAGCGTTCTGAGCGTATTTCCAGCGGTTCTTCGGGATCGGCCATGACACCTCCACTGCGTTGAGTGTGCCTACATGCTAGGCGCAAGTGAGCATGCAAACAATATGGGGACTTTGCCAGGATGCGAGGGTATACCGCAGGCAGCTACTTGACCCACATCAATTGCGCCGCCACGGCCAGGGCGATGGCCAGCAGCACCAGCAGCACCAGCCTTGCCACGATGGTGACCGCCTTGCGGCGCGCTGCTTTGCGGGTGTTGCGCGGACGAGGTGGGGTAGGCGGCGGCTCCGTGGCATCCAGGGCTGCAATTCTTTCCAGCCAGTCCTGGGTTGTTGGCAGGGCAGTGGCGGGCGGTGACGAGGACGGGGACGAACCGGGCTTGCCGCGGTTCATGGCTCCAGCTCCTGCCGCATCTCTTCCAGCACCTCCAAGGCGCCCTGGATCATGGCCTGCCTGTGCTCCAGCGCAGCCTTCTGGGTCTGCAGCCGTTCCAGCTGCTCGGCTACCTGCGCCTCGTCGGCCCGCAGCTTCTTCAGCCGCTCCTGTATGGCCTCCATTTCCGGGGCGCTCATCTGCCAATCCTCCAGCATGCGAAGGGCGGGGCACGTGGCCCGGTCCCTTCTCACAATTCACACGAATGCCGGCAATTATCTGTGCGTCTTAGCGACTGGCTATGAATGAATTGATATAGATTGTCATCGGCTGGCGCAGAAGGGGGCCGAAAGCTTGCCGCTGCATGCGCACGGTGCTGCGCAGATCAGAGCAGCGCAGTTCAATGCGCGAGGAATTTGAGAAAGATCCGCCCCTGCCGGGTTCTGACCTCGGTCCCTTCTATAAAGCCCATCAGTCTGGCCGAGCCGTCCATGGAGTACAGCGCCGGCCCATCGATGCGGTAGATGAGCCTGGTCCCGCACCGGACGAATTCATCGCCTTCGACACGCCCGATTTCGTGTCCGCGCCCATCAAGCACAGTCCACGAGCGTCCTGCAATCATGGCCTCACCCGGCGGTTGCCGGTCCCCAAGTGAAAGCGTCAATCTAAGGAACGCTGGGCGTCTGAGTCTGAGCGAATCTGAGCAGTTGTGTAAAGCCGGGCCACCGATGCCTCGGGTGGCTCCCTGCGCAAATTCGTGTGCGCCCGGCCCAAGCCGCATCACGCCGGCCAAAAGAAGCTGGCTGCGGTCTAGGGGCACTGCGCGCTTGGGCGCTTGAGTGGTGCGCAGGCAAGTAGAATTGTTTCATATCAAAGACATGCTGCTCTGAAAGTTGCAGCGACCGGGCCCGCTTGGCGGGCCTTGTGCATGGGGCGCCGTCCCGCAGCCTGTATCTGGGTGCATGTCCTGATTCTCTGTGGGCCCGGCCTGCGATCCAATCTCGCGCATGGGGCTGAGCCTTCTCGTCAAATTGCTCTCATTTATGAAGTTCTGCTGTCGCCAACCGGATGCGCCTGTGGCATTGCCTTGCGGCTTGCCTGGGGTCAGTTCCGTCCGGTGGACGCTGCGCTGTGGAGGGCGGAGGTGAACGAGCAGGCGCTGTACGATCTGGCCCCCGTTCTGGAGCTGATGCTGCTGGGCCTGTTGCTGGCGCTGGGACCCTTGGCCTGGGTGTGGCTGCGCAACCGCAACGGTGGCTCGCTCAAGCGGCTGCAGGCACTGTCGGTGCTGACGCTGTTCCTGACTTTCGACCTGGTGCTGTTCGGCGCCTTTACGCGTTTGACCGATTCCGGCCTGGGCTGCCCTGACTGGCCGGGCTGCTATGGCAGCGCCAGCCCCATGGGCGCCCGCGCGCAGATTGCCGAGGCGCAGGCCGCCATGCCCACCGGGCCGGTGACGCATGGCAAGGCATGGATAGAGATGGTCCACCGCTATCTGGCCACCACCGTGGGCGTGCTCATCATCGCCATGACCATCATGGCCTGGCGGCGTGCGCGCCGCCAGGGCAGGGCGGGTGGCGCCCAAGGCGTGGAAGGCGCACGGCGGGGGGCCATGAGCCCCTGGTGGCCCACGCTGGCGCTGTTCTGGGTCTGCCTGCAGGGTGCCTTTGGCGCCTGGACCGTGACCATGAAGCTGTTTCCGGCCATCGTGACCCTGCACCTGCTGGGCGGCACGGGCCTGCTGGCCTTGCTGTGCGTGCCCGCCGTGGGGCTGAGCCGGGCGGCTCGCCAGCAGCAGGCAACGGTGATTTCCCCGGGCCTGCGTGCTCTGCTGTGGCTGGGCCTGGGCTTGCTGGTGCTGCAGGTGGCACTGGGTGGCTGGGTCAGCACCAACTATGCGGTGCTGGCTTGCAGCAGTTTTCCGACCTGCCAGGGCAGTTGGTGGCCGGCTATGGATTTTTCGCAGGCGCTGCAGATCTGGCGTCCGCTGGGCCGGCTGCAGGACGGCAGCAACATCAGCCTTGCGGGCCTCACGGCCATCCACTATCTGCACCGCCTTGCGGCCTATGTGGTGGTGGCCGCGCTTGCCGGGCTGTGGTGGCGGTTGGGCGAGGCGCCTGCCCTGGCGCCGCAGCGCCGCGTGCTGGCTGCGTTTTTGGTGTTGCAGGTGCTGACAGGCCTGTCGAACGTGGTGCTGGACTGGCCGCTGGTGGCTGCAGTGCTGCATACGGGTGGCGCAGCCGCGCTGGTGACCGTGATTGTTTGGTGCCTGGCGGCCAGTCGCCCGGGCACGCTGCGGGCCGGGTTGCCGGTTGCCCGTGGAGAGATTGCATGAGTAAACAAGCTTCCCTGAGTGTCGAGTCCTCACGCTGGACGCAGTTCTATGCCCTGACCAAGCCGCGCGTGGTGCAGCTGATCGTGTTCTGCGCGCTGATCGGCATGGTGCTGGCCGTGCCGGGCTGGCCCAACGCCGACCAGTGGCTGCACATGGCGCTGGCCTGCCTGGGCATCTGGCTGGTGGCGGGCGCCGCAGCGGCCTTCAACTGCCTGGTGGAGCGCCATATCGATGCGCGCATGAAGCGCACCTCCTGGCGGCCCACGGCGCGCGGGGAGCTGACCAGCCAGCAGGCCCTGGCCTTCTCGGCCATCCTGTGCACGCTGGGTGCGCTGGTGCTGCTGCTGTGCACCAATCCGCTGACCATGTGGCTGACGCTGGCCACCTTCGTGGGCTATGCCGTGATCTATACGGTGATCCTCAAGCCCGCCACGCCGCAGAACATCGTGATCGGTGGCGCCTCCGGCGCCATGCCGCCCGTGCTGGGCTGGGCCGCGATGACGGGCCAGGTCGGACCCGAGGCGCTGATCCTGTTTCTCATCATCTTCCTGTGGACGCCTCCGCATTTCTGGGCGCTGGCGCTGTACCGCGTGGAGGACTACCGCCAGTCGGGCCTGCCGATGCTGCCCGTCACGCATGGCAGCGAGTACACGCGGCTGCAGATCCTGCTGTACACGGTGATCCTGTTCGCAGCCTGCATGCTGCCCTTCATGTACGGCATGAGCTCCTGGCTGTACCTGGTGGTGGCCGTGGTGTTGAGCGTGGGCTTTTGCGGCTATGCCTTCGCGCTGTGGCGCAATTACTCGGACGAGCTGTCGCGCAGGACTTTCCGCTTCTCGCTGGTGCATCTGAGCGTGCTGTTCCTGGCACTGCTGATCGATCACTACCTCTGGCTGGGCTGATGGCCTGAGGGCCATGGCCGCGCAATGACAAACCGGGCCCTTGAGGCCCGGTTTGTCTTGGTGCCTGCCGTCTTACTTGATCTGCCGCTTTTCCAGCTTGCGCGCCAGCGTGCGCCGGTGCATGCCCAGGCGGCGTGCGGCCTCGGAGATGTTGAAGTCGCTCTCGGCCAGGGTTTCGTGGATGTGTTCCCACTCCAGTGTCTTGATGGAAGTGGGGTTGCGCGACAGCTCCACGTCGGTGCGGCCTTCGAGGCGGCCGAAGGCGGCCTCGATGTCGTCGGTGTTGGACGGCTTGGCCAGGTAGTGGCAGGCGCCGAGCTTGACGGCCTCCACGGCCGTGGCAATGCTGGCATAGCCGGTGAGCACGACGATCAGCGCCTCGGGGTTGTGCTGGTGCAGCATCTGCACGCAGCTCAGGCCCGAGGCATTGCCGGCCAGCTTGAGGTCCATGACGGCGTATTGCGGCGAATGCGTCTGCAGCAGCTCGCGCACTTCCTCGGCGCTGGCGGCCTGCAGCACGCGGTAGCCGCGCCGCTCGAACGATCGCGTCAGCGTGCGTGCAAACGTTGCATCGTCTTCAACCAGCAGCAGGAGGCGGGAGCTGTCCATGGGCGATTCGGGTTCCTGTGGGCGCCGCTTCAGGCGCCGGGTTCAATGGCAATCGATGACAGGGGCAGGCGGATCTCCACCTCGCTGCCCCTGGGCGGTGTGTTCCTCACCTGAACGCGTCCGCCCAGCGAGCGCGCCACGTTGAGCACCAGGAACAGGCCCAGTCCGCGGCCCGGGCGCTCCGTCTTGGTGGAGATATGGCGCTGGCCCAGCTGCTCCAGCACGGCAGGTGCAAAGCCGGGACCCTTGTCGCGCACGGTGATGCACAGCATGCCGGTGCGCACGGACAGGTGCAGCGCCACATGGCCGGGAGATGCCTCGGCGGCATTGTCGAGCACATTGCAAACCATTTGCTGCAACGCGGTATCCGAAAGAATGGGGAAGTCCTCTTCGGCCTGGACATAGTCGAAACGCTCCACCGCATGGCGTGACTGCCATTGGGCGACCACTCCATCCATGAAGGCATGCAAGGTCGTGGCCTGGGGCGCGTCGGCGCGGGTTTCGCCGGCGGACATGAGCACGCTGGAGACGATGGATTTGCAGCGCAGCAGCTGCTGCTGCATCTCCTGCAGGTCGGCGAGCAGATCGGGATCTTGCGTGATGACGGGCATCCGCTGCCAGTCGCCCAGGATGACGGACATGGTCGACAGCGGCGTGCCCAGCTCGTGCGCCGCGCCCGTGGCCAGTAGGCCCATGCGCACGATGTGCTCTTCCTCGCTGGCGCGCTGGCGCATGTTGGCCAGCCGCGCGTCGCGCCGTCGCAGGTTGGAGACGATGCGGCGCAGGAAGACCACCAGCAGCACCGTGGTCAGCCCGAAGCTGATCAGGATGCCGCTCACGTACAGGCCGGGCAGCCCGTCCGGTCCCGCCGCGCCAATGGGCAGGGGCCAGTGCACGATGGCCAGCACCAGGGTGCACAGCGATGTGCTGGCGACGATGATCCAGGCGTGCACGGGCCTGAGCAGCACGGCGCCCAGAATGCCCTGCAGCAGGAACAGGTAGATGAAGGGATTGCTGGCGCCGCCGCTCAGATACAGCTGTATGGCAAGGGCGAGCACGTCGGCCAGCAGGGCCAGGAATAGGTTGCGCGCCGAGATCTGGCGGCGGTGGCTGCGGTACCAG
Source organism: Delftia sp. WSY_7 (assembly GCF_043104845.1). Lineage (NCBI taxonomy): Bacteria > Pseudomonadati > Pseudomonadota > Betaproteobacteria > Burkholderiales > Comamonadaceae > Delftia > Delftia sp. WSY_7. Next base: position 77,029 of record NZ_JBICLB010000014.1, on the reverse strand, counting down.
TAGATGTAGCCGAGGTTGGTGAACACGCTGGCCATCAGCACCAGGGCCATGGCCGGCAGCGGCAGGTTGATGCCGAAGCCGTAGTGCACCAAGGAGATGGTGATCACCTGCCCGACCACGGCAAACCAGCGCAGCTGTATCAGCAGCTGCATGTTCTGGCGTTCGGTGGTGCGCTCGACGCGGAACAGGGACTCTGAAGGCGAATTCACGCGGGCGATTGTGCGCTACCGCAGGCAGCCGTGGTGCGGCAGGGTCTTGTAGAGGACTGAAGAAAAAGGGCCACCGATGTCATCGATGGCCCCATTGCCTGCGCAAGGCGGTTCTATGGCTTGCCGGCTGGCTGCCGGTCATTGCGCCTGACCAGCCAGGCGGCACCGACCACCATCAGCGCCAATCCGTACCAGGTCAGTGCGTAGACCAGGTGGCTGTTGGGAAAGCGGATCACGGTCATGCCCGGGCGCGGCCAGGTGCCGTCCGCCACGGGCTGGCCCGGCAGGCCGGCGTCGATGAAGTAGGGGGCTGCATGGTCCAGGCCCTGGGCCTGTGCAATGGCCGCCACATCGCGCGAGAACCAGCGCTGCTGAGCAGGATCGTTCTCGCGCAGAAAACCGCCGCGCGGCTCGCTGATGCGCAGCAGGCCGGACACCGTCACCTGGTCCTGGGATGCCTGCCCGGGCTGCGCCTGCCAGCGTGCGCGCTGCTCCGTGGGGATGAAGCCCCGGTTGACCAGCACCTGGCTGCCATCGTCCAGCTGCAGCGGCGTCAGCACCCAGAAGCCTGCTCCCAGCTCGGTCACGGCCTGGGTCAGCACGGTCTTGCCTGTCAGCCATTGGCCGCTGGCCTGCACGGCGCGGTATTCATGGTCGGCGGCCGTGATCTGCGGCCATTCGGCGGGCGGGGGCAGGGCAGCGGGTGCGGCGTGCACGCGCTGCTCCACGCGCTCTATGAGATCCAGCTTCCAGGCGCGGCGCTGCACCTGCCAGCTGCCCAGGAAGATGAAGCCCAAAAACAAGGCGATGCCCACCGAGATGAGCATCGCCTGAGCGAGTGGGCCGCGCCGGCGCGATGCGCATGCGCGGCTGGAGGGCCCGGAGTTTCCGGATGCGGTCAAGGCGTGACCACGGCCGGTGCCGTCTGCGCCGCAGGATCGGCCGGCATGGTGTGCTGGGGCATCATGTTGGTGTTCATGTGGAACATGACCCACAGCGTGCCTGCGATGCCGATGGCCACGAAGACCACGGTGAAGATGGTGGACAGCAGGGTCCAGCCGCCTTCGATCTTGCCGTTCATGTGCAGGAAGAAGACCATGTGGACCAGGATCTGCACCACGGCGAAGCCGCCGAGCACCATCACGGCCGTCGAGCGGTCCGAGATGATGTTGCCCATCACCAGCCAGAACGGAATGGCCGTCAGGATGATCGAGAGCACGAAGCCCCACATGTAGCCCGAGAACGTGCTGTGCGGGCCGGCATCGTGGTGGTGGTCGTCATGGCCGTGATGGTCGTGGTGACCGTGGCCGGCGTGGATGTCGTGTGCAGCCATTTACAGCACCCCCATCAGATAAACAAAAGTGAAGACGCCGATCCAGACCACGTCCAAGAAGTGCCAGAACATCGACAGGCACATCAGGCGGCGGTTGTTCTCGTGCGTCAGGCCGTGCTTGTTGATCTGGATCATCAGCGTGACCAGCCAGATCAGGCCGAAGGTCACGTGCAGGCCGTGGGTGCCCACCAGCGTGAAGAACGAGGACAGGAAGGCGCTGCGCTGAGGGCCAGCGCCCTCGTGCAGCAGGTGGGAGAACTCATAGAGTTCCAGGCCCAGGAAGCACAGGCCGAAGAGGCCGGTGATGGCCAGCCACATCTGCGTGCCGCCCAGCTTGCCCTGCTGCTTTTGCAGCATGGCGAAGCCGAAGGTGATGGACGACAGCAGCAGGAAGGCCGTGTTCATCGCCACCAGGGGCAGGTCGAACAGCTGGGCGCCCGTGGGGCCTGCAGCGTAGTTGCGGCCCAGCACGCCATAGGTGGCGAACAGCGCTGCAAAGATCAGGCAGTCGCTCATCAGGTAGAGCCAGAAGCCCAGAGCGGTGCCGTTTTCGGGGTGGGGCTCCTCGGCGAGGTGGTACTCACGCGGGGCCAGGGCGGCAGCGCCGCCTGCGGTGTAACGGATATCAGACATGACGTGCCAGCTGTTGTGTGCGCAGTTCTTCCGTGGCCGCGACTTCCGCGGCGGGGATGTAGTAGTCGCGCTTGTAGTTGAACGTGTGGATGATCGACGCCAGCACGGTGGCGGCGAAGGACACGATGGCCAGGGGCCACATGTGCCAGATCATCGCGAAGCCGAAGACCGTGGACAGCGCAGCGATCACGACACCGGCGCCGGTGTTGGCGGGCATGTGCACGGGCTTGAAGCCGGTCAGCGGACGCTGGTAGCCGTGCTTCTTCATATCCCACCAGGCATCGATCTCATGCACCACGGGCGTGAAGGCGAAGTTGTACTGGGGCGGGGGCGAGGATGTGGCCCACTCCAGCGTGCGGCCTTCCCATGGATCGCCGGTTTCGTCACGCAGCTGGTCGCGCTTGAAGTAGCTGACCACGAGCTGCATCAGGAAGCTGCCGATGCCCAGGGCCACCAGGCCTGCGCCGCAGGCGGCGATGATGAACCAGATCTGCAGCGAGGGGTCCTCGAAGTGGTTGGCGCGGCGCGTCACACCCATCAGGCCCAGCACGTACAGCGGCGTGAAGGCCACCCAGAAGCCGACCAGCCAGAACCAGAAGGAGCACTTGCCCCAGAACTCATCGAGCTTGTAGCCGAAGGCCTTGGGGAACCAGAAGTTGATGCCGGCGAACACGCCGAACACCACGCCGCCGATGATCACGTTGTGGAAGTGGGCGATCAGGAACAGGCTGTTGTGCAGCACGAAGTCGGCCGGGGGAACGGCCAGCAGCACGCCGGTCATGCCGCCGATGGCGAAGGTGCACATGAAGCCCACGGTCCACAGCATCGGCACGGTGAAGCGGATGCGGCCGCGGTACATGGTGAACAGCCAGTTGAAGATCTTGGCGCCCGTCGGGATCGAAATGATCATCGTCGTGATGCCGAAGAACGTGTTCACGCTGGCGCCCGAGCCCATGGTGAAGAAGTGGTGCAGCCACACCAGGTAGGACAGGATGGTGATACACACCGTCGCGTACACCATGGAGGTGTAGCCGAACAGGCGCTTGCGGCTGAAGGTCGAGACGATCTCGGAGAAGATGCCGAAGCACGGCAGGATCAGGATGTAGACCTCGGGGTGGCCCCAGATCCAGATCAGGTTCACGTACAGCATGGGGTTGCCGCCCAGGTCGTTCGTGAAGAAGTTCGTGCCGACGTAGCGGTCCAGCGACATCAGCACCAGGGCTGCGGTCAGGATGGGGAACGAGGCCACGATCAGCGCGTTGGTGCACAGGGCAGTCCAGGTGAAGACGGGCATCTTCATCAGGTTCATGCCGGGTGCGCGCATCTTGATGATGGTCACGATCAGGTTGATGCCCGACAGCGTGGTGCCGACACCGGCCACCTGCAATCCCCAGATGTAGTAGTCAAGCCCCACCCCCGGGTTCTGCGCCCCCAGGTTGGACAGGGCCAGCCAGCCGGAGGTGGAGAACTCGCCCAGGAACAGCGAGATCATCACCAGCACGGCGCCGCCCGTGGTCATCCAGAAGCTGAAGTTGTTCAGGAACGGGAAGGACACGTCGCGGGCGCCGATCTGCAGCGGCACCAGGTAGTTCATCAGGCCGGTCACGAAGGGCATGGCCACGAAGAAGATCATGATCACGCCGTGGGCCGTGAAGATCTGGTCGTAGTGGTGCGGAGGCAGGTAGCCCAGGTTGTCGCCGAAGGCCATGGCCTGCTGCAGGCGCATCATCAGCGCATCTGCGAAGCCGCGCAGCAGCATGACCAGACCGAGGATCATGTACATGATGCCGATCTTCTTGTGGTCGATGCTGCACAGCCAGTCGCGCCACAGCGGGCCCCACAGGCGGAACTTGGTGAGAAGGCCCAGCACGCCGAGGCCGCCGAGCACCACGGCGATGAAGGTCACCAGCACGATGGGCTCATGCGCCATCGGGATGGAGTCCCAGGTGATGCGTCCCAGCAGCCAGTGGGCCTGTGCCGGGGAGGTATGTTCAGACATATCGAGTCTCTTAGGTCGTTTTGGAACGGGCGGCGGGCTGGCCGTCGTCCGCTTCCGCTATCTGCTTATTGCTGTGCGCTGGCGGCCGAGCCGTCGCGCTGGTCCAGGAAGGCCACGACGCGGTCGGCGTTTTGCACCGTGCACACATCCTGGGGCAGGTTCATGCCCACGGCCTTGAGATAGGCTTCACCGCCTGCGGCATCGATGGCCATCATGTGGTGCATGCACATCTTGCCTTCCTCGACGCAGCGGTTGAGCACCTTGTCGTACAGGCCTTCGTCCACGGTGGCGAAGCGCTCGACCGGGTTGCGCTCGCTGGGCTTGACCAGATTCAGGTAGGTGTCGCGGTTCAGGGCCTTGCCTTCGGACTTGGCCTTGGCAACCCACTGCTCGAATTCCTCGTCGCTGAGGCCGTGGAACTTGAACGTCATGCCCGAGAAGCCGGCGCCGCTGTAGTGCGATGCCAGGCCGTGGAACACACCGGTCTTGTTGATCACTGCGTTCAGCTCGGTCTGCATGCCGGGCATGGCATAGATCATGCCGGCCAGGTCAGGCACGTAGAAGGCGTTCATCGTCGAGGTGGCGGTCAGCTTGAAGTGGATGGGACGATCCACGGGAGCGGCCAGCTCGTTGACGGTGGCGATGCCCTTTTCAGGGATGAAGAACAGCCACTTCCAGTCCATGGCCACGACCTGCACTTCCAGCGGCTTGACATCGGTGCTCAAGGGCTTGGAGGCCGAGACGCGGTCCAGCGGGCGGTAGGGGTCGAGCTTGTGGGTGCTGATCCAGGTGATGGCGCCCAGCGCGATGATGATCATCAGCGGCACGGACCAGATCACCAGCTCCAGCGTGGTGGAGTGGTGCCATTCGGGGTCGTAGTGGGCCTCGGTGTTCGACTGGCGGTATTTCCAGGCGAACAGCAGCGTGAGGATGATCACCGGGATGATGATGATCAGCATCAGCAAGGTGGCCGTGACCACCAGGTTGCCTTGCTGCGCGGCGATATCGCCGGCCGGGTTGAGCACGACGGCTTTGCTGCAGCCAGTGAGACTGGCTGTCAAAGCGGCCGCGGTGAGCCACGCAGGCCCACGGAGTTCCTTGATTTTTAGCATGCTAGGGGCGCAACAAGAGCGCGTTTACATAGAAACGCGGATTACAAGATCCGGGCAAATGTATTACGAAGTATAAATTTGTCCATTGGACATTTTGTCCAACGTCAAGGAGAAGCCGGGAACTTTCTGCTACCTGGCGGGGCAGGCAGCGAGGTCCCGGCGATCCGGAGGCCGCATTTTTCGGCCGCGCGCAGCAGGAAAAACACCAAGTCCGGTCGAGGTGAAACCGCCTTGCGCCAGATCAAGCGAGGGCGTAGAACGGAGCTGTCAGTGAGACGAGACAAGGAGCATCCATCTATGAGCGGCCTCGACACAACTGCAAGCTTCCCCAACGGAAGCTACGAAAGCAAGGAATCTCTGTCCCGCGCCGACACCCACGAAGATGTCACGCCCAACGAGATCGCCGTCGGCGTGATCCTGGGGCGATCCTCGGAGTACTTCGACTTCTTCGTGTTCGGCATCGCCTGCGTGCTGGTCTTCCCGGCACTGCTGTTCCCCTATCTTTCCAAGCTTGACGGCACGTTGATGTCGTTCGGCATCTTCGCGCTGGCCTTCGTGGCGCGGCCGTTGGGCACGGCGCTGTCCATGGCCGTGCAGCGGCGCTGGGGCCGGGCGACCAAGCTGACGCTGGCGCTCTTCCTGCTGGGCGTGTGTACGGTGGGCATGGCCTTCCTGCCCAGCTACCAGCAGGCGGGCGTGAACGCCATCATCGTGCTGGCGCTGCTGCGCGTCGGCCAGGGCATTGCACTGGGCGGCTCCTGGGACGGCCTGCCGTCGCTGCTGGCCATGTCGGCGCCCCAGAACCGGCGCGGCTGGTATTCGATGATCGGGCAGCTGGGTGCGCCGCTGGGCTTTGTGCTGGCGGCAGGCCTGTTTGCCTTCATCTATGCCCATGTGGATGCCGACGAGTTCCTCAGCTGGGGCTGGCGCTATCCCTTCTGCGTGGCCTTTGCCATCAACGTGGTGGCACTGTTTGCCCGGTTGCGCCTGGTGGTGGGCCAGTCCTACACCGAGCTGCTGGCGCAGCGCGAGCTGGAGCCCATGGGCGTGGTGCCGCTGATGCGCGACGAGGGCCGCAACGTGGTCATCGGCGCCTTTGCAGCCCTTGCCAGCTTTGCGCTCTTCCACCTGGTGACCATCTTCCCGCTGTCCTGGATCTCGCTGTATTCGGACCAGTCGGTGAACCATGTGCTGGGCGTGCAGATCGTTGGCGCCTTCTGTGCGGCCGGCGCCATCATGGTTTCGGGCTGGCTGGCCGACCGGGTGGGGCGGCGCAACACGCTGGGCACCATGGCCTGCCTGATCGGCATCTTCAGCTTTGTGGCTCCCTGGCTGCTGGGCAGCGGCACCACGGGCAACAACGTGTTCATCATCGTCGGCTTCATCCTGCTGGGCCTGTCCTACGGGCAGGCGGCAGGCACGGTGACGGCCAACTTCCCCTCGCGCTATCGCTATACGGGCGCGGCCCTGTCCTCGGACATGGCCTGGCTGGTCGGCGCGGCCTTTGCCCCGCTGGTGGCGCTGGGCGTGTCCTCGCGCTTCGGACTGGTGGCGCTGGGCATCTATCTGCTGTCGGGCGCGCTGTGCACGCTGGCGGCGCTGGGCATCAACCGGGCCATCGAGACGCGCGACTGAACGGGCCCTCGCAAGCCAAAGGCCGGCTCTGCCGGCCTTTTTTGTCGCCGGGCCGCCCCAAGGCAAAAAGCTGGCCCCCTGGGGGCAGCGGACCTTGCGAAGCAGGGGAGCGTGGGGGCATTTTCCGTTGCGGCTCCGCCTCAGGGGTTTTCACCGTAGCGCTGCTTGAAGTCGAATTCGAGCCTGTCGCAGTCCTGCACCGATTCAAACTGCTGCGTCTTGCGCTCGGCCTCTGGCCGCGCGGTTTCCTTGCGGCAGATCTTGATGGTTTCGCGCTCCACCCAGCGCGCCTCGCCTTCGGGCGTGGACAGCAACTGGCCAGCCAGCATGAGCACAGCGAAGAAGGCCACGGGCAGGCCGATGAGCCAGGGCACGATGCGGCTTTTGCCTGGTTGGGCCGGTTTGGCGGAATGAGGCTCGGGTGTCGGTGGTTGCGCCATGGTGTGCTTGCTGTGGTTCCGGCTGGCGATTATCCAGGGCGCCCATCGCGCGCAGTCTGAGCGGGATCAGGGAACGGCGAGATCGCCTGTGCTAGCCATCTCCCCCATCTCCTGCACCAGCCATTTCTCCAGCGCAAGAATGTCGGCCCTGCGGCCCGGATGGGGCGCCACCCACAGCTGCAGGCGCCGAGGTCCGGCCAGTCGCGCTCCGCTGTTGCGCGCGCATGTCAGCGATCCGGCCAGTGACGGGCTGGAGATCGTGCTTAAGGGCGGGCAGATGGGAGGAGAGGCCTTCTTCGGCCAGGTGCGCGATGGAGGGACGGGCAGGGCTCGCTGCCGCGACGATGGGGCAAACCTATAATGCGCGTTGGTCCCGACGGGACACCCTCCCGCCAGGGACAGCGCCCCGCGTGCGCGCTCCGAACTCCTAGACACCATGAGCACACCCACTTTCACCGTTGCCGACATTCGCAAGAGCTTTCTGGACTTTTTCGCATCCAAGGGCCACACCATCGTGGAGTCGAGCCCCCTGGTGCCCGGCAACGACCCGACGCTGATGTTCACCAACTCGGGCATGGTCCAGTTCAAGGACGTGTTCCTGGGTACCGACAAGCGCCCCTACACGCGTGCCACCTCGGTGCAGACCTGCCTGCGCGCAGGCGGCAAGCACAACGACCTGGAAAACGTGGGCTACACCGCCCGCCACCACACCTTCTTCGAGATGCTGGGCAACTGGTCCTTTGGCGACTACTTCAAGCGCGAGTCGCTCAAGTGGGCCTGGGAACTGCTGACCGAGGTCTACAAGCTGCCCAAGGAGCGCCTGCTGGCCACGGTCTACGCCGAGGACGACGAGGCCTACGACATCTGGACCAAGGAAATCGGCCTGCCGCCCGAGCGCGTGATCCGCATCGGCGACAACAAGGGCGGCCGCTACAAGAGCGACAACTTCTGGATGATGGCCGACACCGGCCCCTGCGGCCCCTGCTCGGAAATCTTCTACGACCACGGCGCGCACGTGGCCGGCGGCCCTCCGGGCAGCCCTGACGAAGACGGCGACCGCTTCATCGAGATCTGGAACAACGTGTTCATGCAGTTCGACATGGACGAACAGGGCAACGTCAAGCCGCTGCCCGCCCCCTGCGTGGATACCGGCATGGGCCTGGAGCGCCTGGCCGCCATCCTGCAGCATGTGCACAGCAACTACGAGATCGACCTGTTCCAGGCACTGATCAAGGCGGCTGCGCGCGAGACGCACATTGCCGACCTCGAGACCCCGTCGCTCAAGGTCATTGCCGACCACATCCGCGCCACCTCCTTCCTGGTGGCCGACGGCGTGATCCCGTCCAACGAAGGCCGCGGCTACGTGCAGCGCCGCATCGTGCGCCGCGCCATCCGCCACGGCTACAAGCTGGGCCAGAAGACGCCGTTCTTCCACAAGCTGGTCAAGGACCTCGTGGCCGTGATGGGCGACGCCTATCCCAAGATCCGCGAGCAGGAAGCGCGCATCACCGAAGTGCTCAAGGTCGAGGAAGAACGCTTCTTCGAGACCCTGGCCAACGGCATGGAAATCCTGGATGCGGCGCTGGCCGGTGGCGCCAAGGTGCTGCCCGGCGACGTGGCCTTCAAGCTGCACGACACCTACGGCTTCCCGCTGGACCTGACCAACGACGTCTGCCGCGAGCGCGGCCTGGGCGTGGACGAGGCAGGCTTTCAGGCCGCCATGGAAGAACAGAAGAACAAGGCCCGCGCGGCTGGCAAGTTCAAGATGGACCGCGCCCTCGAGTACACGGGCCAGGCCAATGCCTTCACCGGCTACCAGAAGCTGGCCGAGGCCGCCAAGGTGGTGGCACTGTATGCCGAAGGCAGCGCCGTGCAGGAACTCAAGGCCGGCCAGAGCGGCGTGGTCGTGCTCGACACCACACCCTTCTACGCCGAGTCCGGCGGCCAGGTGGGCGACCAGGGCGTGATCAGCACCGCAGGCGCGCGCTTCGCGGTCGAGGACACGCTCAAGATCAAGGCCGATGTGTTCGGCCACCATGGCGTGCTGGAGTCCGGCAGCCTGAAGGTGGGCGATGCCGTGCAGGCCGAGGTGGACACGCAGCTGCGTGCCGCCACCATGCGCAACCACTCGGTCACGCACATCATGCACAAGGCCCTGCGCGAAGTGCTGGGCGACCACGTGCAGCAAAAGGGCTCGCTGGTCAACGACGAGCGCACGCGCTTCGACTTTGCCCACAACCAGGCCGTGACCGCTGCCGAGATCCGCGAGATCGAGCGCCGCGTGAACGCCGAGATCCTGGCCAACACGCCCACCGACGCGCGGGTGATGGACATCGAATCGGCCAAGGCCACGGGCGCCATGATGCTGTTCGGCGAGAAGTACGGCGACTCCGTGCGCGTGCTGGACATCGGCACCAGCCGCGAGCTGTGCGGCGGCACCCACGTGCAGCGCACGGGCGACATCGGCCTGTTCAAGGTGGTGGGCGAAGGCGGCGTGGCCGCTGGCGTGCGCCGCATCGAGGCGGTGACCGGCGAGAACGCGCTGGCCTACCTGCAATCGCTGGAATCCACGGTGGACCAGGCGGCCGCTGCGCTGAAGGCGCCGACGGCCGAGCTGAACACCCGCATCGGCGGCGCGCTGGAGCAGATCCGTGCGCTGGAGAAGGAAGTGGCTGCGCTCAAGGGCAAGCTCGCTTCCAGCCAGGGCGACGAACTGGCCGGTCAGGCCGTCGACGTCAAGGGCATCAAGGTGCTGGCCGCCAGGCTGGAAGGCGCCGATGCCAAGACCCTGCGCGAGACCATGGACAAGCTCAAGGACAAGCTGGGCGCCGCCGCCATCGTGCTGGCGGCGGTCGATGGCGACAAGGTGCAGCTGGCTGCCGGCGTGACCAAGGCCGAGACCTCGCGCATCAAGGCTGGCGAGCTGGTGAACTTCGTGGCCAGCCAGGTCGGCGGCAAGGGCGGCGGCAAGCCCGACATGGCCATGGCCGGTGGCACGGATGCAGCGGGCCTGCCGGCCGCGCTGGCCGCCGTGCAGGCCTGGGTGGCAGAGCGCGCCTGATCCAGCTGCGCGGCAGATGATTGCTGCTGCTCCCGCTTCGGGACGCCCCGGTGGATTCCTCCACCGGGGCGTCTTGCCGTGGGCGCTGCGCATGGCGTGCGTGATGGGCGTGGTGGCGCAATCGGCCGCTGCCGCCGCGCAAAGCGTGGTCTTCATCAACCCCGGCCGGTCCGACGAGCGCTACTGGACCACGGTCAGCGAGGCCATGCAGGACGCGGCCAGCAGCCTGGGCATGCAGCTGCAGGTGCGCTATGCGCAGCGCGACCACCTGCGCCCCATCGAGATCGCGCGGCAGATCGCGGCCCTGCCCAAGGCGCAGCGGCCCCGCTACGTGATGTTCACCAACGACTACAGCGTGGCGCCCGAAATCCTGCGCACGCTGGAGGCGGCAGGCATAGACAGCTTCATGGCCTTCAGTGGCGTGCCCGAGACATTGCGCGGCCAGACCGGCGTGGCGCGGGAGCGCTATCGCCACTGGCTGGGCAGCCTGGAGCCGGGCGCCGAAGAGGCCGGCTACCTCACGGCCAAGGCCTTGTTCGCCGCCGCGCGGGCGTCGGGCCACGCGCGTGCGGCCGATGGCCGGCTGCACATGGTGGCCATTGCCGGCGACCGCTCCACGCCCTCGTCGGTGGAGCGCAATGCCGGCATGCGCCGCGCAGCGGCCGAGGCCGGCGACGTGGTGCTGCAGCAGGAAGTCTTTGGCGAATGGCGCCGCGAACGCGCCGAGCAGCAGGCGGCCGTGCTGTTCCAGCGCTATCCCGAAGTGCGCCTGGTGTGGGCCGGCAACGACGAGATGGCCTTTGGCGCCATGCAGGCCTGGCGCGCGCGCGGGGGAGCGCCCGGGCACGATGCCTTCTTCAGTGCCATCAATTCATCGGCCGCCGCCATGACGGCGCTGCGCACGGGCGAGCTGAGCGCATTGGCGGGCGGCCATTTCCTCACGGGCGCCTGGGCCCTGGTCATGCTGTACGACCATGCGCACGGCAGCGATTTCGCCACCGAAGGGCTGGAGCAGGTGCGGCCCATGTTCGCCTTGCTGGACAAGTCCCAGATCGACCGCTACGAGCACAGGATCAGCGCGCCCCTGGCTCCGCTGGACTTTCGCAGCTACAGCAAGCACCTCAATCCCCGGCTGCGGCGCTACGGATTCGAGTTGAAGCACCTGCTGCGCTGAGCGCCTTCCATGCCCCGCTTCCGTTCGATCGCCTCCTTGCTGATTGTGCGCATCATGCTGCTGGCCGTGGCCTGCATGCTGGTGTTCGGCGGTGCCCACGCCTGGTGGGAGTACCGCAAGGGGCAGCAGGAGTTTCGCCGTTCCATGGAGACGGTGGTGACCAACAGCATGATCTCGCTGTCGGCCGCGCTGTGGGATATAGAGCCTGCCCTGGTGCACGAGCAGGTGCAGTGGCTGGGCCGGTTGCCCCTGGTCGGCCATGTGCAGCTGCGCGTCACCTCCACGGGCGAGATGTACGAGGCCGGCGAGCCCAGGGATGGCCAGGCTCCCGCCGTGTCCATGGCCATTGCGGCGCCCAGGCACAGCCAGTCCAGCCTGCCGCTGGGTGAGTTGCAGGTCTGGGAAAACCGGGGCCACTACCTGGAGGTGCTGCGCGACTCCACGCTGCGTGTGCTGCTGGGCTATGCGCTGTTCACGGCCCTGGTCTGCCTGATGGTGGCCTGGGTGATGCGCCGCGAACTTCGCCAGCCGCTGCAGCAGATTGCAGGCTTTGCGGCCAGCCTCAAGCCCAACGAGCTGTCGCGGCCACTGGTGCTGGAGCGGACCTGGCGCGGCCAGCACGACGAGATCGATCTGGTGGTGCAGGGCTTTGCCCAGCTGCAGCATGACCTGCGCGGCCACATCGAGCATCTGGACCTGCTGGTGGCCCAGCGCACCGGGCAACTGCAGGAGCTGGTGGAAGAGGTCAAGCGCATGTCGCTGACCGACGCGCTGACCGGCTGCCTCAACCGGCGCGCCATGGACGAGCGCCTGGCGACCGAGGTCGTCCAGAGCCGGGACCGGGGCGCGGCGCTGAGCGTGATGTTCGTGGACGTGGACCACTTCAAGCGGGTGAACGACAGGCACGGCCATGCCGCTGGCGACGCCGCGCTGCGCGAGGTGGCGCTGCGCTGCCAGCGTGCGCTGGAGCTGGATTCGTCGGCGCACTGGATGGCGCGCTACGGCGGGGAGGAGTTCCTGATCGTGATCCCAGGTGTCGCTGCGGCCCGGGCCGGGGCACTGGCCGGTCAACTGCGCGAGACCGTGCGCACCACGCCCGTGCATGTCCACGGGCTGGATCTGATGCTGACGGCCAGCTTTGGCGTGGCCCAATTGCGTGGCGGCGAGGGCGTGCAGCAACTGCTGCAGCGTGCCGATGCCATGCTCTACGAGGCTAAGCACGCCGGGCGCGACTGCGTGCGCGTGGCCTACCCGGCCTGACCGGCTTGGCCTCAGGTCGGGCTCAGAACAGTTCGATGTCGTTGCTGTTCACCTGGGGTGCCAGCAATCCCTGGGTGATCAGGTCGCCGTAGTACCAGGTCTGGTTGCGGCCATGTTCCTTGGCGTGGTAAAGCGCCTGGTCGGCATGCCCCAGAACCTCCACGGGCGCGCCGGTGCCCATGGCGGCAAATCCCGCGCTCACGGTGATGCGGCCGACCTGGGGAAACTCGTAGCTCTCCACATCGTGGCGCAGGCGCTCCAGCGCCTTGCGCGCATTGGCCAGGCTGACCGAGCGCAGCAGCACCACGAACTCCTCTCCGCCGAAGCGGAATACGCGGTCCTTGGCATCGAAGCAGCTGCGCAGGATGTTGGCCACCAGGATCAGCACCTCGTCGCCATACAGATGGCCGAAGCGGTCGTTGATGCGCTTGAAATGGTCGATGTCGATGGCGGCCAGCCACTGGCCCGGAACATCTTGCGTGGCCACGCCAGGCATGGCTGCCGGCGGCTCCTGCAGAGACAGGCGCAGGAACTGCTCGTCGAAGGTCTTGCGGTTGAGCAGGCCGGTCAGCGCATCGCGCTCGCTGTAGTCCAGCAGGCTCTGGTAGTTGTGATAGACGCCGAAGATGCCCTGGATCACATCCAGCCGGCTGGGCGAGAAGGCCGTGGACTGGGCAATCTCCAGGCAGTGGTAGGCCGTCTCCTGGCGCCACAGCGGCAGCCACAGCACATGGCGGCCATCGGGCTGCACGGCCGAGGCGACCAGGGCGCGCTGCTGCAGGGCCTGCTGCAGCGAGGGCATGGAGGACAGCTCCACGCTCTGCGGGTCGTACAGGGCCTCGGCATCGGTGGACATGACCTCATCGCCCTGGCTCCAGGTGCGCGCACGCACGCAGTGCCTGCCGTCAGGCATGGCGAACAGCTCCAGCGCCCGCACCTGCACCACGCCGTTGAGCTTGAACAAGGTGGACAGCACCGAGATTTCCAATCGCAGATGGTCCCGGTGGGCCGTCATCTCGACCAGATTCTGTAGCAATGGCTGCATGCGAGGCCTTGTCTTGGAGGAGGGCGCGACCGGCTCAGCGGCGCTCAAACACCAGATCCCATACGCCGTGGCCCAGGCGGATGCCGCGGTTCTCGAACTTGGTCAGCGGCCGGTAGTCGGGCTTGGCGGCATAGCCTTGTGCCGTGTTGGCCAGCAGGGGCTCGGCGCCCAGCACTTCCAGCATCTGCACTGCGTAGGGTTCCCAGTCGGTGGCGCAGTGGATGTAGCCACCGGGGCGCAGCCGGCGTGCCAGCTTGGCCACCAGCGGCTCCTGGATCAGGCGGCGCTTGTTGTGCTTCTTCTTGTGCCAGGGATCGGGAAAGAAGATGTGCACGCCGTCGAGGCTGGCCTCGGGCAGCATGTTGTCTATGACTTCGACGGCGTCGTGCTGCAGGATGCGGATGTTGGTGATGTCCTGCTCTCCAATGCGCTTGAGCAGGGCGCCCACGCCAGGCTCGTGCACCTCGCAGCAAAGGAAGTTGTCGTCGGGGCGCACGCGCGCAATGTGTGCCGTGGCCTCGCCCATGCCGAAGCCGATCTCCAGGATCAGCCGGCCCTGGCGGCCATAGGTGGCTGCTGCGTCCAGCGGCGCGGCCTGGTAGTTGAGCACGAAGCGCGGGCCCAGTTCCTCGAAGGCCTTGGCCTGGCCGGTCGTGGTGCGGCCGGCGCGGCGCACATAGCTCTTGATGGTCTTAGGATGGGCCACGCCCTCGGGCGGCTGGCCGGTACGCGCGGCCGCAGGCGTGGAGGGTGAAGGGCAATCATGCGGCGTGCCGGAGGCAGCGGGCATGGTGTTCGGGATGTCGCCGTCCATGGACTGCTCGGCGTGGGAGGAAGGAATTGGGTTCACGGGCTCAATTGTATGTATGGCGCCAGCTCCGTACCCAGAACTGCAGCGCTTCGCCCAATGCGGTCTGTGGAGAAGGCTGGGGCAGGCCCAGGTGGGTGGCGGCGGTGCGAAGCGTGGCCAGGGGGACGCTCAGGTCCAGGGCGGGGGCGCCGTGCTGCTTGGAAAGTTTCTCGCCGTCAGGCATGAGCACCAGCGGCGTATGCAGGTACTGCGGGGCGGGCAGGCCCAGGGCGCGCTGCAGCAGCATCTGGCGGGGCGTATTGTCGGCGAGGTCGGCGCCGCGCACCACATGGGTGACGCCCTGCAGGCCGTCATCGACGACCACGGCCAGCTGATAGGCCCACAGGCCATCGGCCCGGCGCAGCACGAAGTCGCCGACGCTGTGGATCACGTCCTGTTGCTGGGCGCCCATGCGGCGGTCCTGCCAGCGCAGCACGGGGTGGTGGCCGGCAAAGTGGTCCAGCGCAAAGCGCCAGGCGCGGGGGCTCTTGCCATGCAGGCCGTCGCGGCAGATGCCGGGGTAGGGGCGCTCCACATGGCGTTCATGGATCCAGCCCAGGCGGTCCCAGGCGGCCTCGATGTCCTTGCGCGTGCAGCCGCAGGGATAGGCCAGGCCGCTGGCCTTGAGCTGCTCCACAGCGGCCTCGTAGAGGGCGCCGCGGCGGGATTGCCAGACCGGCTCCTCGTCGGGCAGCAGGCCGCAGGCGGCGAGCTGGCCCAGGATGGCCATGTCGGCACCGGGCTGGCAGCGCGGGGGATCTATGTCCTCGATGCGCACCAGCCAGCGCCCGCCGTGGGCCCGGGCATCCAGCCAGCTGGCCAGCGCTGCCACCAGGGAGCCTGCGTGCAGCAGGCCCGTGGGCGAGGGCGCAAAGCGGCCCACATAGGGGGAGGCCGCGGTGGCAATGCCGGGATCGGGGGACTGAGGGACGGCGCAAATCATCGGGGCCGGATGTTAAAGCCTCGCGCCGCCCCTTGCCATGACCTGGGAGCCGGACACTGCCTCGGCTCAGTCCGCAACCATGGCCAGCGCCAGCTCCAGCCCCGAGACAAAGGCATCCTCGACACGGCGGCCAATGCACCAGTCGCCGCACAGGCCCAGGCCGGCGTCCTTGTTGCGCAAATGGCTGCTGCCCAGCGGCGACAGGGTCTGGGCATGGGGCCAGAGATAGACGCTGGCATGGCGGGGGGGGATGCGGATGCGCGTGATCTCGCCAAAGGCCTTCTGCATCTTGGCCAGCACGCGGGGCGCGTCGTCGGAGCGGTGCTCCTGGGACCATTGGGGGCTGGCCAGCACGGTCCATCGCTCGCTCTGGGAGCGTCCCGGCTTGGACGATTCGCGCGCCACCCAGACTGCACGCTCATGGGTGGTACGGGCTGCATTCCACTGTGGGCCCAGGGTGGACAGGCCGGCCTCGGTGGCCATGGGATAGGACAGCGTCAGCGCCCAGCAGGGTGCCATCTCCACGGCCGCCATGCCCTGCACCAGCGACAGGGCCAGGGGCGTGGTCTGCAGCAGCTGGCGCGCCTGGGGCGCGGGCAGGGCGAGTATCACTTCATCGAATCCCGTGCGGATCTGCGTGGTCGGCTCGGTCGTCTCCACATGCAGGCTCCAGCCGCGCGAGCCGGGCTGGCGTTCGAGCTTGGTCACGCGCTGGCCCAGATGCAGGCGGTCGGCGTCCCACAGCGGCGCGGCCCAGGCCATGGGCAGGGCCTGCATGTCGGGCGTGGCCACCCAATGGGCCTCGGTGGGTGCGGGTGCGGCGCTGGACTGGCGACCCTGCGCATCCAGCACGCGCAGCGTGCTCACGCTCCAGGGGCGGCACAGGCCGGGCACGGTCTGCAGGGCCAGCTCGAAGCGCTTGTCGCGCACGGTGAAATACTGCGCGCCGATGTCGAAGGCGCCATGCGCGGCGTTGACCGAGCGCATGCGCCCGCCCACCTGGGGCAGCCGTTCGTAGACATGGACATCGTGGCCGGCCTGCATCAGCGTGCGGGCGCAGGCCAGGCCCGCCATGCCGGCACCGATCACGGCGATGCGGCGCGCGCCGGCCTTGGGGCGCGCCTTGGAGGCTTCGGGGGGCTTGGTGGCCTTTTTCTTGACCGTGGACTTGGAGGCGGCGCGGGAAGCGTTCATGGAGCAGACCTTTGCGGGCAGTGGCAGATTCCGGGAAGCATGTCCTTGCCGGCCTGCTTCGCCGCAGCGGCGGAGCAGGCCGGGACCTGTAACCACTCTACACCCGCACAGACCGCCCGGCGGCGTGCGCCAGCTCAATGTCGGTGATGATTTTCCATGAGAGCGCGGCGCGTGGCGGGGCTTTCCAGCTGCTGCAGCCACCACTGCAGCGCGCGCGGCGGGTCCTGCTGCGGCGGGCAGGACCATGCGTAGTGCATGCGCACATTGCGCGAGGGCCGGGCGACCTGGCGCGTTACCAGCAGGCCGGCCTGCACATAGACGTCGGCCATGAAATGGGGCAGGAAGCCGCAGCCTATGCCGCGCACCTGGGCCTCGATCTTGGCCTGCATGGAGTCCACGGTGAAGATGTCCTGGCCGCTGAGCAGGCCCATGCTGGCGCTGTCGCGCAGGCCTGAATCGGCCACGGCGATGATGCGGTGCTGCAGCAGCGTCGCGTCGGTGATGGGCTCGGGCGCCGTGGCCAGCGGATGGTGGGGCGCCACGGCAAAGACGAAGTCCAGCTCGCCCAGTTCGCAGGCCTGCAGGCCCGCCACGTTGCTGGAGTTGACGGCCACGCCGATGGCCAGGTCGGCGCGGCCCGAGGTCAGCGTCTCCAGCGTGCCGGTGAGGATGCCGTCGCGCAGCTTCAGCCGCGTGGGCGGCTGCATGGCGTAGAAGGCCTCGACCAGTTCCAGCATGGGCGTGCGCGCCACGGCGCCGTCCACCACGATGGTCAGATGCGGCTCCCAGCCCGTGGCCACACGGCGCACGCGGTGGGCCACGGTGTCGATCTCATGCAGCAGCCGGGTGCCTTCGCGCAGCAGTTCCCGGCCGGCCTCGGTGGGCTGGGCGTGGCGCGAGCGGCGGTCGAACAGCAGCACGTCCAGCGCATCCTCGATCTGGCGCACGCGGTAGGTCAGGGCACTTGGCACCAGGCCCAGCTGGCGTGCGGCGGCGGCAAAGCTGCCGGCCTCGGCAATGGCCTGGAGCATGGCCAGGCTGTCGGGAGTGAGCACGTCGCGGGGGCTGGGCATGGGGCGTTATGGATTCAAAAGCTTTGAATGATGCCATCAATCCCGCTGTGCCTGGCCTGCTACAGCGGCTTCTACAGTGGAGCCACCGACGCAAGAGTTTTGAAGATCTGACCAGTTGAAAGGGACATA
Source organism: Delftia sp. WSY_7 (assembly GCF_043104845.1). NCBI lineage: Bacteria > Pseudomonadati > Pseudomonadota > Betaproteobacteria > Burkholderiales > Comamonadaceae > Delftia > Delftia sp. WSY_7. The sequence goes on along the minus strand of NZ_JBICLB010000014.1, from coordinate 58,939 downwards.
CACATGATCGCCCTGCGCAAATCCCGCGAACGCGGCCATGCCGACCACGGCTGGCTGCGCTCGCACCACAGCTTCTCGTTTGCGGGCTATCACGATCCGCGCCACATGGGCTTTGGCAACCTGCGCGTGATCAATGAAGACCATATCGCCCCGGGCACGGGCTTTGGCGCCCATGGCCACAAGGACATGGAGATCATCAGCTACGTGCTCGAAGGCCGGCTCTCGCACAAGGACAGCATGGGCAATGAGCAGACCATCTCGCCGGGAGAGGTGCAGCGCATGAGCGCCGGCTTGGGCGTGGTGCACAGCGAGCACAACCACGCACCGGGCCAGACCACGCATTTCCTGCAGATCTGGCTGCTGCCCAGCGAGACGGGCATTGCGCCCGGCTATGCGCAGAAAGCCTTTGCCGACGAGGAAAAGCGCGGCCGCCTGCGCCTGGTGGCCTCGCCCGATGGCGCGGATGGCTCGGTCACCGTCCATGCCGATGCCCGGCTCTATGCCGGCCTGTTCGACGGCGATGAGCACGCCGAAATGGAGCTGCCCCCCGGCCGCAAAACCTATGTGCACCTGGTGCGCGGCGCGCTGAGCGTCAATGGGCAACGGCTGACAACGGGCGATGCGGCCCTTGTGGAGAATGAACCGCGACTGCGCCTGCACGACGGGGAACAGTCCGAGGTCCTGGTGTTCGATCTGCAAGCCTGAGCATTCACGAGGAGTAACCATCATGCTGAACCGTCTGAGCAACCCGCTGGCGCTGGCCGGCCGCATCCTGATCGCGCTGATGTTCGTGCCTGCGGGCTTTCAGAAAATCGGAGGCTTCGCCGGCACGGTGGGCTATGCGGCCTCGGTGGGCATGCCCATGCCGCAGATCGGCGTGGCCGTGGCCCTGGTGGTGGAGATCGTCGGCGGGCTGGCCCTGCTGCTGGGCTGGTGCACGCGCTGGGCGGCCCTGGCGCTGGCCTTCTTCACGCTGGTGGCCAGCTTCTTCTTCCATGCCTACTGGAGCGTGCCGGCTGACGCGGCCATGATGCAGCAGCTGCTGTTCTGGAAGAACATCGCCGTCACGGGCGGTCTGCTGGGCTTTGCCGCCCATGGCGCCGGTGGCTGGAGTGTGGATGCACGGCGCCATTGAGTGGCCCGCGCACTGCCGCCAGCTCCTTTATTTTTGTTAGGCTACCGGCCTGAGTGGGCCCCGCAGCAGCGCTGTGGGGCCTTTTGGCGTGGATGATCGATGAATGTGGCGCCTGCCGGCCTGGAGCCGTGGCCGGCGCCCGAGGATTTCTTGTATGGCAGATATCGTGGTGGTCTACCACTCGGGTTACGGGCACACCCAGCGCATGGCCCAGGCCGTGGCCGATGGCGCGGGTGCGCGCATGCTGGCCATAGACAGCGACGGCCAGCTGCCTGCCGGCGGCTGGGAGCTGCTGGCGGCGGCAGATGCCATCATCTTCGGCTCGCCCACCTACATGGGCGGGCCCAGCTGGCAGTTCAAGCGCTTTGCCGATGCCTCGTCCAAGCCGTGGTTCGTGCAGGCCTGGAAGGACAAGCTGTTCGCCGGCTTCACCAACAGTGCCAGCGTCAACGGCAACAAGCAGACCACGCTGGACTATCTGTTCCAGCTGGCCATGCAGCACGGCGGGCTGTGGGTGGGCAGCGGCATGCTGCCGTCCAACGCGCGCGCCGCGCAGCGCAACGACCTCAACTGGATAGGCGCCTTCAGCGGCGCCATGGCGCAATCGGCCTCGGATGCCTCGGCCGCCGAGATGCTGCCGGGCGACCTGGAGACCGCGCGCCTGTTCGGCGAGCGCGTGGCGCAGCAGGCGCTGCGGCTGGTGCGCCAGGCCGGCGCGGCTTGATCGGCCGGCTCCACTGAACCTCACGCACCCAGCCGGTCCAGCAGGCTGTACCAAGCTACCCCTGCCGCTATGTACAACCGTTGCAACCCATGCAGCGGTATCGGCTGAACCGGCGTTACCGGAAAGGGGCATGCCGGCGCATTTCCGCCGGCCATCAGCACGGCCGCCTCCCGCCCCAGCAGGGTAGCCATGGCAATGCCGCGGCCGTTGTAGCCCAGGGCCATGGTGATGCCGGGGGCAGGCTGGTGCAGGTGGGGCATGAAGTCGCGTGTGACGGCGATGCGCCCTGCCCAGCGGTACTCGTATTGGAGGGGGCCCAGTCCGGGGAACATCAGCGCCACGGCGCGTTCCAGGTGGGCATAGTCGCCTGCACCCTGCGGGTCCGCAAAATGGCCGCGCCCGCCCATGAGCAGACGGCCTTGTGCGTCCTTGCGAAAGTACAGCAGCAGGCGCTGCGAGGTCGAGCCTGTCTCGCCCCCGGGCAGGATGTGCGCGCCCGCCTTGCCCAGGGGCTGCGTGGCCACGATGAAGCTGTTGGCTGCCAGTACCGTGCGCGCCAGGCCAGGCCACAGGCCATCGGTATAGCCGTTGGTGGCCAGCAGCACCTGCCTGGCCTGTACGCGTTGACCCTGGGCCGTGGTGGCGGCCCAATGGTCCGTGCCCTGTCGCTCCAGTGCCAGCACGGGCGATCCGCTGTGGACCTGCGCGCCCAGGGTCTGTGCGGAGCGCACCAGTCCGCGCACGTAGGCCAGGGGTTGTATGGCGCCGGCGCGGCCATCCAGCCAGCCGCCGGCAAACGCGGGCGTGCCGGTGCGTGCTGCCGTGGCAGTGCGGTCCAGCAGTTCCACGCGCACGCCGCGCCGCTCCCACTGCCGGGCGCGCGCATGCATGCCGTCCACCGCCTGCTGGGTGTATCCGACCTGCAGCCAGCCGGCGCGCACGGGCGCACAGTCGATGCCGTGGCGTTCGATCAACCCGTACACAAGGTCGGCCGAGCGGGAGACGGCGTCGATCAGCCGCTCGCCACGAGCGGCGCCGTGGATGCGCTGCAGTTCGTCGGGGTCGTACTTGAGGGTGGGGTTCACCTGGCCGCCGTTGCGGCCCGACGCGCCCCAGCCGGGAGCATGGGCGTCAACCACGCACACGCTGGCGCCGCTTTCGGCCAGGTGCAGTGCTGCCGACAGGCCGGTATATCCCGCGCCGATCACCAGCACGTCGGTGGTGGTCAGCGCTGCTGCCAGCGGTGGCGTGGGCGGTGCGGCGGGTGCAGTGGCCGCCCACAGCGATGGCGCTGACGGGTGCGACAGCACGGGGCGTACCGACGAAGACGATGCGATGGAGGCGGTAGCTGCCATCGTCATGCCGCACCTTCTGATGGCGCACAGTGCTGGTGCAGCACGCGCCGCAGGAAGTCCTGCGTGCGTGCATGGCGCGGTGCGCCCAGCACCTGGGCCGAAGGGCCTTCCTCCACGATGGTGCCGCCGTGCAGAAAGCACACGCGGTCGGCCACCTCGCGAGCAAAGGCTATCTCGTGCGTGACCACGATCATCGTCATGCCTTCTTCGGCCAGCTGGCGCATCACGCCCAGCACGTCGCCTACCAGCTCGGGGTCCAGGGCCGAAGTGGGTTCGTCGAACAGCATGGCCTCTGGCTTCATGGCCAGGGCGCGGGCAATGGCCACCCGCTGCTGCTGCCCGCCCGAAAGCTGTGCGGGCCAAGCCTGTGCCTTGTCTGCCAGACCTACCTTGCGCAGCAGCTCCAATGCCTCGGCATGGGCCTGGCCGGGCGCCTGGCCCTTCACATGGATGGGGCCTTCCATCACGTTCTGCACCACGGTGCGGTGCGGGAAGAGGTTGAAGCGCTGGAAGACCATGCCCATGCGGCTGCGCAGCGCGTGGATGGACGGCGCGCGTGTGTCCACGCGCTCACCGAAGGCGCGCACCTCGCCGCCCTGGTACGACTCCAGGCCGTTGATGCAGCGCAGCACCGTGGACTTGCCTGATCCCGAAGGGCCGATCAGACACACCACTTCTCCACGTGCCACGCGCAGGTTGACGCCCCGCAGCACGCGATGCTCGCCGTAGGCCTTTTCCAGGTGATCGATCTCGATCATGGCGACTTCCTTCCCGCTCCAAAGCGCTTCTCCAGACGCCTGAGCCCCCATACCAGCGGCAGGCTCATGGCCAGGTAGAGCAGGGCGACCAGGGTGTAGACCGTCATGTTCTGGAAGGTGGACGCTGCGATCAGCTGGCCCTGGCGCGTCATCTCGGCCACGGTGATGGTGGAGACCAGGGACGAGTCCTTGAGCATCATCACCAGGGTGTTGCCGTAGGGCGGCAGCGCTATGCGGAATGCCTGCGGCAGCACCACGCGGCGCATGAGCAGGGCCGGTCGCATGCCCATGGCCAATGCGGCTTCCCGCTGGCCTGGGTCCACCGCCTCGATGCCGGCGCGGAAGTTTTCTGCCTGATAGGCCGAATAGGCAATGCCCAGGCCGATCACCCCGGCCTGGAAGGCGGTGAGCTGGATGCCGACCTCGGGCAGCACGAAGTAGATGTAGAACAGCTGCACGATGATGGGCAGGCCCCGTATCACATTGACCACGGTCGACGCGGCCCACGAGACGGCGCGCACGGGTGAGAGCTTGCCCAGCGCCAGCACCAGTCCGATCGCGCTGGACAACAGGAACGACAGCGCGGTGACCTGCACCGTGACCACCGCTCCTTGCAGCAGGATGGGCAGGAACTCTCGCGCGTGCTGCACAAATGCTTGCATGGCGTACTTTCCTCGAAGGTGTCATTGCCGTGCATTGCGCGGCAAAGGGGGCTGATGCGCGAGGCGATCCGACGGGCGTCCGATGTCCTCAGATGCCCCACTTCTTGACGATCTGGGCCAGGGTGCCGTCTGCCTTGATGGTTGCGATGGCCTTGTTCAGGCGGGCCAGGGTTTCGGTGTCACCCTTGCGCACCACCAGGCACACATCCCCCACGTTGGAGGGCTTGTAGCTTTCGGCCAGCTTCACGCCCTGGAAGCTGTGCTGGCGTATCTGGTAGGCAATGATGGGCTGGTCACCCAGCCCTGCCTTGATGCGGCCAAGCGCCAGGTCGCGCGTCATGTCGGCTACCGAGTCGTAGCTGCGCACTTCCCTGAAGATGCCCTTTTTCTGCAGCAGGTCGTAGAACACCGTGCCCACCTGGGCACCGACGACCTCGCCCTTGAGATCGTCCAGTGACACATAAGCCTTGGCATCGTCGGCCTTGACGATCAGGCCCTCGCCGTAGGAGTAGACCGCATCGCTGAAATCGACCACCTGCTGGCGTGCGGCGGTCTTGAGCATGGCCGCCGAGATGATGTCGATCTTGCTGGATGTGAGCGAGGGGATCAGCGCCGCAAAGCTGGTCTGCTGCACATGGGCCTGGAAGCCTCCGGCCTTGGCCACGGCCTGCATGGTGTCGACCATCATGCCCTGGATGCTGTTGCTCTTGACGTCCAGAAAAGTGAACGGAATGCCTGTGGGCGTGGCGCCCACGTTGTAGCTGGCCGGGGCGCTGCCGCCTTGCGCCGCAGCCAGCGCGACGGCGCCGGCGGCACACAGGCCCAAGGCGAGGTGGAGGACGCGGTGGACAAAACCTGGCATTGCCTGACTCCTTGGCGTGAACGACGGAAGGAAAGAGCAGGGACAGGTCACCTTGGGGGCTGCCCCTCGCCTGCAGCGGAGAATTCTCGGAACCGTGCCAATGATCAATGTGGATGAATCTTCAAGAAATAAGAGAAAACCACTAAGTAATTCAAAGAAATCGATATGCGATTCTTTTGATGTGGATGCCTATACTTGCCGCCATGCAAGCACCGTCTCAACCCGCTTCGTCACCGATGGATGACGACACCAACCCCCTGTTCAACCAGTCGCTGGAGAAGGGCCTGGCCGTGCTCTGCGCCTTCAGCGCGCAGCACCGGAGCATGACGCTGGCCGATGTGGCCGCCGCTGCGGGCATCAACAAAAGCTCGGCGCAACGCATGGTGTTCACGCTGGAGCAACTGGGCTACGTCCGCAAGCATCCGCAAACCCGGCGCTACCAGCTCGCGCCGCGCGTCATGCGCGTGGGCTACAACTACCTGGCGGCCAACCCGGTGATCGACCTGGCCAATCCGTATCTTTCGGAACTGACCAAGATCACGACCGAGACCACCTGCCTGACCGAGCCCGACGGGCTGGAGATGGTCTACGTGGCACGCTTCATCAGCGCCCAGTTTGTGCCGGTGCACATGCCCATTGGAAGCCGCATCCCCATGTACTGCACTGCCTCGGGGCGTGCCTGGCTGAGCGCACTGCCCGATGAAGAAGCCCTGGCCCTGCTGCGCCAGAGCGAGCGAACCGCGCACACACGTTTCACCATCACGGACGAGGCCGCCATCCTCGATGAGCTGGCCCAGGCGCGTCAGCGCGGCTATGCCGTCAACCGGGAGGAACTCTTTCTGGGCGACATGACGCTGGGCGCGCCCGTCATCGGCAGCCATGGCCGTCCCGTGGCCGCCGTGCACATCGTCGCGCCGACCAGCCGATGGACGGTGGAGGAGGCGCAGGCCCGCCTGGGCCCAGGGCTGCTGGCCTGCGCCCGCTCGCTCAGCAACTCGGTGCGTGCTCTGGGTTGAACGGCAGCCGATGCTGCAGCCGGTACGGCCGCATTGGTGGTGCACGCCGCAAGCGTGGCGTGCATGCCCCTGGCTTCAGGTCAGGGCTGGGGGATCGGCCTATGCAGACGGAGTCTCCTGGGCCTGCGGATGCTCCAGCTGGGGTGCGGCCGACAGGTCCGCACCCACGGCGCGGCGCTCGTCGAAGACGAAGCAGCCGCCGTCATAGAAGGCGCCGTCGGTCTCCTCGAAGTACTTGAGGATGCCGCCCTCGAGCTGATAGACATGGTCCAGGCCTTCGTCCTGCATCAGGATGGCGGCCTTCTCGCAGCGTATGCCGCCCGTGCAGTAGCTGACCACGGTCTTGCCGGCCAGTTCGGCCTTGTGGGCGCGCAGCGCGGGCGGGAATTCGGTGAACTTGGTGATGCGCCAGTCGATGGTGCCCTTGAAGGCGCCGGCATCGACCTCGAAGTCGTTGCGCGTATCCAGCGTCACCACCTCGCGGCCCTCGTCATCGTGGCCCTGCTGCAGCCAGCGGCGCAGCGTGGCGGGGCTGACAGAAGGCGCGCGGCCCTCTGCCGGGCGGATGGTGGGGTGGTCCATGCGGATGATCTCGCGCTTGACCTTGACCAGCATCTTGCGGAAAGGCACGGTGTCGGACCAGCTTTCCTTGGGGGCCAGGTCGGCAAAGCGCTCATCGCTGCGCAACTGATCGACGAAGCTGTGCACCGCCTGGGCGGGGCCTGCCAGGAAGAAGTTGATGCCTTCCTCGGCCAGCAGGATGGTGCCCTTGAGCGCAAGGGCCTGGGCGCGTTCGGCCAGGGTGTCGCGCAGCGCCGCTGCGTCGGGCAGCGGCGTGAACTTGTAGCAGGAAATATTGAGGATATCGGGCACAGGCAGGCAGGCGGGGGGCGGCAAGGGCCGCAGGTTGGATCGGGTCGCCGGCGAGGGGCGGCCCGATCAGCCGCCCGACACCAGCAGGGCCTTGATTTTATTGGCCAGCTGGGCCACGGCCAGCGAAGCCGGTGCACCGGGCATGGATTGCAGCAGCAACTGGCGTCGCATCACGGCCTCGCGCACGGCCGGGTCGGAGGGAATGTCGCCCAGGTGCGTGAGCCGCAATGGCTCGCCGGAGGCCGTGCTGACAAAGCGGTTGAGCACCTGCTGGAGCTGACCCGTGATGGCGCGGCCATCGCCGGGACGCGCGGCCTGGTTGATGGCCAGGCGGATCTGCTGGCGCTTTTGCTGGATGGCCAGCACCTTGATGGCCGCATAGGCATCGGTCAGCGAGGTGGGCTCGGGCGTGGCGATGACCAGCACTTCGGTGGCCATGGACACCGAGAACAGCACCACGTCGGAGATGCCCGCGCCCGTGTCCAGCAGCACGATGTCGTAGCGAGGAGCCAGCGTCTCGATGGTGTGCGTGAACTGCTGGCGGATCTCGGGCGTGAGCCGCGAGTACTCGATCATCCCCGAGCCGGCCAGCAGCACCGAGTAGCCGCCGGGGGCGGGCAGGATGGCTTCCTCCAGCGTGGAACGGCCGGTGAACACATCGTGCAGCGTGACCTTGGGGTAGAGGTTGAGCACCACGTCCAGGTTGGCCAGGCCCAGGTCGGCATCGAGCACCAGGACCTTGAGGCCATGGCGTGTCAGCGCTGCGGCCAGGTTGGCCGAAACGAAGGTCTTGCCCACGCCGCCCTTGCCGCTGGTCACGGCGATGATGTGTCCGCGCGGCTTGGCGCGCACGGCATCGCTCATCGAAACGGCAGCGGGCAGGGAGGGGTGGGGAATGGCGTTGTCGCTTACCACCGGGCTATCAGCGGAGTCCATCTTCGGGGTCCACATCGGTTGCAATATCTGGATTCAGCCCATTGTCAAACGGGGAGGGGGCATACAAAGGTCCGAAAAGCAGGCTTTTTTCCTCCGCGCTTACCGTACTGTCTGGTTGTTCTTCAATGTGCACGCGGTTGCGGCCGGCAGACTTGGCCAGGTACAACTGTTTGTCGGCACGCTCGGTCCACAAGGTCGTGGTGCTGCGTATCCACTGCAGCGCATAGGCGCCGCCGATGCTGATGGTGATCTGCAGTGTCAACGTGGGTGAGATGACCACCGGCATGCGCTCGATGGCGCTGCGTATGCGCTCGGCCACGGACAGGCCGAACGTCGCAGGGCAGGCCGGCAGCACGATGGCGAACTCCTCGCCTCCGTAGCGGGCCAGCGTGTCCATGGGGCGCACGCAACTGGTCAGGGTTCGGGCCACCGACTGCAGAACCCGGTCGCCGACGATATGGCCGTGCTGGTCGTTGATCTGCTTGAAATGGTCGATGTCCAGCATCAGCATCAGCGCCGCTTCGCCCGAGCGCGCCACGCGGTCGATCTCGCGCTCGGCAATGGTGCGGAAATGGCGGCGGTTGGCCAGTCCCGTGAGCGGGTCGCGCAGCGACAGCGAACACAGTTCGTCGATCAGCGCCTGCAGGTATCGCGTCGGCGAATCCGTGGGCAAATGGACCGCCCCGCCAGCGTGGGTAACCAGCGCGTGGGCTGTGGCCAGGCGCAGGTCGCGCAGGTATACGGATTGGTGGGAGGCGGGGGCAGTCACAGAGGGCTGAATCAAAAGCCGGTGAAGTGTATCAGTGTGTAGGCTCAATTGTCGCCGCGCCGGCGTCGACTTTTGCACCATCGCTGGTAACAGATGTTGATCCCGGCCGAGATATGAAGGGCGGCAGGGCCAGCGCGGCGAGGAATTCCGCATCGGTGCGGTACAGCCGCAGGTGCGGCCCGCGGTGCAGGGCGCCGGCGCGCAGCAGCACCTGCTCGGCCGGCAACTTCAGGCCCACCACGTGCAGCACGCCGCTGCGCTTGGCCACCAGCAGTTGCAGGCGCACGAAGGTCTCCACGCCCGTCACGTCGATGCGGTTGATGGGCTGGGCCAGCAGGCACAGGTGGTGCGTCTCGGGGCGCAGCGCCCATTCGTCGCCGATGCGTCGCTCCAGGGCCGAGGCCGAGCCGAAGTCCAGCTCGGCATCCATGCGCAGGGCCAGCAGGCCTGGCGCCAGCGGAGGCAACTGCCAGAGGTTGCGGTCGCGCAGGCTGCCATCAGGATGCTGGCCCACCTCGATGATGCGCGGGTGCAGGCGCTGGTAGAGGAAGTAGCCCAGGCTCAGCACGATGCCCGCGAACACGCCCCAGTACATGCGCGGCGCCGTGACGATGGTCAGCAGCAGCGTGGCCAGGGCAATGCTGCCCTCCACGCGCGACACCTTGAACAGCTGCAGCAGCACACGCGGCTTGACGAGGTTGACCACGGCCGTGATCACGATGGCCGCCAGCGCCGCCTTGGGCACGTGGTACAGCGCCGGGATGAACCACATCACCACGATGACCACCAGCAGGATGGAGAACACGTTGGACCATCCCGTCTTGGCGCCGGCCAGCAGGTTCACGGCCGAGCGCGAGAACGAGGCGCTGGTGGCAAAGCTGCCGAACAGGCCCGCACTGATCTTGGACAGGCCCTGGGCGACCAGGTCCTGGTTCTCGTTCCAGCGCGTGCCGGCCTGCTGGTGCTCCACCTGGGCGCTGGAGGCCGTCTCCAGAAAGCTCACCAGCGAGATCACCAGCACCGGCATCACCAGGGCGCCGAACTCGTCCCAGCTCAGCAGCTCCGGCAGCTGGAAGCTGGGCAGGCCCGCGGGCAGATGGCCGACCACGGCGCCGCCGTCGTCGGCAAAGTCCGTGGCCCAACTGATCACGCCGGTCAGCGCGATGATGAAGATGGCCGAGGGAAAGGCCGCACGCCAGCGCTTGGCGAGCACGAGCAAGGCAATGCTGGCCATGCCGTAGACGATGGACTGCCAGTCGAAAAGCTGCAGCGACGGCGTGTTCCAGACGGCACCCCAGGTCGAGCGCAGGCCCAGCAGCGTGGGCAGCTGCGAGGCCAGGATCAGCAGCGCCGCAGCCTGCGTGAAGCCGGTGAGCACGGGCGAGGTCACCAGGTTGAGCAGCCAGCCGGCGCGCATCAGCCCCAGCGACCACTGCACCAGGCCCGACAGAATCGCCATCCATGCGGCCAGCGCCACCCAGTGCGCGGAGCCGGGCTCGGCCAGGCCCGTGAGCGAGGCGCCGATCAGCAGCGCGCTCAGGGCGGTGGGTCCCACGCCCAGACGGGGCGAGCCGCTGAACAGCACGGCCACCAGGGCCGGAACGATGGATGCGTAAATGCCCGTGATCAGCGGCATGCCCGCAAGGGCGGCATAGGCCACGCCCTGGGGCAGAAGCATCAGACCAACGGTGAGACCTGCCCAGAACTCCCCGCGCAGCACGGCTGCCGAAGGTTTGGGCCATGCCAGGAAGGGAAACCAGCGCGCCAGGGAATGCATGGCCGCTATTGTCATGCTAACTGGATGGTGCCGGGATGTTCGGGCTTGTCCTACAGGCGCTTGCGTCGGCGTCGTATGGGTTTGTCCCAGGGCCCTCAATAAAGTCGAGGCCTGTGTTGACCGCCTCACAACTATTCAAGGAGTAACCGCATGACTTTCATCACCCAACGCTGCTGCCAGATCCTCGCCGTGTCTGCCCTGGCCTTCGGCCTTGCCGCCTGCGGCAAGACCGAAGACACTGCGGGCCAGAAGCTCGACTCTGCGGTTCAGCAGTCCCAGCAGGCCGCGCAGAGCGCCGGCCAGAAGATCGACAACGCCATGAGCAGCGCCGGCACCAAGATCGAGGAAGGTGCTGCCAAGGCCGAAGCGGCCACCAACAACGCCATGAGCCAGGCAGGCGCCGCACTCGACGACGCCGGCATCACCGCCCAGATCAAGGCCGACCTGATCAAGGAGCCCGATATCTCCGCCCTCAAGATCGACGTGGACACCAAGGCAGGCGCCGTGACGCTGACCGGCTCGGTCCCCAGCGAAGCACTCAAGATGCGCGCAGGCGACATTGCCAAGTCCGTCAAGGGCGTGAACAACGTCAGCAACATGCTGGAGATCAAGGCCAGCTGATCGCAGCCACCGGCTTTGCTCCCCCAATGAAAACCAGGCGCTTCGTCCGCCTGGTTTTTTTATGCCTGAACGCCGTGGCCCAGCGCATAAGATGCGCTGCATGAGCACACCCGACCTGCAGATCAGCACCCATCTCATCCACCATCCCTACCAGCCGCCCGAAGGCTTTGTTGCGCCGCAGCCGCCCGTGCACAAGGCCTCGACGGTGATCTTCGAGAACGTGGCGGCCATGCGCCGGCGCCAGTGGCTGGACAAGAGCAGCTATACCTACGGCCTGCACGGCACGCCCACCACCTTCTTGCTGGAAGAGCGCCTGAGCGCGCTGGAAGGCGGCCTGCAGTGCCTGCTGGTACCCAGCGGCCTGGCTGCGATTGCGACCACCTCCCTGGCCCTGCTGCGCACCGGCGACGAGATGCTGCTGCCCGACAACGCCTACGGTCCCAACAAGACCCTGAGCGAGGGCGAGCTGGCCCATTTCGGCGTGCGCCACCAGTGCTATGACGCCATGGATGTTGCCGACCTCGAAGCCAAAATCACGCCCAAGACGCGTTTGGTCTGGCTGGAGGCGCCGGGCTCGGTGACCATGGAGTTCCCTGACCTCATCGCCATGGTGCGCCTGTGCCGCGAGCGGGGCATCACCACCGTGCTGGACAACACCTGGGGCGCGGGCCTGGCCTTCAACCCCTTCGATCTGCTGGCCGATGGAACGCACAGCCTGGGCGTGGATGCCACCGTGCATGCGCTGACCAAGTACCCCAGCGGCGGTGGCGACGTGCTCATGGGCAGCATCATCACGCGCGACCAGGCGCTGCACATGCGCATCAAGCTGGCGCACATGCGCCTGGGCCTGGGCGTGGGCGGCAACGACACCGAGGCCGTGCTGCGCTCCCTGCCCAGCATCGCGCTGCGCTACCACGCCCAGGACCGCGCCGCGCGCGAGCTGGCGCGCTGGCTGCAGCAGCAGCCGGCCGTGGCCCAGGTGCTGCACCCGGCGCTGGAAGGCGCTCCGGGCCACGAGAACTGGAAGGCGCTGTGTGGCGCAGCCGCAGGCGGCGAGGGCGTGGCCGCCGGCCTGTTCAGCGTGGTCATCGATCCGCGCCACGGCCAGCAGGCCGTGGACCGCTTCTGCGACAGCCTGCGCCTGTTCAAGATCGGCTACAGCTGGGGCGGTCCCATCAGCCTGGTCGTGCCCTATGAGCTGTCGTCCATGCGCAGCTGCCCCACGCCCCAGCTGCGCAGCGGCACCGTGGTGCGCTTTGCCATCGGCCTGGAGGCGGTGCAGGACCTGCGTGCCGACCTGGAGCAGGCCCTGGCCGCCGCGTTTGCATAGTTGAGCGCCAGGCGCCGGTGACATCTGCCTGTCACCTGCGCCGCCGATGCTCGCTGGCTTCATACCACCCCACGGAGGCCTTCGGGCCCCGGTCCAGCATGAAGCACAAAGAGAGCATCACCAACATCCTGCAGCAGGCGAAAGCCGGCTCCCGCGAATCCGGCCTCGTGGCCAGCCGCCGCCATTTCGTGCGCGGCATGGGCGCCTCGGCCCTGGCGCTGCCACTGGCTGGCTGCGGCGGGTCGGATGGCGACAGCCGCATTCCCGTCGAGTTCCGCCACGGCGTGGCCAGCGGCGACCCGTTGAGTGACCGCGTCATCCTCTGGACCCGCGTGACGCCGCCGCAGGGCCATTCCAGCGACATCGAGGTGGAGTGGGAAGTGGCATCGGACGCCGACTTCAAGACCCTCGTGACTTCGGGCAAGGCCATGGCGCGCGCCACCCAGGACTTCACCTTCAAGGCCGATGCCACGGGCCTCAGGCCCGCCACGCGCTACCACTACCGCTTTCGCTGCCAGGGCATGACCAGCGCCACGGGCCGCACGCGAACCCTGCCCGTGGGCGCCGTGCAGCAGGTCAAGCTGGCCGTGTTTTCCTGCGCCAACTACCCGGCCGGCTACTTCAATGTCTACGCGCATGCGGCGCGCCAGGGCGACCTGGACGCCACCGTGCATCTGGGCGACTACATCTACGAATATGCGCGCGGCGGCTATGCCAACGGCAAGGCCGAAGCCATGCAGCGCCAGAGCCTGCCGGCCAACGAAATCGTCAGCCTGGCCGACTACCGCCAGCGCCATGCCCAGTACAAGAGCGATGCCGACCTGCAGGCCCTGCATGCGGCAGCGCCCATGATTGCGGTCTGGGACGACCACGAAGTCTCCAATGACACCTGGATGCACGGCGCCGAGAACCACCAGCCGGCCACCGAAGGCGACTTCGAGCTGCGCAAGGTGGCCGCGCTCAAGGCCTATCACGAGTGGATGCCCACGCGCAACGCACAGCCCGAGATCATCTACCGCAGCTTCGCCTTCGGCGACCTGCTGGCGCTGCACATGCTGGACACGCGCGTCATCGGCCGTGACGAACAGCTCGACTACGCCGACTATTTCACGGCACAGGGGCTGGACGCGGCGCGCTTTTCCTCCGACATGGCCAATCCCGCACGCCAGCTCATGGGCGCCACGCAGACCCAGTGGCTTGGCCAGCAGATGGCGGCCTCGCAGGCCACCTGGCAGGTGCTGGGCCAGCAGGTGCTGATGGGGCGCATGGAGCTGCCGGCGCCCTTGCTGATGGACATCCTCAGCCCCGGCAGCGGTGTCTCGCTGCCGGCCTACGCGGCGCTGCTGGCCAAGGCCCAGGCCAACCCGGCCAGCCTGACGGCGGCGGAAAAGGCCATCCTGGCCCAGCCCAGCATTCCCTACAACCTCGATGCCTGGGACGGCTACGCCGTGGCTCGCGAGACCGTGCTGGCCACGGCGCGCAGCCTGGGCAAGAACCTGGTCGTGCTGGCCGGTGACACCCACAACGCCTGGGCCAGCGAGCTGCGCGACCGCAGCGGGCAGGGCGTGGGCGTGGAGTTCGCCACCTCGTCCGTCAGCTCGCCCGGCTTCGAGGACTACCTGCCCGGCCAGGATCCGGCCCAGTTGCGTGGCGCGCTGCTGCAGTTCATCAACACGCTCAAGTACTGCGATACCTCCCGCCGCGGCTACATGATCGTCACGGCAACCCCCCAGGCCTGCCAGGCCGAATGGATCTATGTGGATACGGTGTTCAGCCGCCAGTACCAGACCGTGCGGGACGCGGCCTGGAAGGTGCTGCCCGGCCAGCCGGGCAAGCTGGTGCAGGCCTGAGGGCGGACCGGGGTGCGGGCCTGCGCGGTCTGGGCGGGGGCCCTCGGTAGTTTCCGCCATGGCAGCGCGGCCATGGCTGCGCTAACTTGGGGCTCGCTGATCCAGGAGGTCCAGGCATGCAGGCATCCCCCGCTCCCGAGAAAGCTTCCGACCACCCGGCTGGCGCGCTGCAGGTGCAACCGCTGCGCATGGCCGATCCCTGGCGCTGGCTGGCGCTGGGCTGGCGCGATCTGCGGCGGGCGCCGGGCGTTGCGCTGTTCTATGGCCTTTGCTTCTGGGCCATGGCCCTGCTCATCGGCTGGGTGTTCCGTGCCAGCCCTGAATACAGCATGGCCATGGCCAGCGGCTGTCTGCTCATCGGCCCCTTCCTGGCCATGGGCCTGTACGACACCAGCCGCAGGCTGGAGCGGGGCTTGCCGACCCAACTGAGCAGCTCGCTGACCTGCTGGGACACGCAGATGGGCAGCATGGGCATGCTGGTCATGGTGCTGCTGGTGCTGGAGATGCTCTGGGCGCGCGCCTCCATGGTGGTGTTTGCCGTGTTCTTCGATACCGGCATGCCCACCACGGCCGGCATGCTGCAGGCCGTGACACGGCCGGAGAATTGGGAGTTCCTGGCGATCTACGTGCTGGTCGGCGGCGCCTTCGCGGCCCTGGTGTTCGCCAGCATGGTGGTGGCGCTGCCGGCCATGCTGGACCGGGGCAGCGATGCGCTGACGGCCTGCATCACCAGCATGCGCGTGGTCGGCCTCAACCTGGCCGTCATGCTGCAATGGGCCGCGATCATCACCGTGCTGGTGGCTGCTGCGCTGTGGTGGCACGGCGTGGGCCTGCTGCTGGTGGGGCCTTTGCTGGGCTGCGCCAGTTGGCATGCTTACCGCTGCAGCGTGGGTGAATCTGCCGACCCTGCGTCCCCCCTATCCTGAGGTTTTACGGCCGGGCCCCGTCTTGCGGCTACAGTGGGGCTTGCAACAACAGAGGAGTCCACCTGTGGCGACACCCAACTACGCCTATGAAAAACGCCAGCGCGAACTGGCCAAGAAGCAGAAGAAGCTTGAAAAGGAGAAGGCCAAGGCCGAAAGAAAACCCGACGACCATGAGGGCGGCGGTATGGCGGGTGAAGACCAGGCATCCCCCGCAGCGGCGCATTCCGGCGAGGAAGGCCGCAGCAGCTGACAGCCTGGCTGCCCTGTGCTCAGGGCAGCAGTTTGCTGAGCTGTGGCCAGACGTTGTCCAGCATGCGCGGCTGGGCCTTGGCCGTGGGGTGGATGCGGTCAGCCTGGAACCACTGGGCCGAGTCGGCCGCATCGCCTATACCGGCCAGCAGGAAGGGCACGAGCGGTACCTTCTGCTCCTGCGCCACCTTGGAGAACAATTGCTCGAACTGTCGCGTATAGCCGCTGCCGTAGTTGGGAGGCACCTGCATGCCCACCAGCAGCACCTTGGCCCCGGCATCACGGGCCGCGCGTACCATGGCGTCCAGATTGCCCTGCGTGCTTTGCAGCGGCAGGCCGCGCAGCGCATCGTTGCCTCCCAATTCGATCACCACCACCGACGGCTTGTGCTGCTTGAGCAGGGCCGGCAGGCGCGAGCGGCCGCCCGAGGTGGTCTCGCCGCTCACGCTGGCGTTGACCAGCGGCACATTTTTCTGGCTCTCCTGCAGGCGCTTTTGCAGCAGCGCCACCCAGCCCGTTCCGCGGGCCAGACCGTACTCGGCACTCAGCGAATCGCCCAGTACCAGCAACGGGCCGGCGTCTGCAGCCTGGGCGGGCATGGCCGTCCAAGTACCCAGCAGACCGAAGGCCAAGCCGGCCGAGATAAAGTGGCGGCGTCGGCGCATTGCGCGCAGCTTGTCTTGCATCGTCTTCCCATCCTCCATGTCACAAAGCACTGCCCAGCCCCTGATCGAAGTCGAGCATGTCTTCAAGTCGGTCAGCGATTCGACCGGAACACTGGATATTCTGAGGGATATCGATCTGCGCTTCGCGGCAAGGGAAACCGTGGCCATCGTCGGTGCCTCGGGCTCGGGCAAGAGCACGCTGCTGTCCATACTCGCAGGCCTGGATACGCCCACGCGCGGCACGGTGCGGCTGCAGGGCCAGGACATGTTTGCGCTGGACGAGGATGCGCGCGCTGCCGTGCGTGCGCAGAAGCTGGGCTTTGTCTTCCAGAGCTTCCAGCTGCTGGGCAATCTGACGGCGCTGGAGAACGTGATGCTGCCGCTGGAGCTGGCCGGCAGCCGCGACGCCCGCCGCCGCGCCACCGAAATGCTGGAGCGCGTGGGGCTGGGCCAGCGCCTGGGCCACTATCCCAAGCTGCTGTCGGGCGGTGAGCAGCAGCGTGTGGCGCTGGCCCGCGCCTTCGTGGTCGAGCCCGCCGTGCTGCTGGCCGACGAGCCCACGGGCAGCCTGGACTTTGCGACCGGCGAAACCATCATGGAGCTGATGTTCGCGCTCAACCGTGAGCGCGGCACCACGTTGGTCATGGTCACGCATGACCGAGCCATCGCCGCGCGCTGCGAGCGGCGCGTGACCATCGAGGCCGGCCGCGTCGCCAGCATCGAAGAGGGGCAGGCGCTGGCGGCTTGATCTCAGGCGGCGACAGCTTCGCGCCGCCCGGCCGCCTCGCAGGCCGCGGCCGTGAAGATCACGTCCGTGGAGGAGTTGAGTGCGGTTTCGGCCGAGTCCTGGATCACGCCGATCACAAAGCCCACGCCCACCACCTGCATGGCCAGATCGTTGGAGATGCCGAACAGGCTGCAGGCCAGCGGAATCAGCAGCAGCGAGCCACCGGCCACGCCCGAGGCGCCGCAGGCGCACACCGCGGACACCACGCACAGCAAGATGGCGGTCAGCAGATCGGCCTGGATGCCCAGGGTATGGGCCGCAGCCAGCGAGAGCACGCTGATGGTGACGGCGGCGCCGGCCATGTTGATGGTGGCGCCCAGCGGGATGGAGACGCTGTAGGTGTCCTCATCCAGGCCCAGGCGCTTGGCCAGCGCCAGGTTCACCGGGATGTTGGCGGCCGAGCTGCGCGTGAAGAAGGCCGTGACCGCGCTCTCGCGCAGGCAGGTCAGCACCAGGGGATAGGGATTGCGGCGCGTCTGCGTCCAGACGATGAACGGATTGACCACCAGGGCCACGAAGAGCATGCAGCCCAGCAGCACGGCCAGCAGGTGGGCATAGTCCAGCAGCTTTTCCAGGCCCGACTGGGCAAAGGTGCCCGCCACCAGGCCGAAGATGCCCAGCGGCGCCAGGCGGATCACGCCCTGGATCACGCGGGTGATGGCCTGGCCCAGGTCATGCATCACGGCGCGCGTGGTCTCAGAGGCGTGGCGCAGGGCCAGGCCCATGGCCACTGCCCAGGCAAGGATGCCGATGTAGTTGGCATTCATCAGCGCGCGTACCGGGTTGTCGAAGGCGCTTTGCACCAGGGCCATCAGCACTTCGCCAATGCGCCCAGGCGCGCCCTGGGCGGGGGCGGCGTCCTTGAACTGGATGGTGGACGGGAAGGCCATGCTGGCCACCACGGCCACCACGGCCGCGGCAAAGGTGCCCAGCACATACAGCCACAGGATGGGCCGTATCTGCGTGGCGTGGCCGGGCCGGTGGTTGCTGGTGGCCGAGACCACCAGCAGCAGCACCAGGACAGGGGCAACGGCCTTGAGGGCGGAGATGAACAGCGTCCCCAGCAGGGATACGGACTGGGCGGCCTCGGGCCAGAGCCAGGCCAACAGGCCGCCGGCGACCAGACTGATGGCGATCTGGCCCACCAGGCTGGTGCGGGCAAGCCAGGCAAGAAAGGCTTTGAGCATGATGGTTGAGAAAGAAATGGAAAAACAGGGCGATGAAAAATGCAAAGCGGCATGCCCGTGGCTTCGGTGCATGCCGCAATGAGAGGGGCCCGCTGGAAAGCGGCCAACCCGCGCAGTGTAGCGGCTACGTAAAAACCACAGGAGCCGTTGCGTGCAGACGGGCTTCGTCCGGCGGGTGCCGGGGCTGCGCCCAATTGGCGGGATAATCGCGCCCCATGTCGTCCCCCAAAGTTCTCTTCGGCTTCCACGCCGTCGGCGTGCGCATGAAGACCGCGCCCCAATCCATCATCGAGGTCTACTACGAGGCCACGCGCCGTGATGCGCGCATGCGCCAGTTCCTCGACCGCGCCAAGTCGGCCGGCGTCCGGCTGATCGAGGCAGACGGCGAACGCCTGGCCAAGCTCGCCGGAAGCCACGGCCACCAGGGCGTGGCCGCGCGCGTGGAGGCGGTGGCCCAGGTGCATTCGCTGGATGAACTGCTGGAGCAGCTGGAGGCCGATGGCGTCAGCAACCCGCTGCTGCTGGTGCTGGACGGCGTGACCGATCCGCACAACCTGGGGGCCTGCCTGCGCGTGGCCGATGGCGCAGGCGCCCATGCGGTGATTGCGCCCAAGGACCATGCGGTGGGCGTGAACGCCACCGTGGCCAAGGTGGCCAGCGGCGCGGCCGAGACCGTGCCCTATTTCATGGTCACCAACCTGGCGCGCACGCTCAACGAGCTCAAGGAGCGCGACATCTGGATCATCGGCACCAGCGACGATGCGCCCAAGACCCTGTACGAGGTGGACCTCAAGGGCCCCACGGCCCTGGTGCTGGGCGCAGAAGGCGACGGCATGCGCCAGCTCACGCGCAAGACCTGCGACGAGCTGATCGGCATTCCCATGATGGGCGCCGTCTCCAGCCTCAATGTGTCCGTGGCCAGCGGCGTGTGCCTGTACGAGGCGCTGCGCCAGCGCGGACTGGGCACCACGCCTGCCGTATCCGCCGTCCCGGCCGACCAGATCTAGGCTGGCGCGCCGCCGGCGCCCAGCTCCACCACGCTCTCGAAGCCGCCCCAGAACATGCGCTTGGCGTCGAAGGGCATGGTGGCCGGGTCCATGGAGGCAATGCGCGGATCCTTCATGACGGCGGCATTGATGCGGTCGCGCTCCGCGCGCGAGGCATAGACGATCCATGAAAAGAACACGATCTCGCCTTCCTTGAGCTGCACGGCCTGGGGAAACGAGGTCAGCTTGCCCATGGGCACGTCGTCGCCCGCGCATTCCCAGTACTGCAGCGCGCCGTATTCCATCCAGACCTTGCCTGCGGCCTCGGCCACCTCGCGGTAGGCCTGCAGGTTGGCCCGGGGAACGGGCAGTACGAATCCGTCGATGTAGTGCATGGTGCTCTCCTGGTGAAAACCGGCGTCAGAGCCGGGCTGCGAGTTCCGCCAACTGGTCTGCGCACTGGCCCCAGCCGCTGTGAAAGCCCATGGCCTCGTGCTGGGCGCGGTCGGCGGCATTCCAATGGCGCACCCGGGCGGTATAGCGGGTCTGGCTGCCTTCGGGGTCGAAGGTGACGATGCCCGTCATGAAGGGCTTGTCGGCTGGCACCCAGCCTTGGGTGAAGGCGTCGGTGAAGACCAGGCGCCGGTTGGGAATGACTTCCAGGTAGACACCGCTGCCGGGCATCTCCTGGCCTTCGGGGCTGCGCATGACGATGAGGCTGTGGCCGCCGGGCCGCACGTCGTTGTCCACCCGGGCCACGCTCCAGGGGCTGGGTGCAAACCATTGCTGGATCAGCGCCGGCTCGGTCCAGCAGCGGTAGAGCCTGTCGGCGGGGATGTCGAACAGGCGCGTGAGCACCAGGTCGTTGGCGTGTTCGGGAAGGTCTTGTGCTGTCATGGTGCTCCTCATTGCATGGAGTGCAGGCCGATGCGGTTGCCCTCGGTGTCCACCACGACGGCGCAGTGGCCGTGGGGGCCGATGGAGAATTTGGCCTGCTCGATGCGCCCGCCTGCGGCCTCGACGCGGCCCTGTTCTATGGCGCAGTCCTCGCAGCCGAAATAGACCAGCGTGCCGCCGCCGCCGGAAGGTGCGTCGTCCATCCGCACCAGCATTCCGCCCGCGCCGGGGCCTGTCATGTCCATCGGAAAGGACAGCATCTCCTGGCTGTCGGAGCCATCGGGCGCGGGCAGGTGCTCCAGCTTGCCCTGGAAGACGGTTTCATAGAACCGGCGCGCACGCGCCATGTCCTGCACATGGATCTCGAACCAGACGACGGGATTGGCGTTCATGAGGACTCCTTCGTGGGTGACAGAGGCAATGTGTCGGCCGGCCTTGTTCAGGCCTCGCCCTTGACGTTGACCATCCAGGGTGTGTTGAAGCGGTCCGTCACCATGCCAAAGCCCGGCGACCAGAACGTGGCCTGGAAGGGCATGGTCACCTTGCCGCCTTCGGCCAGCGCGTTGAAGATGCGGCCGCCTTCGGTGGCGTCGTCCACGCCGATCGAGATCCACATGCCCTGGGCCTGCTGGTAGCCGCCGCCACCGCAGTTGTCGGTGGCGTCCGAGGCCATCAGCGCCTGGTCCTTGATCTGCAGGTGGGCATGCATGATCAGGCGCTTGTCGGCCTCGGGCATCTGCTCCATGCCCGGCGTCTCGCCAAAGGTGCTCTGGTGCACGATGGTGCCGCCGAACAGCCTGGCGTAGAAGGCGAAGGCCTCGGCGCAGTTGCCGTTGAAGTTCAGATAGGGGATGAATTGCATGGAACGCTCCTGGGAGGGACGGTGGCGAGGGGAGTGGAGGAACGGGAGGACGGGACGACGGGAGGAGGGGGCCAGGAGGTTTCAGCCGCCGTCATGCGCGCGCTCAAGAGCGGCAATCTCCAGCTTTTGCATGCCCAGCAGGGCCTGCATCACGCGCTGGGCGGCGGCCATGTCGGGGCCTCCCATCCAGCTCGCCATCTGGGACGGAACGATTTGCCACGACAGGCCATGGCGGTCCTTGAGCCAGCCGCATTGACGCGCCGCCGGGTCGCCGCCCTCGGACAGGGCGCCCCAGTAGTGGTCTATCTCGTCCTGTGTATCGCAACTGACCATCAGCGAGACGGCCTCGTTGAAGCGGAACATGGGGCCGCCGTTGAGCGCCAGAAAGGGCTGGCCTTCCAGCTCGAATTGCACCGTCATCACGCTGCCCGCCGGCCTGCCGTGGATGTCGTGGCCTGCTTCGCCGTAGCGCGCAATGGCCGTGATGCGGGAATCGGGAAAGACTTCGGTATAGAAGCGCGCCGCCTGCTCGCCCTGGTTGTCGAACCAGAGGCAGGGCTGTATGCGGCCGGTGTGCAAAGCCATGCTTGTCTCCTTGGTGACGGTGATAACCGTTTCATGCCGTTCGATGCCGGCTTTTTATCGATTTCTGCCCGGCGTGTGTACGCCGTTCACATATGCTAGGGACTAAAATGGACGCTGTCCACATCAAGCGCTGTCAGCTTCGGTGTCAAGCTGTAAATCGGCGGGGCAGGGCTGCCTTCCCTCTCGGGTGATGTGGCCACGCAGAAAAAAGGAAGCAAAACAGTGACGCAGCGACGTGTCAGGCGTGAGTCATATCACCACGGCGACCTGCGCCAGGCCCTGGTCGAGGCTGGCCTGGCGCTGGCGCGTGAAGGCGGTCCCCAGGCGATCGTGCTGCGCGAGGCCACGCGCCGGGCGGGCGTGGCGCCCAATGCAGCCTATCGTCACTTTGCCAACCGCCAGGCGCTGTTTGATGCCGTGCGCGCCGCGGCCCTGGGCGCACTGGCCGCAGCCATCGAGGCCGAAATGGCCCAGGCGCGCACCCTGCCCGATGTGCTGCAGCGCTCACGCGCGCTGCTGGCTGCCGTGGGGCGCGGCTATCTGGGCTTTGCCCAGACGGAGACCGGCTGGTTTCGCACGGCCTTTGCTTCGGTCGAGTACGACGTGGACCTGCCGCCCGACACCACGCGTGCAGCGGCCATGGGACTGAACCCGTTCGAGCTGCTGGGCTATGCGCTGGACAGCATGGCCGAGGCCGGCGTGCTGCCTGCCGAGCGCCGGCCCCAGGCCGAGTTCCTGGCCTGGTCCGCGGTGCACGGCATGGCCTTGCTGGTGATAGACGGGCCGCTGCGCCACGCCACCGCCGAGCAGCGGCGCGCGCTGGCGCTGCGCCTGCTGGAGATGGTGGAAAAAGGCATTTGATGCGTGGCGGGGCGACACTGCCTCACAATGGCCTGCCTTTTTTCCATCGCCGCCCCGATGCCCGACGAACATTCCCTTTCCTCGCCTTCCCCCGCCGAGCCTGAACTGGCCGGCCAGGGCGAGCTGCGCGACCGCATCGCGCGTGCAGCCCATATCGCGGTGCTCACGGGCGCAGGCGTCAGCGCCGAATCCGGCGTACCCACCTTTCGCGACGACAAGAACAGCTACTGGGCACAGTTCAACCCGCAGGACATGGCCAGCGAGGCAGGCTTTCGCGCGCATCCGCAGCGCGTCTGGCAGTGGTATGCGCACCGGCGCGAAGCCGTGGCTGCGGTGCAGCCCAACGCCGGCCACCATGCGCTGGCGCAATGGGCCTTGCGCCACCCGGGCCGCATGACGCTGGTCACGCAGAACGTCGATGGCCTGCACCAGCGCGCAGGCAGCCCCGGCGTGCTGTGCCTGCATGGTGAGCTGATGCGGGACCGATGGCTGGAAAGGCCGCGCGCATGCTGCGATCTGGCCCAGGTGAAGCCGGGCGAGCCGCCGCAGTGCGCCGTCTGCGGCAACCTGGTGCGCCCGGGCGTGGTCTGGTTCGGCGAGTCCCTGCCCATGGGCGTGTGGCAGGCCGCGGAGGCGGCGGTGCAGCACTGCGATGTGCTGCTGGTGGTGGGCACATCGGGCGCCGTGTACCCGGCTGCAGGGCTGGCGCGAATCGCACGCAGGGCGGGCGCACATGTGGCCGTGATCAATCCCGCACCGTCCGAGCTGGATGACGCGGCCCACCAATGCCTGCGCGGCCCGTCGGCACAGGTGCTGCCGCTGCTGCTGGGCGACTGAAGGCGGGGGGCAGGCCGCCCGACGCGGCCCAGGAGGGGAGGGAAGGGGCTTGCGCCATGGCGGCTCCTTTTGATGCACAACCGGGGCAGTCCCCTCCCTCTCGCGCATCCGCTCAGATCCAGCCCAGCGCTCCCAGCGCCGCGCCGGCGCCCAGCAGCCACAGCAGGCGGATGCGCGTGCGCCAGACCAGCAGGGCGCAGACCAGGGTCAGCAGCCACAGGCGCCAATCCTGGGCGGGGCGGCCGCTGCCCGTGCCCAGCAGCCAGCCCGTGGCCAGCAGCAGGCCGATGACCAGAGGGCCCATGCCCTGCTTGAAGGCCCGCACGCCGCGCCGGTTCCTGTTGCGCTGGCCCCAGCGCGATGCCTGCCAGGCCAGCAGCGAACTGGGCAAGAGGATGCCGATCATGCAGATGGTCACCCCCAGTGCTCCAAAGGCCCAGGCCAGCAGGCCCGTGCCTCCGCCTGCGTTCAGGCCCAGGTTCCATCCCAGCAGGGCGATGAACAGCACATTGGGCCCGGGCGCCGCCTGGGCAATGGCGATGGAGGAGCTGAATTGCGCCTCGCTGAGCCAGCCATGGCCATCGACCAGAAAACGGTGCATGTCGGGCGCCGTGGCAATGGCCCCGCCCACGGCCATCAGCGACAGCGTCAGGAAATACAGCAGCAACTGCAACCAGTCGGCGGGCTGCAGGCTCAGTGCAATCTGGTGGGCAGCATTCATGGCGTGAGCTTTCTCCAGGTCAGCACGCAGCCCGCGCCGCCGACCACCAGCAGCACCCAGGCCAGCGGAATGCGCATCACCGCCATGGCAATGAACGAGGCCAGCGCCAGCCCCGCGCTGCACCAGCGCCCCAGCGGGTGGCGGCTCAGCGTGCTGGCCAGCTTCAGGCCCATGCCCGCCACCAGGCCGGCTGCGACGGCGCCCATGCCGCGCAGCGCGCCGGCCACGGCGGGGTGGTCGGCCAGCTGGGAATAGATCACGGTCAGCGTCAGCACCAGCAGCATGGGAAAGCACAGCATGCCGCACACGGCCACCACGGCACCGCGCCAGCCGAAGTAGCGCTCGCCAATGGTGATGGACAGGTTGACCACATTGGGGCCGGGCATGATCTGGGCCACGGCCCAGTCCTCCACAAACTCTTCATTGGTCAGCCAGCGCTTTTTCTCGACCAGCTCGCGCTGTACCACGGCCAGCACACCGCCAAAGCCCTGCAGGGCCAGCCAGGTGAAGGACCAGAACAGATCGCGCAGATTGGCGGGGGCGGGGCGCCGGGCCGGCACATCGGCGGGGTCGTGTGGCGGGTGGGCCTGGGGCGGCGATGCGGGCATGTTCTGGCTTGTGTCTGAGCCGCCCGGGCAGGGCCCCGGGAGGGCATCGCTGTTGTCGTGGGGGAACCGCGCGGGCCGGTCCTGTCTTCGTGCGTGCCGCCGGGGCGGCACGCACGGAATGTTAATCCTGCGCAGCGGCCTTGTCGGCAGCGGCCCCATCGGCAACGGCGATGGGGGCATTGCAAGCGCAGATGGCTTGCTGCCGGCATGCGCCCAGGCCTGCCCGCCGGCCTGTCTGAACAGGAGTAGATTCTCTCCACCCACACAACCCGAGGATCTCCGACATGGACATGGATTGGAGCAAGGCGCTGCAGGAAAGCCTGGTCTGGCTGGCGGCGGCCTCAGTGATCACCGTCGTGGCTTTCGCGGCCGTGGCGCTGCTGGTGGTTCGATTCACCCGCTGGGGTCGGCAGTTCTGGCAGCTGGCCGGCCCGTTCCTGCACCCCAGAAACAGCTGGTGGCCGCTGCTGGTGTTCACGCTGCTGCTGGTGCTGGCCCTGGTCTCGGTGCGCATGAACGTGCTGTTTTCCTACTGGTACAACGGCTTCTACAGCGCGCTGCAGGAACTGGACCAGAAGGGCTTTTGGCGCTTCCTGGGTATCTTTGCGGTGCTGGCCACGGTCCACATCCTGCGCGAGCTGTTCAATTTCTATGTGAACCAGGCGTTTCGCATCCGCTGGCGGGTGTGGCTCAACGAGCGCGTGACCACCGACTGGATGCGCGGCGATGCCTACTATCGCAGCCACTTCCTGGACGAGCCGGTGGACAACCCCGACCAGCGCATCGAGCTGGATGTGAACACCTTTGTCTCGAACTCGCTGACCCTGGCGCTGGGTGCCGTCAGCGCCGTGGTCTCGCTGGTGGCGTTCACGGGCATTCTCTGGGGGCTGTCTGCCCCGATTGCCGTGGCGGGCGTGGAGGTTCCGCGGGCCATGGTGTTCGCGGTCTACCTCTATGTGATCGTCGCCACGCTGATCGCCTTTCGCCTGGGCCAGCCGCTGATCCGGCTGAACTTCCTGAACGAGAGGCTGACCGCCAACTTCCGCTACGCCCTGGTGCGCGTGCGCGAATATGCGGAGAACATCGCCTTCTACCAGGGCGCGGCCATCGAGCGCAACACGCTTTTGACGCGCTTTTCGGCGTTGATCGCCAATGTCTGGGCGCTGGTATACCGCAGCCTGAAGTTCGACGGCTTCAACCTCACCGTCAACCAAGTGGCCGTGGTCTTTCCCTTTCTGCTGCAGGCGCCGCGCTTTTTCAGCGGTGCCATCAAGCTCGGTGATGTGATGCAGACCTCGCAGGCCTTCGGGCAGGTGCAGGATGCGCTGTCCTTCTTCCGAACCTCCTACGACACTTTCGCCCAGTACCGCGCTGCGCTTGATCGCCTGTGCGGCTTTCTGGATGCCAATGCGCAGACCCGCGAACTGCCCCAGGTCGTCCACAGAGAGCAGCCCGGCGCCCTGGACATCGAGGACCTGCAGGTCAGCCGCCCGGACGGCCACCACCTGCTCAGCGGCCTGCAACTCAAGCTCATTCCCTGCCAGGCGCTGCTGATCAAGGGACCTTCGGGCAGCGGCAAGACCACCTTGCTGCGGTCCATTGCCGGCCTGTGGCCGCATGCCCAGGGCACGGTGGGCCGCCCGGGCGGCCACCAGGCGCTGTTCCTGTCTCAGCGTCCGTATCTGCCACTGGGTGACCTGCGCACGGCCATTGCCTATCCCGCCGATGCCTCGCCGCAGGACGACGAGCGGCTGCAGCAGGCGCTGCGCCAGGTCAGCCTGGCCCATCTGGCCGACAAGCTGGATGTCAACCAGGATTGGTCCCGCATCCTGTCGATTGGCGAGCAGCAGCGCCTGGCCTTTGCGCGCGTGCTGTTCAACCGGCCCGCCATCGTCTTTCTCGATGAATCAACCTCGGCCATGGACGAGGGCCTGGAGCATGCGCTGTACACGCTGCTGCGCGAGCAGATGCGCTCGACCATGCTGGTGAGCGTGGGCCACCGCAGCACGCTGGCGGGTTTCCATACCCACGCGCTGGCGGTCGATGGCAATGGCGGGTGGACGCTGTCGGAAGTAAGCGCACCGCAGAGCGCGCCCCAGGATTGATCCGCGTGCGGCCCTGGGCCGCGCGCGATCAATCGTCCATGGGCAAAGAATCGCAGTTGCTCAGGTCGGAGGGCGGCTGCTGGGGCAGCTGGCGCACCGCATCGCGCAAGGCGGTGCGCAGGCCCTCTTCCAGCACGGGGTGATAGATGGGCGCACGCAGCAACTCGTGCACGGTCAGTTGCTGCTGCACGGCCAGGGCCAGCAGATGGGCCAGATGCTCGCCGCCCGGTGCGCACATTTCCGCGCCCAGCAGCCGGCCGCTGGCCGTGTCCGCATAGACATGAAGCAGGCCCGCGTTGCGCTGCGCAGCGCGTGCACGCCCCTGGTGCGCGAAATCCACGCGGCCCACCACGAAGTCCTGGCCCAGCAGCGCCTTCATGGGCTGGCCCACGACGGCCGCGTTGGGCGAGCTGAAGACAATGGACAGCGGCGTGCGCCGCTCGAAGCAGGCCACGTTCTCTGCCATGGCGTTGGTGCCCGCGATATGGCCTTCGTCCACGGCCTCATGCAACAAGGGGCGGTCGCCATTGGCATCGCCCGCGAGGAACAGCGGCAGCTCGCCGACCTGCAGTGTCTCGCGGCTCACGGGCGGCTGCCCATGCTCGTCCAGCTCAAGTCCCAGCGTCTCCAGGCCCAGGCCTTCGAGCTGCGGGCGCCGACCCATGGCGGCCACCACATGGTCCACGACGATGCGGGTGTCGCCTGCACGCACGACGATGCTGCTGTCCGGGCCCTTGCTCAACTGCACTTCATGGTCGGTGATCACCACCATCTCTTTCTCAAGCAGATGCCGCAATGCGTCGGTGACATTCGGGTCGGACAGGCCCGCCAGCTTCGGGCCGCGTCCCAGTGCGGTGACCTCCAGTCCCAGCCGCGCCAGCGCCTGTGCAATCTCCACGCCCAGCGGACCCAGGCCGACGACGGCCACGCGCGGGCCCAGCGTCTTGCGTTCGAACAAGGTGTCGGTGGTCAGGATGCGCTTGCCAAAGCGCTTCCATTCCTCCGGCACCACGGGGCTGGAGCCCGGAGCGAGGATGAGCTTGCGCGCAGCCAGCACCTTGCCATTGACCTCGATCCGATTGGCTGCCAGCAGCCTGGCACGCCCGTCGATGGCCCGCCAGCCCAGGCCCTCCGTGGCCTTGATCGTGCTTGCCACGAACTCGTCGCGCAGCTTGCGCACACGGCGCAAAACGGCGGGCAGGTCCAGCTGCAGCCCGCTCGCGCCGCGTATGCCGAAGGTATCGAGGTGATGGCGTGCATGGAAGGCGTTGGCCGCCTCGATCAGCAACTTGGACGGCATGCATCCCACCCGCGCACAGGTCGTTCCCCAGGGCCCGTCGTTGACGATGGCGAAATGCTCCGTGTGCTTGCGCACCTCGCGCAGTGCCGACAGTCCGGCCGAGCCGGCACCGACGATGATCACGTCGAGGGCGGTGGTGGGTGGGTTTTTCATGCTGTCTGATTCCTTGGACTGTGGCACCAGGTCCCGTGGAGGTCTCCGCTGCCGATGGATGTGCTGAAAGGTGTGCCGACTGAAGTACCGACTGAAGTACCGACAGATGGTCGAGATGACTGCCTCGCCTGCCATGGGACATGCGTGCCAGTCTGCATGCTGGCGCTCGCGGCAGTCGTAGGCGAAGGGCCGAAACCGCTGCTGGACATTCAGGGCCTAGCCGGATGCCCAGTGTTGCCATGCCGCGTCCGTGCGGCTGCCTGATGCGCCGAAATCCGCTTCCCGCGCAAAGCGCCTGAGAGATGTCTCGGTAACCCTCAAATGGCTGACACGGCACAAGCGGCTTTGCGCCGTCTGCAGCCAGCGGCGCAGGGACCAATGAAGCTGCGCCATAACCCCACCATGCACCTGTGCGCTGTGCAGGCGCAGGCGGCCATCGAGGATGAAGGCCCTCACCGACCGTGCAGAAAGCTGCAGATCCTCGCAGACCTGCCTCAGCCCGACGCCTTCGCGGACCCGGGTGCTCAGGCCGCGCCTGTGCATCTGGCAGCGAACGGAGCGTTCGCTGCGGTCCAGCCGGCGGCAGATCACCTGCACGGGCAGGACGCCGGCCCAGCGTTCGAGTGCCAGCAGTTCTGCCGGACTCCAGCGGCGGCGAATTGCGCCATTCGGCCATGCGCTGTCGGATGTCAGGCAGTGTGTGATTGCCATGGAAAGCCCCCATTCATATGGCGCTGCGCTATGGCATGGCCTGAATCCCGGATGCCGATGAGACAATTATTGATGGGGGATTCTTTTGCAAGCTTTTGATTTTGTTGATTGTTTTTGTTGTTTTGATTGCTGCTCGGATGGACGGCTCCATACCGCGATGCCTATCGTGGGGCCGGGATGCGGATCACGGAAATAGCGTCTGCACCGGCGCGCATATGCCAAGCCCCATGCGGATTTCCTGTTCGGCGCCCGATTTCCATGAACGACTTCTTTGCTTTTTCAGGAGAACCCTTCATGCGCCTTCAGCCAAAGCATTTGAATTTTTCCGTTGCGTGCCTAGCGTTGCTGGCACTGCCGGCCGCGCAGGCCCTGCCCATGCAGGACGTGGGCACATCGGCAGGCCCGCAATGCGTGGGCCTGGACATCAACAACAGCGGCCATGTCGTGGGCGCCTGTGCAGAGAGCGACGGCTCGTCCGCAGGCTTCGTGTCGCTGGCGCCGGGCAGTGCGGCAGACCTTGTGCGCCTGTCGCCGGGGCGCAACTGCAACGCGGCGGCCATCACCAACAGCGGCCAGGTGGTGGGCACCTGCCTGGACGGCAATTCGGTGTCCGTCGGCGTGTTCTGGAATGCGGCCACGCCGGCCACGGTGCAGACACTGCAGCCGCTGACGCTCGATGTGCGCAGCATGCCCACGGCATTCAACCAGGGCGGCTATGTGGCAGGCGTCAGCCTGAGCGGCAGCAACACGGCCCGCCCTGTCATGTGGCGCAACAATGAAACCACGGCACGCGCGCTGCCGGCGGGCCTGCTGGGCCTGAACAGCACCAACTGCGTGCCGTCCGATGTGGACAATTTCGTGGTGGGCGGCAACATGCCGGGCATCGTGGGCAACTGTCCCGACAACAGCGGGCATCCGCGTCCTGTCTATTGGTCTGCCGCAGTCCTGGGCGGCTATATGGCCACGGCCCTGAACCTGCCTCTCAATGCCGTCTTCTGCCGCGCAAAGACCGTCGTCAATACCCGCATCATGGGCTACTGCGATTTCGGTGCCCAGGGTGGACGCACCGTCGTCTGGCTCAACTCGTCCTCCAGTCCGCAGGTGCTGTCCATATCGTCCCCGCCCGCGCGAAACAGCGGCGTCGATCTCAACATCCTCGGCGAGGTGATTGGGCACTACCAGATGGCAGACGGCCGCAGCATGCCCTATTACTGGAACAGCCAGACCGGTGTCATCCGCGATATTCCTCCGCTGCCTGGCGGCGTGAATGCACGTGTGGTGGATATCGGTGACAACGGAACGGTGGCGGGCCACAGCGAACTGGCCGACGGAAGTTCGCACGCCATCACCTGGACCCCCTTGGGCGGCACCGTGGACCAGGGAACCCTCGCAGGCGGCGAGAACAGTGCGGCCTCGGCACTGAGCCAGGATGGCTGCTATATGACAGGCAAAAGCGAAGTCACGCAGCTTGCGACGCACGCTTTCATACAGAACCTGTGTGCGCCATGAAAGCCTGAAATCATTTCAAATCCAAGAAAGGTGATTTTATGAAAAAGCGATATGCAAGATTTACAGCGGCAGTGTCAGTTGCCATTGCGGCTTTTTGGTCATGTGGAGTCCAAGCAAATAGTATAGGGATGTGGTCATTGGAAAATCCAATTTACTCTTTTGGTGGATATTCTTCATTGGTTGGAATGGGTAAAGATGTCCAGCAAAAACTGATCGATGATCATTTTCTGTTTTGAGCACAACTGCCTTCGTTTCAAGCCGATTTCGCATATCCCTGGTGGCCGACCCAAGACTGCCGCTGAAGCGCTACCTGTGGTCCTTGTCGGCCCTTGCAGAGGCCTCAGCCTGGCCGGGCAGGGCAGAGGCCTTGCCTATGCGACGGCTGGAGGGCCATCGCACATCAAATCGACCATCAGCCCTCGCAGGATTGCCAGCGTCGGCGCCTCGCTGCGCTGACGCAGCGTGACCAGCCCGAAGCGGGCGGTGCTGCGCATGGGCGGGTCCATGGGCAATTCGGCCAGGTTCGGGGCGACGGCGCGCACGGCCAGCAGCACGGTGTCGCTGTTGCGCGCAACGTCCACAAGGCTGGGCAACTCCTCGCACTGCAGTGTGACGAACCGCGCCGGGTGGGCCGTGGCGCCATAGGTCTCCACCAGCAGCCAGGCCACCTGGTCGCTCAATGGTGTGGAGGCGACGGGGTAGCGCTGCACATCCTCGAAGCGCAGATCCCGCTGCAGGCGGGCCAGTGGATGGTCGGTGCGGCACATGAAGGCGGCGCGCATTTCGTGCACGACGTCCAGCGCAAGGTCGGGTGCGGGCCGCAGCGCGCGCAGGTCCACGACCAGGGCGTCGAGCAGGCGCTCGCGTAGCGAGTGCACCAGCAGATCGGTGCTGCCGCGCGCCACCTCGGTTCGCACGCCGGGATGGTGCACGGTCATGTGCTGCAGGAACGGCGTCATCAATATTGCGCCGGGGCCCGATCCCAGGCCCACACGCACGGTGCCGGCCGCACCCTCGCGCAATTGGCGCCCCCTGTCACGCAGCTCGTCGGCTTCAGCCACCAGGGCGCGTGCCCGTCCCAGCATCTCGCGGCCGAAGGCTGTGAGTTCGCTGTGGCGGCCGATGCGGTCGAACAAGGGTATGCCCAGCTCCTGCTCCAGCGCGCGCACGCTGCGGCTGAGGGCCGGCTGTGTCAGATGCATGGCCTCGGCCGAGCGGCTGAAGGAGCCGGTCTGCGCCACCGATATGAGATGCCTGAGCTGCACCAGCGTCATGATTTTTCGCGCCCTGAAGTCTGCATGAAACTCATGCTAATGCAGCCAACAATGCATTGGACGTTCGATGACCCGGCTCCTAGGATGCCGCGTATCCGGCCGACCGAGCCGGAGCCATCCACCAAGGAGACATGATGAGATTTTTGTTCCAGCGCGTTTGGCTGACGGGCGCCGGCCTGTTGCTGAGCGCGGGCCTGGCCTGTGCGCAGAGCCCGTCCTCCAGGCCCGTGAGCCTGATGGTTCCCTATCCGGCCGGCGGCCCTTCGGATGCCATTGCCCGCATCTTCAGCGTGCCGCTGTCCAAGGCACTGGGCCAGCAGGTCATCGTGGAGAACCTGGGCGGCGTGAGCGGCGCCATGGCCGCGCAGAAAGTGCTGGCCGCTCCGCCTGACGGGCACTACGTCTTCCAGGGCTCGCCCAACGAGGTGATCCTGTCGCCGCTGGCCAATGCCGCCGTGCGGCTCAAGGCCGAGGATTTCCGCCTGGTCCATCCCGTGGCCGAGGCCGTGATGGTCTTCGTCGCTCGCAAGGACCTGGAGGCCGGCAGTGTGGATGAGCTGATCGCGCTGGCCCGCAAAAGCGCCAGCCGGCCGCTGTCGTACGGCAGTGTCGGCATTGGCTCGCTCTACCACCTGATCCTGGAGAAGGTGCAGCAGGACGCCGGCATACAACTCATGCATGCGCCCTACAAGGGCAATGCGCCGCTGCTGCAGGACATAGGCAGCGGGCAGGTCGATTTCGCTGTGCTCGTCTACAGCGCTGCCATGGGCGCGCTGGCCGAGCAGGGCCGGCTCAAGATCCTGGGCCAGCTGGGGGAGCAGCGATCGGAGCTGCTCAAGAATGTGCCCACGGTGCGTGAGGGCCGGGAGCTGAAAAACTTCGCCTACAAGACTTGGACCAGCTTCCTGGTGCGCAAGGACACGCCGCAGGAGGTGGTGAAAAGGCTGCACCAGGCGATAGGCGCCATGCTCAAGGACCCGGGCGTGCGCGAGCAACTGGCCCTGCAGACCCAACTGGCCGCGGCGCCCATGTCGCTGGCCGAAGCGGCGCAGTTCTATGAGGCCGAGACGGCCCGCTACCGCAGCATTGCCCGCTCCATCCGCCTGCAACCCCAGTGAGACGCCGCACATGAACACCCTTCTGGACACTTTGCGCGGCTCGGCCGCAGCCTTCGTCGAGCTGCGCCGCGACATCCACAGGCACCCCGAGCTCGGCTTCGAGGAACATCGCACCAGCGCCCTGGTCGCGCAGCAACTGGAGCAATGGGGATACGAGGTGGAACGCGGCCTGGGCGGCACGGGCGTGGTGGGGCGGCTGGTGCGCGGCAGCGGCAGCCGGCGTCTGGGTCTGCGCGCCGACATGGATGCGCTGCCCATCGCCGAGGCCAATGCCTTCGCCCACGCCAGCACGCATGACGGCGTGATGCATGCCTGCGGGCATGACGGCCATACCGCCATGCTGCTGGCGGCGGCCCGGCATCTGGCCGAGCACGGCGGCTTCGACGGAACGCTCACGCTGATCTTCCAGCCTGCGGAGGAGGGCGGCGGCGGGGCCTTGCGCATGATGGAAGACGGGCTGTTCGAGCGCCACCCCTGCGACGCCATCTTTGCCATGCACAACATGCCGGGCATGCCCCAAGGGAGGCTGGCGCTGCGCGAGGGCGCAGCCATGGCGTCTTCCGACTACGCCACGCTCACGCTCACCGGGGTGGGCGGGCATGGTGCCATGCCGCACCGCGCGGCCGACCCCATCGTTGCGGCCGCCAGCATCGTCATGGCCTTGCAGACCATCGTCTCGCGCAACATCGATCCGCTGCAGATGGCGGTGGTGACCGTGGGCGCCATCCATGCGGGCAAGGCCAACAACGTGATCGCCCACAGCGCGGTGCTGGAGTTGAGCGTGCGTGCGCTGGATGCCGATGTGCGCAGGCTGCTGGAGCAGCGCATTCGCGACCTGGTGAGTGCGCAGGCCGAGAGCTTCGGCGTGCAGGCGCAACTCGACTGGCGACCCGGCTATGCCGTGCTGGTCAACACGCCCAAGGAGACGGACTTCGCGCGCCAGATCGCGCTGGAGCTGCTGGGCCCGGAACATGTCACGCTGCAGGCGCCACCCTTGCCGGGCAGCGAAGACTTTGCCTTCATGCTGCAGCGCGTGCCAGGCAGCTATCTGCTGATTGGCAATGGCGAGGGAAGCGAGCAAGGCGCCTGCATGGTGCACAACCCGGGCTATGACTTCAACGACGACAACATCGCCGTGGGAGCCGCCTATTGGGTGCTGCTGGCGCAGCGGTTTCTGGTGGCCGGTTGAACTGCTTGAGCCCGGCGCATCTCATTCGCTGGGGTGGACTTCCAGCCAGCCCACGCGTCCTTGACCGCTCTCGTTGAGGCGGCTCACAAAGCCTTCAGCCTGCGACTGCGGCAGGCGCAGATCGAACTGCACCAGCGATCCATGCTCGACCTGGAGCAATTCGGCGCCTGCCGCCTCGATCTCGCGCCGCACCAGGCCTTCGAGCGCATAAGGGACACTGCAGCGCAGCAATTGCATGCGCTGCAGTGTCACCTTCTCGGCGGTCAGCAAGGCCTGGGCCACGGCATCGGTGTAGGCACGGACCAGGCCGCCGGCGCCCAGCTTGACGCCGCCGAAGTAGCGCACCACGGTGGCCAGCACGCCTTCCAGGTCCTGGTGGCGCAGCACATCCAGCATGGGGCGGCCTGCCGTGCCGCCGGGCTCGCCATCATCGACCGCAGCCGACTGGCCGCCTGCCAGCAGCGCCCAGCAGACATGGGCGGCGCCGGGGTGCTCGCGCCATAGCGCATCGACCACCGCCTGGGCGCTGGCGCGGTCGGCCATGGGCTGCACGCAGCCGATGAAACGGCTTTTCTTGATGAGGAGTTCGCTGTGCGCAGGCGCGCGGAGTGTCTGTGGCATGGAGGGCGGCAAGCTTACCCGATTGCCCCTGGCTCGGTGTTTGGCGCATGGATTCATTACGCCTTTATTACGAAGCGCTACACATTTGTGAGCATGCGTACCTTGTGTCATTTCAGCTTCAGAGGGTTGCATCCAGGTTTGTCCTACAGAAATCGTGAAAGATTCGCAGTAAGCTTTCTGTCAAGGAGGCGCAACCATGAACACCCCACCTTCCCGCGATCCCGTTCTCACCGAACACACCTTTGGCCGCGATCATTTCAGTCCTCCGCCCATGGCGTTGGAGCAGGCAGGCCAGGACCATGAAGCCGCCGGTGGCGGCCTTCCTCTGGACCTGGACCAGCGCATTCGCAACGTAGGCGAATGGTGATGGCTGCAGCCGTGCAGCCAAGGGCCATCCGGCCAGGTTGAGCGGCTCCAACGACCGTCGACAGGAACGCAGCAGGCAATGGCCTCGCTGCGCTGGATTTATCATTCCAACATCTTCACCCAGGCCGGCTGCGCAATGCACCGGCCTTTTTGCATTCCTGCCACAGCCTGTTCCCGCACCCATGAGCAATGACACCGTCCGCAGCCATTGGCTGCTGGCACCTGCCTGCGCCAGCGATGCCAGCCTGCCTGTGCCGCTGGGCGATGTGACGGCGCTGCTGGAGCAGGTGGGCCGCTCCAGCGCCAGCAGCGACGAGGTGGCCGGGCAACTGCTGCACCTGCTGGGCCGGCATGTGCCGTTGGCGCAGTGCACGATCTTTTCGTTCCAGGGGCGATCTCGGCCGCGCATCGTGGGGTTCGGGGACCGGGCACGCACAGGCGCACTGCCTTTGATTTCCCAGGATTACAGCGAGCGCTTCTATCCACTGGACGGCGCGCAGCGCGTGATGCAGGCCGAGCTGGCGCGGCAGCAGCGCAATCCCCAGGCGCCAGCGCGCGTCTGGCTCCATCGCCAGAAGCCTTCGGACGTGAGCCATCCCGAGTACCGCCGTGTCTGCTATGACCTGCCCCGCCTGGTGGAGCGGCTTTCGCTGCTGACCCTGCAGACCGGCGCACGCTGGCTGGCGGTGAATCTGTACCGGGGTGAGGAGCACGGCGGCTTTGACCCGCAGTCCATTGCACGCATCGAGGCCTTTGCTCCGCTGGTCATGCAGGCCATGCGCCTGCATTACGCGGGCCAGGCCCTGCAGGACGATCTGGCGGGCCTCGTGCTGGCGCGCCTGGCGCGGCGCTTTGCGCATCTCACGCAACGCGATATGGATGTGGTGCGCTGCGTGGTCGAGGGGCTGGACACCGAGCGGCTGGCGCAGCGCCTGGGCATCACGGTGGCCAGTGCCCGGACCTATCTCAAGCGCGTCTGCGGCAAGCTGGGCGTGCAGGGGCAGCGCGAGCTGTTTGCCTTGCTGATGGAGCCCGAGGCGCTGTCCTGAGCCTGGGGGCTGGAGGGTCCTGTCTGTCCCCATCCGGGGACATTACCGGAGCGGGGGCTGCCTACACTGCGGCCTCACAAAGACGCAAGACGCAAGA
The DNA here is from genome assembly GCF_043104845.1 of Delftia sp. WSY_7. Taxonomy (NCBI): domain Bacteria; kingdom Pseudomonadati; phylum Pseudomonadota; class Betaproteobacteria; order Burkholderiales; family Comamonadaceae; genus Delftia; species Delftia sp. WSY_7. The sequence goes on along the minus strand of NZ_JBICLB010000014.1, from coordinate 22,608 downwards.
CGGAGACATCCATGCACCAGCCCCATGCCCAGCCGCGGCATTCCATCTACTACCGGTACCGGGTGCACCAGCCCTGGCTGCCTTCGCAGCATCCAGGGGTGCAGCGCCATCCTGTCGTCATCGTCGGCACGGGCCCTGTGGGGCTGACCACGGCGCTGGAGCTGGCGCGCCACGGCCAGCGCTGCGTGCTGCTGGAGTCCGAACTGCAGGTGTCCGAAGGCAGCCGCGCCATCGTCTTCACGCGCCGCTCCATGGAGATCCTGCAGCAGGTGGGCGTGGCCGAGCGGGTCATGGCGAACGCCTTGCCCTGGCGCTGTGGCAACTCGTTCTACCGGGGGCGGCGCGTATTCCGCATGGAGGCGCCGCACAGCGAGGACGATCGCTTCCATCCCATGACCAATCTGCAGCAGCAGTACCTGGAGGAATACCTGGTCGATGCGGTGCTGGCCCATCCGCTGATCGAGCTGCGCTGGGGCAACCGCGTGGACCGGGTGGAGCAGGTCGGCAACGGCGCCGCCGCAAAGGCGCGGCTGCAAGTGGACACGCCGCAAGGCCCGTATGCGATGGAGGCCGACTGGCTGGTCGCCGCCGATGGCGCCCGCTCCGGCATACGCACGGCCATGGGCCTGGTGATGGAGGGGGCGTCGTACGAGGGCCGCTTCGTGATCGCCGACATCCGCATCGACCTGCCACTGCCCACGGAGCGCCTGGCCTTCTTCGACCCGGTCTGGAACCCCGGCAACACCATCCTGATGCACCGCGAGCCGCATGGCATCTGGCGCGTGGACTACCAACTGCCTGCGGGCGAGGACGCGCAGCAGGCGCTGCAGCCCGAATCGCTCAAGGCGCGCATCGACGCGCAGCTGGAGATGATCGGCTTCGTCGGCACGCCCTGGGAAATGGACTGGAGTTCGGTCTACTCCGCCCGCGCGCTGACCTTGCCGGACTATGTGCACGGCCGCGTGATCTTCGCGGGCGATGCGGCCCACATGCTGCCCATCTTCGGCGTGCGCGGTGCCAACACGGGTTTTCAGGATGCCCAGGCCCTGGCCTGGCGGCTGGCCCTGGTGGCGCGCGGCGTGGCGCCGGTGAGGCTGCTGGACAGCTACAGCGGCGAGCGCGTGGGCGCGGCGCGCGAGATTGTCGAAGAGGCCGGCAAGAGCACGCGCTTCATGGCGCCGCCCTCGCGCGGCTTCCGGCTGCTGCGCGATGCCGTGCTGTCGCTGTCGCTCACCCAGGAATTCGTGCGGCCGCTGTACCACTGGCGCACCTCCCGGCCGCACGAATACGCGCACTCGCCGCTCAACAGCGCGGATGACGACAACCACCTGTTTGAAGCCGGCCCTGGCCATGGCGCACCGCCGCTGAACCTGCGCCTGGGGCCCGATGACTATCTGCTGGACCACCTGGGCGGTGGATTCGACCTGCTGTATTTCACCGATGGCACGCCCGTGCCTGCCCAGTGGTGCGAAGTTGCCAGGATGGCGCGCGGCCGTGGCGTGGGCCTGCGCATCGTGGCCATCTCCAGCCAGGCGGCCGCGCAGCCGGTCCAGGGTGCCGATCTGACCCTGGCCGATGCAGATGGCCGCTGCCGTGCACGCCATGGCGTGCCGGCAGGGCACCCGCCTGGTGCCGCCTATCTGCTGCGGCCCGATCAGCATGTCTGCGCGCGCTGGCTGGCGCTGGATGCCCGGCGCCTGCAATCGGCCATCGACAACGCCACCTGCACGCAAGGAGTTCCGGCATGAGCCAAGAACAGACATCACCCCACACCCTCGATATCGCCGGCCTGGAAACTGTCTACGACCAGCTGGCCACAGCCATCGACACGGCGGGCCCGCAGCGGTCCGAGCTGTTCCTGGTCAAGCTGGCGCTGCTGGCGGCCGAACGGCTGGGCAGCGCGTCCGTGTTCTCGGAGCTGGTGCAGGCGGCGCAGTAGGATCTCTAGTGCGTAGTCGCGCTCCAGGGAAAACCGCTATCCCTGTCGGGGTGCCGCCGGGCCGTGGCATGGCCGGCACTGGCTAACATCGGCCCGAAAACAAGGGTCCCGCGAGCCATGGATGTACTCAGTGAAGTTCTCGATATTTGCCGCTCGGAGCGCGCCGTCACGGCGCGCTTTGCGCTGACGGCGCCGTGGAGCCTGAAGTCCACGGGCGTCACCGGCGCCATGATCCGCATGGCGCGCGGCGCGCCTTACTGGATCCAGGTGGAGGGCATGCCGGCGCTGCGGGTCGACCCCGGCGATTTGGTCATGCTGCCCATGGGCGCCGCGCATGTGGTGGCGTCCGACATGGACGTTGCCAGCGAGCTGTTCTCGCGCATGATCGCCCGCCACGCCGAAGGACCGCGGGACGAGAATCCCCTGGTCTTCAGCCATGGCGGCGGCGGCGAGGCCACGGACATGTTTTCGGCCCTGTTGTGGTTTTCCGCCTACTGCCGTCATTCGGTATTCCGCATCCTGCCGCCGCTGATCCACATCCGGGCAAGCGACCTGCCGCTGGCCGACTGCCTGGCCACCACCATGGAGTCGCTCACGCTGGAGACGCTGGCGCGGCGCCCGGGCTGGCGCCTGTCGGCCGCGCGCATGGGCGAGCTGCTGCTGGTCAACATCCTGCGCGAGCACCTGGCGCGCGAGACCGCCATTGGCGAAGGCTGGCTGCGGGGCCTGGGCGATCCCTGTGTTGCGCGTGCCCTGGTGTGCATGCACCGCGAACCGCAGCGGGCCTGGAGCGTGGAGACGCTGGCCATCGAGGCCGGCATGTCGCGCACCCGCTTCAGCATGCGTTTCAAGGAGCTAGTGGGTGCCACGCCCATCGGCTATCTGACGGCGCACCGCATGGCGCTGGCCGCCCAGCAGATGGAGGCCGGCGGGCTGTCATCGGCCCGCATCGCCGAGAACGCGGGCTACGACTCGCCGAAGGTGTTTGCGCGGGCATTTCGCCGCTGGTCCGGGCACACGCCCAAGGCCTGGCTGGCGCAGGAGGTCGCAAAGAGGTCGGGCTGGCAGCAGCAGGAAGGCCGTATCAGGGGGCTGGAGCAAGACCCTTGACCAGCAGGGTTGAGTGCCGAAACGTACACTGGCCGGTTCCTTCCGCACAGGCTCCCAGAAGCCGAACCGCCCATCATGAACGCCCCCGTTGACGTTTCCTTCTTCCATCGCGCCGCCAAGCCGCTGACCAGCTATCGTCCTTACTGGGCCAAGCGCTTTGGCACGGCCCCGTTCCTGCCGATGAGCCGGGCCGAGATGGAACAGCTTGGCTGGGACAGCTGCGACGTGATCCTGGTGACGGGCGACGCCTATGTGGATCACCCCAGCTTCGGCATGTCGGTGATCGGCCGGGTGCTGGAGGCACAGGGCTTTCGCGTGGGCATCATTGCCCAGCCTGACTGGCAAAGCGCCGAGGCCTTCAAGGCCCTGGGCCGGCCCAACCTGTTCTGGGGCGTGACGGCGGGCAACATGGATTCCATGATCAACCGCTACACGGCCGATCGCAAGATCCGCTCCGACGATGCCTATACGCCGGGCGACGTGGGCGGCAAGCGCCCGGACCGCGCGGCCATCGTCTACAGCCAGCGCTGCCGCGAGGCCTACAAGGACGTGCCCATCGTGCTGGGCGGCATCGAGGGCAGCCTGCGCCGCATCGCCCATTACGACTACTGGAGTGACAAGGTGCGCCGCTCCATCGTCGTGGACAGCAAGTGCGACATCCTGCTGTACGGCAACGCCGAACGCGCCCTGGTCGAGGTGGCCCACCGCCTGGCTGCGCGTGAGCCCGTGGAAAGCATTACCGACGTGCGCGGCACGGCCTTCTTCCGCCGTGAGTCGGAGGCGGGCTGGTTCGAGCTGGATTCCTCCGTGGTGGACGAGCCCGGCGTGGTCGAGCCCCACATCAACCCCTACATGACCACCAGCGAGCAGGCCGAGGCCCAGGGCCAGACCTGCTCCAAGGAAGAGGGTGATGCCGACGCGAAGCCGGACGGCGCCTCGGTCGCCGCCGTTCAGACCATCCAGTTCGTGCCCAACCCGTCGCTGCGCGGCAAGGGCAAGCAGCCGCCGCGCGACAAGACCGTGCTGCGCCTGCCCAGCTACGAGCAGGTCAAGGCCGATCCCATCCTCTACGCCCACGCCAACCGCGTGCTGCACCTGGAGACCAATCCCGGCAACGCCCGCGCCCTGGTCCAGGCCCACGGCGAAGGCGTGACCGCGCGCGATGTGTGGCTGAACCCGCCCCCCATCCCGCTGACCACGGCCGAGATGGACTGGGTCTTTGGCCTGCCGTATGCGCGAAGCCCCCATCCCAGCTATGCCGACGCCAACGGCAGCCATGAGGGCGAGACCAAGATCCCGGCCTGGGAGATGATCCGCACCTCGGTCAACATCATGCGCGGCTGCTTCGGCGGCTGCACCTTCTGCTCCATCACCGAGCATGAAGGCCGCATCATCCAGAGCCGCTCCGAGGAGTCCATCATCCAGGAGGTCGAGGACATCCGCGACAAGGTCAAGGGCTTCACCGGCACCATCTCCGACCTGGGCGGCCCCACGGCCAACATGTACCGCCTGGGCTGCAAGAGCCCCGAGATCGAGGCCGCCTGCCGCAAGCCCAGCTGCGTGTTCCCCGGCATCTGCCAGAACCTGCACACCGACCATGCCCCGCTGGTCAAGATCTACCGCCGCGCGCGCAATCTGCCGGGCATCAAGAAGATCCTGATCGGCTCGGGCCTGCGCTACGACCTGGCCGTGAAGTCGCCCGAGTACGTCAAGGAACTGGTGCAGCACCATGTGGGCGGCTACCTGAAGATCGCGCCCGAGCACACCGAATCCGGGCCGCTGACCAAGATGATGAAGCCGGGCATAGGCAGCTATGACCGCTTCAAGCAGATGTTCGAGCAGTTCAGCGAGGAAGCGGGCAAGAAGCAGTACCTGATTCCCTACTTCATCGCCGCCCACCCGGGCACCAGCGACGAGGACATGATGAACCTCGCCATCTGGCTGAAGAAGAACGGATTTCGCGCCGACCAGGTGCAGACCTTCTACCCCAGCCCCATGGCCACGGCCACGGCCATGTACCACTCGGGTCGCAACACCCTCACCAAGGTGCGTCGCCAGATGCGCGACGTGAACGAGGAGTCGGTGGACATCGTGCGCGGTGAAAAGCGCCGCCGCCTGCACAAGGCCTTCCTGCGCTACCACGACCCCAACAACTGGCCGCTGCTGCGCGAGGCCTTGAAGGCCATGGGCCGTGCCGACCTCATCGGCAACGGCAAGCAGCACCTGATCCCCACCTTCCAGCCCCTGGTCGATGGCGGCTACCAGAGCGCGCGCCGCAAGAACAGCACCCAGGGAACGGGCGTGGCCGCGCGTGCCGTGGTCTCCCAGCAGGGCAAGGCCTATGCCCTCAACAAGGCCGGTGGCAAGAGTGCGGGGCCGGGCAAGGCGCAGGCACAGGCCCGGGACCCCGGAGGCGACGTGCGCTTGCGCTCCAGCCAGCCCAAGCCCGGCCGCATGCTGACCCAGCACACGGGCCTGCCACCGCGCCCTGGCGTGGGCGGCTCCGCAGGCGCTGCCGGGGCCGGCCGCAAGGCCGCGCCGGGCGGACGCAAGCCGCGCTGACGCGCCTCAGCCGACTGCCGGCGCCAGCGTGCCCTGCCATTCGCGGCGGGCGGCCTGGGCACCGCTTTCGAAGTACTGCGTGTCCAGCGGCACGGGCCGCGCCAGGGCAAAGCCCTGTGCGTAGTCCACGCCCACGGCCTGCAGGGCCTGGGCGATCTCCCGGCTTTCCACATACTCGGCCACCGTGCGCTTGCCCAGGATATGGCCTATGCGGTTGATCATCTCCACCATGGCGTGGTTGCTGGGGTCCTGCAGCATGTCGCGCACGAAGCCGCCGTCGATCTTCAGATAGTCCACGGGCAACTGCTTCAGATAGGTCAGCGAGGACATGCCCACGCCGAAGTCGTCCAGCGCAAAACGGCAGCCCAGCGTGCGCAGGGCCTGGATCAGCCGGGTGGCGCTGGACAGACTGGCGATGGCGCTGGTCTCGGTGATCTCGAAGCACAGCAGCTGCGGCGCTATGCCGTGCGTGCTCAGCTGCGCTTGCACAAAGTCCAGCAGCCCGTCGTCGTCGAGGCTGGGGCCTGACAGATTGATGGCGCAGGTGTCGATATGGCGCAGCGCGGCCGGATGCTCGGCCAGCGTGGCCAGCGTTCTGGCGATCACCCAGCGGTCGACGGTGGGCATGATGCCGTAGCGCTCTGCCGCGGGTATGAACGCGGCTGGCGAGATGATCTGGCCCTGCTCGTCGCGCAACCGCAGCAGCACCTCGAAATGCAGGCCGCGCTGGCCATCGGGCTGCAGTGGTGCAATGCTTTGTGCGTACAGGCAAAAGCGCTCCTGCTCCAGCGCCGTGCGTATGCGCGTGACCCATTCCATCTCGCTGACGTGGCGGGTGTATTCGCCGTCGTCGCTGCGGTAGACATAGATGCGGTTGCGGCCGCGCTCCTTGGCGCGGTAGCAGGCCATGTCGGCCATGCGCAGCAGGTCCTGGGCCGACTGGACCTCGCCGCCGATGTGGACCAGTCCAATGCTCAGTCCTGTGCGCAGCACCTGCTTGCCCCAGTGCACGTGCAGGGCTTCGGCAGCCTGGCGCAGCTTTTCGGCAATGCGCAGCGCGGGCTCGGGCGGACAGTTCTCCAGAAGAACGCCGAATTCGTCGCCGCCCAGGCGTGCCAGGGTGTCTGTCTCGCGCAGGTTGTGCAGCAGCAGACGGCTGACCTCGCACAGCATTTCATCGCCCGCCGGATGGCCGCAGGTCTCGTTGATGAGCTTGAACTGGTCCAGATCCATGTACAGCAGGGCTGCGGGCCGCAGCCTGTGCTGGCCCTGGTTGAGCAGGCGCTGCAGGCGGCGCTCGAATTCCACGCGGTTCTCCAGCCCGGTCAGGCCGTCATGGCTGGCATGCCAGGAAAGCTGGTCCAGATACTGCTGCTCACGCGAGACATCCCTGAGCACGATCACCGCACCTGCCGGGCGCTCCCCGCCGCCGCTGATGGCCGAGCCCATGAGCTTGACCGGCACGATGCTGCGGTCATGGCGCCGCAGCCACCGCGTGTGCTCTTCGCGCAATTGCCGACCCGACAGCAGATGGGTCAGCAGGCTTTCCGCCGTCTGGGTGGTGTCGATGCTGTTGAAATGCAGGCCCTTGGCCAGGTGCCGTCCCTTGAGTTGCTGCTCGCTGCTGCCCAGCAGGCCCAGCGCGGCAGGGTTGGCATAGTCCACCACGCCCTGGGCGTCCGTGGTGATCACGGCATCGCCCAGCGATGCCAGCGTGGTCTGGGCCCTTTCCTTTTCGGTCAGCAGGTCGTTTTGCACCTGCTGGCGCTGCTGCAGCATGCGCCGCGTATGCCAGAGCGCCACCAGGATCAGCGCCACGCCCAGCATCAGGTGAATGCACTGCAGCCACATCACCATCTGCCGGGAGCTGCGGCCCAGCGAGGCGCTGAACTGCTGGGTGGCGGGTGTGACGCCGGCGTTGATCTGCTCGATCTCGCGCTTCCAGGTGATGACGTCCTCGGCGCTCACGCTTCCCACGGTGTGGCGCTGCTCTATCTCCTGCGCCAGCCGGTCGAGCTGCTGCAGGTACTGGTCGCCCTGCTTCCAGTAACGATAGGGCTCCTCCAGCAGTTCGACATGGCGAAAAGTCTGCATCAGCCAGATCAGCGCGTCGGCATCGTCCGGGTGGTTGCCTCCCAGCAGAATGCCGGCGCGCGCGTCCTTGACCCTGGCCGGCACATCGTCCAGCGCCATGCGGGCCTGCCAGTCGCCTGCAGGAACGATCATGGCCTGCTCGAAGCGCGCCAGGTCGCGCGCCGAGCCGCTGTCCACATAGCGGCTCAGGGCGTAGATGGCATCCTTCTGTGCCTTGGACCACAGGCTTTCTCCGGCCACGAAGGCGCGCACCGCAGACACAAGGTAGAGGCTGCCGCTGGCCATGACCACCAGCACCACGACCACCAGCACCAGGGGCCAGATGCGCTGCACCAGCTGCAGTACCGGCACATGGGCTGGGGGCTGGCTTTGCATAGGCGGTGGACGGAAGGGGGACCCAGCGGCGGCCTTAGGCGCTGGCGCCGATGCGCTGCAGGCCAGGCGCTGAGTGGCTAGGTGGCTGACGCATCCCGGATAGCGGGGCGGTCGATGGATGTTCTCGAACCATGGGGCTGCCTCCAGATGAGCCGATTATGGGTGTTTCCAGATGTGTTCGGGTTGTCTGGTTGTATGCGCAGCTCTGATTTAAGAGGAGCAGGCTATCGCGGTAAAGAGGGTCGTCGGCAGCAGCATGTTCATACTCGGCGGGCAGCCGCGACCCAGGCGGCTTGTAGGCCGTGCGCAGATGCTGCCTTTCGGCATTCGCCTACAAGCGGCGCGAGACCGCTGGCTGAGCGGCAAGCGGATGCAGGGGCAGGTCGTGGCGCTCGGCCAAGTCTGCCAGTTCGGCGCAGGACAGGGCAGCCAGGAAGGCTTCCAGGGCCGCATGCGTGGCCGGGTTGCGCATGCAGGCGATGCTGCCATCGCCCGGCACCGATGCTGCTGCGCACAGGCGTGCCGCGAAATGCGGCTCCAGTGCCGCCACGGCCACCGAACCGTCGGCGCAGGCATAGACGCGATAGCCTGCGTGTGCTCCGCCCACATCTCCGTCGGGCCGGGTCAGGCCCCAGTGCCAGGGCAGGGCCAGCCATTGCGCGGCCTGTGCCAGTCCTGTTTCCTGCAGGTTGCCGTGGCCGCTGCGCTGGCGCAGCAGCCAGGCCTTGAGCACGGCCTCGCTGGCCATCAGCGCGCCAGCCATGTCGGCAAACAGGCTGGGTGGCATGGCGCCGCCCTGTACCAGCCCCGCCTCGGCCTGATAGGTCAGGTCATGGCCCGGCACATCGGCCAGGGCTCCCGCGCTGCCGACGATGCGCACCAGCGACAGCTGCGGATGGCGCTGCTGCAGCGACGCCCAGTCCAGCCCCAGCTTGGCCAGCGCGGCGGGGCGGAACGAGGTCAGCAGGATGTCGGCGCTGTCCAGCGCCTTGTGCAGCGCGGCCTGTCCGTCCTCGGTCTTGAGCTGTGCCTGCCAGACTGCGATGCCCTGGTGCATGTCGGAATAGGCCTGCGGGCTGTAGAGCGCCATCGGGTCCGCGCCGGCAGGCCCTGGCTGCGCAGAGGGCGGCTCCAGCTTGCTGCACTGCGCGCCCATGGCCGCGCAGCGCATCAGGGCGGCGGGACCCGGCAGGTTCAGTGCCAGGCTCAGAATGCGTACGCCGGACAGGGGCAGCCCGTCTGCAGGCGAGGAGGTGAAGGGAGTGAGGCAGGCGTGATCTGGCATGGGAATGGAGCGTCTCGTTCTTCATTCGATGTTTCGGCTGCCCGCATGATCGCACCGGTACCCGCGCAGCCCTGGCGCATACCGGACTGCCAGGATGCAAAAATCGCCCGCACAAAGAAAATGCCGCCAGGGCAGGGAGCGCTGGCGGCATGCCTTCTCACCCGGCGCAGGGCCAGGTGGCTGGAGTGGCGGTCAGACCACCTTGGCGATCGACTGGCAGACGTAGTCGATATTCTTGCTGTTGAGCGCGGCCACGCACATGCGGCCCGTGTCCGTGCCGTAGACGCCGAACTCGGTGCGCAGGCGCACCATCTGGTCCTTGCTCAGGCCGGAGTAGCTGAACATGCCGATCTGCGTGGTGATGAAGCTCATGTCCTGCTGGACGCCGGCAGCCTTCAGGCCATCCACCAGCTTCTGGCGCATGGCCTTGATGCGCACGCGCATCTCGCCCAGTTCCTTTTCCCACAGGGCGCGCAGCTCGGGGTTGTTCAGCACGGCCGCCACCACGGCGCCACCATGGGTGGGCGGGTTGGAATAGTTGGTGCGGATCACGATCTTGAGCTGGCTCAGCACGCGGGCCGCCTCTTCCTTGTCGTTGGCGACCACCGACAGTGCGCCCACGCGCTCGCCGTACAGGCTGAAGCTCTTGGAGAACGAGGTCGAGACGAAGATGTTCAGGCCGGCGGCCACGAACTTGCCGATCACGGCGCCGTCTTCGGCAATGCCGTGGCCAAAGCCCTGGTAGGCCATGTCAAGGAAGGCCACCAGGCCCTTGGCCTTGACGGCGGCAATCACCTGGTCCCACTGCTCGGCCGTGATGTCGTAGCCGGTCGGGTTATGGCAGCAGGCGTGCAGCACCACGATGGTGCCAGGGGCCGCTGCGTTCAGGTCGGCCAGCATGCCTTCGAAGTTCACCTTGCGGTTGACGGCGTCGTAGTAGGCATAGGTGCCCACCTCGAAACCGGCGTTCGTGAAGATGGCCTTGTGGTTTTCCCAGCTCGGGTCGGAGATCAGCACCTTGGCAGCGGGGCTGATCTTCTTGAGGAAGTCGGCGCCGATCTTCAGGCCGCCGGTGCCGCCGATGGCCTGCACCGTGGACACGCGGCCGGACTTGACGACGTCGGACTCGGCGCCGAACACCAGGCCCTTGACTGCGGCATCATAGGCAGCGATGCCGTCGATGGGCAGGTAGCCGCGGGCCGTGGGCTTGTCCATCATCGCCTTCTCGGCGGCCTGCACGCACTCGAGCAGGGGCAACTTGCCGTTGTCGTCGAAGTACACGCCCACGCCCAGATTCACCTTGCTGGGGTTGGTGTCGGCAGCGAACTGCTCGTTCAGACCCAGGATGGGGTCGCGGGGGGCCATTTCGACGGCGGTAAACAGAGACATGAAGCGTCCTTGGGATGTCTTGGGAGGTGGAAAAAACGCGGCTAGCCCCAAGCTGCGGTAGGCTTTCGGGTTAACCCATGAATTCTAGCGATCTCGCCGGCCGATACCCACTTTTGCGAACCCACGTCATGCACGAAGTCTCTGATTCCTCTCCAGCACCTGCGGCCTCGGGCCAGTTCGTGCATTTCGCGGACTCCCCCTTCGAGCTGTTCCAGCCCTATCCGCCGGCCGGCGATCAGCCCGCCGCCATTGAAAAGCTGGTCGAAGGCATCCAGGACGGCGAATCCTTCCAGACCCTGCTGGGCGTGACGGGCTCGGGCAAGACCTTCACCATGGCCAACGTGATCGCCCGCCTGGGTCGTCCGGCCATCGTCTTCGCACCCAACAAGACACTGGCCGCACAGCTGTACAGCGAGTTCCGCGAGTTCTTTCCCAAGAACTCCGTCGAGTACTTCGTCAGCTACTACGACTACTACCAGCCCGAGGCCTACGTGCCCCAGCGCGACCTTTTCATCGAAAAGGACAGCGCCATCAACGAGCACATCGAGCAGATGCGGCTTTCGTGCACCAAAAGTCTCATGGAGCGGCGCGACGTGGTCATCGTGGCCACGGTCTCGGCCATCTACGGCATCGGCGAACCCGAAAGCTACCACCGCATGATCATGACGCTGCGTACCGGCGACCGCATCAACCAGCGCGACGTCATCGCGCAGTTGATCCGCATGCAGTACCAGCGCAACGACCAGGACTTCAGCCGCGGCAAGTTCCGCGTGCGCGGCGACACCATCGATGTCTTCCCCGCCGAGCATTCCGAGCTGGCCATCCGCATCGAACTCTTCGACGACGAGGTTGAAAGCCTGCAACTGTTCGACCCGCTCACGGGCCGCGTACGCCAGAGCATTCCGCGCTTCACTGTCTACCCCAGCAGCCACTACGTCACGCCGCGCGACAAGGTGCTGGCCGCCGTGGAAACCATCAAGCTGGAACTGGCCGAGCGGCTCAAGCAACTGGTGGGTGACGGCAAGCTGGTCGAGGCCCAGCGCCTGGAGCAGCGCACGCGCTTCGACCTTGAAATGCTCACCGAGGTCGGCCACTGCAAGGGCATCGAGAACTACACGCGCCACCTCTCCGGCGCAGCCCCGGGCGAGCCCCCCAGCACATTGACCGACTACCTGCCCAGCGACGCGCTCATGTTCCTGGACGAGAGCCACCAGATGATCGGTCAGCTCAACGCCATGTACAGCGGCGATCGCTCGCGCAAGACCACGCTCGTGGAGTACGGCTTTCGGCTGCCGTCGGCGCTGGACAACCGGCCGCTGAAATTCGAGGAATTCGAGCGGCGCATGCGCCAGGTCATCTTTGTCTCGGCCACGCCGGCAGACTACGAAAAAACCCACTCAGGTCAGATCGTGGACCAGGTTGTGCGCCCGACGGGGCTGATCGACCCCGAAATCGAAGTGCGCCCAGCCACCAACCAGGTGGATGACGTGCTGCAGGAAATCCGCCTGCGCGTCGAGCGCGGGGAGCGTGTTCTCATCACCACGCTCACCAAGCGCATGGCCGAGCAGCTCACCGACTACCTGAGCGAAAACGGGGTCAAGGTGCGCTATCTGCACTCCGACGTGGAGACGGTGGAGCGCGTGGAGATCATTCGTGACCTGCGTCTGGGCGTCTTCGACGTTCTCGTGGGCATCAACCTGCTGCGAGAGGGCTTGGACATCCCTGAAGTCTCGCTGGTCGCCATCCTCGATGCCGACAAGGAAGGCTTTCTTCGCGCCGAGCGAAGTCTCATCCAGACCATCGGCCGCGCAGCACGCAACCTGCACGGCAAGGCCATCCTCTACGCGGACAGGATCACGGAGTCGATGAAGAAGGCCATCGGCGAGACCGAGCGCCGCCGCGCCAGGCAAATGGCGTTCAACGAGGAAAACGGCATTGAACCCAAGCAGATTGTCAAGCGGGTGAAAGACCTGATTGATGGTGTCTACAGCGAAAAAAGCGGCAAGGAAGCGGAACGTCTGGAGGCCAATCAGCTCGAAAGAGCGCGTGTCGAGGACATGTCCGAAAAAGATGTGGCCAAAGAAATCAAGCGTCTGGAGAAGCAGATGCTTGAACATGCGCGCAGCCTGGAGTTCGAACAGGCGGCGCGGGTGCGCGATCAGCTGGCACTGCTCAAGGAGCAACTGTTCGGAGGCTCTTCCGCGCAGGTTTCCTGAGGCGGTGCCTTGTCTGAAGCCTGTTGGCTCTTGTTACCCGACAAAATTGATGGGGAATGTGGTACACTCAGGGTCAACACTCAACAACAACAAAAACTTCGATGAAAAGAAGGGCTCTGAACCTTTTGAACAGGACGGAGTAAGGGCGGAGACTGTGCCCAACTCCAGTCAAATCGCTGGAGCGGGTGTTTCTGTAACGTACAAGCCTGACTGAAGGAGCTCGTAATGCGTCTCACCACCAAAGGCCGTTTTGCGGTCACTGCCATGATCGATCTGGCCCTGCGCCAGAACAATGGCCCTGTTACGCTGGCTGCCATCAGCCAGCGACAGCAGATTTCCCTGTCGTATCTCGAACAGCTGTTCGGCAAGCTGCGCCGCCATGAACTCGTCGAGTCCACCCGTGGACCCGGCGGCGGCTACACGCTGGCCCGCAAGGCTGGCGACATCACCGTGGCCGACATCATCGTCTCCGTGGACGAGCCCATTGACGCCACCCAATGCGGCGGCAAGGAAAATTGTCTGGGCGAAGCAGGCCGCTGCATGACGCATGAACTGTGGGCGGCATTGAATCAGCGCATGGTCGAGTTCCTCGATTCCGTGACGCTGCAAAAGCTCGTCGACGAACAATTGGCCAAGGGCATCCAGATCGAGGACAAGCCCGTAGTGCGTCGTGCAATTTCCACGGCTCCCGTGGTCAAGCCCATCCGCGTGAATGCACCGAACTCGGTATTCGCGCTGGGCAACGCCTTCGCCAAGTCCTGATCGACTTTTGACACCCTGAGGGCAGGGCGCCGCTGCGCATGGCTGTGTGGCGCGGTGCTGCCCGCCCGGATGGATTCACCGGAGTTCATCGCCTTCCCGATTTTTGCCAGCCGGAACTTTGATAAGAGCCAGTCATGGACATGACCCCGCATTTCCCCATCTATCTCGACTATGGCGCGACCACTCCCGTGGACCCTCGCGTGGTGGACGCCATGATCCCATGGTTGCGTGAGCACTTCGGCAACGCAGCATCGCGCAGCCATGCCTGGGGTTGGGAGGCCGAAGAGGCCATCGAGAAGGCCCGCGGCCAGGTGGCGGATCTGATTGGCGCGGATCCCCGTGAAATTGTGTGGACCAGTGGCGCGACCGAGTCCATCAATCTTGCCATCAAGGGTGCTGCGCACTTCTATCAAGGCAAGGGCAAGCATCTGATCACGCTCAAGACCGAGCACAAGGCCGTGCTCGACACCATGCGTGAACTCGAGCGCCAGGGCTTTGAGGTGACCTACATGGACGTGCAGCCTGATGGTCTGCTCGATATCGAGGCATTCAAGGCCGCGCTGCGTCCCGATACCATCTTGGTGAGCGTGCTCTTCGTGAACAACGAAATCGGCGTCATCCAGGACATTCCCACGATTGGCGCGCTGTGCCGCGAGAAGGGCATCCTGTTCCATGTGGATGCTGCGCAGGCTACGGGCCGCGTGGAGATCGACATGTCCAAGTTGCCGATCGACCTGATGAGCATGACCGCGCACAAGACCTACGGTCCCAAGGGCGTGGGTGCCCTGTACGTGCGCCGCAAGCCGCGTGTGCGCCTGGAGGCGCAGATCCACGGCGGTGGTCATGAGCGTGGCATGCGTTCGGGTACGCTGCCCACGCACCAGATCGTCGGCATGGGCGAGGCTTTCCGCATCGCCAAGGAAGAGATGGTCGAGAGCAATGCCAAGGCCTATGCGCTGCAACAGCGCCTGCTCAACGGTTTGAAGGATCTGGAACAGGTCTTCATCAACGGCAGCATGGAGCACCGTGTGCCTCAGAACCTGAACATGAGCTTCAACTTCGTCGAAGGCGAGTCGCTCATCATGGGCATCAAGGGGCTGGCAGTGTCGTCGGGCTCTGCTTGCACCTCGGCAAGCCTGGAGCCCAGCTATGTGCTGCGTGCCCTCGGCCGCAGTGACGAGCTGGCGCACAGCAGCCTGCGCATGACCATCGGCCGTTTCACGACCGAGGAAGAAATCGACTACGCGATCAGCACCATCCGCACCAATGTGGTCAAGCTGCGCGAACTCAGCCCGCTGTGGGAGATGTACAAGGACGGCATCGACCTCAGCACCATCCAGTGGGCGGCGCACTGAGCGTCGGCCGGCACGCGAATCAAGTATTGAAGAGGTAGACATCATGGCTTATTCCGACAAAGTGGTAGACCACTACGAAAACCCCCGCAACGTGGGTTCGTTCGACAAGAGCGACGAATCGGTGGGCACCGGCATGGTCGGCGCGCCTGCCTGTGGCGACGTGATGAAGCTGCAGATCAAGGTCAACCCCGAAACCGGCGTCATTGAAGATGCCCGTTTCAAGACCTATGGCTGTGGTTCGGCAATCGCCTCGTCTTCGCTGGTGACCGAGTGGGTCAAGGGAAAGACGCTGGATGAAGCGGCTGCGCTGAAGAACAGCCAGATCGCCGAAGAACTGGCCCTACCTCCCGTCAAGGTGCACTGCTCCATCCTGGCCGAAGACGCCATCAAGGCCGCAGTGGACGACTACCGTGCCAAGCGCACTGCGGTGGTGGCCGCCTGATATGGCGATCTCGCTGACCGAGTCCGCGGCCCGCCATGTGAGCCGCTACCTGTCGCGCCGCGGCAAGGGCATCGGCGTGCGCCTTGGGGTCAAGACCACGGGCTGCTCCGGGCTGGCCTACAAGCTGGAGTATGTGGACGAACAGTTGCCCGAGGATGTGATCTTCGAGGACCACGGCATCAAGGTGCTGGTCGACCCCAAGAGCCTGGCCTATATCGATGGCACGGAACTGGACTTTGTGCGTGAAGGCTTGAACGAAGGCTTCAAGTTCCACAACCCCAACGAGCGCGATCGCTGCGGCTGCGGCGAGAGCTTTCGCATCTGACCGGCATTTGCCGGGGGGCCAGGCTCTGGTGGCCTGGCGGCATGCCCGGCAGGCCCTGACTTTTCTACTCCCTCAAGAGGCCGCCATCGCTTCGGTGCTGGCGGCTTTTTATCGACATGAACCTGCAATCGGACGATTTCGAGCTGTTTGCGCTGCCGCGCCAATTTGCGCAGGAGCGCAGCACCATTGACGCGCGCTGGAAGGAGTTGCAGCGCGAGGCCCATCCTGACCGCTTTGCCTCGCAGGGCGCAGCTGCGCAGCGTGTGGCCATGCAATGGTCGGTACGCATCAACGAGGCCTATCAACGGCTGAAAGAGCCGCTCAGGCGAGCAGCTTATCTTTGCGAATTGCTGGGTGCACCCGTGCGTGCCGAGGACAACACCTCCATGCCAACCGCCTTTTTGATGCAGCAGATGGAATGGCGCGAGGCGCTGGACGATGCGCAGGACGAGGCCGCCTTGGACGCGCTGGACGGCGAAGTGTCGCAGGCCAGAAAGAGCATGCTGGCCGAATGCGGCCGCCAGCTCGATGAACTGCACGATGCCCAGGCGGCCGTGCAGCAGGTCAGAGCCCTCATGTTTGTTGCGCGATTTGCGCAGGACATAGAGCGTCGCCGCGATCAACTGGGACAATAGTCCGCGACCCGAACCTCCCACGAGAGTCCCTCATTCACAAGGCAGGCCGGCCGGCCCGGACCTGCAATTTCCCCGAGTATTTCCATGGCGCTTTTGCAGATTTCCGAACCCGGTCAGTCCCCCGATCCCCACCAGCGACGCATTGCCGTGGGTATCGACCTGGGCACCACCCATTCGCTGGTCGCCGCAGTCCGCAGTGGCGTGGCCGAATGCCTGCCGGATGATCAGGGCCAGGTACTGCTGCCTTCCGTCGTGCGCTATCTGCCCCAGGGACGCCGCGAGATCGGCTACGCCGCGCAGGCGGCGCTGTCCACCGATGCGGGCAACACCATCGCCTCGGCCAAGCGCTTCATGGGCCGTACGCTGGCGGACATCGACGCGCCGGAGAAGCTGCCTTACCGCTTTGCTGAGCAAGAAGCCGGTCGTGGCGTGATCGGGATCGAGACCATCGATGGCACGAAGACCCCCGTGGAAGTCAGCGCCGAGATCCTGGCCACGCTGCGCTTTCGCGCCGAGGACACCTTCAACGACGACATCCATGGCGCGGTCATCACCGTGCCAGCCTACTTTGACGACGCGCAGCGCCAGGCCACCAAGGATGCGGCCAAGCTCGCCGGCATCAACCTGCTGCGCCTGATCAACGAGCCCACGGCTGCCGCCATTGCCTATGGCCTGGACAACGGCTCCGAAGGCGTTTACGCCGTCTACGATCTGGGTGGCGGCACTTTCGATATTTCGGTCCTGCGCCTGTCCCAGGGTGTGTTCGAGGTCGTCTCCACGGGGGGGGACTCGGCCTTGGGTGGCGATGACTACGATGCGGCACTGGCTGAGTGGGTGGCCCAGCAGACCGGCGTGGTTCCGCAGACCGCCGAGGACAAGGCCCGCTGGCGTATGGCGGCACGCCTTTGCAAGCAGGCATTGACGGATGCTCAGGCCGCCACGTTCACGGCAGAGCTGTCCACCGGCACTGTGCATTTCGATGTCAAGCGTGGCGACTTCGATGCGAGCACGGCCCATCTGACGGCGCGCTCGCTGGCGGCGGTGCGCCGCGCACTCAAGGACGCTGGCCTGACGCGCGACGAGGTGCAGGGCGTGGTCCTGGTCGGTGGTTCCACCCGCATGCCCCAGGTGCGCGAGGCAGTGGCCCAGTTCTTTGGCCGCGATCCTCTCGTCAACCTCAATCCCGATGAAGTCGTGGCGTTGGGCGCTGCCATTCAGGCCAATCAACTCGCGGGCAACAGTTCCAGCGGCGACATGCTGCTGCTGGATGTGATTCCCCTGTCGCTGGGTGTGGAGACCATGGGCGGTCTGGTGGAGCGCATCATCACGCGCAACGAGACCATTCCCACGGCCCGCGCCCAGGACTTCACCACCTACAAGGACGGGCAGACGGCCCTGGCCATTCATGTGGTGCAGGGTGAGCGCGATCTTGTGGCGGACTGCCGCAGCCTGGCGCGTTTCGAACTGCGCGGCATCCCGCCCATGGCAGCCGGCGCGGCGCGCATCCGCGTGACCTTCACCGTGGATGCCGACGGCCTGCTGTCGGTGGGTGCCAAGGAGCAGATCAGCGGCGTCGAGGCGCATATCCATGTCAAGCCCTCGTACGGCCTCTCGGACGACGAGGTTGCCCGCATGCTGCAGGACGGCTTTGCCACGGCCCAGCAGGACATTCAGGCGCGCGCGCTGGTGGAGGCGCGTGTCGATGCCGACCGCATGCTCATGGCCACGGAGAGCGCGCTGCAGGCCGATGGCGATGTGCTGGCTGCAGACCAGCGTGCAGCCATCGACGCTCTGGTCGACGCCCTGCGCGCCAGCATGAGCTCCGAGGATGCCGCCGTCATCGAGGCCGCAACACAGGCGCTGGCCAAGGGCACGGAGTCCTTTGCCGCCGAGCGCATGAACCGCAGCATCCAGCAGGCCCTGGCCGGCAAGAGCGTGCAATCCCTTTCCTGATTTCTGATCCGAACGCAGATCCGCCATGCCCGTTATCAAAATACTTCCCCACGCCGAATACTGTCCCCAGGGTGCCGAAATCGAGGCGCCTGCCGGCACCTCCATCTGCGAGGCACTGCTGGACAACAACATCAAGATCGAGCACGCCTGCGACATGAGCTGTGCATGCACCACCTGCCACGTGGTGGTCAAGGCAGGCTACAACTCGTTGAACGAGGCGGAGGAAGAGGAAGAAGACCTGCTGGACCGCGCATGGGGCCTGCAGCCGCAGTCCCGCCTGTCCTGCCAGGCCATCCTGGCGCGCGAGGACGTGACCATCGAGATTCCCAAGTACTCGCTCAACCACGCCAAGGAAAACCACTGAGGACCCAGCACATGTCGCGTCAAATCATTCTCGACACGGAAACCACGGGCCTGTCCGCCGACAACGGCGACCGGCTCATCGAGCTGGGGTGCGTGGAGATGGTCAACCGCAAGCTCACCGGCAACAACCTGCATCTGTACTTCAATGCGGGGCGCGACAGCCATCCGGACGCGCTGCGCGTGCACGGCATCACCACCGAGTTCCTCAAGGACAAGCCTCGCTTCGAGCAAAAGGTCGATGAGATCTGGGAGTATCTGCAAGGCGCTGAGCTCATCATTCACAACGCGCCTTTCGATCTGGGATTCCTGAACAAGGAGCTGGAGCTTGCCAACCGCCCGCCGATCAGGCAGTGCGTGAGCGGTGTCATCGACACCCTGGTCATGGCCAAGGAAATGTTCCCAGGCAAGCGCAACTCGCTGGACTCGCTGTGCGACCGCCTGGAAGTGGACAACTCCGGGCGCACGCTGCACGGCGCCTTGCTGGATGCGGAACTGCTGGCCGATGTTTACATCAACCTCACGCGAGGCCAGGAGGCCCTGCTGATGGTGGAGGAGCCGGCCCAGTCCGAGGGCGGCCTGGTGGTCGCGCAGGTCGATCTGCGCAGCTTCAGGCTGCGCGTGGTGAGCGCCAATGATCAGGAGCTGGCCGCGCACGAGGACGTGATGGTGCAGATGGATAAATCGAGCGGCGGCAAGACAATTTGGCGCAGCTTCGAAAATCAGTCCTAGAAGTTATGACATAATCTAAGTCTTGTCGCAGTAACGACATATGGGTGATTAGCTCAGCGGTAGAGCACTGCCTTCACACGGCAGGGGTCACATGTTCGATCCATGTATCACCCACCAGTTTTTCCAGGGAAGCGGGCCTCACAGCCGGCTTCATGGGTGATTAGCTCAGCGGTAGAGCACTGCCTTCACACGGCAGGGGTCACATGTTCGATCCATGTATCACCCACCAGTTTTTTCCAAGGAAGCATGGCCTCGCAGCCATGCTTCACGGGTGATTAGCTCAGCGGTAGAGCACTGCCTTCACACGGCAGGGGTCACATGTTCGATCCATGTATCACCCACCAATTTTTTCCAAGGAAGCACGGCCTCGCAGCTGTGCTTCACGGGTGATTAGCTCAGCGGTAGAGCACTGCCTTCACACGGCAGGGGTCACATGTTCGATCCATGTATCACCCACCATTCAAGCCCTCCTGAAACTTGTTCAGGAGGGCTTTTCCGTTTTGGTTGCTCCCATTTGTTCCAGGTCCTGGATATTCCAGTGCAGCCCGGTGATCTGCGGCGTATTCGTATCTGGCGCGGTCTGATAATCAGTGGCTGAACGACGAAAGGGCAGGCAGGATGAGCGAGCAGGTCGATTGCGTGGTGGTGGGGGCGGGCGTCGTGGGGTTGGCCGTGGCCAGGGCCCTGGCGTTGCAGGGCAGGGAAGTCATGGTGCTGGAGGCAGCTGAAGCCATTGGTACGGGTACCAGTTCGCGCAACAGCGAGGTCATCCATGCCGGCATCTACTATCCCCAGGGTTCGCTGAAGGCCCGGTTTTGCGTCGAAGGCCGCCAGCGTCTCTATGCCTATTGCGAGGAACGCGGCGTTGCCCACCAGCGCTGCGGCAAGCTCATCGTGGCAACGGATGAGGCGCAGCGCGGCCAGCTCCAGGCCATTGCGCGCAAGGCCGAGGCCAATGGCGTCAATGACCTGCGCTGGCTGGATGGCCCCGAAGCACGGGCCTTGGAGCCTGCGCTGCAGTGTGTGGCGGCACTGCATTCGCCCAGCACCGGCATCATCGACAGCCACGGCCTGATGCTGGCTCTGCAGGGCGATCTCGAAAACGCAGGCGGCATGGTGGTCTGCCATGCCGAGGTGCAGGAGGCCGCCGCCACGTCTGGCGGCGTGTGGCTGCGCACCGCCGACGGCACGCAGCTGCAGGCGCGTAGCCTGGTCAATGCGGCAGGCCTGAATGCCCCGTTGCTGGCGGTGCGCCTGCAAAGCTTTCCGCAGCAGTTGGTTCCATGCGCCTTCTATGCCAAGGGCAACTATTTCACACTGTCCGGGCGCGCGCCGTTCTCGCGCCTCATCTATCCCGTGCCCGAGGCTGCAGGTCTGGGCGTTCATCTCACGCTGGACATGGGTGGACAGGCCAAGTTCGGCCCCGATGTGCAGTGGGTGGAAAGCGCAAGCGATCTGCAGGTCGATCCAGCGCGCGCCGACGCCTTCTATGCAGAGATCCGCCGGTACTGGCCGGCCCTGGCCGATGGCGCGCTGGTGCCCGGCTACGCTGGCATCCGTCCCAAGATCAGCGGTCCTGGCGAGGCGGCGGCAGACTTCACGATCCAGGGACCGCAGGTCCATGGCGTTGCGGGCGTGGTGCAGTTGCTGGGCATCGAATCGCCGGGTCTGACCAGCTGCCTGGCCATCGGCGCACATGTGGCGAAGCTGCTGGCCTGATGGTCTGCCGGTCCACGACACACGGCCGCGGCAGGCCTTGTCTGACAAGGCTCAGGCCCCCTCGCTTCCCGGAAGCCAGGGAACAATTGGATAAGATGCTTGCATGTAACAAGGGCCTGCCCATGTTGCGTGACAGGTATCGGGCGACATGATTGCCTGCTCCCCGCTGTATTTGTTTTCACCTCAATAGAAAGGCTCATCATGACGAAGTCGATCACTGAAACCGTCTCCACCGCGCAAGCCGATCTTGAAAAACTGGTCAGCGACCTGCGTGGCCTGCTGTCTGCCAAGGAGCTGGATGCCGTGCCGGAAATCCACATGCTGCGCCAGCGCATCGATGACGGCATGTCCAATGTGCGTGACTCGGCTGTGCGCGCCGCGCAGGAAGCGGCCCGCCAAGCCAAGGATGCCGCCTATGCGGCGGATCGCTATGCCCACGACGAGCCGTGGCGTGTGGCTGGCGCGGCCCTGGCTGTGGGCGCCTTGCTGGGCTTCATGCTGGGCCGTCGCTGATCAACGGCATGCCTGACCAGAAAAGGATGCCTGTGAACTGGATTTCCCTTCTGGGTTTGGATGCCTGGGTGGCGCGCTGGCGTGCTGCCGTGATCGAGCTGGCCATTGCCGCCGAGGACCGTACCGACCTGGCTCGGCTTGAATGGGTCCAGCACAAGCGCAGCATGCAGACCGTGGTCGTGCTGCTGATTGCGCTGGCCGGACTCAGCGTCGTGGTCATGCTCATGCTGTCCGTGGCGGTGCTGGTGCAGTTCTGGGACACCGAGCACCGCGTGATGGTGGCCTGGCTGCTGTTTGGCGGCTGGCTGGCTATCCTTGCAATTGCCTTGTGGCAGTTGCTTGCGGCCGTACGACGCCTGGCACGCCCTTTCATCCTCACCCGCAACGAGCTGAGCCAGGACTGGCAGGCGCTGAAGAAGAGGCTGTAACCATGGTCAATGCTTCCAATGCTTCCCAGTCCCGCGACGAGGTTGCGCCGCCCAGGCCCACGGGCCCCAATGCGGCGCTGTGGCCCACTTCCACCGTGGAGCAGCAGCAGGTGATGCAGCGCATTGCCCAGCAGCGCGAGCGCCTCAGGGCGCGCTCGGCGGCCGTGGCCCAGGCCCGGGCGCTGAGCCGTGCCGCCACACACGTGCGCCCGGATGCACCGCTGATCGAGCGCGTCGCAACGTTTGCGCGTCTGCACCCCGTGGCCGTGGGCGTGGCGGCTGCCGCTGCCTTGGTCATGGGGCCGCGCAAACTGATCCGCATCGGCACCACACTCATGCCTTTGCTGGCACGCCTTCAGCAGCGCAGGGGCTGAGATAAGGCCTTGCAAGGCTTCTTGCACAAAAAACGCCCGG
>NZ_JBICLB010000013.1:0-153382 GCF_043104845.1 Delftia sp. WSY_7 | reverse complement strand
GACAGCGCAGGCCACCTCACGCGCATCGATCCGGCCCAGCCTGCGGGCACCTCCAGCGACACCCAGGCCGCCGACCCCAGCATCCACCTGCGCTACGACCTCTGGGGCAGGCTGGTCCAGCGAACACATGGCGGCCTCACCCTGGCCTTCGAATACGACAGCGCCGGCCGCCTCACGCGTCTCGTCAACGAAAACGGAGCCCAAAGCCGCTTTGCCTGGGACGCGCTGGACCGGCTCGTGCAGGAAGAAGGGTTCGACCAGCGGCTGCAGCGCTACCGCTGGGATGCGGCAGGCCAGCTCATGGAAGCCACGGACGGCAACGCTGCACGGCAAAGCAGCAGCCACTACCGCTGGGACGAAGGCGGCAGATTGGTCGAACGTCAGCTGCCCGCCACGGCCCATGCGCCGGCCCAGACCCACCGCTACGAATGGGATGCGGCCGGACGCCTCATGGCCGCCAGCGTCTGGCAGCACACCGTCGAGAACACCGCAGAGAACACCATCCAACTGCAAAGCCGCATAGCACTGGAACGCGATGCCCTGGGCCGCATCACTGCAGAAGTGCAGCAGCTGTACCGGCCTGGCAAGGACGGAGGTACGGACCAGATCGAATACGAACACCGCATCGCCCACACGCTGGACCGCCTGGGCGGACGCCAGCACAGCCAGCTGCAAGGCCTGGGGGAGATCGCCTGGCTCACCTACGGCTCAGGCCATGTGCACGGACTGCAGCTCAACGGAGCCAGCCTCATCGACTTCGAGCGCGACAACCTGCACCGCGAAGTCCGCCGCAGCCTGTACCAACCCACCGCCGCAGCAGATGCGCAAAACCCTCTGCAGGTGCAACGCCAATGGGACAGCCTGGGCCGCCTCACGGCCCTGGGCACCACAGGCCTGCAAAGCATGGAAGGCCGTGATCACCTGGTCCAGCCCCTCATAGGCCAGATCCTCGGCCGCCGCTACCACTACGACAGCCTGGGCCAGCTCGTCGCCATAGAACAGGCCGCGCAACTGCTGCGCTACGGCTACGACAGCGCCGGGCGCCTCAGAGCGGCCACCGACAGCCAGGACCCCCAGACCACCACCCGCTGGCAGATCGACCCTGCCGGCAACCGCCTGCCAGCACCCGGTGCACCGGGCCAGACGAACACCCAGGACAACTGGGCCGCCCAGGTCCACGCCCACTGGCGGCACACCGACTTCAACCTCATGGGCCTGGGCCACCTTGCAGGCCAGCGGCAAGGCCCCGTGCAGCGCTGGGAAGACAACCGCATCGGCTTCACTGAAGACCGCGTCTGGCGCTACGACCCCAGCGGCAACCGCATCGCGCAAATGCAGGCAGACCACAGCCAGCAGCAACTGCACTACGACGGAGCCCACCAGCTCATAGCGGTGCGCAGCAGCCAGATCCAGGGCAACGCAGAGCAACTGCGCCACCACAGCCGCTACACCTACGACGCCCTGGGCCGCAGGCTCAAGCAACAAGTGGAAAGCGCAGACAGCAGTACCAACCCCGCCGGCACCCGCACCCACTACTACGGCTGGGACGGCGACCGCCTCATCCACACCGAGCGCCTGCAGCACGGCAGCGACACGCGCCGCATAGAGCACACCATCTACGAGCCGGGCAGCTTCACGCCCCTGGTGCGCCTGAGCACCACGGCCAGCGGCGACCCCCAAGACCAGCCCCACCTGCTGGTGCAGGCCATCACCGCAGGCCTGCCCGACCAGGACGACCCCAACCACACGCCGGCCCTGGCCCTCATGCAAACCATGCTCAGTGCCATGCCGCGCGACATGCAGCAAGACGCTGCCCGGCACCTGCGCCACACCCTGGAGCACGGCCTGCCGCCCGGCGCCCAGGCCATGCTGGGCGAACAGGCCGAGGGCACCGCCCGCATGCTGGGCGGCATGCAGGCAAAGCTGCAGGCACAGGAAAAAGAACAGCACGCCCGCATCGCCATCCACCACTACCACTGCGACCACCTGGGCACGCCCATGGCGCTGACGGACCAGACCGGCCAGGTGACCTGGGCCGCAAAGCTGGACCCCTGGGGCAATGTGCTGCAGGAATACAACCCGCAAGGCATCCACCAGGCGATCCGGCTGCCGGGGCAGCACCATGACAGGGAAACGGGACTGTATTACAACCGGCATCGGTATTACGATCCGGTGGTGGGGAGTTATGTGAATCAGGATCCGATTGGGTTAAGCGGCGGCATGAATAAAAGTATCTATCCATTGATTCCATTGCAAAAAATTGACCCATTAGGGTTATGGGCTTCCCAGAAAGGCGCATACGTGCATCAAAGAGCCGGTTATTTGGTTTTTGGCAAAGAGATAAGTCAATCACAATTGTCGGCCGTCGCAAGAGGTCATGTGTGGGCCGATAGCGCTGAGCACCAAACGCCGGAGTTTAGTCATATGCACGCGATGCGACGCCCCGGTCAGACCAAAGCAGAGGCATGTGCTGCCACAAATAAATTTATAAAAAATGAAGCGCAGAAAGCGCTGAACGCCAAAAAATCTGGCGATATGGACTCAGCACTATTCCATTTCGGCGCGGCATTGCACACTATACAAGATGCGACGTCCCCATCTCACTCGGGTTTTCAACTGTGGACTGGACAAGAGAGTGCTGCGGAAATTCTTGTTCATATAGGCAAGGAATCGATTGTCCCCAGTAAGGATAGCCCTCTATTTGAGGCTACAAAGAAAGCGTGGGAAGCATTTAAATCAGGCGACATAAATGGATTCACCTGCCCCTGTAAATAAAATGAGGAATTACAGTTTCATAGCATGCACAGCATTTATGTGGCCCGCTACCTGCTGGGCATCAGGCGATATATCTGCCATCTATTTAATTTCAGTAGATACGCTGGTTTTTATATTCTCAATATATTGCGCAACAAAAATCAAATGTACGAAGAATAAAGTATATGCAATGGCATATATTTTTCTTCTATTTCTTTTTAAGAGCATCATTAATTTCAAAATACCTTTTGTTGATAATAAATTTTCCATAATAACATCAACTTGTATTTTTGTTATAGCAAGTGTTTGCATCATCATCCGTTTCAAGAAATAGTATATATACAAAATATACTATGGAAAGCTCCGTCTAAAATTGGTGATAAAAAAAGCGCCACGGCGCACAGCACAAAGCAAGTTCAGTTAAATGCAGCCTAACTTCAAGGGCAGGAAAAGAATGGCAACGGCGCATCGTCATTCCCTGCCATTCATGTGCCCATATGGGCACATGAATGGCCCTGACAGACCAGACCGGCCAGGTGACATGGGCCGCGAAGCTGCACCCCTGGGGCAATGTGCTGCAGGAATACAACCCGCAAGGCATCCACCAGGCGATCCGGCTGCCGGGGCAGCACCATGACAGGGAGAGGGGACTGTATTACAACCGGCATCGGTATTACGATGCGGTGGTGGGGAGTTATATCAATCAGGATCCGATCGGGTTGGTCGGAGGGATAAAAAAAGTATATATGCGATGAATCCCATGATTTCCATTGATCCTTTGGGCTTGGTTCCTGTAAAAACGTGTGCAGAGAGAATCTTGAAAGCAGCGGAGAAAAATAAAAAATCAAAAAAGATATTCATACGCCTCGATTTCTGGCTTTGGGTCGAAAATAAATAAATGTAATCTCTTTGTTCATGAAGTGCTAGAAAATGCAGATGTCGAATCTCCCTCGCGCTACAGATTCGGAATTATCACAGGAGGACCAGCAACTGCTGGAGATTGGGTAAATCCAGAAAAACAATTCCCGAAGTTGAAATTTTTGCCTCTCAAAGCCCGGTGATATTGTTGCAGTAGCATATCCATGTGTGGACGCTGCTGGGCATGTGAAAGTCGTGACAGGGAGTAGTACAACCATTGGCGAAGGCTCAGAAGATGGATCACATTCAACTGGTTGGTCAAGGAATGGGGTATCGCCTAAAGGCAATCCAATATATAGAAGATGCAAGGATTGAAAAAGATTATGAAAACAGTAATTTGCATAATAGCGGCAGCGCTTGGTTTTCAAATAATATCTTTGCTAACTTTCTTGATGGCACCAATGAAAACTGATTTATCGGATATAGAGGGATTTAATTTATCTTATATTTTTAATAAGCTGGGAAATCCAGACTATGATTTGAGTGTCAAAGATATACTGGGATGGCAAAGCCATCGTTATCTAATTCGTCAAAATGTCGAACTTAGGATAAAAGAATCGAACATTAAACCAACTGCTTTCCCTGCGTCAATAAGTATTTCAAATACATTGGGAGAAGAAACTCATTATTTCAAGTTATCAAAACACTCAAGATCTGACGGAAATAACAATTTTATTAGAACGATCACTATAACCGTATGGCCATACGGTGATTTTCTAATAAGCAAAGAGATTTTTGAAAATAAAGATCAGCAGTCACAGTGAGTCTCGATATGCGTAGATTGTTCAGCCCCATGGGTTATAACAAGATGAGGCCAAAACGCGCGCAGATCGCTTGGTCATGTTGGTTATCCACGACGAGCGCACCATAAAAATGCTGCAGGAGATGCGCAAGTAACTGTAAAAGCAGAAGTGAGTGCAACAGGGCTCCGTAGCCATCCATCACTACCACTGCGACCATCTGGGCACGCCCATGGCCCTGACGGACCAGTGGGGGTTAGTGACCTGCGCCGCACAGCAGGACCCCTGTGGCAATGCGCTGCACGAATACAACCCACAGGGGACGTCTCGCAGAGGTTTGAGGTATGGAGTGGTGAAGAAGGATCGCTTCATAAAGCACATCACGTAAGCGAGGAAATAGTACAACCGGGCGAGAATAGTGATCTAGCAAAAATTACAGAAAAAGCTTGGAAAGATTTCAAAGGCAATGAAATCAATGCGTTCAAAATTACTTGCGGATGCGATTGGACTGATTTTCTTTCTTGCATTACCCATGCCGGCTTTCGCTTTTGCAACCGATGTGGTGTTGTATTATTTTTGGGCAATATTTTTCGTATTTTTGGTTTGCATTGTTGGATCTATATATTTGCATTCAACAAGAAAAGCAATATACGCATCAATTTGGATAATAAGCGTATTTTCCTCTGTTTATTGTGAGGTTCCAAGAAATATAAAAATGCTGGTGACGATTTATTTACTCACTAGTCCGATAATTATTCTTGTGTTGATTTTTTGTAGAAGTAATAATAAGCAGCAGAGCGAGAGAGAAAAAATAACACCTGACAAAGATCGTGAAAAATAATTTCCAAGATAGTATTGATGATGGCGGTGTATGGATCATAGAAAAAATTCTGGTGCGATTAATGCAAGAAAAGACTGGCAAACTCCATGAAGATTAAATTGGTAATTATTATTTTAATCTTGCTAAATGGATATTTTTTCTTCAGAAAAGATGGTTTTGACTATCATATAAATAAAGATTACGACTTTGTTTGTGTATTTCCGCCATATACGCCAAATTTAGTTGTTCTTGAAGAGCTGAGAAAATATTCAAGTGATTTAAAGGATGATGTGGCGTACAAAGAATCAATGGACGATGGTATTTTTACTTATTTCTTTATAAAAAATAGTGAAATAATTTCTTCTGGAGAAGAAATGGTGAGGAATAATTCGGTGGTTGAATATGGTTGTTTGGGTAGATGAAAATATTACCGCGATTTGACTTTCCTTGAAGTAAAGACTTGTGCCAAGTACCATAGCCTTTTTTAAACTAATGCACTCACACAGTTAAGCGAGTCTTTTAATATTGCATCCATTCTGGAGTGGGTGTGCACAGATTTTTTTCTTTGCTGATGTTGGACTAGCTGTTATTGCAAACAATAAATGGCTTTTTTTGACCGGGCCGCTACTGTTATGCATGTCAAATTATCCAATAGTCACGGTACTTTTGGTGGCGGACGTAGATTGGTTAAGCTGTAAGGGATAAAGGCTCCACAGGAATTTTTTGATTTTCATTTTTGGATCTTGCGAAATAAGCGCTTGTTTTATGAGTATTGAGTATATATGTCCATGAAGAAGATAATAAAAGTATCTTTCGGATCATTCGTTGTGGTTGCACTTTTGGGATTTATTTTTCTTATTTCTTCAGTCGAGAATGAAAAGGAGAGCTTCTTCTCTTCCTATGATCTATTGGATGAAGATGGGCAAAGATATATCTCTTGGGTTCCCGTTTTTTACCAAAAACTGCCTTTAATATCAGAATATATGCTGATGTGGAAACTAATCATTTTTATATGTTCTTTCAGCTGGGAAAAATTCAATCTATTGATTTTCAGAAAAAGATGAATATGAAAGCATCAAAAAATGGAGTGGCGCTGCTTCCAAAGGGCGTTGAGAAATTAAAATCAGCGTGGTGCGCTTTTCAGGACATTTCGAATGGATTTGGTGAAAATCTATATCTGGTGGGAAAAGTAAGCTCTAGTGAAGAAATTTATTATGTGACGAAGGCGACAACGGCTACTAATTTGAATTCGACTGAATACACTTCGGAAATGGCGAAGAAATATTGTGAGCATGGCGATTTCAAGCCTGAAATGCAATATCTAGACATCAGGTAATTGACGCGGGTGAATCTATAGGATGTGATTTTTGCCGTCAAAAGACCGCCTCAGCCTTGCATCGCTCCTATAAAAAAACGCTTGAATACGCATCCCATCCTCGCTGCCAAAGCACAGCACAGGCCTCATCGTGAATTAAATTCACAGATGGTGTTCCAGCAGACCGTCTAGTCCCGCGCAGCCCTTGAATCCATGATCCCGCCATCGACAGACATCGGATTCCTTGCATGCGGCAACTTTTTCCATCGCTTTCCACGGCCTCGGGCGCGGCCCTTCTGGCGCTTGTGATTTCCACGCCAGCCATGGCGGATTCGACGGTGCCGGCGGGTTCGGCTGAAGCCTCCAACTGGGCTGCCACGTGGCAGGCCAGCCCGCAGCCAGTCTGGGGGGCGGACTTCCTCTTTCCCACCAACCTGCCCGCCGTTCTGCAGGACCAGACCGTGCGCCAGGTGGCGCGCATCAGCTTGGGCGGGCCGCGCCTGCGCATCGTGCTGTCCAACGCCTATGGCGGCCAGCCTGTGACCGTGGGCAGGGCGACCGTGGCAAAGCCGTTGCCGGAGGGCGCCATTGACGCTGGCAGCCTGCAGGCCGTGACTTTTGGCGGCAGCGCGCAAGCCACCATTGCCGCAGGCGCATCCCTGGTCAGTGACCCTGTGGCATTGCCGCTGGCCTCGCTGTCGCAGGTGGCCGTGAGCCTGTACCTGCCCGGCGCCATGCCTGTGCAGAGTTTTCACTGGGATGGGCGCCAGACCGGCTGGATCGTGGCAGGCGATCAGTCCTCTGCTGCGGCGCTGCGGACTTCGGACCCTGGCGCAATCAGCAGCACGGCCCGCCCGCTGTTGGCGGGTATTCAGGTCGAGGCCGACCTCGCGGCGCCCGCGGTGCCCGTGGTAGCGGTGATGGGCGACTCCATCACCGACGGTGCCACGGCCAGCCTGGACCGGGACAGCCGCTGGCCGGATTTCCTGGCCGCGCGCCTTGCGCCGCGCGGCGCGGCGGTGGTCAATGCCGGCATCTCTGGCGCGCGCCTGCTGTCCGATGGCATGGGCGAGCATGCGCTGGCGCGGCTGGAGCGTGATGTGTTGGCCCAGCCCGGTGTGCGCAGCCTCATCGTGCTGCTGGGCATCAACGATATTTCCTGGCCCGGTACGGCCTTTGCGCGGCAGGCGCCGCGTCCCACGCTGCAGGACATGGCAGAGGGCTATCGCCAGCTGGTTGCCAGGGCGCGCAGCCACGGCCTGCACGTGATCGGCGCCACCTTGCCGCCCTTCGAGGGCGCCTTGCCAGGCACTCCGCTGGACGACTACTACCAGGCCGAAAAGGACGATCTGCGCCGGCAGGTGAACGCCTGGATACGCCTGGGCGGCGCCTTCGATGCGGTGATCGACTTCGATGCCGTGCTGCGCGATGGCGCCCATCCCTCCCGCATGGCGGCGCGCTTCGACTCGGGCGACCGCCTGCATCCTGGCGACGAAGGCAATCGCGCCATGGCCGATGCGGTGGATCTGAACGCCATACTGCCCGGCCTGCCGCAGCGCTAGTGCGTCGCGGCGGCGGGGGCTGGCTTCCATATAAAATGCAAATGGTTCTCATTTGTCATACGTCCCCGGCGTGCCTGCGCCTTGGGGCATAGGGAGGGGTACTGTGGCCGCCGCCGAGTTTGCGCTTCAGCAACAAGTCGAAATTCTCTACACCGATCACCACGGCTGGCTGCGCGGCCTGCTGCGCCGCAAGCTGGGCAATGCCTTTGATGCGGCCGATCTGGCGCACGACGTCTACCTGCAACTGCTGCGCACCGGCCGCGTTCCCCCGGCCGATGAGCGCCGCCGCCATCTCACCCAGATCGCCAACGGCCTGGTGATCGACCTGTACCGGCGTCGCCGCGTGGAGGCGGCCTACCTTGAAGCCCTGGCCCTGCTGCCCGAGCAGATGGCGCCCTCCGAAGAAACACGTGCCCTGGCGCTCGAGGCGCTGGTGGAGATCGATGCCGCACTGAACGGCCTGCCGCCCAAGGCGCGCAAGGCCCTGCTGCTGTGCAAGCTCGACGGCATGGCCTACCGAGATATCGCGGCCGAGCTGGGCGTGTCCGTGTCCTCGGTGGAGAAATACATCTCTGCCGGCCTGCTGGCCTGCTACCAGGCGCTGCACGGCGCCGTGTGCTGAGTGGCCGGCATGTCTTCATCTCCGGCATCGGCCGCGTCAGCCGCATCCACTGACGCCTGCGCAACTGCGTCCGCCAGCGAGCCGCTGGAGCCGGCCATCGTCCAGCGCGCCGCCGAATGGATGGCACGCCTGTGGGCTGACGACGCCAGCGATGAAGACCGCGCCGCCTGCGCCCGCTGGCGTGCCGAGCATCCGCGGCACGAGCTGGCCTGGAGCCGGCTGCAGGCCTTTGACGACAAGCTGCGCAGCGTGCCCGGCGGCATCGCGCGGCATACGCTGGCGGACACCTCCGCTGCGTCGCCGGCGCCCCGGGGCCGCCGCCGTGCCATGCAGTTGCTGGGCCTCATGGCCACGGCCGGAGGCATTGCCCATGTGGTGCGCGGCACCGATGCATGGCAGGTCGCCGCCGCCAGCCATGGCACGGCGCGCGGTGAAGTCCGAGAGATCACGCTGCCGGATGGCACGCAGGTGGTGCTGGCCTCTGCCTCGGCCATCGACCTGCGCTTTGACGAGGCCGAGCGCCTGATCCTGCTGCGCGCCGGCGAAATCCTCGTCACCACCGCGCCCGATCCGCAAAGCACACCCCGCCCGCTGCGCGTGCGCTCGCGCCACGGCACGGTGCAGGCCCTGGGCACGCGCTTCACGCTGCGCCAGGAAGAAGAGCAGTCCCGCGTGGCCGTGTTCGAGGGCGCGGTGGAGGTGCGTCCTGCCAGGGCGCCGGGCCAGGTGGTGCGCGTGGATGCGGGGCAGGGCGCCGTCTTCACTGGCGAGCAGGCCCGGGCTCCGGTGCCTGCGCAGGAAAGTGCCGCCGCCTGGGCGCGCGGCGTGCTGGTGGCCGACAACATGCCGCTGGGCGAGCTGGTGGCCGAACTGGCGCGCTACCGCACGGGCCTGCTGCGCTGCGACCCGCAGGTGGCCGGCCTGCGCGTCACGGGCGTGTTCTCGCTGCGCGATACCGACCGCGCCCTGCACAACCTGGCCCTGGGCCTGCCCGTGCAGGTGGTCTCGCGCACGCGCTACTGGGTCACGGTGCAGGCGGCGGGCTGAGGCTTCTTTCATCGCGGCGCCTTCCCCGTCTCTCGGAATCCGTTACCGGCTGATTCAACTTTCTGCCCCTGGGGATTGAGGGTTTGGCGTTCTCGTTCGGAAGACAGGCAAGAGCCCTTGTTTTCTGTTCTTTTCTGTTCCGCCATGCCTTCCAGGAGAACCCATGCACTCACCCGAGGCCGATGACGCCCAGGCCGGCCCCGGCCCCATTGCGCAGACGCTGCAGCCCATCCGCGCGCAGCTTGTTCTTGCCGCGCTGCTGTCGTTTGCGGGCGCCGTGCTGGCGCTGGCGCCGCTGGCCGGCATCGCCCACATCGCGCGGCTGGCGCTGGCCGATGGCGGCATGGTGGCGGCAGATGCCTGGCGCGTCATCGCGCTGTGCCTTGTCTGCCTGTTCGCGGGCATGGCCCTGGTGTCGGCGGGCGAGCTGGTTGCCCATCTGGCCGACAACCGCCTCACCCACGGGCTGCGCCTGTCGGCCATGCAGCGGCTGGCGCGTGTGCCGCTGGGCTGGTTCACCGAGCGGGCCTCGGGCCAGGTCAAGCAGGCCATGCAGGACGACGTGGCCACCCTGCACGAGCTGACCGCGCACTTCTACACCACGGTGGGGCGCGGCGCGGGCACGGTGGCCGCTTCTGCGGTCTACCTGGTGGCCATGGACTGGCGCATGGCCCTGGTCTCGGCCCTGCCGTTCGGCATCTTCTTTCTGGTGATGCGCCACGCCATGCAGGCCAGCAGTGCCCACATGCCGGCCTTTGGCGCGGGACTGGCGCGCATCAACAACGCGGTGGTGGAGTTCGTGCACGGCATTCCCGTGGTCAAGGCCTTTGGCGCCAGCGGCCGAGCCCATGGCAGCTACCGCGAGGCCGTCGATGGCTTTACCGACGCCTTCCTCGGCTTTGCGCGTCCGCTGGTGTCGGCGCGCGCCAATGCCAATGCGCTGATCGCGCCCGTAGCCGTGCTGGGTGTGGTGCTGGCCTTTGGCACGCTGTTCACGGCCCTGGGCTGGATGGTGCCCGTGGACGTGCTGCCCTTTGCCCTGGTGGCGCCGGGCATCAGCGCGCCGCTGCAGCTGCTCAGCTTCAACCTGCATGCGCTCAATCACGCCACGGGCGCTGCCCAGCGCGTGCAGGCGCTGCTGTGCACGCCCGTGCTGGAGCAACCGGCCGCCCATCAATGCAGGCTGCCCCAAGGCTGCGAAGTCCGCTTCGAAGGCGTGGGCCATGCCTACGAGGCGGGGCATGACGTTCTCAAGGGCATGGATTTCACGCTCAGGCCCGGCACGGTGACCGCCGTGGTGGGTGCCTCGGGCGCGGGCAAGTCCACGCTCGCCCGGCTGCTGCTGCGCTTCTTCGACCCGAACGAAGGGCGCATCACGCTGGGCGGGGTGGACCTGCGGCAGATCGAGACCGCACAGCTCTACCGCCACCTGGCCTTTGTGCTGCAGGACGTGCGCCTGGTGCATGCCAGCGTGCGCGAGAACATCGCACTGGGCCGGCCCTCGGCCAGCGCGCAGGAGGTGGAAGAAGCGGCGCGCGCCGCCCACATCCATGAACGCATCCTGGCGCTGCCGCGCGGCTATGACTCGGTGATCGGCGAAGACGCCCAGCTGTCCGGGGGCGAACAGCAGCGCCTGAGCATTGCGCGCGCCGTGCTGCTGGATGCGCCCGTGCTGGTGCTGGACGAGCCCACGGCCGCCGCCGATGCCGAGAGCGAGGCTGCCATCCAGGAAGCCCTGTCGCGCCTGGCCGCCGGACGCACCCTGCTGGTCATCGCCCACCGGCTGGACGCCGTCATGCATGCGGACCAGATCCTGGTGGTGGAAGGCGGAGCCATCCGCGAGCGTGGCCGCCATGCCGAGCTGCTGGCGCTGGGCGGACGCTACGCACGGCTGTGGGCGCTGGGCGGGTACGAATCACAGCCCTCCCAATCCCTGCCTTCCACCTCCGCCCTGGCCCCGGAGCTGCCCCCATGCTGAAGACCCTGATGCAACTGCTGGGCGACGACGCCCGGCTTTTCCGCCGCTATGCCTGCATGGCCGTGCTGCATGGCCTGCTCAGCGGCCTGGTCGTCACGGCCCTGGTGCCCGTGCTGTCGCGCCTGCTGGCAGGCGATACGCGCGGCGCCGCAGCCTGGCTGGCCGTGCTGCTGGCGGGCGTGGTGCTGTGCTGGGCCTGGCAGCGCCAGGTGGAAAAGGCCGGCCTGGGCCTGGGCGCCGCCGTTCTGCGCGTGGCGCGCCACCGGCTGGGCGACCATGTGGCCCGCCTGCCCGTGGGATGGTTCACCCCCGAGAACACGGCCCGGCTCAACCACGTTGTCTCGCAGGGAATGATGGAGGTGGCCCAGCTGCCGGCCCATGTGTTCACGCCCGTGTTCAGCGGCGCCGTGGCGCCCGTTGCCGTGGTGGCCGCGCTGTGTGCCATGGACTGGCGCATGGGCCTGATTGCGCTGCTGGCGCTGCCGCTGCTGGCAGGCGTGCTGCTGGTCACCGCGTACCTGGGCCGCCGTGCCGACGAGCGCCTGCAGCGCAGCATGGCCGGCGCCAGCCAGCGCATGGTGGAGTTTGCGCAGGCGCAGTCCGTGCTGCGCGCCTTCAATGGCGAAGGCGGCGGCACGCGCTGGCTGGAGCAGGCACTGGGCCGGCAGCGCGCATCGGGCGCGCAGTCCATTCGCCTGGCGGCGCTGTCGGGCGTGCTCAACGGCTGGGCCGTGCAGGCCGTGTTTGCGGCCCTGCTGGTGGCCGGCGCGCTGTGGCTGGACGAGCGCCTGGGCGGCGTTGCAGCACAGGGCATGGGCATGGGAATGGAAGCCGCCATCCCCGTGATCGTGGCCCTGCTGCTGACCTGCCGCCATGTCGATCCGCTGCTGGAGGTGGCCGGCTACGCCGACTCGCTGCGCGCCGCGCGCGTGCAGCTCGATGCCGTGCGCGACATCCTCGCGGTCCAGCCGCTGCCCGAGCCTGCCGTGCCCCAGGCGCCGCGCGATGCCTCGGTGGAGCTGCGCGATGTGGTGTTCCGCTACGCGCCGGGCCAGCCCGAGGTGCTGCGCGGCCTGAGCCTGCGCGTGGAGCCGGGCTCGATGACGGCGCTGGTGGGGGCCTCGGGCTCTGGCAAGTCGTCCGTGCTGCGGCTGATCGCACGCTTTTTCGATGTGCAGCAGGGCAGCGTTCTGGTGGGCGGCATCGACGTGCGCCAGATCGCGGGCGAGCGGCTGGCCGGGCAGATCAGCCAGATCTTCCAGGACAGCTACCTTTTCCAGGGCTCCATTGCCGACAACATCCGCATGGGCCGCCCGCAGGCCAGCGATGCCGAGGTGATGGAAGCCGCCCGCCAGGCCGGCGTGGCCGAAATCATCGAGCGCCTGCCGCAGGGCCTGGACACGCCGGTGGGCGAGGGCGGGGCGCGCCTGTCGGGCGGCGAGCGCCAGCGCATCGCCATCGCGCGTGCGCTCATCAAGGATGCGCCCATTTTGCTGATCGATGAGGCCACGGCCGCGCTGGATGCCGAAAACCAGGCCGCCATCGCCCAGGCGCTGGCGCGGCTGCGCGGCCGGCGCACGCTGATCGTGATTGCCCACCAGTTGTCCACCGTGGCCATGGCCGACCAGATCATCGTGCTGGACCAGGGCCGCGTCAGCGAGCAGGGCACGCCGCAGCAGCTGGCACAGGCGCAAGGCCTGTATGCGCGCTTTCTGGCGCGGCGGCGCGCCGCCAAGGGCTGGCGCATTGCGGGAACGCGCACGGTAGCGGGCACGGGCACGGGTGAGGACCTCCGTTGAGCGAGCCTGCGAAGCCAAAGACCGGGACGCAGGTCCCGCGCCTGGCGCCGTGGCTGCTGCCGTTTGCCGCGCTGTGCTGCGCGTCCGTGCTCACCGGCGCGCGGCAGGTGGAATGGGGGCAACTGCTGTCGCTGTCGGGCGATGCCTGGCTCACCCTCACGGCCAGCCGCCTGCCGCGCCTGGCAGCGCTGGTGCTCACGGGGGTGGGGCTGTCGGTGTGCGGCGTCGTGCTGCAGCAGATCGTGCAGAACCGCTTTGTGGAGCCTGCTACCTGTGGGGGGCTGGATGCGGCCAAGCTGGGCATTCTGGTGTCGCTGACGGTGGCGCCCGCCTCGGCCTTCGCCTCGGGCGCGTGGGGCGTTGCCTGGCGCATGGTGTTCGCGCTGGTGTTCTGCCTGGGCGCCAGCCTGCTGTACGTGGCCATCATCCGCCGCATGCGCCTGCGCAACCTGGTGCTGGTGCCCGTGGTGGGCCTGATGTACGGCAGCGTGCTCAGCGCCATCGCCGAGTTCCATGCCTTTCGCCACAACCTGCTGCAAAGCATGCAGGGCTGGCTGCTGGGCGACTTCTCGCGCATCGTGCAGGGCCACTACGAGATCATCTACCTCATCGTGCCCGTCGTGGTGCTGACCTATGCGTTTGCGCACCGCTTCACCGTGCTGGGCATGGGCGAGGGCATGGCCACCAGCCTGGGGCTGAGCTATCCGGCGCTGGCCACGCTGGGCCTGGTGCTGGTGGCGGTCACCGTCTCGGCCACGGTCATCACTGTGGGCGCCATTCCCTTCGTGGGCCTGGTCATTCCCAACCTGGTAGCCATGCGCTGCGGCGAGAACCTGGGCCGCACACTGCCCATCGTCGCGCTCAGCGGCGCCTCGCTGCTGCTGGCCTGCGACATCGTGGGCCGGCTGATCATGCACCCCTTCGAGGTGCCGATCGGCCTGACGGCGGGCAGCGTGGGCGGCGTGCTTTTCCTCGTGCTCATCCTGCGCAGAAGGCCGTGATGCGCAAGGCCTTGCCTCAGACAACCGCATGGATTGCGGCTGCCGTGGTTGCCGTGGTTGCCGTCGCGCTGGCGGCCTGCTTCGTGCTGCTGGGCTCGGGGCTGGACTTCGGCTACGTCATTGCACGGCGGCTGACGCGGCTGTCGGCCATCTTCATCGGCGGCATCTGCATTGCGCTGTCGTCCATCGTCTTCCAGACGCTTGCGGGCAACCGCATCCTCACCCCCGCCATCATGGGTTATGAGGCGGTCTACCTGCTGCTGCAGGCGCTGCTGGTGCTGGCCATGGGCGTGCAAAGCCTGGTGGTGCTGGGTCCCAGCGGCAACTTCTGGCTGTCGGTGGCCTGCATGCTGGGCTACTCCTGGGCCCTGCACCGCTGGCTGCTGGGCGGGGGCCGCGACAACGTGTACTTCCTGCTGCTGCTGGGCCTGGTGCTGGGCATGGTGATAGGCACCTTCACGCAGTTCGTGCAGCTGCGCATCAGCCCCGGAGAGTTCTCTGTGCTGCAGGGCTACAGCTACACCTCGTTCAACCGCGCCCGGCCCGCGCAGCTGCTGTGGTCGGCGCTGATCGTGGCCGTGGCCTGCGTGATCGTGCGGCGTAGCCTGCCCGTGCTGGACGTGCTGGCCCTGGGGCGCGAGCAGGCCATCTCGCTGGGCGTGCACTACCAGCGCCAGCTGCGCCTGCAGCTGGCGCTGATTGCCGCGCTGGTGGCGGTGTCCACCAGCCTGCTGGGGCCCACGGCCTTCATGGGCATCTTCGTGGCCCACATCAGCTATGCGCTGGCGGGCACGGCGCGCCACCGGGTCACGCTGCCGCTGGGCTGTGCCGTGGCCGTGTCCATCTTCCTCGCGGCGCAGCTGGCGGTGGAGCATGTCTTCAACTACCGCACCTCGGTGGGCATCCTCGTCAACCTGGTGTGCGGCAGCTACTTCCTCGCGCTCATGGTGCGCGGGCGCGGCCGGGCCTGAGCCGAGCACCGGCGCCACCAAAAACACCCAACGCAATGCATCCCATTTTTCAGGAGAGAAAGCCAGTGACCCGTCTGTTCCGCGTTCCCCATCACGCTCCCATGTTGGCCCTGGCTGCTGCCCTGGCCCTGTCGGCCTGCGACCGGCCCGCCAACCCGTCGGCACAGGCCGCAGCGCCCCAGGCGGCGGCCGGCGAGTTCAAGCCCGTCACCGTGCAGCACCAGCTGGGCACCACGGTGGTGGAGCGCCCGCCGCAGCGCGTGGCCGCGCTGGACATGAACGAGGCCGACTTCCTCGACCAGCTCGGCGTGCCCATTGCCGGCATGCCCAAGGACTTCGTGCCCCACTTCCTGGCCCGGTACAAGGACGATGCCAACGTGCAGGACCTGGGCTCCATCGTCCAGCCCAACCTGGAGCGCGTGCATGCGCTCAAGCCCGACCTGGTGCTGATCTCGCCCATCCAGGCCAGCGCCTACCAGGAGCTTTCGGGCTTTGCGCCCACCGTGCATTTCGACGTGGACTTCAGGAACAGCGGCACCCGGCACCTGGACACCGTGCGCGATCACCTGCTGACCCTGGGCCGCATCTTCGGCAAGCAGGACCTGGCGCGCGCCAAGGCCGCCGAGATGGACGACAAGGTGGCCCAGGCCCGGCGCGCCACCGAAGGGCGCAAGGAGACGGCCCTCATCGTCATGCACAACAACGGCGCCTTCACCTCGTTCGGCCCGCAGTCGCGCTACGGCTTTGTCTTCAACGCGCTGGGCGTCAGGCCCGCCAGCACGGCGGCCGAGGCTGACTTGCACGGCCAGCCCATCTCCAGCGAATTCATCCAGCAGGCCAACCCGGACATCCTCTACGTGATCGACCGCACGGCCATCATGCAGCGCCGCCCGGGCATGGATGCTGCCGGCATGGACAACCCGCTGCTGCGCCAGACCAGCGCCTGGAAGAACAACCGCGTGGTCTTCGTCGATTCCGAGGCCTGGTACGTCACGGCGGCCAGCGTGACCTCGGTGAAGCTCATGGTCGATGACGTGCTCAAGGGCTATGGCGATGCGCCTGCAGCGGGCGCAGGTCCGGTGGCCGCTGCGGTTGCAAATTGATCGCATTCTCGATTGAGGGTTTGGCTTTCTCGTTCGGAAGACAAGGTGAAACACCCAACGCCTACCCGAATCGAAAGGAGTCCCGCATGGCACTACGCCATCCATCCCGTCCCGCGCACAACGGCGCATCGCGCACCCTGCCGCACCCGGCCTTTGCCTGCAGGCACACGGCCATCGCCGTGCACATGCTCTGCATGGCGGGCCTGGCACTGGGAGGCCTGGCCGTGGCCATGCCGTCCGCGCTGGCGCAGGCGGCTGCCCAGGGGGCCGCATCTGGAGCCGCCTCCGGGGCGGCACCCGGCGAGGCCCGCCGCGCCTTCAGCATCCCGGCTGGCCCGCTGGGCCAGGCGCTCAACGCCTTTGCCGCAGCGGCCGGCGTGGAGCTGACGGTGGATTCCAGCCTGCTGCAAGGCCGCAGCAGCGCAGGCCTGTCGGGCAGCTACAGCGTGGCCGAAGGCTTTGCCGAGCTGCTGCGCGGCCAGGGCCTGCGCGCCCTGCGCGAAGCCAACGGCAGCTACACCCTGGGCCGCGACCGCAACGCGGCAGCGCCCGTGGACGGCGGCGTGCTCATGCCTGCCGTCACCGTGCGCGCACAGGCTCAGCAGGCGCCGGAAGCCTATGCCGGCGGCCAGGTCTCCACGGGCGGCCGCATGGGCCTGCTGGGCGACAAGGACTTTATGGAGACGCCCTTCAACACCATCAGCTACACCGAGAAATTCATCGCTGATCGCCAGGCCCGCGACATCACCGACGTGATCTCCGCCGCCGACCCCACCGTGTTCAGCACGGGCATGACCGGCATCATCAGCGAGAACTACTCCATTCGCGGCTTCAGCTCCAGCATCGGCGATGTCACGTTTGGCGGGCTGTTCGGCGTGGCGCCGTTCTACCGCGCATCGCCAGAAATGTTCGAGCGCGTGGACGTGCTCAAGGGCCCCTCGGCCCTGCTCAACGGCATGCCGCCCGGCGGCTCGGTGGGCGGCACGGTCAACCTCGTGCCCAAGCGCGCGGGCGACGAGCCGCTGACGCGGCTGACCACCTCCTTCATGTCGGATGCGCAGCTGGGCGCCCACATCGACCTGGGCCGGCGGTTCGGCGAGCGCAAGCAGTTCGGCATCCGCTTCAACGGCGTGCTGCGTGACGGCGACGGCGCCGTGAACCACCAGGAAAAAGAGACCCGGCTGGCCTCGCTGGGCCTGGACTGGCGCGGCGACCGTGCCCGCCTGTCGGCCGACCTGTACAGCAGCGAGGACCGCACCGACGGCCTGAACCGCGGCATCAACCTGGCCGCAGGCCTGCCCGTGCCCAGGCCGCCCAAGGCCGACACCCTGCTCAACCCCAGCTGGGCCTTCTACGACACCAAGGACAAGGGCGCCATGGTGCGCGGCGAACTCGACCTGGGCGACCGCGTCACGGCCTATGCCGCCGTGGGCACCAGCAAGACCCGGTACCGTTCCACGGGGGCCTACCTGATCCAGGTCTTCAACACGGCCGGCGACTACCGCACCAACCTGGCCGACCTGGGCTTCGAGATGGACAAGAAGTCGGCCGAGGCCGGCCTCAAGGGCAAGTTCAACACGGCTGGCGTGGGCCACCAGTGGGCGCTCAACGCCACCTACTACACGCATACCGACAAGCAGTTCGGCCGCCGCAACGTGCTGACCCAGGACTGGATCACCAACATCTACCACCCCATCTGGGGCCCGGCCACCAGCTTCAACGCGCCCCCGATCTCGCGCACCGAACTGCGGCTGACCAGCATCGGCGTGGCCGACACCCTGTCCTTCGCGCAGGACCGCGTGCAGCTCACCCTGGGCCTGCGCCGCCAGCAGGTGCTCAGCGACACCTTCAACGTGGCCACGGGCGCGCGCACCGCGCGCTATGACGAAGGCGCCACCACGCCGGCCGCCGCGCTGCTGGTGAAGGCCAGCGAGCGTGTCTCGGTCTACGCCAACTACATCGAAGGCCTGAGCCAGGGCGCCACCGCACCCATGACGGCGGCCAACGCGGGCGAAGTGTTCGCGCCCTACAAGTCCCGGCAAAAGGAGCTGGGCCTGAAGCTGGACCTGGGCGACTTCGCCCACACCTTCAGCCTCTATGAGATCCAGCGGCCCAACGGCTACACCGATCCCGTCTCCAACGTCTTCTCCTTCGGCGGCGAGCAGCGCAACCGGGGCGTGGAATGGGGCTTCTTCGGCAACGTGGCCACGGGCGTGCGCCTGATGGGCGGCATTGCCTACGTACAGCCCAAGCTCACCCGCACGGCAGGCGGCGTGAACCAGGGCAAGCTGGCGGCGGGTGTGCCCAGGCTGCAGGGCAAGCTGGGCGTGGAGTGGGACCTGCCCGCCGTGCAGGGCCTGACGCTGACGGCCAACGCCACCACGGCTTCCAGGCAGTACATCAATGCCGACAACTCGCTGTCCGTGCCGGGCCGCACCGTGTTCGACATCGGCGCGCGCTACGTGACCACGGCGGCCGGCCATCCGCTCACGCTGCGCGGCAGCATCACCAACGTGGCCAACAAGGCCTACTGGGCCACGCCGCTGTGGACCAGCCTCGGGCTGGGCGCACCGCGCACCTTCATGCTGTCGGCCACGGTTGATTTCTGAGCGATGACAGGGCGGCTTGCCTTCCATCAAGCCGCACCGAGCCTGCGCTGCCGCCCTGCGGGCTATAAACTAGCCCGGTCGGGCGGCAAAGCATGCCAGCCCCCTTGCCCTCCCGCCGTATACCAGGATGACAGACGCCTATGGACAGCCGCAATGACAGCATGGACCTGAGCGACGACAGCGTTTTCGAGAGCGCTGCGGAGTTGTTCCGTGCCATGGCGGCGCCCGTGCGCCTGAAGATCATCAGCGTGTTGTGCAATGGCGAGAAGAACGTGACCGAGCTGCTCGCCAGCATCGCCACCACGCAGCCCAACATGTCCCAGCACCTGAACACGCTGTACCAGGCCGGCGTGCTGGGCCGGCGCCGCGAAGGCGTCAGCATCTACTACTTCATCGCCAACGAGCAGGCTGCGCAGATGTGCTGCGCCATCTGCACCCAGGTCGCCATCGAGCAGGGCTGAGTGCCGCAGCCTGGCAGGGGCGACTCGGCTAGGATGCCATCCATGCCGCCCACACCCACCCTGGTCCAGCCCCTGCCGCTCGATGCCGACGGCATCCTCGCGCTGGCAGCGCGCTCCATGTTCCAGCTGTTCTCCACCATGAGCCAGGGCATGTTCCTGGCCGACAGGGCAGGGCGCATCGTCTGGGTCAACGAGGGCTACCAGCGCTTCCTGCCCGACCTGGGCGTGGCCTCGGTGGACGACTTCCTGGGCCACATGGTCGAGGACGTCATCCCCAACACCCGCATGCGCCGCGTGCTGGAAACCGGCGAGCCTGTACTCATCGACCTGCTCACCAACCGCGCCGGCACCTTCGTGGTCAGCCGCATCCCGCTCAAGGACGATGCGGGCGCGGTCATCGGCGCCATCGGCATCGTGCTCTTCGACCAGCCGGAGACCACGCTGCAGCCCCTGATCAGCAAGTTCGCCGTTCTGCAACGCGACCTGGACGAGGCCCGGCGCGAGCTGGCCGCCCAGCGCAACCGCAGCCTGCGCGTGGCCGTGCAGGGCGAGCGCCGCGCCAAGTACAGCTTTGCCAGCTTTGTAGGCAGCAGCCCGGCGGCCGTGGAGGTCAAGCGCCAGGCGCGCCGCGCGGCCCAGTCGCTCAGCCCCGTGCTGCTGCTGGGCGAGACCGGCACCGGCAAGGAGCTGCTGGCCCATGCCATCCACGCCGCATCGGCCCGCAGCGGCGGCCCCTTCGTCACCGTCAACATCGCCGCCGTGCCGGACGCCTTGCTGGAGGCCGAATTCTTCGGCGTCACCCCCGGCGCCTTCACCGGCGCCGACCGCAAGCCGCGCGACGGCAAATTCCGGCTGGCCGACGGCGGCACGCTGTTCCTCGACGAAATCGGCGACATGCCCCTGAACCTGCAGGCCAAGCTGCTGCGCGCGCTGCAGGAAGGCGAGATCGAACCGCTGGGCTCCAACCAGCTCGTGCGCTTTGACGTGCGCGTGGTGGCAGCCACCTCGCGCGACCTGCCGCAGATGGTGCGCGATGGCCGCTTCCGGGAAGACCTCTTCTACCGCCTGCACGTGCTGCCCATCCGCGTGCCGCCGCTGCGCGAACGCAGGCGCGACATCCCGGCCCTGGTCGAAGTCCTCTCCGAAGAACTGGCCCTGCGCAACGACATGCCCCCGCCCGAACTGCTGCCCGACGCCCTGGCCCTGCTGGCCGGCCAGACCTGGCGCGGCAACATCCGTGAGCTGCGCAACGTGCTGGAGCAGGCCGCCATGCGCAGCGAAGACACCGCCATCAACGCAGAGCAACTGCGCGAAGTGCTGCGCTCATCCGGCGTGGAACCCGCCGCCCCCGCGCCGGGCCCCGAGACTGCGCCCGCCCCGTCCCCTGCCCACAACAGCCCCGCCGACACCGACCTGCTGCGCCCCCTGGCCCAGCAGGTGGCCGAACTGGAGCGCAAGGCCATCACCGCCACCCTGGCCGCCAACAGCGGCAACAAACTGGCTACGGCGCGCC
This sequence comes from Delftia sp. WSY_7, assembly GCF_043104845.1. Taxonomy (NCBI): domain Bacteria; kingdom Pseudomonadati; phylum Pseudomonadota; class Betaproteobacteria; order Burkholderiales; family Comamonadaceae; genus Delftia; species Delftia sp. WSY_7. Next base: position 132,169 of record NZ_JBICLB010000013.1, on the reverse strand, counting down.
AGCTGGGCATCTCGCGGGCCACGCTGTATGACCGCATGGCGGTGCTGGAGCTGGGGGGCTGAGTCACCCGCCATCTGCAGGCCGTACCGTGGCCAAGAGGCAGGGCGATTCCTGCTGTTCCCCATCCCGCAGCCCATCCCGGAACCCAGTCCGTGAACATGAAAAACCTCCTTACCCGCCTCAAGACCGCATTCAGCAAGCCTGCACCCGAGCCCGCTCGCCCACAGGAACACCAGCAACACCAGCGCCAGCAGCAGGAACCCCAGGCGGATGCTGCAAAGGACGAAGTACTCATCAACGCCTACTGCACCGTCTGGGACCTCCCTGCGCTTGACTTTCCGCACACGCTGGCCGGGCGCCGCGATCTGTCGGACCCCGAGCTGGCACCGCATCTTTCCGGCTTTGTCGGCTATGTGCTGGGGCGCGGCGATGGGCAGATGACGCGCAACCGCTACCACGCCATGCGCCATATCCAGCGCGTACAGCAGCACCTGAGCCTGGGCGTTGCGCCGGAGCAGCTCGATGCCTTTGCCGGCTGGGCGCAGCGCGCCAACGCCATCGCATTTCTGGCGGACGGCAGCATCCGCGACCCGCAGGGCCGCATCCTGCTGGCCGCCAACGGCGCCGAGCCCGATGAACAGGCCGCGCTGCCCTATCCGCAGCAGGCCTGGCAGCGCAAGCAGCGCAGCGAGCAGACGCTGGCGCAGCGCGGCTTCACGCCAGCGGCCAGCCTGCCGCCGCTGATCTCCGAGCCCGAACTGCGCATGCGCGCGCCCGACGAGATCGCCGCACGCGCCTTCGCCCTGCTGGCCGTGGCCGTGCGCGCCGAATCGCTGAACGACGCACTGAACGAAGCAATGAACAGTGGCGAACCGCTCACACCCGAGCAGCTGTTCCACCGCCTGCCAGCCGCCCAGGCCGCGCTCACCCCCAACGAGCGCGACTTCATGGCCACTGCCCAGCCCTCCGAAGAGGCCATCGCCAAGTTCGGCTGGCGCTACGAAGCCGCGTACTTGCTGGAATGGGCGCTGGGCCTGGTCGATGCGCTGCCGTTCCCCGACGCCATCTGCGACGTGCCGCTCACCTCGCGCGTCCTGCTGCAGGCCGGCGACCTGCAAGGCGCCCTGCATGCCGCGCGCATGCGGCCCGACAGCGAAATCCTCGACGCCCTGGACCAGCACTACCGCCTGCACTGGATCGTGCGCCAGGCCCAGGTGCAGCAGCAGCCCGCGCCCGCAGGGCTGAACGCCGACGTGCTCATGGAGCGCCACCACGCCCTGAACTGGCTGGTGCGCTTCGAGGGCAATGACTGGGATGACGTGGACACGCCGACCTGAGGCGTGCTGCGCAGGGCGCATCAAGAACCCATGCGGATCGGGGCGAGCATTATTGCCATCTGCATCGTGGCTTCTGGTGTGCCATCCCACTTGCGCCCGCTGCCGGAAAGGGCGTCAGAGACTCGGCGTAGAACCCTTGGCTGTCGCTGCACAACGCGTAGTGAGCGGCTGGTGGCTTGAACTCTCCAGCCAATTGCTCCTTGAAACCATATGCCGGCAACGCACGCAGGCTTCGGGCATACCGTCGCGTTGCATTGGATGGTGGCAAGCCAGCGGCAGACGCACCAGGGGCCGTCTGTGCTGGACGGGTCGCACAGGCCGTCGGGCTGCCTCTGGATTGGGAGGGGTGGCGTGGACCCCGGAGTATTTGCAAGCTGAATCAAACCGTGTCTGCGTTGTTTCCCCAATTCAATTCGTTGCACCAAAAAATGTGATGCAGACGGCACCAGCGGCAACCCCCTGATAGGTTGCGTTCCTTGCGTCGAAGGCGAAGTAGTAGACAGCTGGTTACCGATTGGAGCTTCCGGAGTGGTTAGCATGCCATGCTCATTGGTGGTTTTCCAACATGCTGATTGATTGGGTTGTTTTAATGAATTCTTGAAAGATACAATAAACCTCTTTTAGTGATATGGGGGGTGCTAATGTCTGAGTTGATTAAAATGGATCAGGAAGTTTTCAGATCTCAATTAAAAGAGTTGCCCAGGCATAAATACACAACGGAGGTTTTTCAGTTGCGGGATATTCCGTTGGTAATGCGTAGCAGGCTTGGTTGGCATGTGGCTGCCGCATTGATGGAACGTTGGTTCAATGGCGCTGCTTTTGCTATGCCCGATGATATGAAGCTGGGAAAAGGACACTATCGTCCAAATGCACTTGGGGCAGCATATTTGGAAGAAGGCTTGGTTACCATGCAATGGGCGCTTGGATTCGCTCGAGTGCAAAATGCAATGTCCGAATTGACTAGAAGATGGGATTCAAAGTCGGGTAGGATGGTTTTGAAATCTCGAATCTTAGCTCAAAGCCTGGGAAAATCCGATAAATCCTGGAAATTCGGTGATCTATCTCGTTCTTCAAAAATATTGGAAGAAACCTGCCAAGTAAATTACATCAAATTTGGGCATCTCAGCGATCCGATGGATGATTTCTATGGGGCAATGGGCGAGGCGCAAATGAACGTTGCAGTGGAGGGCACTGTTGTTTCTAGTGGCAGTGAACTGAAATTCATTCCTGAAGAACTGGGTTTTTATCTAAGGGATGCCTATGATTTCAATGATTCTTTTGATCTTTTGTCCCAGCCATTAGGGTTTTGGGGATTTGAAGGGGTTGAAAGAACCTATCAAATACGTTGGGATGTTGAGACAGAGAGGAAGACGGTGCATGAGAAACCCGAAGATGTAAAAAAATATAAATATGCAGTGCAAAATGATGATTTTCGAGAATGGAGAAGAAAAAATAATAGAGGTGGTGATTTTATGATTTTATCTAATGTTCATCGGGTAAAAATAAATCACCCGCAGGAGATAATTTTGTGAAGATTAAATATAGTAAAAAATGGATATTTATCATCCTGGGGATGGTATTGGTTACGGTATTGCTTTTGCTGTTCATGATACCAAAGAAACATGGTGAGAGCATCAGCCCCCGCGGCGTTTACAGGGTTGAGTACTATTACGTGCCATTAGCCCAGAAACTGATTTATCACCAGATGAAAATGCCCATGACTGTGCGTCTTTATGAAGTAAAAACAGGTAGACTTATTTCTGAAAGCGCTGTGGTGGATCTTTGGCTGAATGGCTCAATATATTGGTATCTTGAACCGCCAATGAATAGCATCATGGTGGGAAATGATGTGATATTTGAAAATATTCCAAGGGAGTGCCAAGATTGCCCAAGATTAACTCTTGAGCAAATGACAAATTAGGTCATCGTTGCCAATAGATACGGACTACCGGCCACAACACATCCCGCTGCGCCGCCGTCACCACATCCCGTCAGCTCTAGTCATGAACCTCAACAACGTCTTCGACAAGCGCTACTGGATCCCCGGCTTTGCCGAGCAAAACGGCAACAACGACTTCGGCGACCCGCGCAACGTCATGTTCACGCTCAAGTACACGCCGCGCATCTGAGAGGCAGGCGGGCCACCGTCAGGCCGGTGCGGTCCTGGCTCCAAGCGTGACAGTGCCAAGCCAACGGCATGGGTGCCATGGCCCGTCGGCATTTTGCAGATGGCAGGACCCGTCGGCTTGCACCTGGATCCGGGTGGGGTATCCGCTGGACCAGGGGATGGTCCAGTCGAAGGGCAGGACCAGCAGGGCCTGGGGCGGTGCCATGGCTTGTATGTCCAGTGGCTGCCACGTGTCGGGTGCAACGCAATCTTCGGTGCACGGCAAAGGCAGTTGCGGCTCGTAGCCCGCCACCCAGGCCCAGAAAATGCCGGGCTTGGGGCCGTCACATTCCGGCGACTCCAGCATTAGCAATGCACTTCCTGCCTGCTCCACCGCATGGGCGCAGAGCAAGTGTGTCTCGGCGCATTGCGCATGTGCCTGCACGTTGCAATCGGGCATCAGCACATCGAGGATCTGCGCCATCTCCTGCACGCCGGCAACAGCGGGCAGGTGAGTGGGAAGCTGCAGGAACAGCCAGCTTCGCTGCTCCAGCACCACGGTGCACCGGCGAACGCACCACCAGACGCCATAGGGGTCGGCCGGGGCAACGGGGTCGGATGCCATTGGCAGCTGTGTCCAACTGGTGTGGCCCGATTCCGTGCGTCTCCTGTATTGCCAGTGCTCATCAAAGCGCAGGCCGCAGATGAGGCGGTGATCGAGACGGATGCCTTCCTGCGGAACCTCCCGCTCACATGGCTCTGGTGCGTCGTCGGGCTTTTGCATTATTCGGATCCGGAAAGGCCGCCGTTGCCGGCGCTGTGGTTGTCCGACTGCGCCACGGTAATGGCCCCGATGCACCGGTACCGGCCCCGGCCCGCATCGATGCCATCCACACCGCACAGCCCTTCGCCATCCACCGTCATCCTCAAGGCGTGGTTCCTTGTCAGGGGAGATTTCGAGCCGAAGGGCCAGATCAGCAGGGCGCGAGGACGCCCGGGCACGTCAAAGGCCGAAGTGCGCTTGGCGCGCTTGAACTTCTCATGCATTTCCACGCCGACCACCCAGGCCCAGAAAACGGGTGGCGCGCCAACACTCAAATCTTCGGCCTGCAACTGCAGCAAAGAGCAGCCATTGGCAAGCAGCGCATCGGTGCTGCGCAGCAGCGGCGCCTGTGCCGTGCTCTCATCAAGCACCTTGACATTCCAGTCCGCAAGCATTGCGCCCAGGGCCAATGCCACATCGCCGCATTCCGGCTGCACAGGCAGGCCCGGGGGCAGATGCACGGAATGCCAGGGCATGCGATTGAGCACCGCAACGCACTGACGCACGCACCACCACGCGCGCTGTGGATCTGCTGCAGCCACGCCGCCTGCGCGGGTTGCCGGCAGTCGCGCCCAATAGCGACGGCCTGACGGCATGCGCGCCGCGTACGTCCACAGCCCGTCAAAGCGCAGCCCAGGGGTGAAGCGGTGGGTGACGTGCGCGGTCTCAGCCACGGGACCTCTCGTCATCGTGTGCCGAAGGGCGGGCACCGTAGGGAGTCTTGATGCCACAGCGGTCCCCGATGCGCATGAGCGCCATACCCAGGGATGTGCGCGGCTCTTTGGTCTTGCCCAGTGCGAGGTCAGAAATCGTTGCTTGACCGCAGCCCACTTCGCGGGCGATCTGGCTTTGACTGACACCCTTCGCTGCAAGTCTGGCGAGGTAGTCTTTCCATTCCATAGTTTCATCCTATCGAAAAGTCGATTTTTTTACAATCGAATTTGACATATCGGTTTTCCGTAAGCTACGGAGCATGTCAACCGATTTCGGCCAACGCCTCAAAAGCGCTCGCAGTCTCGCGGGCCTCACCCAAGCGCAGCTGGGCCGCCAGGCGGGCATGGGGCAATCGACCATTGCCGACCTTGAAAGAGGCGGAAGCGGCACCTCCAAGACCGCCACGCTCGCTTCGCTGTGTGGTGTCTCGGCGCTGTGGCTTGAGTGCGGCAAGGGCCCCATGTCGGCCGACGCCGCCGCGCTCCAGCACCAACTGCCCAAGGGCATGCGCCGGTATCCGCTGCTCGGCCTGCAGCAGGCCAGCGCCGGCAGCGCACGGGACGCGACGGGCGGCACCGATGACGGGACGGCCCTGGCCATCGAAGTCGCCAGCGACAGCGCATCGCCCCATGCGTTCTTCGTGCAACTGGAAGACAACTCCATGGCCCCGGAAATCCGCGAAGGGGACCGCGTGCTCATCGACCCCACCCTGCCGCCCCGGCCCGGGGACTGCGTGCTGGCCACCGACTCCCGGCAACAGGCCATCTTGCGCAAGTACCGGGTCCGTGGAATGGACAAGGCCGGCGCGGAAATCTTTGAACTGGTGCCGCTCAACGAAGACCATCCCACGCTGCGCAGCGACGAGCAGATGCTCCAACTGCGCGGCACCGGGGTGGAGCACCGCAGGCGGCTCCAGGCCCGGTAAAAGACCGGCACGACTGCACCCGCACCGGGCTTTGACCCTGGCCTTGCTCGGCCGGGTACAACGCCCCTGGTGCATCCCATGGAGATGGTGGGTGGATGGCATGGGCATGTGCGAATCTCCCGGCTCAGGCCAGCATCAGCACAGTGCGTGCCCCGTCAATGGCCCAGCATTGCCGCGTTGCGCGGGCGACAGCGTGATCGCGGCCAGGCAGCGGCACTCGCGCCACTGCCCGTCAATGCCATCCACTTCGCAATGCCCGTCGCGGTTCATCTGCACCCGCGCCGCATAGCCGCAGGCCCAGGGCATGCTCCAGCCAAAGGGAATGGTCAGCAGCGCGGCAGGGCGGGGCGCGCGGCTTGCCTGCCCTGGCTTCACCGGCGCGGGCAGCGTTTTCTGATGCATCTCCACGCCAATCACCCAGGCCCAGAACGTGCTCTGCGGCCGCTGGTGCAGCGCCTCTGACTGCAGTTGCAGCACCGCTCCGCCCCCGGCCATCACTGCCTGGGTGCAGGACTGCATGGACATGTGCCCGGCCCCTGCGCTCAGTTGTACCTGCCAGCGCGGCATCAGCGCGTTCAGGGTCAGCGCCACATCTTCCGGCCCCGGCCGCAAGGGCATGTCTGAAGGCAGATCCACCGACTGCCACATCTCCCGCCGCAGCACGGCAGCGCAGCGCCGCACACACCACCAGGCGCCATGCGGATCAGCCCTGCCCGCATCAGGCTGCCCCAGCGGCAGCCGCGACCAACAGGCCCGGCCCGATGGCGCGCGGGCGGCGTACTTCCATTGCGCAGCGAAGCGCAGACCAGGGGTGAAGTGGTGAGTGATGTGCATGGATGTAGGCGTCTGCGTCTAGTTGAAGCTTGTGCGGCCAAGTTGATCCAGAGTTTGGACAGCTTCACCGAAAGCGGTATGAGGAGTTTTAAGTTGAGCCATAGGCTGGCTCTTCAAAACTGGCGAATTCAAGTGAATTTGCACTAACTCTATCGTACCGAAATCGGTATAGCAAGACCAAAGAATGCTGCCCATGCGCAGCTTCGTGAACGCAACATTGGCCGAAAACGTTGCCCTGATGATCAAGGGCAAGGCGATCGGGCGCCTGCGTAGTGACATGAAGAGTGCTGGATTCGACATCGGGCAGGGCACTTTGCAGCGCATCGTTGCCGGGGAAACCGGTGTGCGAATGGAGTCACTGCAGAAGTTTGCGGATTACTTCAGTGTGGACGTAGATACCTTATTGCGAGGCCGTGTCGCGGAAGGTGAGGACTTCATCCAGCTCGTCCGCCTGAATGTTGAAGCCGCGCCCGAACGCTCTCGAAAAACCAATCTTGTCGAGGAACTCGGGGCTCTCCAGTTCCGACGCGATTTTCTGCGTGCTATCGGCGTCAGCCCGGTGAACGCGGGCATCGTCCATGTCACCGGAACCAGCATGGAGCCCACGATTCGGGACGGGGCCGTGCTCTTGCTCAATCGTGCGGATCGAACGCCGCGCCGTGGCAGCGTCTATGCATTCGCGTGGGAAGGGCAGATGCTTGTGCGGCGCTTTCAGCGGGTGGGTGACGTTTGGCATGCCGTGGCCGACAACGCTGATAAAAGCGAGCACCCGGATATCGTCATTGCCGGGAAGGCTGAGGGCCTGGTGCAAGGGCGAGCCATATGGGTCGGGGCCAAGCTCTGAGCCTGTCCTGTCTTGATGGCTGACTTCCCCATCGCCGCGAAAACTTGCGTGCCTTGTGCATGCGTTTGGGATGGGGCAGTCGCAGAGTCAAGCACTTGGGCTCTACATCGAAGCTGCTCAACTGGCTTTGTCGGTCGTCCAGCTTCTGGTTAGATATTGACCCTTTGGGTGATGCTCATCTGTGACTGGTGGGTGTTGGCTTTGCTGCGGAACCGTTCCTCTGAAATGCGGAAGCTCATGACCGCAAGTAGCTGACTTGCGGGCATTCAAAGTGCACTTCCGGGTGAGACGTTCAACGCCGCTCTAGCTCGACGTGTTGGCCGAACTGCGCGAGCCGACCGCAATCGTTAGGTTGATCACCCCCCGAGCGTCCATCAAGGTAGTTGTTCAATAGTCGACCGATCGAACGCACAGTCTCCTTGTCGGCGCTTACAAACCCGAAAGGCAGGCTCACCGGATAGGCAGGTAGAGCTGCGTGATAGACCACTGCAACAAACTCGTCCTCAAAGTGCAATAACTCAACGTTGCCGCCCAGAAAGCCCTCTTTCAGCCCGTGCGCGGCGTCGATGTTTGGCTCCAATTCTCGCTTCCACTGGCGCGCAGACCTCAGATCTTCAGACCCATGGACGGGCAGGTAGATTAAAGGAGAGTAGATAAGCTGCTCGGCCAAGCGTGCTTTGTCGAGGATCTCGCTGATGCTGGCTTGAAGCCTGATGCTCTTGCCCCAGTAAGGGTCACTGGGTGCGACCCAGACGAGTCGAGCCGGCGGCCGATCCGAGTGACGCTCACGCCGCGCCTTGATCACTGGGGCTAGGTACATCTGCACCAGTGCCCAGTTCCCTGCCGCGTAGAGCGGTCCAACAAAGGTACTCCGACGCACTAGGCTGTTGGTCTCCAGCTTTTTGACTTCTTCTAGGAATTGCGGATTCAGGCACTCTCCCCTCGGGCCGAGTAGTTCCAGCGTTATGTTGTCGCCGATCTCCAATGCGGCTTTTTTGAGATCAGAAAAGTTGTCGGACCTGTGCAACCGATCAATCTCCAAAGAAATTTGCTCGTGCACATAGTCAGAGTTCCTCAGCTCCTCGAAGTCGTCGCGCTCGACACTAGAGCCCTCTTCATCGAGCTTGAACTTCACAGGCAGCCTTAGTGGCATCTGCTTGATCTTACTGACCGAGTTGACGGCATAGATGCTTGGCGGCTCGCCCTCATCATCAAGCAGCGTCTTGGACAGAAAGCCCTTGCTGAGGATTTGCTGGAACTGTTGTTGAAAATTCTTCTCCACCAACTGCTCGCTACGCGAAGCAGTTTCTTCATCGATCGAGATCTGCAATCCAGCTTTCCACTTGCCGAAGAAATTTTCTTTGCCCAGACACGAGAAGGTGGCGAGATCAAAGGAGAGACACACCGTGCTATCTTGCAAGCGCGACAGCCGCGGAACCTCACCGACCTCAGTAAAGTATCCGTTTGCCTTTTCCGTGAGCATCAACCTACCGTCCACTCCCAGCGTGAGCTCATCGCGATTAACAAGGTCCTCTATTGCCTCACGTACTTCATGCTGTGAGAAGCCGAAAAATGTCGCGACCTGCGATGCGGACAGAGGTGCAAGATGAACCAGACGAAGTACGAACTCCCTTACAAAAGGCAGCCCCTTGTGGGTGATGTAGGAGAAGTTGATGTTGAAGCGCTGTGAAGGCAGCAAGAAATCGATCTCGTGGTAGGTCACGTTACCGTCGACATTCATCATTTTATCGCGTCCTCGTCGCAGGAATGAACCGGTAGTCTTCGCTTTCACCGCTACCGTTCATATGGGAAATTATCCTGCCGAGCGGTTTGTCCCGGTTCTGGGTATTCCACATGGCAGTGTTTCCGACGATCAGCAGCCGATCCATGGCTCGTGATATGGCAACGTTTATGCGATTAGGTGCGCGCAGGAAGCCAGCGCTCCTCTCCGGGTCAGACCGTGTCAGGCTCAGAATAATGATGCGGTTCTCCTTGCCCTGGTAGCTGTCCACAGTATCGATCTTCACCATTGACTTGAACCCGTCGTTCCAAATCTCCTGATTGAACTTCTGGCGAATCAATCGTTTCTGCTCGGCGTACATGCATATCACGCCGATAGGTGCATCGTCGCCTTCTTTCTGGGCGCTGAGATCCACAAAAAACTGACCGCTGTCGGCGATCTGCCGGAGCACAGCAATCACCTGTTCTGCTTCGCAGCGGTTATAGATGCTGACGCCACGATCTGTGAGGTGATTTGCGAAGCCACCGAGCTTCGACGTATCGAGCCACGTCACGACTGCTTGAAGCGCTGCGGGTGCGCTTTGGTAAATGTTGGGCACAGTACGTGCCCCATTTTTGAGAAGACCTTTGTAGAACGTATGCGAGACCAAGTTACCGATGGCTGGGGCCATGCGGTACTGGGTCAGTAGTGTGGCACTAGTCTGCCGACCATACTCGGAATTGAATACCCGAGCGAAATCGCTGCGCAGGACTTCGTCTAAATCGTTGCGCCCGTCGTGAATTCCGAGACGACGGGCCAATGCCGCTTTGTGAGCGTTAGAATAGAGTGGAGGCAACTGCAGGTGATCCCCTACTAGCAAAACCCGCTTCGCGGATTGCATGGCGATTGCTAACTCGCTGGAAATCGATCGGGCAGCCTCATCAATGATGACGAAGTCGTAAATGTTGCTGTGAATACCAATATGCCCCTGGCCGATTCCAACGCATGTGCCAGTGACCAGGCGTCGCGAGCGCGCATAGAATTCATCACAGTTGACCCTTTCGGCAGATAAGGCGTCCTGCACATCACGAGCGATTCTGGCTAGGGCGCGCACCTTTTTCATCTCGTTTGGGCGAACTCCATACTCTGCACTAATGCGTGATGTCAGCATGGCTTTCGCCTCACTTATCTCACTCTCGCGCGAAAGGGTAATGCCGTGGGTGTCTCGCAGCTTCTCTCGTATCCTCTCGTCTAACTCGGCAATGATGGGCTTGAGGGCCTTGATGTCCTCCTCATCGCTCAAGTCCGCGAAACCGCTGAGGAGCGATTCGAGATGGTCGATCTGCTTGAACAGTCTTAGCTCTGCCTCCACGATGCTGGAAAGGAAGTCGCCATGCAATCCCAACGCATCGGACAGGGCCGTCACGCGATGGCGGTACTCTGCTTGGAAGAGCTCTCGCTTCTCCGCCGTGAGCGAATGGGAGTAAACGTCCTTCAGTCCAGAGGAAACTGCACCTTCGCGATTGCTGAAGCGTACGACATCGAGGGGGGTTCCCAACCGCATGCAATGTCTACGAATACGCTCTGCGGCGGTATTGACCGCTTCGTGGGATTGGCTTACAAGCAAAATCCTCCGCACGTCGAGCTTCTCGACTAAGAAGTGTACGAAGGCTGCGATGAATTCGGTTTTGCCTGTGCCGGGCGGACCCTGAAGCAGGGATAGGGGGCCAGAACTGAGCAGCTTGGCAAATGCCTCGCGCTGCTGTGGATTAAGGCTGATTTTGTTGCCGTGATTGTCTTCTCGGTCGTATCGCGCGAAGTCTTCCTCAGTCACTGTGATGTCGTAGGTGGTCGGCTGTTTTTGGCAGGATGGATCGAAGAGGTCTACCAGATCGGGCAAGACTCCTCCTCTGTCCAGCAGCCTTTCGAGTGCGACCTTGCGTTTACGGTGCGAAGCCCTGTCTTGCTTGCTGCGGAAGAAAACTACATCACCGTCCTTCAGACCAAAGGCCGCGCTGCGGGCTCGCTTCAGCCAGACCTCGTTCAGCGCCGATCGCTTAAGGAAAACTTCACCAATCAACTTTTCCTCGCCATCCTTGACTACGATCGCCTCCACCTCGTCGGTGCTAGTAAAGGTGCCTAGCGGATCGATGTCAGCTTCGTAGGGCAGTATGACTTCGGCGTCTGCCTCCATAGGGCGCATTGCTATACCTGTTAGTTCGATGTTGGGACTAGACTCTGTCTCCGTATCCAGGATGGCTCGCCACAACTCGTCGGTGGGAATGTCGATGGCGGCTTCCGCAGTTTCTGAAACTGGCGCGGTGACTTGTTGGAAAGCGTTCCTGAGTTGTTGGCTCACGGCAGCATCATCGAGCGCCGGTGCAGCAGGATGAAGCCTTTGGATCGCACGGCTAAAGGCGTCATTTTCGAGAAGGTGTTCACTTAGCTCCGCGAGTTGATCGATCCGGCCTGGCTTAACGGTTATTGCAGCACTGATCTCGAACTGACTATCTTCTACAGCGCGGGAAGGAATGTCAGATCGGCTTTGGGGTGCCAGCGCCCCGATGAAGCAGCGCTGCGTCTTACTATAGAAAGTGCGAAGACTCCCACCAATTCCTGTGAAGGTAACCCGAAGAGTGCTCTCTTCCTTGTTCGACGGCTCCATAGCGACGAACAGATGCCCGTTGTCAGGAAGAATCCTGATTTTCTCGAGAGCACTGGTCAGGGTTACTTCGATGCTTTTGTCCTCTTGTAGTTGTTGGGTCGTTGACAGAGCTTTTCTGAATCGACCGAAATCTTTGAACCCGAACTCGAAGTCGTGCAGTTCTGCATAGACAGCATCCGCAATCTTTGGGTAGTTCTCTGAAACGCCACCCCACTGGATGTCTAGTAGCTCGCATGACATGCGAAGTACCGCAAAGATATCGCGCTGTTCGCTCGAGCAGGTGTCGATAGTTTCCGGGCTGTATAGGTGATTTTTTGCTTCAGTGCCGTGCTGAATGAAATCGGGGATGTCTACCAGGTATACGGTGTTGCTGTGCGCATCCAACATTACATTGCCTGGGTGCAGGTCGCCATGCGAAATGCCAAGCTCATGCAGATGCCCGACCGCTTTAATTAGTTTCTCGATGACACCTAGCTTTTCCGCCTCTTGAATCGAAGTATCGGCCCACGTTGTGCCCGTAATCCGGTCAGTCACCAGATACATACTGCTCGAGCGTGTGGCTAACCCAAAGTCATGGATGCGAGGCAGGCAGGGGGGAGCCGTCACCGCCATTCGTGCTAGACGCTTGAGGAAAGTCAGGACACGAAAGGCTTGCGCGGTGTCGTCGTTCTTGGCCCCGACATTGAGCCAAGCCTTTACCAGTTTGTCGCCCGATACATAGACCTCCTTGTCGTCATTCGTAACCAGGAAGTCGTCGCTTTCAGGGAATTGCCGGCTGTGATTGATCGGCCGTTGGTAGGCCTCTAGCTCAGACGCGTCAAACATCGGAATGTTGTCGACAGCAGGCTGCGCGCCCATGAGAGCTTCAAAAAAGGCCGACGCATCGCTGAACTCGCTGGTTACTGCCTCGAGAAGCACGTTTGCATACCACGCGTCGCTGGACATTAGGTCGCTGGTGATATTCCTCAAACTCTTGGGAGAGATGCGCTGTGCGGTTAGCAAATGCCAAGCCACAAGGCCCAGTGCATGAACGTCTTGTTGGAAGGGCGTTTTTGGCGAGTTATCAAGCAAGGCCTGTACCTGTACCGCGCCGACAGAAAGACCTGCGCGGTAGTCGCCAACGGTCCCGATGGGTTGGTGGTATGCTGAGATGAAGTTCGAGAGCGCGATCTCCTTGGCTGGCGAGATCCAAAGGCTGTGATCGGCGATGTCCCGATGCGCAATCTTCATCTCGTGCAGGTCGGCAAACTTCGCCAACAGCAATTTTGTGAGATTCAGCCTGTCACTTTGCGTAAGTCCGGGGGCGTACTTGCCCAAGAATTCATTGAACCGCAGATGACCAGGCGGCAGCTCGTAGACCTCCCCATACTGGGTTGTAACTTCGCTACGCTCAAAGCTCGTCAATGAACGGAGGCAGTGGTGGTAGAGGTCCAAATTCTGATGGCTGATGAATCCCAGTACCTCCCTCTCTCGCGACACGATATCAGCCCGACCCTCGGCAGTTGCCCCCTTGTTACCAGGGATTTTTCGGAAATCCCAAATACGAAGAAGTGCCTCGGTGCCCTTGGAGATCTCCGATTGTGCCAGGTATTCCGTGTAAACATCATTTGGATGCCTGAAGATTTCCTCAGTAGCGGTATATCCGCTTACTCGAATTGCCTTTGCCGTCGTTTTTCCGCCGAGGAACAACTGATCGAAGATCGGTACGTCATGTCGCAAAACTTTCGATTCGGGATGAGGCCGAAAATACTGGTCAAATCTCACATTGTTCGAAAACTTCAAAAAGTCCGTTAGATGGAGCGTGTGCTGGAGATCTACCTCAGGGAGCTGACTGAAGTCCGAGTCTCCAGTCATGACGACGAAGAAATGGATGTGAGGCGCAAAGCCCTTATTGGTAAATCGAGTGGTCAGTCGCTCGATTTTCCGCTCCAGCAGGAATTTCTTGTTCCTAGTGATTGTTACGGGGGAGCGCCCCATGCTTTTTTCACCTTTGAACCAGACATCCCCACTGGCTGTTATGCGTCCATAGTTCCAGTCTTTGAGCTCCACGATGAGGATGTTGCAGTGCGTGACGATTACGAGATCGAACTCGCCCTCCCTGCCCTTGGCATCGACAAACCTGAAGCCCGCGTAGCCTTTCCAGGGAAACATGCTTTCGCGTCGCTGCTCCCCAGGAGGCCGGCTACGCATCGCGCCCGAAGCTGGCGGCAGTGCAACACTGGATGGCCCTTCGGAAAAAGCTCGTTGAATCCTCCTGATCGCTTCGACCTCCTGTTGCTGGAGACCTCCATCCCAAATCTCGATGTCCAAGGTATTTCCTTCTTTGAAACTTCAAGGCACTGACGGGTTCTGGAGTGATGTTACATGTTGCCGCAGGTATTGCGATAGTTATTTGGTCGATAACATCAGTAGAGCGTCTTCACTTTACAGAGCCGTGGCGACGATGGACCGTAAACCGCAGGCATCGAGGTACTTCGAGAGAATTTGCACTCGCTTCGGGCGGAGACGACATCTTGTTCGACATCCAGGTGTCAATGCTCTCGGCCCTCAACGTGTCCTGCAGGTGAACGATGGTTGTGCTTGGTCTTAGGGTTGAGAAACGACCCATAGAAAAATTCGAAAGCTCGCTTTTCTCTAGCTGCAGGCATTCCTCATTAGAAGAAGGACTGAATGCTCGCAGCCTGAAGCCGTCGCTCGGAAGTCTTCGCGCGACAACTACAAGAAGGGCCGTTGATGAAAAACCTACTGCGAAGGACGGCGATCACGGCGTTGCTGGCAACTCTGGGTTGCAGCCAGCCGCCAAATGGCCGGTGGGAAGCGACGCAAAGCGTCGATGTTCTGCTGAAAAAGGGCGACCCGCAGACAGTGGCATTTGTCCTCAACGCAGGGGACGTTTGCGCATTCGGCCAGCAGTGGAGCTTTGAAAAGGAGCTGCGTTACAAGGAAGTGATCTGCCCCCAAGGCAAGGGCTGGATCACTTTCGACACGCCGTTCAAAAAGCTGGGCGGCTGAGCTGGCAATGGGGCGAGTGCTCGCAGCGCCCCTCAGAAGCTATGCATCAACCCCGCAGCCACCCCCGTAGCCACATCCTTGTTCTGCCCGCCCTGAAACCCTCCGCTCCAATGCGTGCGGTCCAGTTCCGCATACAGCTTGCTGCGGCGCGAGAGCTTGTATTCCGCAAACAGCAGGGCGCGGGTGTAGCCGTCTGCGACGCGGCCGCTGCGTTCGCGTTCCACGCGGTACAGGGCGGCGGTCAGGTCCAGCGTGCTGCGGGCGGACCAGGTGGCGCCCAGCGAGTGCACGCGCTGCACGGTGCGGGCGGTGGTGGCGTTGGTCTGGCCGTCGCTGCGCGCGGTGTTCAGCGCAAGGCGCAGCTTGTCCCATTGGTAGCTGGCGCCCAGGGTGGCGGCTTTCAGCTCCCACTGGTCTGCGGTCTTGAAGCGCTGGTAGGCGCCGGAGACGGTCCATGTCTTCGTGCCATAGGCCAGGCCCGCGCCGGCCGATGAGCGGGCGGAGCCGCCTTGTGCCGTCTCGCCAAAGCTGTACATGGCGCGGGCGGTGAGGCCGCCGAAGCGGCCCGTGTACTTGACCGAGTTGTCCAGCCGGTACGAGCCCGTGGTGGCGCCCGCGCTGCCGTATTCCAAGCCCAGGCCGTGGCTGCTGAGCGCGGCGGTGGCGATGTTGGGGTTGAAGGATGCAAACCGCATGCCCACGGGGTCCACGGGGCTGATGGCCTCTGCCAGCAGGTTGGTCTGGCGGCCGGCCGTGACCTGGCCCCAGCTGCCGCCCAGGCCCACGATGGCCGCGCGGTCGAAGAATTTGCTGGAGTTGGCGGTGGTGCCGGTGTCCAGGTTCAGGCCGGTTTCCAGGTTGAACAGGGCGTACATGCCGCCACCCAGGTCTTCGCGGCCCCGAAACCCGAAGCGGCTGGTGGTGTTGACGCCGCTGGACAGCGCGGCGCCCGAGGTGTTGCTGGCCGCGTTGGCAGCGGTGAGGCCGCTGGTGTAGCGCACGCCGGTATCGGCAATGCCGTAGAGCGTGATGCTGGATTGCGCAAGGGCCGACAGCGGTGCGGCGGCGAGGGTGATCAGCACCAGGGTTTTGGTGTTCATGGGTGTGGCGAGGGTGATAGGGCTGGGCAGCGGCATGCCGCAGCAGTGCCGTTGCAGCGCCGCTGGATGGAGGTCGAACCGGGGAGGGGGAAGGCCCCCTGTGTGTCGAGGGCCTTGAGTGCCTAGAGAGCCTTGAGGGCTCGGGGGCCTGCCGTCAGGGCTTGGCCGCCGGCTCCATGCCGGTGCTGCGCACGATGGGCGCGGCGGCGGGGGCTGCCAGGAAGCGGATCAGGTGTCGCGCCGTGTCAGGGCTCTTGGCGCCGGTGGCCACGCCTGCGGAGAAGAAGACGCGCTGCTGCACTTCATCGGGCAGGGGGCCGACGAATTCCAGCTCCTTGAACGGCAGCAGTTCGCTGACCTGCTGGAAGCCGATGTCCGCATCGCCACGCAGCACCACGGCGCCCACGCGCTCGCTGAGGATGCGGGTGGCCTTGCCCTTCATCTGCTCGGCCACGCCCAGGCGCGGGAACAGTTCGTTGGCCAGGTAGGTGCCGCTGGCGCTGGCCGAGTAGGCAACGGATTTGGCGTCCAACAGGGTCTGCCTGAGCGCATCCACGGTGCTGATGTCGGGCTTGGGCGTGCCCTTGCGCACGCTCATGCCGATCATGGAGCGCGCCAGGTCCACGCGGCTGCCCGCTTCCACCTTGCCTTGCGCTGCCAGGTTGTCCAGGGCCGAGTCGGCGAGGATGACCACGTCGAACTGCTCGCCCCGCGCCAGCCGGCTGGGAATGGAGTCCTGCGCATTGCCCATGGAGGCGCCGCGCGAGGTGACGACCTTGTGGCCCGTGGCCTGCTCGTACAGGGGTATCAGCTGGTCGTAGGCGGCAGAGAAGCCGCCCGAGGTGACCACGCGGATTTCATCTGCGGCGGCGGTGGAGGGCGCGGCAGCGCCCAGGGCCAGGCCCAGGCTGAGGGCGCCGCCCAGCAGCGCGCCCAGGGTGCGGCGGCGCAGGGTGGATGGCACGGAGGACTGCAGGGGGGTGGAACGGATGGCGGTCATGGTTTGTCTCCTGGTTTTTTATGGTTGGGGAACGGCTAACGGCTGCCGAGGGAATCAATCGGCCGTGATTTTTCGCTCGCGGATGATGCGGCCCCACTTGGCGTGCTCGGCGCCAATGAACTGGCCCAGTTCCTCGCGGGTGCCCGGGGCGGCGGTCTGGCCGTGCTTGAGCAGGTTGTCGCGCACTTCGGGGGTGTTCAGCACCTTGACCAGCTCGGTGTTCCAGCGGTCCAGCAAGGGCTTGGGCGTCTTGGCGGATGCCACGAAGGCGTACCAGTTGGTGGCGTTGAAGCCGGGGAAGCTCTCGGCCACGGTGGGCACGTTGGGCAGGTAGGCCGGGCGCGTGAGGCCCGTGGTGGCCAGCGGGATCAGCTTGCCGGATTCGATGTGGGGCAGGGCCGTGGGCGGGGCTGCGTAGAAGGAGGTCACGCGGTTGCCCAGCACGTCCTGCAGCGCGGGCGCGCCGCCCTTGTAGGGCACGTGCAGGGTGTCGATCTTGGCGACATCGTTGAGCAGTTCACCGGCCAGGTGCGATGCGGAGCCGGGGCCGGTGGAGGCGAAGTCCAGCTTGCCGGGTTCGCGCCTGGCCTTGGCCACGTATTCGCCCAGGGTCTTGATGCCGGTGGCGGCAGGCACGACGAGCACGTTGGGAAAGTTCACGCCCATGGTGATGGGGGCCAGGTCCTTGAGCGGGTCGTAGCCGATCTTCATGAAGTGCGGCGCGATGGCCAGCGGGCCGATGGAGCCGAAGAGCAGCACCGAGCCATCGGACGGGCCATTGGCCACCTGCGTGTGGGCCAGGTTGCCGCCTGCGCCGGGCTTGTTTTCCACGACCACGCTCTGGCCGATGTTCTCGCCCAGCTTCTTGGCGATGATGCGCGCGGCAATGTCGGCCGAGCCGCCTGCGGCGAAGCCGACCACCATGACCACGGGTTTCTTGGGGGGGAAGTCCTGGGCCTGGGCAGCGCCCACGGCCAGGGAAAGAAGGGCTGCCAGGGCGCCGCCCGCGATCAGTCTGCGTTGGTGCATGTCGTCTCCGTTTGTTGGTCTTGCCTGCCCGCAGGGGGCAGCGTTATCAAGGGCGCCATCCTATGCAGGGGCTGCTATTCTGTGAATTGCAACTTTTGGAGGGACTGTTGCATGCAGCGCATCAAATTCGACATGGGGGAGCTGATCGCCTTCGTGACCACGGCCGAGAAGGCCAGTTTTCGCCTGGCCGCAGAAGCGCTTTTCCTGTCGCCGCCTGCCTTGAGCCGGCGCGTGGAGCGCCTGGAGTCGGTGCTGGGCGTGCGGCTGCTGGAGCGCACCACGCGGCAAGTGAAGCTGACCGAGGTAGGCCATGAATTCCTGCAGGAGGCGCGCCGGGCCCTGGCCGGCCTGGACGAGGCCGTGCAGCGCGTGGATGACCAGGTCAAGCTGCGCCGTGGCCGGGTGACGGTTGCCTGCGTGCCTTCGGTGGCCACCAATCTGCTGCCCCCGGTACTGAAATCCTTTGCCGTGGAGCAGCCCGATGTGCAGGTGCACGTCATCGACGAGAGCGCGCACCAGGTGGTGGAGGCCGTGCTGCGCGGGGAGGCGGATTTCGGCCTGAGCTTCACGGGCAGCCAGGAGCCATCGCTGCGCTTTGAGGCGCTCACGCGCGAGCGCTATGTGCTGGCCATGCCGCGCAGCCATGCCTGGGCCGGGCGCAGTCAGGTGGAATGGGCCGAGCTGGCGGGCAAGCGCCTGGTGTCCGTCTCCCACCAAAGCGGCAACCGCCTGCTGCTGGACCAGGTCATGGCCGGCCTGCCAGAGCAGCCCGTGGCCTGGCACGAATGCAACCACGTCACGGGCGCCCTGGCCCTGGTGGAAGCGGGCCTGGGCCTGGCCGCCGTGCCCCAGCTGGCCCTGCGCCAGGACCATGCCCAGGTCTGCGGCGTGCCGCTGACCGCGCCCGATGTGTGGCGCACGCTGGGCCTGCTGCAGCGGCGCGATCGCATGCTCGGGCCTGTGGCGCAGGCCTTGCGGGAGTGTCTGGTGCAGGCCCAGGAAGCGGGCCGCTGAGCGGGAATGCCGGTTCGGCAACGGCCCGCTTGTGCGCGATGCAGATGCCCGCCTCGCTTGTGACCCGGATGCTCCCCCGAACAGCACCGACGGGGCAGGTTTAAAGCTTTATATGAGTTTTAATCATGTAATTGTGAGATAAAACCATTTTACTTCATTGATTTGGCTCCATATCATCCGCTCCCATTGTTCGTTTGCATTTTGGGAAGCAGTCATGGCCATCACTTCACCTCGGACCGCATGGTCGCCACAACCGGCTCCCGCGTTGAACCCCGGCCATCTTGCGTGAGAGCAGCAATGACACGTCCACTTCGTCTGGTCGCCGTATCCGGCGGACTGCAGCGCCCCTCCAAGTCTGCCGCCCTGGCAGAGCATCTGTCTGATCTGATCGCCGACGAAGTTCCGTGCGAACAACGCCTGGTGGAACTGGGCCAGCTCGCGCCGCAGCTTGCCGGCGCGGTGTGGCGCTCGCAGTTGCCCGAGACGGTGGAGCGGGAGCTTGCGGCGGTGGAGCAGGCGGATGTGCTGGTGGTGGCCACACCGGTCTTTCGCGGCGCCTACACCGGACTGTTCAAGCACTTCTTCGACTTCGTCCACCAGGACGCCTTGATCGACAAACCCGTGCTGCTGGCGGCCACCGGTGGCAGCGAGCGCCATGCCCTGGTGATCGACCACCAGTTGCGGCCGCTGTTCAGCTTCTTCCAGGCGCGCACCCTGCCACTGGGTGTCTACGCGACCGACAAGGATTTCGTGGACTACCGCCTGCACGACGAGGCACTGCTACAGCGGGCCGCGCTGGCGGTTCAGCGGGCATTGCCGCTGGTCGAGCTGAGGCAGCGCACCATGCCCCATCTGGCCGAATCAGCGGCTGTTGCCTGAAGAAAACAACGGTTTTCTCTCCACGCCCATGGGCCTCCTGAACTCATGAAGCTGCTGGCCGGCCAGGACGTGATGGTGGGCCAGGCGCAGGGGAACATCCCAGGAATTCATGGTTTGCCCTGTATCGGATTCAGGCAGCTGTCTTGGAAAAAGACACTGAATCTGTTCAATGGCCAGACACTTTCGGCCCTGGCACGGGCTGCCTGGCCCCGGGGGCACAAGGCCGTCCCTGTCTTGGTGCCGCCTGGGTGCCGTCTGGGCGTGCCTGGCACAAAGCATGCATGGTCCCCTTGCAAAACGGCAGGCCCAGCCAGGCCATCAAGCCGAAAACCCCAAAGGAGACAAACCATGCACCGCCGCCCCTTCCTCCATTGCGCCATCGCACTCGCCGCCATGGCCGCTGCAGCTCCTGCTGCACTGGCCCAGCAGGGCGAGATCCGCATTGCCCACGTCTACAGCAAGACCGGCGCGCTGGAGGCCTATGGCAAGCAGACCCAGGCCGGGCTGCTGATGGGGCTGGAGTACGCCACGGGCGGCAGCATGGCGGTGAATGGCAAAAAGCTGGTGGTGATCGAGAAGGACGACCAGGGCAAGCCCGACCTGGGCAAGAGCCTGCTGGCCACGGCGTATTCCGATGACAAGGCCGATCTGGCCGTGGGGCCCACGTCGTCCGGCGTGGCGCTGGCCATGCTGCCGGTGGCCGAGGAGTACAAGAAGATTTTGCTGGTGGAGCCGGCCGTGGCCGATTCGATCACGGGCGACAAGTGGAACAAGTACATCTTCCGCACGGGCCGCAACTCCAGCCAGGACGCCATCAGCAATGCGGTGGCCATCGACAGGGCGGGCGTGACGATTGCCACGCTGGCCCAGGACAACGCCTTCGGCCGCGACGGGGTGAAGGCCTTCAAGGACGCCATCAAGAAGGGCAAGCTGGCGCATGAGGAGTACCTGCCCGCCGCCACCACGGATTTCACGGCAGGGGCGCAGCGGCTGATCGACAAGCTCAAGGACCAGCAGGGCAGGAAGATCATCTGGATCGTCTGGGCCGGGGCGGGCAATCCGTTCAAGATCGCGGACCTGGACCTCAAGCGCTACGGCATCGAGATCGCCACGGGCGGCAACATCCTGCCCGCCATGGCGGCCTACAAGAATCTGCCGGGCATGGAGGGCGCCACGTACTACTACTACGGCATTCCCAAGAACCCGGTGAACGAGGCGCTGGTGTCCATGCACTACAAGCAGTACAAGACGCCGCCGGATTTCTTCACGGCCGGCGGCTTCTCTGCGGCCATGGCCATCGTGACGGCGCTCAAGAAGACAGGTGGAGACACCAAGACCAACGGTCTGATCAAGGCCATGGAGGGCATGAGCTTCGACACGCCCAAGGGCCAGATGACCTTCCGCAAGGAAGACCACCAGGCCCTGCAGAGCATGTACCACTTCAAGATCCGCGTGGACCCGGCGCTGGCCTGGGGCGTGCCGGAACTGGTGCGCGAGATCAAGCCCGAGGAGATGCAGGTTCCCATCCGCAACGGCCGCTGAGCAATGTTGCGCACAGAGGATCTGACCATCCGCTTCGGGGGCCATGTGGCCGTCAACGGCGTGAGCTGCGCTTTCGAGCCGGGCACGCTGACGGCCATCGTGGGCCCCAACGGGGCGGGCAAGACCACGTATTTCAACCTGATCTCGGGGCAGCTCAAGGCCTCGGCCGGGCGCGTGCTGCTGGGCGGGCGCGAGCTGACGGGGCTGGCCCCCTCGGCGCGCACGCGGGCCGGGCTGGGGCGGGCATTCCAGCTCACCAATCTGTTCCCGCACCTGAGCGTGCTGGAGAACGTGCGCCTGGCCGTGCAGGCGCGCGACGAGGGCCCGCACCGGCGCGGCCTGAACCTGTGGAGCATCTGGAGCGACCACCGGGCATTGACGCAGCGGGCGCTGCACATCCTCGACCAGGTGGCCCTGTCCGCCCGGCGCGGCGAGGCCGTGGCCGCGCTGCCGCATGGCGACCAGCGCAAGCTGGAGGTGGCCTTGCTGATGGCGCTGGAACCCCAGGTCTATATGTTCGACGAGCCCACGGCGGGCATGAGCCATGACGAGGCGCCGGTGATCCTGGACCTGATACGCAAGCTCAAGCAGGACCGCAGCAAGATCATCCTGCTGGTGGAGCACAAGATGGATGTGGTGCGCGAGCTGGCCGACCGCATCATCGTGCTGACCAATGGCACGCTGGTGGCCGATGGGCCGCCGGCCGAGGTCATTGCCTCGCCTGTGGTGCAGCAGGCCTACCTGGGTGTGGTGCCGGAGCAGGGCGCCGTGAAGGAGGCCGCATGAGCGCTGCCGCCAACCTCAACCCAAACCCCAACCTGCTCGAACTGTCGGGCGTGCACACGCATATCGGGGCCTATCACATCCTGCATGGCGTGGACCTGGCCGTGCCGCGCGGGCAGCTGACCATGCTGCTGGGGCGCAACGGCGCGGGCAAGACGACCACGCTGCGCACCATCATGGGCCTGTGGCGGGCCAGCCAGGGGCGCATCGCCTTTGGCGGGGCCGACATCACGGCCCTGCCCACGCCGGCGATTGCGCGGCTGAACATTGCCTATGTGCCCGAGAACATGGGCATCTTCGCGGACCTGACGGTGCAGGAAAACCTGCTGCTGGCCGCGCGCGGCGCCTCGCGCTCCGACCGCATGGACGCGCAGCGGCTGCAGTGGATCTTCGGCATGTTCCCGGCCGTGGAGAAGTTCTGGAACCACCCGGCCGGCAAGCTGTCGGGCGGGCAAAAGCAGATGGTGGCGGTGGCGCGCGCCATCGTGGAGCCGCGCGACCTGCTGATCGTGGACGAGCCCAGCAAGGGCCTGGCACCGGCCATCATCGAGAACATGATCGCGGCCTTCGCCCAGCTCAAGGCGGGCGGCACGACGATTGTGCTGGTGGAGCAGAACCTGGGCTTTGCGCGCCGCCTGGGCGACCGCGTGGCGGTGATGGACAACGGCCGCGTGGTGCACGCGGGCGGCATGGCCGAGTTCTCGGCAGACGCGGCGTTGCAGCAGTCGCTGCTGGGGCTTTCGCTATGAACAAGCTGAACAGGCTGGATGTGGATTTCAAGCCGCTGCTGCTGGTGCCGGTGCTGGCCCTGGTGGCGCTGCCGCTGGTGGGCTCGGGCTCGACCTGGCTGACGCTGACGGTGGCGGGGCTGGCCATGGGGATGATCGTGTTCATCATCGCCTCGGGGCTGACGCTGGTGTTCGGGCTGATGGACGTGCTGAACTTCGGCCACGGCGTGTTCATCGCGCTGGGCGCCTTCGTGGCCACCAGCGTGCTGGGCGCCATGGGCGACTGGACGGGGTCGGACCAGCTGTGGCGCAACCTGCTGGCCGTGCTGCCGGCCATGGTGGTGGCCATGCTGGTGGCGGGCGCCATCGGGCTGGCGTTCGAGCGCTTCATCGTGCGGCCCGTGTACGGCCAGCATCTCAAGCAGATCCTGATCACCATGGGCGGCATGATCATCGGCGAGGAGCTGATCAAGCTCATCTGGGGCCCGCAGCAGATTCCGCTGCCGCTGCCCCAGGGCATGAAGGGCGCCTGGCTGCTGGGCGATGCCGCCGTGGAGAAGTACCGCGTGGTGGCCGTGCTGGTGGGGCTGGCGGTGTTTGCCCTGCTGGCCTGGACGCTGTCGCGCACCAAGATCGGCCTGCTGATCCGCGCGGGCGTGCAGGACCGCGAGATGGTGGAGGCCCTGGGCTACCGCGTGCGCCGCCTGTTCGTGGGCGTGTTCGTGGCGGGCTCGGCGCTTGCGGGGCTGGGCGGGGTGATGTGGGGCATGTACCAGCAGAGCGTGGTGCCGCAGATGGGCGCGCAGGTGAATGTGCTGATCTTCATCGTGATCATCATCGGCGGGCTGGGCAGCACGGGCGGGGCGCTGATCGGCGCGCTGCTGGTAGGGCTGATGGCCAACTACACGGGGTTCCTGGTGCCCAAGGTGGCGCTGTTTTCCAACATTGCGTTGATGGTGGCCATCCTCTTGTGGCGGCCTCAGGGCGTCTATCCCGTGGCGAACCGCTGAAGGAGTGATCGACATGCTCAACCGATTGCTTTCTGGCGACCTGCCGCGCAGCCGCGTGCTGGCGGTGCTGCTGCTGTTGATCTTCCTGGGCCTGGCGGCAGCGCCCTTCGTGTTCCCGGGCGTGAAGGCGCTGAACGTGGCGGCCAAGGTGCTGATCTTCGTGGTGCTGGTGGCCAGCTTCGATCTGCTGCTGGGCTATACCGGCATCGTGAGCTTTGCGCACACCATGTTCTTCGGCATTGGCGCCTATGGGGTGGCGATTGCATCGTCGCGCATGGGCGCGGGCTGGGGCGCGCTGGCGCTGGGCCTGGGCGCGGCGCTGCTGGTGTCGCTGCTGCTGTCGCTGGCCATCGGCCTGTTCTCGCTGCGCGTGCGGGCCATCTTCTTTGCCATGATCACGCTGGCCGTGGCGGCGGCGTTCCAGACGCTGGCCTCCCAACTGTCGGAATGGACGGGCGGGGAGGACGGGCTGAGCTTCAAGCTGCCCGAGTGGCTGTCGCCCAGCTTCGAGCCCTTCGAGAATGAGGTGCTGGGCGTGCTGATCGACGGGCGCATCATCACCTACTACCTGCTGTTCGTGCTGGCCGTGGCGCTGGTGCTGGCGCTGCTGCGCATCGTCAATTCCCCGTTCGGCCGCGTGCTGCAGGCCATCCGCGAGAACGAGTTCCGTGCCGAGGCCATCGGCTACCGCGTGGTGGTGTACCGCACCCTGTCCAGCGTGCTGTCGGCCCTGTTCGCCTGTGTGGCCGGTGCCATGCTGGCGCTGTGGCTGCGCTATAACGGGCCAGATACCTCGCTGTCGTTCGAGATCATGATGGACTGCCTGCTGATCGTGGTGATCGGCGGCATGGGCACCATCTATGGCGCGGCGATCGGCTCGGTGCTGTTCCTCATCGCCCAGAGCTATCTGCAGGACCTGCTGCGCGTGGCCAGCGAGGCCGCGCACAGCCTGCCCTGGCTGGCCGCGCTGCTGTCGCCCGACCGCTGGCTGCTGTGGCTGGGCGTGCTGTTCGTGTTGTCGGTCTACTATTTCCCCACGGGCGTCGTGGGGCGTCTGCGTTCTTCCCGCGCCGGAGCCTGACCAGGGCCCCTGGCGCATTCGTGCATCAGAGAACTACCACAAGGAGATGGGCATGTTGAAGCGTGAAGAGATGGTGTCGTCGATTCCTGCAACCCCGTGGCGCTGGGCCGTCACGGCGCTGGCGGCGGCCGCGCTGGCGGCCTGCGGCAGCGGCGAGCGTGAGCCCAGCAACGACCTGCCCAAGGGCTTTACCGAGCTGGGCGCCACGGTGTATCCGGCCACGGCCACCGGCACGGGTGCCACGGCAGCCACGCAGGACTTGCTGACGGGCGGCCTGGGCAAGACGGGCCTGGGCGCCGCAGCCGCGCCCCTGTACGCGGACCCGGCCAATCCCACGGCGGCGGAGCTTCGGCGCAATGCGCTGTACTCCAACTACCGGGGCATCCTGGACCCCACGGCGGGCGGCGGCTACGGCACGCTGTACGGCCCCAACATCACGGCAGACGGGCAGGTGACTGCGGGCGAAGGGCTGATCCCCGGGCGCGAGTACCTGGCCGTGCTGGACGACGGCACGGGCCGCAAGCAGACCATGGTGGCCGTGCAGGTGCCGGACAGCTTTGACCGCAACCGGCCCTGCATCGTGCTGGGCCCGTCCTCGGGCTCGCGCGGCGTGTATGGCGCCATCGGCACGGCGGGCGAGTGGGGCCTGAAAAAGGGCTGCGCCGTGGCGCTGACCGACGCGGGCAAGGGCGTGGGCCTGCACAACCTGAGCGACGACACCGTCAACAAGCTGGACGGCACCCGCGCCACGCGCACGGACGCCGGCAGCCTGTCCTTCTTTGCCGCACGGCTGACCGATGCGGCGCGCGCCGCCTACAACGCGGCGTTTCCCAACCGCATTGCCATCAAGCACGCGCATTCCCAGCAGAACCCTGAAAAGGACTGGGGCAACGACACGCTGGCCGCGGCCCGCTATGCGCTGTACGTGCTCAATGCGCGCTATGGCACCACGCAGGACCCCGTGCCCTTCGGCAAGGACAACACGCTGGTGCTGGCGGGCTCGGCCTCCAACGGCGGCGCGGCCGTGCTGCGCGCGGCCGAGCTGGATGCGGACGGCCTGATCGACGGCGTGGTGGCCTCCGAACCCGTGACCGAGATGCCCACGCGCCAGGGCTACACCATTGCCGTGGGCAATGCGACCATGCCCAACCCGGGCCGCACGCTGGCCGAGTACACCACCTACGGCAACATCTACCAGCCCTGCGCGGCGCTGGCTCCCGATGCGGCGCTGACCGAGACCTCCATCTTCAACTACATAGGCCTCACCGCCATGACGGCGCGGGCCGAGGCACGCTGCACCAGCCTGGCCGCCAAGGGCCTGGTCATCGGCGCCACCACGGCCGACCGCGCCGCCAATGCGCTGAGCAAGCTGCGCCTGTACGGCTGGACGCGCGACCACGACCGCATGCACAACGCCCACTACGCGCTGGGCAACGGCCCCATCCTGTCGGCCATGTACACCATGGCCTATGGCCGGTTTGGCGTGGATGCCAACCTGTGCCGCACCAGCTTTGCTGCCGCCAATGCCACGGGCGACGTGGTGCCCGCCACGGGGGCCGCGCTGGCCCAGAGCTTTGCCACGGCCAATGGCACGGCCAACGGCACGCCTGCCACGGTGGTCTACAACGACTCGGTGGGCGGGGCCAAGGCCTGGCAGTTTGCCGTGTCGCCCTCCACGCGCGTGGCCGACTTCGGGCTGGACAACGCGCTGTGCCAGCACGCGCTGGTGACGGGCTTCGATCCGGTGACCGGCTTCAACCTGTCCGAGAGCAGCGTGCCCACGCGCGCCCAGAGCGACGCCGTGCGCGCCGGCATCAACGAGGTGCTGCATACCGGCAGGCTGCGCGGCAAGCCCACCATCATCGTGGCGGGCCGCAGCGATGCGCTGGTGCCGGTCAACCACAATGCGCGCGCCTACACGGTGCTCAACCGTGGCCTGGATGGCTCCAGCACGCGGCTGCGCTATATCGAGGTGGTGAATGCCCAGCACTTCGATGCCTTCCTGCCGTTCTCGGGCTTCGACACGCGCTTCGTGCCGCTGCACCCGTACTTCAACCAGGCCATGGATGCCGTGTGGGCCAACCTGCGCAGCAGCACCGCGCTGCCCGCCAGCCAGGTGGTGCGCACCACGCCGCGCGGCGGCCAGCCGGGCGCGGCGCCTGCCATCACGGCGGCCCAGGTGCCGCCCTTCGTGACGCGGCCCGCAACGGCCAACACCATCGAGGTCAGCGACGGGTTGATCCGCATCCCTGAGTGAGCCAGGCCCCGGGGCGGCCGGCTGCCACGGCGGCCGGCCGCTCCTGCACAGAGATTTCTTCCATGGCTTCCACAGCATCACCCTCGTCCGCATCCCCTTTTGTTGCCGTGCCGGATTCCCGCTACGCGCACTGCTCGGGCTATGAGATCCACTACATGGACTGGCAGCCTGCGCCCGATGTGGCGCCAGCGGGCACCGTCGTCGCCTGGCACGGGCTGGCACGCACGGGGCGCGACATGGATGCGCTGGCGCAGTTCCTGGCGGGGCAGGGCTGGCGCGTGGTCTGCCCCGACACGCTGGGCCGGGGCCTGAGCCAGTGGAGCCGCGCGCCGCGCGAGGAATACCGGCTGGGCTTCTACGCCCGCATTGCGCGCGGGCTGTTCGATGCGCTGGGGCTGGAGCGAGCGCATTGGGTGGGCACGTCCATGGGCGGGGCCATCGGCACGGTCTGCGCCTCGGGCCTGTTCGAGCCTTCGCTGCGCGCACGCATTGCGACGCTGGTGCTCAACGACAATGCGCCGCAGCTGGCCGAGTCAGCGCTGGCGCGCATCAAGGCCTATGCGGGCGAGCCGCCGGCCTTCGACACCGTGGGCGAGCTGGAGGCGTTCTTTCGCCAGGCCTACCGGCCCTATGGCTGGTTAAGCGACTCCGAGTGGCGCAAGCTCACCGAAACCAGCGTGCGCCGCCTGCCCGATGGGCGCGTCACGCCGCACTACGACCCGGCCATGATCGAGCAGTTCACGGCCCATGACGACGACTACGGCATCTGGCCGCACTACGACGCGCTGGAGATCCCCGTGCTGCTGCTGCGGGGTGTGGACTCGGACCTGGTGCTGCCCGAGGTGGCCCGGGAAATGACCACGCGCGGCCCCGGCGCGCGCGGCCTGCTGCACTGGCAGGAGGTGCCCGGCTGCGGCCATGCGCCGGCGCTGAACGTGCCCGCGCACTGGCAATGGGTGCTGGAGCATCTGCAGCGCGGCTGAGCATCAACCCGGGCCGGGCGCGGATGTTGCTGCCGCGCTAGCATTTGCGACGGGTGCAGCCTCGCCTTCTTTTCGGGCGCGGGCACCGTCTGGGCAAGAGAGGCCTGACATGGGTTTTCTGGTGGAGCTGATCCGCGAGTACGGCTTCGGCATCGTCTTTCTCAATGTGTTCGTCGAACAGCTGGGTGCGCCGATTCCGGCCTACCCGGTGCTGGTCGTGACCGGCGCGCTGGAAGGCGCCGACTGGGTGCGCCTGCTGTGGCTGGTGGCCGTGGCCGTGAGCGCGGCGCTGATTGCCGACCTGTTCTGGTACCAGGCCGGCAAGGCCTACGGCCACCGTGTGCTGGGACGCATCTGCCGCATCTCGCTGTCGCCCGATGCCTGCATCCGCCAGACCGAGACCGTCTATGGCCGCTGGGGCGCAAGGTCGCTGCTGGTGGCCAAGTTCGTGCCGGGCTTCGCCTCCATCGCCAGCGCGCTGGCCGGCGTGATGGGCACGCCGCTGCGCAGCTTCGTGCTGTATGACGGGCTGGGTGCGCTGATCTGGGTAGGCTCGGCCGTGTACCTGGGCTCGCTGTTCAGCTCCACGGTGGAAGACCTGCTGGGCGTGCTCACCGCGCTGGGCCAGTGGGGCCTGTTGCTCCTGGCCGTGGCGCTGGGGCTGTTCATCGTGCGCAAGTGGTGGCAGCGCCATCGCATGGTGCGTTCATTGCGCATGCCGCGCATGTCGGTGCGCGAGCTGGCGGGCCTGCATGCCCAGGGCATGCAGCCCACGGTGATCGATGTGCGCGCCCTGCCGCAGTACCGCCAGGGCCATATCCCGGGTGCACAGTCCTGGGAGCTGCGCCCGCGCGATGGCGGCGAGTCGCATGCGCACCTGCTGCCCCAGCACGACCATCCCCACGGGGTGGTGGTCTATTGCGACTGTCCCAATGAAATCTCGGCCGCGCGGCTGGCGCGCCAGCTGCAGCGCGCGGGCTTCGCCAACGTGCGCCCGCTGGTGGGCGGCCTCAAGGCCTGGCAGGCGGCTGGCTTCGACGTGGAAACCGCGCCGCTGCCCGTGACGGCTGGCGCGGATGAGGGGCCGGCGCCCAGCGTCCCCTGACCTTAGCCTTGGTCTATTTGCCCGCCGGCATCGAGCAATGCCCGCCTTGCGTGGCCTTGCCCGATCCGGCCGCGATCAGCGGTGCCTCGAAGCGCAGGTCCACGAGGGGCGAGTGCAGGTGGTCCCAGGCCAGGAAGAGGACGAGCACGGCCCAGAAGACCGCGCGCAGGCTGTTCTGTTGTGTCATGGCGGGTCCTTTCAGAAGTTGAAGTGGCGGCGGATGCGCAGGCCGAAGATGGTGCCGGCAAAGGCCAGCGGCACCCAGATCCAGCCGTGGATGCTGCCCGTGGAGATGCCCGAGAGCATGGCGCCCACATTGCAGCCGAAAGCCAGGCGCGAGCTGTAGCCCAGCACCAGGCCTGCCACCAGGGCCACCATCCATTGCGTGCCCGTGAGCGGCTTGGCATTGACGGGCTTGGCGGCAGCCACCCACAGGGCGCCGCCCAGGATGCCGATGTTGGTGATGCTGGTCACGTCCAGCAGCACGGTCTCGTGCAGGCGCGCGGCGTTGCCGGGCTGGCTCCAGAACCAGTTGCCTGCCAGATCCACGGCGCCTGTGGCGTTGGCGATCTTGGCGGCCCACAGGCCGAAGCCGTAGACCACGCCCCAGGGCTGGCCCGCAATGATGAGGTTGAGCGTGGCCAGCACGGCCAGCAGCACGGCACCCACCACCCACTTGCGCACGAACAGCGGCTTGGCGGGGCGCTTGAGTGCCACGTTGGCGCCACGCACATACCAGGCCACGCCCAGCGCGACCACGGCCAGCGCAGCCAGCGTGGCCAGCAGGGCAGGGGCCCAGCCCCAGGCCGTGACCAGGCCCACGGGCTGGGTGTTGCCCAGGTCCAGCCACCAGCCCAGGTGCAGGCTGCCCAGGAAGCTGCCGATGGCAAACACGGGCAGGATGGCCGCATTCATGGGAATGCCCATGCCGGCCTTGTACAGCGTGCCGCTGCCGCAGCCGTCCGCGATCTGCATGCACAGGCCGAAGACGAAGGCACCCACCAGCAGGCTGATGCTGGGCGGGCCCAGGGCAGCCGTGAGTTCGGGATAGTGGCCCAGCAGCGGCATGGCCAGCGCAGCGGCCAGCGCCAGCAGCAGCAACTGGCCGAAGACGCCGCTGGCGTCCTTGTCCTCGATCAGCATGCGCCAGCCGGTGGTGAAGCCGAAGCGCTTGCCGGCCAGCACCGCGCCCAGGCCCAGGCCCACGGCGAACAGCGCGGCCTGGCGCACCGAGACGCTCCACAGAAGCCAGCCAAAGAAAACGGCCAGGATGGCCGCAAGAGGAAGTCGTTTCATATCATTTTTCTCCATGCAGTCGCCCTCCCCCGCGAAGCGGGTAGAGAGGCGCCGTGCCACGGGGGAAAGGCGCGCAAGCGCCTCAGGGGGTGTTTACTTGAACTTTTTTTCCCACCACTGCTTGGCGTCGTAGGCCAGGGATTCGGCGCGGCCGGGCTGGTTGGCCATGGGCGGCGCATCGGCCTGCTGCGTCCAGTCCACCATGGAGCCCGCATACAGCTTGACGCCCGGCAGGCCTGCGACTTCGGACAGGCCGAACCAGTCGGTGGCCGCCCAGTGGCCGGTGTTGCAGAAGGCCACCATGTCCTGGCCCTGCTCGCGCTTGACCTTGGCCGCGATCTGCTTGGCCGTTGCGGTATCGACAAAGGTGGAGGTGCCGGGCACGAACCACTGGTTGAAGTCCAGCTGCTGCGCGCCGGGCAGGGTGCCCGAGAGCTTGGCGGCCGGCGCGCGCGTCTTGCCCTGGTAGAAGGCGTCGGGGCGCGAGTCCACCAGGGCGGCGTTGCTGAGCCTGACATGCTGGCCCACATCCTCGCGCGTGGCGATCAGGCTGGTGTCCAGCTGGGGCTGGTAGCTGCTGCGGGCCACTTTGACGGCCTCGTTGTCCTGCGGGAGCTTTTGCTCGTTCCAGGCCTTCATGCCGCCGTTGAGCACGGACAGCTCCTTGAGGCCCAGCAGCTTGAGCGTCCAGTACACGCGCGCTGCGGCGCCGAAGTCGGTGGCGTTCGCGCCCGTGGAGACCACGATGGCGTGGGTGGCCGGCGTCAGCCCCAGGGACTGCACGAGTTCGGTGAGCTTGGGCAGCTCCGGCAGTTCACCGGGGTTGGTGGCGGGGCCGCGCCATTTGCCGTAGGGAGCGTTGAGCGCACCGGGAATGTGGCGCTCGCCATAGGCCTTGGGATCGCGGATGTCGATGATGCGCACGGCGTCCTGGCCGGCGGCGGCCTGCACGCCTGCGGGCGTGAGCAGGGGTTCGGCGGCGTGGGCCGTGCCCAGGGCGGTGCAGGCAAGGCCCAGCGCCAGCAGCGGGGCCGCCAGGCGCAGAGCAGGGGAAAAGGTCTTGGTCATGATGGCTGGGGCCGGCCATGGAAGACCGGCGGGACAAGCAACAGAGGTGCAATTGTCCCGCTTGCAGCATCTATATACAAAGACGCTTATGCATTCTGCTCATGAGGCAGGGTTATATGGCGCGGTGCAAAGGATGCAGGACGGCCTCAGCGTTGTGCGCCCACGGCCTTGGCACGCTCCAGGCTGGCGTCGAGTTCGGCCTGCGGCGCCTTCTGCGTGGGCCAGCCCTGCAGGTGCTGCTGGGCGATGCGGCTCAGCGCCGTGATCCAGGGTGCGCTGTCGTTGAGGCAGGCGATGTACTCGAACTGCTCGCCGCCCGCATGCATGAAGGCCTCGCGCGCTTCCTGGCTGATTTCCTCTAGCGTTTCCAGGCAGTCGCTGGTGAAGCCGGGGCAGACCACGTCCACGCGCTTGGTGCCGCTGCGTGCCAGCTCGATCAGCGAGGGCTCGGTATAGGGCTCCAGCCATTTGGCCTTGCCAAAGCGCGACTGGAAGGTCACCAGGTATTGCGAGGGCGACAGGCCCAGGCGCTCGGCCAGCAGCCTTGCGGTCTTGCGCGATTCGCAGTGGTAGGGGTCGCCCAGGTGCAGCGTGCGCTCGGGCACGCCGTGAAAGCTCATGACCAGTTTCTCGCCACGGCCGTTGCCGCGCCAATGGGCCTCGATGCGCTGGGCCAGCGCGTCGATGTAGGAAGCGTCGTCGTGGTAGCGGTTGACGAAGCGCAGCTCGGGGATGTGGCGCTGGGTGCGGGCCCAGTCGTAGACCGCGTCGAACACGCTGGCCGTGGTCGTGCCCGAGTACTGCGGGTACAGCGGCAGGATGAGGATACGCGTGGCGCCCTCGGCCTTGAGGGCATCGAGCACGCTGGGGATGGACGGGTTGCCGTAGCGCATGGCATGGCGCACCAGCACGTTGTGCCCGGCCTCGCCCAGCCAGCCGCGCAGCAGCAGGGCCTGGCGCTCGCTCCAGTGCTGAAGGGGGGAGCCGTCCTTCTCATGCCAGACGGTGGCGTACTTGGCCGCCGACTTGGCCGGCCGCGTGCGCAGGATGATGCCGTGCAGGATGGGCAACCAGGCAATCCTGGGGATCTCGACCACGCGGTCGTCGCCCAGGAATTGCGCCAGGTAGCGGCGCACGGCCGGGGCCGTGGGCGCGTCGGGCGTTCCAAGGTTGCACAGCAGCACGGCGGTGCGCTGGGGTTGGTCGTGGCGGAATGAGGGTTCTGGCGCAAAGCGGGATGGCATGGCCCCGATTGTGGCAGGACGCGGCGGCCTGCCATGCGAGCCCGATGACCCGGCGGCAGCCTGCAGCGGCTGCCTTCGCTATGCTCGGACCATGTCCCAAGCCACCACCGCTCCCCTCGCCGAATCCTCATTTGCCCCTGCACTGACCGCCTTGCAGCAGTTGCGCCGCAGCGGCCGCATCCGCGCCATATCCATCGATCTGGATGACACGCTGTGGCCTGTGTGGCCGGCCATCTCGCGTGCCGAACAGGTGCTGCTGGACTGGCTGCACACCCATGCGCCGGCCACGGCCGCGGCGCTGCGCGACGTGGCCGCCGTGCGCGCCATCCGCGTGCAGATCGAGCGCGATCGTCCCGACCTGGCCCATGACCTGAGC
Organism: Delftia sp. WSY_7; assembly: GCF_043104845.1. Classification (NCBI taxonomy): domain Bacteria; kingdom Pseudomonadati; phylum Pseudomonadota; class Betaproteobacteria; order Burkholderiales; family Comamonadaceae; genus Delftia; species Delftia sp. WSY_7. Next base: position 98,693 of record NZ_JBICLB010000013.1, on the reverse strand, counting down.
GGCCTGCGCCGCGAGTCCATCCGCCTGGCGCTGCAGCGCAATGGCGACGACGGCGCGCTGGCCGAGCCGGCCTTCGATCTTTTCTTTGCCGAGCGCCAGCGCGTGGACCTGTACGAGGACGCGCTGCCCGCCCTGCAGTTCCTGGCCGCGCGCTGGCCCGTGGTGGCCTTGAGCAATGGCAACGCCAGCGTGCATGTGGTGGGCATCGGCGAGCATTTCCATGCCGCGCTGAGCGCCAGCAAGGCCGGCATGGCCAAGCCCGATGTGCGCTTTTTCCACGCGGCAGCGGCGGCGGCTGGCGTGGCGCCTGACGAGGTGCTGCACATTGGCGACGACGCGCGGCTCGATGCGCTGGGCGCCATGGATGCGGGTATGCACGCAGTCTGGCTCAACCGCACGGGCGTAGCATGGCCTCACGAGGGGTCCACGCCCCACGTCACGGTGGCCAGCCTTGCGCAGTTGTGCCAGGGGCTGGCTGACAGCTGACCCTGCCTGCCCGCGAAGCCGCGCCACGCCATGCCCATCAGCCACAGCACAGCTTTCCTTCACCCCCCCGTCCTCCCCGCCGTGCGCAGCATCGGCTGGAAACACCCCCTGAGCTGGCTGGCGCGTGGCGCGCGCGACATGGCCAGGGCGCCCTGGCTGAGCCTGGCACATGGCCTGGTCTTGACCTTGATCGGGTTTTTGATCTTGACGCTGGGGCACAATCGCTTTTGGCTGATGGCCGGGGCCCTGTCGGGGTTCCTGATCGTCGGCCCTGTCGTGGCGACCAGCCTCTACGCCATCAGCCGTGCGCTGGAGCGCGGCGAGGCTGCCGATCTGTCCCTGGTGCGGCGTACCTGGACGCGCTGGCAAAACGGCCATGCGGCCAAGGCCGAGGGGCAGGGCGGCTACTGGTGCCTGGTGCAGTTCGGGCTGCTGCTGTCGCTGGCGGCCACGGGCTGGGTGCTGGTGTCGGCGTCGCTGATCACCGTGCTCTCGCCCGTGCGCATTGCCACTCCGGCGGATTTCGTGCAGCACGTGGTGCTGGCCCGCGACGGGCAGTTGTTTGCGATATGGCTGGCGCTGGGCAGTTTTCTGGCAGCGCCTATTTTTGCGTCCAGCGTGGTGGCCATGCCGCTGATGCTGGACAGGCGGGTGACGGTGCGCCAGGCCGTGCTGACCAGTTGGTTGGCCGTGCTGGCCAACCCTGTGCCTCTGGCACTGTGGGCCGCCCTCATTGTGTTGTTGACCCTGCTGGGCCTGGGCAGCTGGCTGCTGGGACTGGTGGCCGTGATGCCCCTGCTGGGGCACGCGAGCTGGCATGCGTACCGCGACCTGGTGGATGCGTCGACCTTTGCGGCGCGCTGAGCCGGGCGGGCCCGGACCGGCCGGGCCTGCAGGGGAGGATGTAGGACGGTGTTGTCGTGATATTCGGGTATACAGAAGAACAGATCGCCCATTTCTTCCTCACCTATGGCGTGGGGGCCTTCATCCTCTTCATGGTGTTCATCATCCTGCAGCTGGCACGCCAGTCCAAGGCAGGAAAGTTCGGCACCTTCGTGATCTTCCTGGGCCTGGGCGTGGGCTTTGTCGGCTACGTCGCCAAGATCGTCATCCAGTGGTGGATGGAGAGATGACGCCGCAGGCGTCACACCCATGAGCTGGACGGACTACTACCGCTTTACCGAGGGACGCAAGATATCTCCCCTGCTGGTGCAGGCGCTTGACGCGTTGGCGGGTGATACGGCAGATAAAGCGGCCATCGATCTGGGCTGTGGCGCGGGCCATGAGTGCCGCGTGCTGCTCAATACCGGCTGGCGCGTCCACGCCATCGACAGCGAACCTGCGGCCATCGAGGGCTTGCGCCCCCTGGCATCGCAGGCGTCCGGCGCTTTGACGCTGCAGGCTTGCCGTTTCGAGGATCTTTCCTCTTTGCCTGCAGCGCATCTGATCCACGCTGGACTGAGCCTGCCCTTTTGCCATCCTGAGTACTTCGATGCGTTTTGGTCGCTGGTGCGTTCTGCGCTGCGTCCGGGCGGTGTGTTCGCCGGTCATTTTTTCGGGCCGCGCGATGCCTGGGCCGATTCGCAGTCCATGAGCTTTCATTCGCGTGATCAGGTCTTGCGCCTTTTGGATGGCATGGAGCTGTTGGCCTTCAATGAGTTCGATGGCATGGCCCCCAGCATGCGGGGCCCCAAGCACTGGCATCGCTTTGATGTCGTGGCCCGCAGGCCGGTGTCGTCGTAGTGCGGCGTTACTCGGCCTTGGCCCCCGCAGCCTTGATCACCGGGTCCCAGCGCTTGATTTCTGCGACGGTGTGCTGGCGCAGGGCGTCGGGGGTGAGGCGGTCTGCGGGCGGGATGATGACGCTCATGTCCGTGAAGCGCTTGACCAGGGCGGGTTCGGCCAGGGCGGTGCGCAGCGATTTGTTGAGGCGCTCGATGACGGCTTGGGGCGTGCCTCGCGGGGCGTACAGGCCGTGCCATACGGCAAGCTCGAAACCGGGCTGGCCTGCCTGCGCGAAGGTGGGCACATCGGGCAGGGAGGGCAGGCGTTCGCGCGTGGCGACGGCGTAGCCCTTGAGCATGCCTGCCTGTATGTGCGGGCCGGTGGCCACGGGCTGGTCGCAGATGACATCGACATTGCCTGCCACCAGGTCCTGCAGGGCCGGACCCGTGCCACGGTAGGGCACCAGGGTGGCCTCGGTGGAGGTGGTCTGCAGCAGCAGCATGGCGCACAGGTGGGAGGTGGCGCCTACGCCGGCATGCGAGAAGCGCACTTCGCCCGGCTTGGCCTTCATGTGGGCGATGAAGTCCGCCAGCGTGGCGGGCGCAAAGCCTTTGCTGCGCACCAGGATCATGGGCACGTCGCCGGCCAGCGCGATGGGTTCCAGGTCGCGCCTCACATCGAAAGCGAGCTTGCTGTAGAGCGCGGGCGCCGTGGCGATGCCCATGTTGTGCAGCAGCAGGGTGTGGCCGTCGGCCTGGGCGCGTGTGACGCGGCTGGTGCCGATGGTGCCACCGGCGCCGCCCAGGTTCTCGACGATGACCTGCTGGCCCAGGTCGCGCGTCATGGCCTCGGCCAGCACGCGGGCCAGCACGTCGGTGGAGCCTCCGGCCGCGTAGGGAACGACGATGGTGACGGGCTTGTTGGGGAAGGCCTGGGCGGCAAGGCTGGCTGCTGCCAGCGCGGCGGCGAGAAGGGTCTGGGCGAGTGGATTGCGGATGAGGGGGCGCATGGGTTTGTCTCCTGGAGGCGCGTGCAGGGGCCGCCGGCTCTGTGCGGCCGGTTGTCGGTGGCGTGTTTGGAGGCGTGAGGCAGGAAGGCAAGGGCCGCATGCGGCCCTTGCCGACGGCGAGACGGCGCAGGCTCAGGCCGGGGCCACGTACCTGTACAGCTCGGTGTGGTCGGCGGCGGGTCCCAGGGACCTGGAGGCGTCGGCCGCCATGGCGCTGACCTGTTCGGCCAGTGCCATGGGCGTGTGCATGGCCTGGCCCAGCGACAGGGCAATGCCCACGTCCTTGGCCTGCAGCGCCAGCGAGAAGCCCGAGTTGAAGGCACCGTTCAGCATGAACTGGTGGGCCTTGTTTTCGGTGGTGTTGTTCTTGCCGGTGGAGGCATTGATCACGTCCACGATGGTGGCCGGCGCAATGCCGAAGGCCGCGCCTGCGTGGATGGCCTCGGCCGTGGCGATGAGGGCCGCTGCCGAGACATAGTTGTTCAAGGCCTTGAGCGCATGGCCCGCGCCCACGGGACCGACATGGGTGATGGCCTGTCCCATGCGCTGCAGCAGCGGCAGGTGCTGGGCGAGCAGGTCCGCATCGCCGCCGACCATGATGGACAGCGTGCCCGCAATGGCGCGCTTGACGCCGCCGGAGACCGGCGCATCCAGCAGCCCGATGCCGCGCTCGCCCAGCAGGCCGGCCAGCGCCCGCGTGCGGTTGGGGTCGGCCGAGCTCATGTCGATGATGCAGGCGCCGGGCGGCAGGTGCGGGGCCAGTTCGCCCACCACGGCATCGACGATGCGGGAGTCGGGCAGCATGGTGAAGACCACGCTGCAGCCGGCAAAGTCGGCCGCGCCGGATGCCACGGCCACACCCGCATGCTCCTGCGCGAATCGTGCGGTGGCGGCGGGCACGGCGTCCCGGATGACCAGGGCGTGCCCTGCGGCGTGCAGCAGGTGGGCCATGGGCTGGCCCATCATTCCGAGGCCGATGAATCCTATGGTGGTCATGCTGCGTGCCTCAGATGTCCATCTCTTTGAAGACTTCCGAAGCCACGCGGAAGGAGTCGATGGCGGCCGGCACGCCGCAGTAGATGGCGGTCTGCAGGAAGACCTCCTTGACCTCTTCCTTGGTCAGGCCGTTGTTGATGGCGCCGCGCACATGCAGCTTGAGTTCATGCGGGCGGTTCAGCGCCGTGATCATGGCCAGGTTCAGGAAGGAGCGCGTCCTGCGGTCCAGGCCCGGGCGGTTCCAGACATCGCCCCAGCAGTACTGGGTGACCAGCTCCTGCATGTCGATGTTGAAGTCCGTTGCGTTCTGGATGGACGCATCGACATACTCGGCGCCCAGCACCTCGCGGCGGGTGGACAGGCCCTGGTCGAAGAGGGCGGGGTTCTTGGGGGCGTAGGCTCGGGTCATGAAAACTCCTGATGGAAGGCGGTGAAGATGTCTTTCGGTGGAATGGATTTAATCAGATTGTCAGACAATCCTACTTAATGAAAATCAGGATTGCCTGCCGGGCCAGGTGTGTGTATGACAATCCGTCAGTCCGTCCGGCCCCTGGATTGGCGGGTAGGATTCGTCCCATGAACCAGATGCTGCGTGTCCCCCGCGAAGAAACGTCGCTGCGCCAGCGCACGACGCAGACCCTGCGCACGGCCATCCTCGATGGCGTGTTTGCGCCGGGCCAGAAGCTGTCCGAGCGCGAACTGTGCGAGAGCCTTGATGTGAGCCGTTCGTGCCTGCGCGAGTCCCTGCAGCATTTGCAGGCCGAGGGGCTGATCACCATCGTTCCGCACCGTGGCCCCGAGGTCACGGACATCTCGGTGCAGGAGGTGCGCGATATCTACGAGGTGCGGGCCAGCCTGGAGGGCCTGGCCAGCCGGGGCTTTGCGCTGCATGCCTCGGCAGGCCAGCGCGCCGCGCTGCGCGCCAAGCTGGGCGAGCTGGCCGTGCCCGCCGTGGCCAGCGACAAGGTGGCCCTGCTGGCGATCAAGAACCAGTTCTACGACATCCTGATCGAGGGCTGCGGCAATCTGGTGGCCGGCCAGATGCTGCGGCAGCTGAACAACCGCGTGACGGTGCTGCGGCGCATCTCCATGTCCCAGCCCGGGCGCCTGCCGCAGACGCTGGCCGAGCTGGATGCCATCGTGACGGCAATAGAGCAGGGCGACGCGGACCAGGCTGCGCGCCTGAGCGCCGAGCATGTGCAAAAGGCCAGCCAGGGCGTGTTGCGCGCCATGGCCGAGAAGGCTGGCCCGGCCAGCTGATGCCGGGGCCTGCGCCTGTACCTGGGAGTGTCAGTCCGTGTGCGCTCAGTCCGGCTTGACCTGGGCGCGCTTGAGCACTTTCTGCCAGCGTGTCTGCTCGGAGGCAATGAACTGCGCGAACTGCTGGGGCGTGCTGCCGATGGGCTCTGCCGCATCGCCCTGCAGGCGCTTGAGCGCGTCGGGCGCCTTGACGGCCTTGGCGCACTCGGCGGCCAGCTTGTCCACGTGGGCTTTGGTCATGCTGGAGGGGGCGAGCATGCCGTACCACTGGGTCATCTCGAAGCCCGGGAAGCCCTGCTCGGCCACGGTGGGCACATCGGGCAACTGGGGCAGGCGCTGGGTCGATCCCGTGGCGATGCAGCGCACCTTGCCTGCCTTGATGAAGGGCAGCAGGGCGGCGGCGCCGACCGAGGCGGCGTCCAGGCGGCCTGACATCAGGTCCGTCATCATCGGCCCCGTGCCGCGATAGGGCACGTGCAGCATGAAGATCTCGGCCGTCATCTTCAGGTACTCGAAGGCCAGGTGCCCGGCGCTGCCATTGCCGGCCGAGCCGTAGCTGAGCTGGCCCGGCTTTTTCCTGGCGTAGGCGATGAGTTCGCGCAGGTTCTTGACCGGCACATCGGGGTGGACCACGTACAGGCTGGGCACCTTGGCCAGCAGGCTGACGGGCTGGAAGTCCTTGTTGGCGTCGTAGGGCAGCTTGTCGAAGATGTAGGGATTGACGGCCAGGGTGCCGATGTGGCCCAGGATGACGGTGCTCTGGTCATCGGCGCGCGCCACTTCCTGCATGGCGATGTTGCCGGCCGCGCCGGGCTTGTTGTCCACGAAGACGTTCTGGCCCAGGGTCTTGGACAGCTCGGCCGCCGTGGAGCGCGCCACGATTTCCGAGCTGCCGCCCGGCGCAAAGGGCACGACAAAGCGGATGGGCCGCGTGGGCCAGGCGTCCTGCGCCAGCGCGGCCGCAGGCAGCAGGCCAGACAGGGCCATGGCGCCCGTGCCGGCCAGCAGTTGGCGGCGGCTGAGCGGGGGCAGGTCTGCGTGGTGAAGAAAGTCGCGCGAAGGCATGTCTGGTCTCCTGGATATCGTTGTAGTGGATGGTCCGCAGCAGATGCGGCGCCAGCGATGGTGGCGCTGGCGGCTGTCAATCTGCTGTCAAACCGGGGTCCGCAGGCTACGGAGATACCCGGGGGTCAGTCGGTGTGTGCTGTGCGATGGGCTGCGGCCGCGGCCTCGGCAGCCTGCATGCCGCTGCGCACGGCGCCTTCGATGGTGGCCGGATACGGCCCGTCCACATGATCGCCGCAGGCCCACAGGCCGTGGCCCAGCTCCAGGCCGGGCCGCTGAAGTTGGGGCAGGCAGGCGAAGGTGGCGCGCTTGTCGATCACGGTGCGCAGCGGGATCAGGCCATGCCAGCCCAACTGGGCCTGTGCCTGGGCCAGCACCTGGGCCTGCAGGGTGTCGCGGTCCGATGCGCTGTCGCTGATGACGAAGGCCATCAGGCCCTGAGGGCCGCCGAGTTGTCCACGGTCGAAGACGAATTGCGCAGGCGCATCGGGCGTGGAGCGCAGCGCCAACCAGGGCGCGCCCGGGGGCAAGGTGTGGGAGGCGTCAAAGGTCTGCGCATAGACGGTGGCAATGGGGCGGTGCAGCAGGTCCTGGGCCAGCTGCGCCCAGCGCTGCAGGGCTATACCGTCGCGTGCAGGCAGGCTGTCGTGCTCGGCGGCGGTGAGTGCCAGGCGCGCCGCCTCGGGCGCGGGGCAGGCCAGCAGCACGGCGTCGAAGGGCGCGTCTTCGCCCTGGGCTGCGCCCAGCGTCCAGTGCGGGCCCTGGGGCTGCAGTTCGGCCACGCGGCTGCCCAGGCGCACGGCGTGGCCGCGCTCTTGCAGCCACTGTGCGGCCGGCGCCGGGAACAGGCTGCCCAGGTCACGGCGCGGCACCAGGAAATGCGAGCCGCCACGGCCGCTGAACAGCGCATCGCGCAGCACGCGAAGGAACACCGTGCCGCTGGCCAGGTGAATGGGTGTGTTGAGCGCCGAGATGCACAGCGGGTCGATGAACTCGCTGACCAGGCGCTGCGGCAGGCCGGCGCACAGGCCGGCCACGGTGGCTTGCGGCACGCAGCGAAAGCCCGCCAGCCGCCAGCGCACGGCACGCGCCAGCAGGGCTGCACGCTCGCCCAGGCTCCAGCCGCGTGCGGTGGCAATGCCGGCCAGCGCATCCAGCGGCGCAGGCCAGTCGGGAAAGCGCAGGCCGCTGCCATCGGCGTAGGGCAGGGCCATGGGCTGGCGGTGCAGCGCCCGTTCAGGGTCCACACCCACCTCGCGCATGAGGCGCAGGCTTTCGGTGTACGCACCGATGAGGATGTGCTGGCCGTTGTCCACGCGCAGCGGGCCCTGTGGCGTGTCGAGGTCCATGCCGCGCGCACGGCCGCCGGGCTCGCGTGCGGCCTCGTGCAGGGTGATGTGCCAGCCGCTGCGCGCCAGCGCAAGGGCGGCCGCGAAGCCGGCCCAGCCGCCGCCGAGGATGGCGGCGCGCGGCTGAGCGGCGCGCGGCACAGAGGTGCGCGGCTTGTCTTTGGCGCTGTCTCTGCTCACCGCGCCATGCGCCCCAGCGCCTGCATCTTCCAGGCCAGCCACAACTTGCGCAGCGGCGGCAGGCTGATGCGCTGGTGCAGCACGCGGAAGTCGTCGGCCTCGATCTCGCGCAGCAGGGTGCGGTAGATGCTGGCCATCATCAGGCCGGGCTTTTGCGTGCGGCGGTCGGCCGCGGGCAGCAGGGCCAGGGCCTCGTCGTAGAGGCGGTGGGCGCGCTCGGCCTGAAAGCGCATCAGCGCGGTGAAGCGGTCCGAGTATTCGCGCTTGGTGATCTCATGCGCCTTGACGTCGAACTGCTGCAGCTCGCTGATGGGCAGGTAGATGCGTCCGCGCATGGCGTCCTCGCCCACGTCGCGGATGATGTTGGTCAGCTGGAAGGCCAGGCCCATCTTGTGGGCGTAGGCCGTGGTTTCTTCCTGCGTCTGGCCAAAGATGCGCGCGGCCACTTCGCCGACCACGCCTGCGACCAGGTGGCAGTAGCGCGCCAGGCCCGGGAAGTCGAGGTAGCGGGTCTGCTCCAGGTCCATGCGGCAGCCGTCGATGACCGCCTGCAGGTGGCGCTCTTCGATGCCGTAGACCGGGGCATGCGGCATGAGCGCCCGCATCACGGGATGGGAGGGCTTGCCTGCAAAGGCCTGGTGCACTTCGTTCTGCCACCAGCCGAGCTTGGTGGCGGCCACGCCGGGGTCGGAGACTTCGTCCACCACGTCGTCCACTTCGCGGCAGAACGCATAAAAGGCGGTGATGGCGGCACGGCGCTCGCGCGGCAGGAAGAGGAAGGCGTAATAAAAGCTGCTGCCCGAGGCGGCAGCCTTGTCTTGGACGTACTGATCCGGATTCATATGGGGCCGGATTGTCCCATGGACGGCTTGGGGCCAAAGCCTGGGTGTCGCAACGGCCGGCCCGCCATCACATGCGCAGGGCGCGCCACAGCAGCAGCGGCGCATCGGCCTTGCCGACGGTGGGGCGGCGGTAGAGGCTGGCGCCCTGCAGCGCATCGACCTTGTCCAGGATGCGCAGCCCGCCCTGCACGACCAGGCGCAGCTCCCAGCCGATGCGGCCCGGCAGGCGGTGCACCAGCGGTGCGCCGGACTGCATCAGTGCACGCGCCCAGGCCGATTGGTCGGCCAACAGCGCGCGCACGGCAGGGGTCAGTGCAGCGGGCTCGGCGCGCAGGTCTTCACGCCGCACGCCATGGGCGGCGCAGTCGGCATCGGTCAGGTAGTGGCGCTGGCGTGGCAGGTCCACGCTGAAGTCCTGCCAGAAATTGATCAGCTGCAGGGCGGTGCAGATGGCGTCGCTGCGGGCCAGCGATTCGGCATCGTCCACGCCGTACAGATGCAGCAGCAGCCGGCCCACGGGATTGGCCGAGCGGCGGCAGTACTCGAGCAGCTCCGCGCGGTCGGCGTAGGTGGTGCCGGATTCGGTCTTGCGCACGTCCTGCGCGAAGGCGCTGAGCAGATCGTCCATCAGCGCCAGCGGCAGCTGGTGGGCGCGTACTTGCGGTGCCAGCCCTGCAAAGACAAGAGGCCAGGCCGTGCAGGCGAGCATGGAGGCCTCGCCTTCGGTGCCCAGCGCCATCAGGTCGGCACGGTAGGCGGCCAGCGCGGCCAGGCGCTCGGGCGGCGTGGCGTCGCCCTCATCGGCCAGATCGTCTGCAGTGCGTGCGAAGTGGTAGAGCGCGGCAATCGGCGGGCGCAAGCGGGGCGGGCACAGCCAGGACGCCACGGGAAAGTTCTCGTAGTGCGTGACCGGGGCGGGGGAGGCGGGCAGGGTGGGAGCGGTGGACTTCACGGTGGCCGATTGTCGATGCTGCGCGCAAGGCCATGCATTTCACTTGACGGGCTCAAGGGCTTCTCCTAAATTACTAACCCGTCAGTCAGTAAACGGCGCCAGCCAGCTGCCGCGGCATGTTGCCCGGATCTTGCAGCCCGCAGCCGCTTTTCGCACCAGCCCTCCCGGATCCACATGCCCGACTTGCCATCGAACCCTGCCGCGCCCGCTTTGCCGCGCCATCTTCTTCTTGCCCCTCTGTGCCTGGCCGCCGCGCTGGCGCTGGGCGCCTGCTCCAAGGCCGAGCCGCCGCCCGAGCCGGTGCGCGCCGTCAAGCTGCTCACCGTAGGCGTGGGCGCGCTGGACACGCAACTGGAATACGCGGGCGAGGTGCGCGCGCGCATAGAGTCGCGCCTGGGCTTTCGCGTGGCCGGCAAGCTCGTTCGCCGCGAGGTGGAGCTGGGCCAGCACGTGCAGGCAGGTCAGTTGCTGGCGCGGCTCGATGCCAGCGACTACCGGCTGGGAGCTGACGCCGCGCGCGCCCAGGTGGCGGCCGCGACCACGCAGCGCGATCTTGCCGCCGCCGATGTGAGGCGTTACTCGCAGCTGAAGGCGCAGAACTTCATCAGCGGTGCGGAGCTGGAGCGGCGCGAGGCCACGCTCAAGTCCGCCCAGGCGACGCTGGACCAGGCCAAGGCGCAACTGGCATCGCAGAGCAACCAGGAGGCCTATGCGCAACTGCTGGCCGATGTGCCCGGCGTGGTGACCGGCATAGACGCCGAGCCCGGCCAGGTAGTGTCGGCCGGCTCGCCCGTGGTGCGCATTGCCCAGGACGGCCCGCGCGACGTGGTGTTCGTGGTGCCCGAAGACAAGCGCGGCGCCATCCGCGTGGGCCAGAAAGTGAATGTGCGCCCGTGGTCGGCCGGCATGCAGCCGCTGCAGGGCCAGGTGCGCGAGGTGGCGGCCAGTGCCGATCCGGTCACGCGCACCTACCAGGTGAAGGTGGCACTGCCCGCGTCGGATGCGGCCGCCGTGCCGCCGCTGGGCGCGACGGTCCATGCGCTGCCCGAGGGCATGGGCCCCACGGGCCAGCCCGTGATCAAGCTGCCGACCACGGCGCTGCGCCAGGAAGGCGGCGGCGGCCAGGGCACGGCCGTGTGGGTGTTCGATGCCGCCAGCAGCACGGTGAAGCTGCAGCCCGTGCAACTGGCCACGGCCGATGGCAACGAGGCCGTGATTGCCGCCGGCCTGACGCCCGGCATGCAGGTGGTGGCCGCCGGCGTGCATGTGCTCACGCCCGGGCAGAAGGTCACGGTCTATCAGGACCGGTATGACAAGACGCAGCAGCCGGCACAGGCGCCTGCCGCCGCAGGTGCCGCAGCTTCCGCAGGTGCTGCGTCCAGCGGAGCGGCCCAATGAGCGGGCCCAAGCACAAGGCGCCGCAGGGCGGGCACTTCAATCTTTCGCGCTGGGCGCTGGACCATGTGGCGCTGACGCGCTATTTCATGGTCGTGCTGCTGCTGCTGGGCTTTGCCTCGTACTTCCAGCTGGGGCAGGACGAAGACCCGCCCTTCACCTTCCGCGCCATGGTGGTGCGCACCAACTGGCCGGGCGCCACGGCGCAGCAGATGGCCGAGCAGGTCACCGACAAGATCGAGCGTACGCTGCAGGAGGTGCCCTACGCCGACAAGATCAGCAGCTACTCCAAGCCCGGCGAGTCGCTGATCATCTTCCAGCTCAAGGACAATTCGCGCCCCGGCGATGTCCAGCAGCTGTGGTATACGGTGCGCAAGAAGATCGGCGACATGCGCTACACCCTGCCGCAGGGCGTGCAGGGGCCGTTCTTCAATGACGAGTTCGGCGATGTCTATGGCGTGATCTACGCCCTGCAGGCCGACGGCTTCAGCTACGCCGAGCTCAAGACCATGGCCGACGACGTGCGCCAGCAGCTGCTGCGCGTGCCCGATGTGGCCAAGGTCGAGCTGTTCGGCGTGCAGGACGAGAAGGTCTACATCGAGCTGTCGCAGCGCCGCCTGTCGCAGCTGGGCCTGGACATGAACCAGGTGCTCGGCCAGCTGGGCCAGCAAAACGCCATCGAGGGCGCAGGCGTGCTGCAGACGCCGCGCGAGGACGTGCAGGTGCGCGTGGCCGGCCAGTTCCTGGCGGTGGATGAGCTGCGCGCCATGCCCATTCGCGGCGCATCGGGCGCGCAGCTGCGCCTGGGCGATATCGCCGAGATCCGCCGCGGCTATGCCGATCCGGCCAATGTGAAGGTCCGCCACCAGGGGCGCGAGACGATTGCGCTGGGCGTGTCCATGACCAAGGGCGGCGACATCATCCGCCTGGGCAAGTCCCTGCGCGGCGCCGTGGGCGACATCGCGCGCACGCTGCCGGCCGGCGTGGAGCTGGCCAACATGCAGGACCAGCCCAAGGCCGTGGCCGACTCGGTCAACGAGTTCCTGCAGGTGCTGATCGAGGCCGTGGTGGTGGTGCTGGCCGTGAGCTTCATCAGCCTGGGCCTGCACAAGCGCGAGGGCCACCAGCCGCTGTGGAAGCGCTGGTACATCGACCCGCGCCCGGGCCTGGTGGTGGCCATCACCATTCCGCTGGTGCTGGCCGCGACCTTCCTGGCCATGTGGTACTGGAACATCGGCCTGCACAAGGTGTCGCTGGGCTCGCTGATCATCGCGCTGGGCCTGCTGGTGGACGACGCCATCATTGCCGTCGAGATGATGGTGCGGAAGATGGAGGAGGGCTACGAGAAGTACCGCGCCGCCACCTTTGCCTACGAGATCACGGCCAAGCCCATGCTGACCGGCACGCTGATCACGGCGGCGGGCTTCCTGCCCATCGGCATGGCCAAGTCCATGACGGGCGAGTACACCTTCGCCATCTTCGCGGTGACGGTGATTGCGCTGGTGCTCAGCTGGTTCGCCTCGGTGTACTTCGTGCCCTACCTGGGCATGTTGCTGCTCAAGCGCCCGCCGCACGCGGCCACGCTGCCGCCCGAGGTGGCCTCGGGCGAGGTGCCCATCGAGGAGACCAACCTCAATGCGTCCTCGGCCGAGCATGAAGTCTTCGACAGCCCGTTCTACAACCGCTTCCGGCGCGCCGTGAACTGGTGCGTGACGCACCGCTGGCTGACCATCGCCATCACGGTGCTGGTCTTCGCGCTGGGCCTGGTGGGCATGTCGCGCGTGCAGCAGCAGTTCTTCCCGGATTCCAGCCGGCCAGAGGTGCTGGTGGACATCTGGTTCCCCGAAGGCACGTCGCTGGCCGCCAACGAGGCCGTCACGCGCCGCGTGGAAGAGCGCTTCATGAAGCTGGACGGCGTGCGCACGGTCAGCGAGTGGGTAGGCTCGGGCGTGCCGCGTTTCTACCTGCCGCTGGACCAGGTGTTCCCGCAGAACAACGTCTCGCAGTTCATCCTGGTCGCCCAGGACCTGCCCACGCGCGAGCGCCTGCGCAAATCGCTGCCGGCGCTGCTGGCCCAGGAGTTCCCCGAGGTGCGCGGCCGCGTCAAGCTGCTGCCCAACGGGCCTCCCGTGCCCTATCCGGTGCAGTTCCGCGTGTCCGGCACCGATCCGCAAAAGCTGCGTGCCTATGCCGACGAGGTCAAGCAGGTCATGATCGCCAACGCCGACATGCGCGGCGTCAACGACAACTGGAACGAGTCCGTCAAGGCCGTGCGCCTGGAGGTGGACCAGGACAAGGCGCGCGCCCTGGGCGTGAGCAGCCAGGCCATCGCACAGGCGGCCCGCGTCATGCTCAGCGGCTCCACCGTGGGCCAGTTCCGCGAGGGTGACAAGCTCATCGACATCGTGCTGCGCACGCCGTATTCGGAGCGAGACGCCATCACCGACATCGCCAACGCCTACCTGCCCACGGCATCGGGCAAGTCGATCCCGCTCACGCAGATCGCCAAGCCCGTGATGGTCTGGGAGCCCGGCGTGATGTGGCGAGAAAAGCGCATGTTCGCCATCACGGTGCAGGGCGATGTGCGCGAGGGTCTGCAGGGCGCGACGCTGACCCATGCGCTGCTGCCGGGCCTGCGCGAGATCGAGGCGCGCTGGCACGCTGCGGGCGACACGGCCTACCGCATCGATGTGGCTGGCGCCGTGGAGGAAAGCTCCAAGGGCTCGGATGCCATCGTTGCCGGCGTGCCGGTGATGCTGTTCCTCACCTTCACGCTGCTCATGCTGCAACTGCGCAGTGTCAGCCGTTCACTGCTGGTGTTCATCACCGGGCCGCTGGGCATTCCCGGCGTGGCGGCGGCGCTGCTGCTGCTGGGCCGGCCCTTCGGCTTCGTGGCGCTGCTGGGCGTGGTGGCGCTGATGGGAATGATCCAGCGCAATTCGGTGATCCTGATCGACCAGATCGAGACCGACCGTGCGCGCGGCGTGCCGGCCTGGGACGCCATCATCGAGGCCGCCGTGCGCCGCTTGCGCCCCATCGTGCTGACGGCTGCCGCCGCCGTGCTGGCCATGATCCCGCTGTCGCGCAGCGTGTTCTGGGGCCCCATGGCCGTGGCCATCATGGGCGGGCTGATCGTGGCCACGGTGCTGACACTGCTGGCGCTGCCGGCCATGTACGCCGCCGTGTTCCGCGTGCGCCGCGAGCCCACGCATTGATGCGGCGAAAACGCAGAGGCCGCCGCTCAAATCCGGGGTATGGCAATGCACCCCGCAATTGCGGCTAGAATCTGCGCCCTGACCTAGGAGCCGCCGCGCAGGCGGCTCCCCCAAGAACCAGCGCGGGTGGCGAAATTGGTAGACGCACCAGGTTTAGGTCCTGACGCCAGCAATGGTGTGGGGGTTCGAGTCCCCCCCCGCGCACCACGCACCAACGCCGCTCAACTGCGGCGAACACTGCTCAAGCCCGCTTCCTGTAGAGGAGGCGGGCTTTTTTTCTGGGTTCTGGGGGCAAAACGGAACAGGTTGAAACCGGCACAAAACAGCGCAAAATCACATCACAATCCCGCGCAGATCCCGCTTGTGATCCCGCGCGGGCTGCAGGAGGTGGGATGGCGTATTTCCGGAAGGTGAAGAACGGCTGGCGGGCCGAGGTGGAGCGTGCGGGCATCCGGCGCACCGCCACGCGGGCGACCAAGGCCGAGGCGCAGGGCTGGGCCGTGGCCGAGGAAGCGGCCATTCTGGCCGGGGCGCGCGGGGAGTTTCCGCGGCGCACGCTGGCCGAGGCGGTGGAGCGCTATCGGCGCGAGGTCACCGACAAAAAGACGGCCAGCACGGCGCGGGCCGACCATTTGCGCTTTGATGCCTGGCTGCGCGAGTTTCCCGAGCTGGCGGCCAAGGTGTTCCACGAGATCACGGGCGACGACCTGGCGCGCTGGCGCGATGCGCGGCTGCAGCAGGTCTCCGGCGCCAGCGTGCTGCGCGAGGCGCAGCAATTCCGTCCGATCTGGACGCTGGCGGTCAAGCAGTGGAAATGGGTGGGCAAGAGCCCCTGGCCCGAGATCAAGCTGCCGGCCAAGTCCCATGCGCGCCGGCGCACGGGGCAGTGGAGCGAGGTGCGGCGCATGCTGCGCTCGGCCAATGTCTCGCCGCGCCTGGCGCCTGTCACCGCCATGGAGCAGACGGCCTGGACCATGCTGGTGGCCCTGCACACGGCCATGCGCAGCGGCGAGATCCTGCGCATGGGCCGCAGCAATGTGGATCTCAAGCGCCGGGTCTACCACCTGCCGCACCACAAGACCGAGGCCAAGGTGGGCGAGCGCCATGTGCCGCTGACGCGCCGTGCCGTGCGCCTGCTGCGCGTGCTGGACGCCGCCGCTGAAGCCGCCGGGCGCGACGCCTACTGGACCATCAGCGACGCCAGCCGCGACACGCTCTACCGCAAGCTGCGCGACCGGGTGATGGTGGAGGGCCTGCGCTTTCATGACCTGCGAGCCACGGCGCTGACCTGGCTGAGCAAGCGCGTGGATGTGATGACGCTGGCCCGCATCAGCGGCCACGTGGATATCAACGAGCTGTTCAATACCTATTACCGGGAGACGGCCGAGGACATCGCGGCACGGTTGTAGGCAGGATGGCTGCCAGGAATATCACTCTAATATGATATGTTGACAATATTATTCTAGAGTGATAATTTCAATTCATCATCTTGAGATGATATTTTGAATGCCCTGGCCAGGAGAACACCATGGACCACCTGTTGCAACTGCCCGATCAGCTTGCGCTGCACCTGAAGTCGCTGCGCAAGGCCGCTGGCGTGAGCCAGGCCCAACTGGCACAGCGGCTGGGCGTGTCCCAGTCGCGTGTGGCGGCGATAGAGCGTGACCCGGCCGCCATCAGCGTGCGCCAGCTGATGGAGATCCTGCAGCTGCTGGATGCCGATCTGCTCATGCGGCCCAGGGCGGATGCGGTGGCTTCTTCTGCACCTGCATCTGCGCCTGTGCCTGTGCCTGCTGCGTTGAAGGTTGCCGAGCCAGCTACACAACCGTACGCGGGTGACAACGTGCCCCGCAAGCCCGCCGACCGCCCCGTGGCCTTCAAGCCGCAGGCGCTGCCGCCGCACTGGCAGGACCGCAAGCCGAAAGGTTCCTGGTGATGGCGGCGCTGGGCGTCTGGATGAATGGGGAGCGGGTGGGCACCTGGGAGGTCACGCGCACGGGCCGCCATGTGTTCGCCTATGACCCGGCCTGGCCGCAGAGCGCGCATGCGCGGCCGCTGTCGCTGTCCATGCCCTTCACGCGCGACCTGACGGTGGCGGGCGAGGTGGTGGCCCACTATTTCGACAACCTGCTGCCGGACGGCGAGGGCATTCGCCGGCGCATTCACCAGCGCTTCGGGCTGCGCGGGATCGATGCGTTTTCGCTGCTGGAAGCCATTGGCCGCGATTGCGTGGGGGCCGTGCAGCTGCTGCCCGAGGGGGCCGTGCCCGACGGTTTTGACCAGGTGCGCTTCGAGCCGCTGAGCGAGGCGCAGATTGCCGAGCACCTGGCCAGCCTGGGTGGCGGGTTTGGCGCGCTGGAGGTGGACCAGGAGTTCCGGCTGTCCATCGCCGGTGCGCAGGAGAAGACGGCGGTGCTGCGCCATGGCGGCCAGTGGTGCCGCCCGCTGGGTGCGACGCCGACCACGCATATCCTGAAGCCGGCCATCGGCGTGGTGCCGCACTGGCACTACGACCTGAGCGAGTCAGTGGCCAATGAGTGGCTGTGCGCCCGCCTGCTGGCCGAGCTGGGCTTTGCCGTGGCCGACAGCAGCATCGAGACCTTTGGCGGGCAGCAGGTGCTGTGCGTGGAGCGCTTTGACCGCGCCTGGACGGCCCAGGGCTGGATTGCGCGTCTGCCCCAGGAAGATTTCTGCCAGGTGCGCGGCGTTGCCAGCGCAAACAAGTACGAGACCCACGGCGGGCCCGGCATGCTGCAGTGCCTGCAGGTGCTGCAGCATGGCAGCGAGCCTGCCCAGGATTGCGCCCGCTTCGTGATGGCCCAGCTGGCGTTCTGGCTGCTGGCGGCCACGGACGGGCATGCCAAGAATTTCTCTGTGTTTCTGCAGCCGGGCGGCGGCTATGAGATGACGCCGCTGTACGACGTGCTGTCGGCCTGGCCCATCATCGGCCATGGCCACGGCAAGATTGCCCGCCAGCGCGCCAGGATGGCCATGGCCCTGCCGGGGCGCAGCCGCCACTACCGCCTGGCCGAGATCCAGCGCCGCCACTGGAAGGCCCTGGCGGAGACCACGCGCATCGCAGGCCTGTGGGAAAGCATGGTGGAGATGGTCGAGGCGCTGGACGGTGCCATAGCCCGGCTGCAGCCGCGCCTGCCGGCCAGCGTGCCGCAGCCTATGGCCCGGCAGATCTTCGACGGGGCGCGCGCCCAGGCACGGCGCTTTCTTGCGGGCAGCGATCACTGAGCGGCCTGTGCTGCGGCATCCGTGCATCGGTGCTGCTGCGCATTGAACTCCGATAGCGGCATGGCCGCCATCTGGCGGGCCACTTCGCGTCGCTTGATATGTGTGCTCATCGGCAGCACCACGCCAGGGTTGGGTATGGCGCTGGGGGATATGGTGCGGTTGATCTCGGTCACTGCGGAAAACACGTGACCGCATTCAAAGTTGCGGCACTGGAAAATAGTTTCCCGGCTGGTGTTCGTCAATTGCAGGCTGGTGCGCGTGTAGGCGTGTTCATTGCAGTGGGGGCACATCATTCGCATGGTGCATGGTCCTTTCGAGGTCGATTGGCGGTACGAGGCAGATCACTTGGAGGCGCGGACTCAGGGGCTGGTGCCGTATCCCAACGGGTGGAACTGCCGGGTTGCGCATAGGCGGGCGTAGCCTCCTATCCAGGAGTCCAGGGCTGCGCCCATGCTTGCAAGGCTCCCGGATGTTTGTGTTTCGCCTGCTGCGGCAATCTGTCGGGCTACGGCGTAGGGCAGGTCACGCAGGGCTTCTTGTATGAATTCGGGCGCCCAGGGTGGGCCGTAGTTTTCCCGTTGGTAGGCATCCAGGGCGTCGTCCAGCTCCTGTTCGTACCCCTCGCGTGTGGCATGGCGGGCCTGGGCCAGATTGGCCCAGCAGGCTGTGATGGTTTGGGCTTTCATGAACCTCCGTGATCAGTGGGCGGGTCGGGCAGGCATACGCAGGCGGGAAGTTGAAAACAGGATGGGCTGTAGGTCCGAGGTGAATCTGGGTAGTGTTCGTTTGCGGCTTTGTGTGTATGAAATATACCTTGAGGTAATTTTTGTGACAACTGTCAGGGTATTGACCTTGGGGTATCTATGGGTATTGTGAGGTCATGAAAAAAGCCACCCGCAGGTGGCTTGTTGCTTGAAGATGGGGTCGTGTCAGTAGGCTTTGCTCTCCCAGGCTCGTAGCACCTTGGCCAGGATTTGAAGGTTCATGCCAGGCTTGATGTACCACTCACGGTATTTCTTGTTTTCACTGATCACGAGGATGCCTTCCCCTGGAATTCGCTGGAGGCGCTTGATGAAGCCCTCTCCATCCACCGAGAAGAAATAGACGCCGTCGAACTCGCATTCCCTAACGCCGGTGTCCACCAGGAGTGGGTCGCCGGGATTGAACATTCCGAGCATGGAGTCTCCGAACCCCGTCACGATGGCCAGATTGTCATAGGAGGTCACATAGGGCAGGTTTTTCTGGGCCCACTCGCTATTGACGCTCCAGCTCTTGATGACGCCAGGCTGATCTCGAAGGACCAGTCCGCCGCCCATGGCGCCACCAGTGGAGTACTGTCGGATCACTATTTCGTCCCGCGTGAGTTTCTTTTCAGCATTTTCTACCAGGATGGGGGTGGTTTTGAGGGCGGCGGAGGCCTCGGCTGGTGTCATTTCCCAGAAGCCTCTTGGCAAATCGAACGCGATGCGAGTGGCTTCCATCAATTCCTGTCCTATGCCTTTGGCGCCCTTCTTGTCCTGTGGGTAGAAGAGGCGGTTGACGTAGCTTGCGTCTTTCCCGATGGCGCGCGCCATTGCGGCCCGGTTGCCGTGGGTGAACTCGGTGCAGACGATCGTGAGAAGTTGCTGCAGGCGTGTTTGGTGGTCCATGGGGAAATTTTCCGCCTGAATACCTGTGGGTACAAGATACCTTAAGGTATCTTTTTTGTGGTTCTTGAGGTACTATTTCTTCATGAACTCTTTCAAACTGTTTTTCAGGGGGTTGGATCGCTACGGGCGCGCTGAGTTTGCAGCGCGGTGCGGTACGACTCCAGGCCTTCTGAGCAAGCTGATCTATGGGGGCGCAAGAGTGGAGCTGGGCCTGGCCGATGCGATGGTTGCCATGGGGGCAGGCCGGTTTTCCCTGGATGCGCTGCCCTTGACGGACAGGGCGCGTTTCCAGCACGAGGTGCGATCAATGCGCGCCGGGAGGCCGGTATGACAAAGCCTTGCTTCGCAGCCCGGCCAGAGCCCATGGTCCCTCCAGATTGCGACCTGTCCGACTTTCCATTCATGCCTTTGGATGTGGCTCGTCTGCGTGATTCGGACCTGGCCGCAAATAAAACCCCGGATGCCTGCTGGGCCGCAGTGCTGCTGTGGTCGGCGGCCTGGCACCAGGTGCCTGCAGGTTCCATGCCGGATAACGACGCATGGATTGCAAAGCAGGCTGGCTACGCGCTGCGTGGCCGCATCGATCCCAGGTGGAAACGGGTGCGTGAGGGCGCTATGCATGGCTGGGTGCTATGCAGTGATGGACGCTACCACCATCCTGTGGTGGCGGAAAAGGCGCGAGATGCCTGGGCTTCCAAGCTATTGCAGCGGTGGCGCACGGAATGTGGACGTATCAAGAAACACAACGACAGGCACGGAACGGACGTGCGTCGCCCTTCCTATGACGAGTGGATCCACAGTGGCCGACCGACGGGACAGGCATTGCCCATGGCCGGCGACGGCGGCGCCTGCCCCGACGTGCAGGAGTGCGATGTCCCTGGGGACAGCCCCTCGTTGTCCCGAAGACATCGGACGGCTGTCCGCACGGACGGAACCTCCAAGGGAGAGGGAAAGGGACAGGGACAGAGATACCTTGATGTTCTTTCCGTACCTGGCGGTCCGGGCCGTCCGGCCGGCGAGGAGGGCAGTTGCGGCGAGATCATCTTCGGCTACGGTCTGTCCCTGCTGGTCAATGCGGGTACGCCGGAGCGGCAGGCGCGCTCTTTCCTGGGCGGATTGCGCAAAGCCCATGGCGACCAGGCCTTGGTTGAACGGCTGCGTGCCTGCGCCCAGGCCAGGCCGCTGCAGCCATTGGAGTGGCTTGCTGCTGCACTGCCGCCACGGGCCAGAGCTGCGGTACGTGGCTCGGCGCCATCGGCCCGACATGGCGCGGCCTACGCGGCCATCATGGAGGCGTAGGCCGTGCAGAGCATTTCTACGCTATACCGGGCGGCGATGGAGGGCGAGCCCCATCAGCAGGCCACGGGCGCTGCGGTGAAAAACCTGTTCCTGGTCATGCAGGGGTCCTATGGCTCGCTGTTCCTGAGCAAGTTCGCGACGGGCGTTCTGGATAGCGGAGGCCGTGATCTGGGGGTACGCACGGCCATGCGGGTCTGGAGCGCGGCCCTTGCCAAATACGACCCGGGGGTGATCGAGACCGCCGTTGCCCGGCTGCCTGCGACCCATCCGGATTTCCCGCCGCACCTGCCTCAATTCGAGGCGCTATGTCGTGCGGCCACGCCGCGCCGCACGCATGCCCAGTTGCAAGGATGGTCGTGCCTGCCAGCGCCCGCTGCGTCGCCTGTCAGCGTGCAACTAGTCCCCGTGGGTGATGGCAAGGACTGGGCGCGCCGCATCCTGGCCCGGGCCCGGGCCGGGGATCGGACCATCACCCGTACGGTACTGCGCAATGCCATGCAGGCCCTGCATATGGAAGGGGCGCCGCGATGACCGCACCAGCCCTGTGGGGTCAGCCCTCTGCCAGTGCTCACCCATGCGTCGCTGTGCAACTGCCTGACTTCGCCTCATCCGGCTCTTGCCTGCAACTTCAACCGTCCACCGAAAGGCCAGAAACCTTGAACACCATGCTTTTCCACCATGACGAGCTGCAATGCCGGCAATCCGGCATCGTACTGCAGCCCCTTTCGTACCGCGCGCCGTGCCTGGCCCCTGCTGGCCCGGCCCCAGCCTTTGCAGCAAAGGTCTGACGACATGGGACACGAAGCGATGAACTGGCTGGCCGGACAACTGCAAGGCCGACAGGAGAACAGGAGCAGGCACCACAACCCCCGCCCCGCCGGAGTCGTGCGCCCCGGCAGCGGCACCGATGCATTGCTGCGCTATCTGCAGCGGCTGCCGGAACGCTGGTTTTTCCATTGTGAACTGGTACTGGAGTTGGGACGCTCGAAAGGTGAGGTCGATTGGGCGCTTCAGTATCTGTTGGGCCGCGGAATGGTGCAAGGCCGGCTCACGGAGTTGCCCGGCCGCAAGCCGGTCATGCGCTACCGCCTGCTGTGCGGCTGCGGCCAGGAGTCGGCGAATTGCCAAGGGTGTACTGATGGCGCGTCCCAAGTCTGACAGGTTGCGAGCATGAAAACGAAAATCTCCAGCACCGTCTGTTCCGGTGAAGGAACTAAGTCTTCCTCCCGGCAGCATGCCAGCACTCAGGAAAGGCATCGTTGCTTCGCGCGGGAATACGTAGCGTCGGGCTTCAACGCCACGCGGGCGGCTGTCGCGGCAGGCTACAGCTCATCCAGCGCGGCATCCCAGGGTGCCAGGCTGCTCAAGGATCCGCGGGTGCAGGACTATGTCAGGGAATGCAGCCAGCGTGTCGTGGAGCATGCCGAAGTCCGTGCGGAGGAGGTGGTGCGCCGCCTCCATGAAATGCTGATGGCCGATCCGCGCGATCTGGTCGAGGTTCACGTATCGTGCTGCCGGCATTGCTACGGAACGGACCATGAATACCAGTACACACACGCCGAGTACAACGCCAAGCGTGAAAAGTGGATCGATGCCGGCAAGCACCCCGAGGACTTCCCCGAACTCGGTGGTGTGGGGTATGAGGCCCATCGGCCTGCCATGGCGCAATGTCCGGAGTGCTTCGGCGCCGGCTTGCCGCGCACGGTCGTCAAGGACACGCGTGGCCTTGGCCGGGGGGCGCTGGCGCTTTTCGGTGGTGCGAAAGAAGGCAAGTACGGCACGGAAATCAGCATCCGCAACCAGTTGGATGTGATCGAGAAGCTGATGCGCTACCACGGTCTGTACCAGCGGGACGGCATCCGCAGCAACGTGGGCGTGGGGCGTTTTGAAGTGCGCTTCATTGAACCGTCCAGGCACGATGATGATCCACGGCAGGAGGGCGAATGAATCCCTTGCCGATGGAAACGCCTCCACGGAGCCAGAGCTGCCTGGTGCCCGAGACACCTTCAGATTTCGCCCATGACTACGAGGTCGAGCGCTCTGGCGTGAGCGTCGAGCTTCCGGCCAAACTGAAGCTGCTTTTCGAGCCGAGGCGATTCAAGGTCATGTACGGTGGCCGCGGGGGGGCCAAGTCCTGGTCCGTGGCCATGGCTTTGCTGGTGTTGGGCAGCAGCCGTCCGTTGCGCATTCTGTGTGCGCGCGAAGTGCAAAAATCCATGCGCGACTCCGTGCATCGCCTGCTGCAGGACCAGATCGAGGCGTTGGGGCTGGGGGCGTTCTACGAAGTACTGGGCACGGAAATCCGTGGAGCCAACGGGACGCTGATCCTGTTCGCCGGGTTGCAGGCCCATACGGTGAATTCCATCAAGTCGTTCGAGGCTATCGACATCGTCTGGGTGGAGGAAGCGCAGGGCGTCAGCGCGCGCAGCTGGGAGGTGCTGGTGCCCACCATCCGCAGACCAGGCTCCGAGATCTGGTTGACGCTCAACCCCGGCCTGGCCAGCGACCCCACCTATGACCGCTTCATCACGCATTCGGACGGCGATACCTGGCTGTGCGAAATCAACTGGCGCGACAACCCCTGGTTCCCCGAGGTGCTGGACAAGGAGCGTGTCCGCCACTTGAAACGCGATCCCGACAGCTACTGGAACATCTGGGAGGGGCGGCCCAGGCGCAGCCTGGCCGGTGCCATCTACGCCAGCGAAGTTGAGCGCCTCTACAACGACGAGCGTGTATGTTGCGTGCCTTGTAATCCCAGGCTGCCCGTACACACTGTATGGGACCTTGGATGGGCCGATGACATGGCCATTGCCTTCGTGCAGCGCACGGCCGTAGATTTCCGGATCATCCACTTCATGCAGGGCCATCAGAAGACACTGGAGTGGTATGTGCAGGAGATGGAGAAATTGCCCTACCTGTGGGGTACGGACTTCCTGCCCCACGACGGCGCGCATGGTGATTTCAAGACTGGACAGACCACGCAACAGATCCTGCAGGACATGGGCCGGGAGGTCGAGGTACTGGAACGCTACGGACTGGAGGCGGGCATACGGCTGGCGCGTGGCATCTTTTCCCAGGCCTACGTCGATGCCGGCAGATGTGCCCAGTTGCTGGACTGCCTGAGCCGGTACCGTCGCCAGATAGATCCCCGCACCCTGGAGCCTGGCGCACCGCTGCATGACGACGCCAGCCACGGCGCCGACGTGTGGCGCTATCTGGCCATGGCTTTGCCGCGAATGGACAATGCGGGGCAGGGCGCCTTGAGCGTACGGCGGCGTGGCGGCGGAATGGCCCGCTGAGACCGTACCAAGCCTGCCATTGTCATGGCATGCCTGCATGCATTGACCTTCGAAAATCCCATCTTCATCGCCGGCATGGCGACTTGTTAGCCATCTACACCTGGATCAACGGTGAACGCGCCCTGGTCCTCGTTCCTGGCATGCGTCCCAAATCGCCCTGGTATGTGGTGATGGAGAGCGCGGCCTATCTCTACGATGATCCGGCCTACCTGGCGCGCATGTGCAAAAAAGCATGTGAGGTGCTGGGCTTGCCGTCCGGCCGACCGCATTGGGTGAGGGTGGCCACCATCATCCACGAAGGCCTGCCCGACCTTGTAGCCATGCCCTGTGAACCGCCGTGGGAGCACCAGGGCCGCGAGTTTGGCAGCTTGGTGGTCACGCTGGATGGAAAGGAGATTGCGGCGCAGGCTCTGACGGTTCCGGATACGGGGGCAGAGTATGTCCCTGTTTGAATCACGCTTCAACCGGAGCGCGGGCGCGGGCGAGCGCGTCCTCAACGAGGAGCCGCAGGCGTTTGAGGTGGCCGACACCACACCCCGGCATCCGCTGGACCAGCCGGAGGCCCGCAAGACCCTGCGCAAGCTCCTGGGCTGGTATTGCCGCGAGCGCGAGATCCAGGCAGAGAACCGCCTGCAGATGGCCATCGACGCCGACTACTACGACGGCGACCAGTGGGACCCCGCCGACGCCGCCAGACTGGAAGAGCGGGGCCAGGTACCTCTGGTATTCAACGAGGTGGCCGTCATGTGCGACTGGCTGATCGGCACCGAGCGCCGCGCGCGCGTGGACTGGAGTGTGCTGCCTCGCACCGAGGACGACGTCCAGATGGCCGACATCAAGACCAAGGTGCTCAAGTATGTTTCCGATGTGAACCGCACAGGCTTCAATCGCAGTCGGGCTTTCGAAGACACCATCAAGGTGGGGGTGGGCTGGCTTGATGACGGGGTGCGCAACGACCCCACCCAGGACATCATCTACTCCAAATACGAGGACTGGCGCAACGTGCTCTGGGATTCCATGGCCATGGAGAACGACCTGAGCGATGCACGCTACATCTTCCGTACGCGCTGGGTTGACGAGGATATCGCCATCACCATGTACCCGGGCCGTCGCGACGTGCTGGAGCGTGCGGTGCAACAGGATCAGGAGCACAGCGCGCAACAGTGGGCCGAGGACGCCTTCCATTACCAAGGCCATGTCAGCCAGCATCCGTCTGCAAGCGTCTCAGGTGGGCGAAGCGACGCGGACAACGAGCAACGGCGCCGTGTGCGGCTGATCGAATGCCAGTTTCGCATGCCAGCGTCGGTCCGCGTCGTGACCGAAGGGCCGTTCAAGGGGGCGTTTGTCGAACCCTGGGACCAGGCGCTGATGCAGGCCATCGGACAGGTGGGCGGTGCCATCGTGGACCGTGTGGTCATGCGCATGCATGTTGCGGTATTCACGGAAGGCCACCTGCTGGCGCTGGGACCGATGCCCATGCGGCACAACAGCTTCAGCCTTACGCCCATCTGGTGCTATCGCCGCGGTCGTGACCGCATGCCCTATGGCGTGGTACGGCGGGTACGTGACCTGCAGATGGACCTGAACAAGCGTGCCAGCAAAGCGCTGTTCC
This sequence comes from Delftia sp. WSY_7, assembly GCF_043104845.1. Taxonomy (NCBI): domain Bacteria; kingdom Pseudomonadati; phylum Pseudomonadota; class Betaproteobacteria; order Burkholderiales; family Comamonadaceae; genus Delftia; species Delftia sp. WSY_7. The sequence goes on along the minus strand of NZ_JBICLB010000013.1, from coordinate 73,117 downwards.
TGTTGTCCACGAACCAGATATTCGCCGAGAAGGGCGCCTTCGACGACATCAATGAGGCGCGTGAGGAAATCAACCAGCCCGATGGGGTGGTGATCTACCGCGCAGGCAGAAAGTTCGAGGTGCACCGCGACAGTGAGATGGCCTCCGGCCAGATCCAAATGATGAACCTGGATACGCAGGCCATACAGAAGTCCGCCGGCATCGGCGGCGAGAACCTGGGCCGGCAGACCAATGCCAGCTCTGGGGTGGCCATCAAGGCGCGCCAGCTGCAGGGCTCGGTAGTGACCACACAGCCATTCGACAACCACCGGCTGGCCGTGCAACTGCAGGGCGAGAAGCAACTGAGCCTGGTAGAGCAGTGGTATACGGATGAAAAGGTCATCCGGCTATCGGGCCACAAGGGGCGCCTCGACTGGGTGCGCATCAACCGTCCCGAAATGCAGCCGGACGGCAGCGTGCGCTATCTCAACGACATTACGGCCAGCCTGGCCGACTTCATCGTCTCCGAGCAGGACTATGCGGGCACGCTGCGCCAGGTCATGTTCGATGCGCTGTCGCAGATGGCCGGGCGTATGCCGCCTGAGGCTGCACTGCGCCTGCTGACCATCGCCATGGACTACTCCGATCTCCCCAACAGGGAGCAGATCGCGGACGAGATGCGCAAATTGACCGGGGAGCGCGACCCGGCCCGGTCCCTTTCTCCCGAGGAGCAACAGCAGATGCAGCAGCAGATGCAGGCCCAGGCCGAGGCCCTGCAGATGCAGCAGGAAGGGGCGCGCCAGGCTCTTGCCGAGCAGGTGGCGAAGGTCCGCGAAATCAATGCCCGCGCCGAAAAGCTGGAAGCCGAAGCCGAGCAGATGCGCTCCAGCGGCGGAGACCAGGCCCTGGCTCTGCGCATGGCTAATGCGGCCGCCGCAGTGCGGCGCGATGCGGATGTCGAGTTGGACAACATGCGCCGGCAACTGGCCAAGGCCAACACCGAACTGGCCAACAAAACGCTGCAGATCAGGGCGGACCAGGATGTGCGCTTGCAGGTGGCATGCATCGAGGCCGACTCGCGCGAGCGGGTGGCCCAGATCCGGACTCGCAGTTGCGAGCATCTCGATTCCATGTCGGGCCGCCTCGCGCAGTTTGAACAACAAGGAGTGATCGATGAGCAATGACGCCACACAGGCGGCCTTGGAGGCCGCAGCTCATGCCACAAGCGCCGGTGCTGCGGCAACCATGGGCAGCAAGGTTGGCTGGGGTGGGCTGGGCTTGGGCGGCTTCGGCTGGCTGCTGACCTCGGAGGCTGGCGTCGCCATGGGCGTACTGGTGGGTATCGCGGGCTTTTCTGTCAGTTGGTACTACCGCCGCAAGGAGTATCAGTTGAAGCTGGCTGAAGAGGCCCGTGACCAGGCGGAGCACGAAATGCGCATGAGCCTCATGCGCCGCGGCGGAGCACGTGATGCCGCTGGTGAGCAGGAGGCTCCATGATGGTCAAGCAAAGGGTGGCAGACCTATCAGCCCGCGATGCCGGGCCATGGTCGCCGGCCATCGGGAGTGCATGATGGCCCCACAGGACTCCAAGGTGCCGGTGCGGCTGGCAGGGCGGCTGGCGGCACTGGTGGTGCTTGCCGCAATGGGCGCGGGCGGGGCGCTGGTGACCCGGCACCTCGAGGCGCCGGCGTTGCTTGACTCCTATGTACGAGCCGTGGCTGACGACTCCGGTACAACGGCCGGCGTGAAGGTCGCCATGGTTCTGGGTTCGTTCTACGAGAGCAGCGGGCGACACATCGGGGCACCCTATGCCGACAGGCTGGGCAAGGGGCAGCCGCTGACCGTCTGCAATGGCATCACGGGTGATGGCGTCATTGCCGGGCGCTGGTACAGCCCTGCGGACTGCTATGCGCTGGAGCGCGGTCGCTATCTGCTGGCCGAGCGCCAGGCGCGGCAACTGCTGGTGCATTGGGAGACCTACGACCCTTTCGTTCAGGGCCAATTCATCGATTTCGTCCACAACAAGGGGGCGGGCAGCCTTGCCAACAGCACCTTGCTGCGCAAGGCCAACGCAGGTGACCTTGCGGGCGCCTGCCGCGAGAACCGCCGTTGGAACCGCGGCACGATCCGCGGTGTGTCCACCGTACTGCCCGGCCTGCAACTGCGAGGCGAGGCGAATGGAGAAATCTGCCTTGAGTGGAGGGTCGTGCCTTGATCTCCAGCCTCTTCGCACGGACCTGGGCTGCCGCTGCGGCCTTTGCTTTGGGCGCGGCCTGTGCCTGGTGGGTCCAGGATCAGCGCCATGGGCTGCGCCTCGAGCAGCTCAGGCTGCATGCAGCCAGCACTGAACTGGCCAGCGTTCGCCAGGCCGCGCAGGACGTGGCCGCATTTTCACGGGATTTGAACAATGCACTTGCGACATACCAGCGTACCCAGCAGCGCAATGCCGCAGCTCAGCAGGATCTTGAGCGCAGCCTGCGTGACATGCACGCTGCTGCTTCAGGCCTGCGCGGCGACTTCGCCGGCTTGCCCGAACGTATCGACGCAGCTGCCCGGCCCTCCCTTGCCCGGTACGCCAGCACCTGCACAGCCCTACTCGAAGACCTGGCAGAGCGAGGTGGACTCATGGCGCAGCGCGGTGCAGATATCGCGCGAGCGGCTGATGGCCACGCCGCTGATGCCCGATTGATGGGCGATGCATGGCCCCGTACCAAGCCTGCCAACCTTCCCTGAGCACGCACATCAGGAATATTCAACCATGAGCAACCAAGACGATCGACTGCGCCTTCTCTCCGACGCCGAGCGTTCCTCCATGCAGGAAGACGACTACGACCCCCATGCAGACAACGAGGCTGCGCTTGCGGCGCTGGGCCGCGGTGATTTGGGTGCTGAAGCCGAAGGTGCCCCGTCCCCCGATGGCGAGCCCGCTGATCAGGCTGTAGCGGCACTGGAGTCCCGTGAACATGCTGCAGCAGAGCATATCCAGGGAGTAGGGTCGGAGCCCGCGAAGGCTGCCCGGGAGGCGCTGGCGCAGGCGTCCGGCTACAGGGTGGACCTGCCCCAGGACTATGAGGACCAGGTACTGGCCAACAAGGCGGCGATGACCGAGGTGCGTCGCAGGTACAACGACGGCGATCTGGACCATGAGGAAATGGAGTCGGAACTGGACCGGCTGCAAGACCAGCGCGATGCATTGCGCGACGTGAAAACACGCGCCACCGTGTCGGCAGAAATGCGCCAGCAGTCCGAAAGGGACGCCTGGACCCATTCCATCCGCACCTTCCTGGACGAAGCCGCAAAAACGCCTGAACTGGGCCGTGTGAACTACTACACGGACCACGGCAAGCAGGCGGATCTGGACACTTTTGTGAAGGCCCTGGGTTCGGCACCCGGCAACGAAGACAAGCCTTTTCGCTGGTTTCTGGAGGAGGCCCATAAGCGCGTGCTGGCCCTGCATGGAATTCCCATCGCAGGCAGGCGGGCCGACCCGCAACGCAGGCCCGACGCCTCGGCCGTGGTCACCAATCTGGCCGACGTACCCGGCGGCGCGGGCGATGCCGACCCCGTGAGCGACGAGTTCGCCGAGCTGGACAAGCTCACCGGCCTGGACTACGAGCGCGCGCTGGGCCGCCTGTCCGAAGACAGGCGCGCACAGTACCTGCGTTCGCTGTGAAGGAGCCCATGGCACAGGCAACTGCATCGGCGCCCGACATGCGCCGCATCTTCATGGAGCTGCGCACGGGCGATGTGCTGGAGGTGGGCGGTGTGCGCATCCAGCTGGAATACAAGAAGGGGCAGGCTGCGCGCATGGTGATCGCGGCGGCGCCGGAAACCTGCGTTCGCAAGATCGCGGCGTCCTCGCGGCCCGTACCAAGCCTGCCATCTTGAGGGCTGAACCATTTTTCAACCGGGGCGCTGGAGTGCTCGCTACCACACAGGAGCACTCCTATGGGCAAAACAGTGGTGGGCGTGAACAGCCCCCGCGCGGTCAAGCGCTTTTCCGGCGACCTGGCTCTCGATGTCTCTCAAGCCTCGTACTTCGGCAAGCGCTTCGCGGCCGTGGGCCAGGGCGCCAAGACGCCAATCCAACTGCTGACGGATCTGGAATCCGAAGCCGGTGACCTGGTCAGCTATGACCTGCTGGCCGAGCTGCGCATGGCGCCCGTCGAGGGCGACGATGTGCTGGAGGGCAAGGAAGAAGGGCAGCGTTTCTACACCGATGAGCTGTACATCGACCAGGCGCGTGGCGGCGTCAACACGGGCGGCCGCATGTCGCGCAAGCGCACGCTGCACGATCTGCGCATGCGCGCCAAGCAGCAGCAGGCCAACTGGTGGGGCCGCTTCCAGGACGAACTGACTTTCACCTACCTGTCCGGCTCGCGCGGCATCAATGCCAACTTCATCCTGCCGCTGGGCTACCAGGGCCGTGCCAAGAACCCGCTGACGGCGCCTACGCCCAACCAGCACCTGTTCGGCGGCGATGCCACGGCGGTGGCCAACCTGGATGCCACCGACAAGATGTCGCTGGCCGTGGTGGACCGTGCCCGCGTTCGGGCGGACAGCCAGGGTGGCGGTGCCACCAACATCCCCGTCATGCAGCCCTGCGTGGTCGATGGCGAGGAAGTGTTCGTCATGGTCATGCACACCTTCCAGGAAGACGACCTGCGCAAGGAAACCGGCACGGGCGGCTGGCTGGAACTGCAAAAGGCCGCGGCCGCTGCTGTGGGCTTCAAGTCGCCGCTGTTCAAGAGCGCGCTGGGCATGTACCGCAACGTGGTGCTGCACTCGCACCGCAACGTGATTCGCCACAACACCCACGGTGCCACGGGCGACCTGGAGACGGCGCGTGCGCTGTTCATGGGTGCGCAGGCCGGCGTGATGGCGTTTGGCTCGCCGGGCACGGGCATGCGCTACGGCTGGCATGAGGAAACCCGCGACAACGGCAACCAGGTCGTGATCACCACGTCGTCCATCTTCGGCGTCAAGAAGTCGGTCTTCGAGATCGAGGGCGAGAAGCAGGACCACGGCGTCTACGGCATCGACACGGCCGCTGCGTCGCGCTGACCCAACCCAACGAATCAGAGGAGTCAGACATGGCTTTCAAGCAACTCAGTGCCGTGGCTGCAGGCCACCAGGCCCCCATCACCCCCGGCGGCTCCGAGCTGGTGCGCTCGCGCTTCGGCCAACCCCTGGCAGTGGCGGACCACGCAGTCGGTGCCCGTGGCGTCATCGGCATCCTGCCCGCTGGCACGCTGCCCGTGTCGCTGTACATCCGCGTGCCGGCCGCCCTGGGCGCGGGCTTCAAGGCTTCCATCGGCCTGGCGGATGCGGCCGGCGACATCAGCACAGCGGCCGACGACGGCGGCGGCGCCTGGGTGACGGACAACGATGTGGGTGCAGCCGGTGGTTACGCGCACCTCGTGCCAGCGGCCTTCGCCAAACTCGCAACCAAGGATGAAGACCGACGCATCATCCTCAAGGTTTCGGGCGCAGGCACGGCTGCCGGCCTGTTCACGCTGGACCTGATCTACACGAACGCCTGACAGCGCGCTCATGTGTGCGCCCCCGCAAGGGGCTTTCCCCGGTGGCATCGGCCGCCGGGGCTTTTTGAACCCCGGAGAACCAAACCATGAAGCTGTTCACTTCGCTGCCCGCACGCAAGGACGGAACCCTGATCGTGCGTATCAAGGGCACCACTTATGTCTTCGAGGGCAAGCCTCTTGCCTGCGAGGTCGAGAGCGAGGCCCATGCGCAATACCTGCGTGCTGGCAACTTCCAGACCGAAGAGGACTTCGAGGCCGAGCAGAAATTCCTGCGCCTGGCCGCCGAGCGCGAAGCGCGCCGCCCTCCCGCTGCTGGCCGTACCTCTGTGGCGCGCGCCGTCCTTCCGCCCGGCCTGGGGCCGGACGAGGGCAATGACGACTTTGACGGTGGCACGGGCCTGCCTCAGGAGTCGGATTCGTTGCCCACTGGCCGCGTGCGCAAGGCCTCGCGCGCTTCCCAAGTGATCGGCTAAACGCATCATGGCCTCCTGGGAAAGTTGGCTGCCCGAACTGGTCCTGGCAGCCCCCAAGGCGCCGGTCCCGCTCATCCACCTGGCGTTGAACCGCGCCGCGCGCACCTTCCTCAAGGCCACGCGCGCCTGGCAGGAATGGCTGGAGCCTACGGACGTGACTGGCGAGGCCTTCGCCGAATACACCTTCGAGCTGCCCCAGGGCGCGGAGCTGCTGCGCCTGGAGCGTGCCACGCTGGCCGGGCGCCCGCTGGAGGTGGCCAAGGCGCGCGATCTGCCTGCCGATCCCTGGCAGCACGAGCTGCGCGGCAAGCTCTACCTGGTCACGACGAACCTGCGCGAATTCACAGTACGCACGGGCAGCACGGGCCGCCTGCAGGTCTACGCCTCGCTGATGCCGTCCCTGCGCGGCAACAGCGTGCCCGACGAGGTGGCCTCGCTCTACCATGAGGCGATCCGCGAGGGCGCCAAGGCCGAGCTGCTGGCCACCGAGGGCACGGACTACTACAAGCCCGACCAGGCCGGCGTGGCCCTGGCGTTCTTCCAGCGCGCCATGGATGACGCCACGGCCGACGTGTGGCGCTCCAACACCAGCCGCGGCTCGCGGGGGAGGGCGTCATGGCTCTGACGGTGGCCCAGCTGCTGGACGATGCAGCGCGCGACCTGCAGGACAAGGGGCACATCCGCTGGACCCGTGCGGATCTGCTGGACTGGTTCAACGCCGCGCAGCGTGCCTTTGCCGAGCAGCGGCCGGACCAGATGGCCCAGCCGCGCGACCTGGTGCTGGCCGCCGGCTGGCGGCAGGAGCTGCCGGCCGACGTGCTCACGTTGATCGACATCACGAACAACGCCAACGCCACGCAGCGGCGCATCACCAAGACCGATCTGTGGGTGCTGGACGCCGTGGCCGGCGCCTGGCGCTCGGGCTCTCCGGGCCGCGAGGTGCAGCACTACATGCACGACCTGGGCACGCCCCAGGAATTCCTGGTCTATCCGCCCGTGGCCGCCGGCACCAAGGTGCGCGCCATAGTGGGTGTCGCGGCCGTGGACCTGGCCGACGAGAACGGGACGCCCAGCGTGCCCGAGCGCTGGATGGACGCGCTGCGGCACTTCGTGCTGTTCCGGGCCTGGTCCATCGACGCCGAGTTCGGCGGCAACGCCACCATCGCGGCGGCGCACCGTGCCCTCTACAACGAGGCGCTGGGCATTCAGGCCCAGGCTGCGGCCACCACGGCCGTGGCCCAGAAGTGAACCAAGCCTGCCATCCTGGCAGACATCTTCAATCGGGGCGCTGGAGTGCTCGAAGCCATAGGAGCCGTCATGGCTGGTTTCAGCACATCCCTCGCCAACGCGATCATCAGCGCCACGCTGCGCAAGCAGGCCTTCCCGGCCATCCGCAACACGTTCTTCGCCCTGTTCACGGCAGACCCCACCGACGCTTTCACCGCCGGCACCGAGGTAGCAGCACCCTGGTACCAGCGCGTGCCCACGGGCGCCTTTGCTGCGCCCAACAACGGCGCCACCTACAACGCCGTGCGCGCGGAGTTTCCGCCCGTCACAGGCGCCCAGGTCACGGTCACGCACATCGGAATCATGGAAGGTGACTCGGCCACCGATGGCACGGCCACTCTCATGTATTCCGAGCCGCTGCCCACGCCGCGCACGCTGCAGATCAATGACGTGTTCCTGGTGGACAGCCAGGCCCTGACGGGCGACTTCACGCTGCAGCTGCTGTAAGCCATGAACCGGGGAGCACTCAATGGCTTTGCGCTGAACGGGCGGGCCTCCGATCCCGTGGTGCGCATCCGCGTGGACGCCAAGGGCTATGCCCGTGTGCGTGCCGGTGGCAGAGTGCTCGCCTATGCCGTGGTCCACTCGGCACCAGCTGCTGCGCTGACCGGCCCGCTGGGCCGCGTGCACGCCAAGCTCTCGGCCGATTCCGTGGCGCGCGCAGCTGTCGAGGGCGTGCTGGGCCGGGTCCATGTGCGCAGCCTGCTGGCAGCCACGGGTCGCGCCATCGTCAAGGTCACTCTGCCGCCCGTGCGCGGGCGCGTCGCGGCAACGGCCCGGGCGAGCGCCACGGTTACGGCCCATGTGCAGGCACGCATTGGGGTGGACGCGACCGCGCGTGCCAACTTCAAGCCCCAGGCGCGCCTACTTCGCCGTGGCCCGGTGCAATCCACCCCCACCGCCCGTGGCTCTGTCGATGGCCGCATCTACGTGCGCCGCTGGCTGCGTTCGCCTGTGGACGGCAAGGGCCAGGCCTTTGTCGTCACGCAGGGGCGGGTCGAGGCGCGTCTGGCCGCGCTGGTCCAGGCAAGGGCTGCCATCACGGCCCGTGGGCAGCGCCTGGTGCGCGCGCCGCTGCAGGCCCAGGGCCTGGCCTTCATCGAGATCGATCCGGCCGTGCACAAGCGCCTGCCCTTCGATGAGCAGGCGCCCGAATCCCGCACCTTCCTCGTGCCCGCAGGAATGACCACCTTCTACGTCACAGACCAGGGGCAAAGCATGTTCCGCACTTCCCCCATGCAGCCTGCAGACACGCAGGACTACGACATCGAGTTCGCCGACTGGTTTCCGCCAGGCGACGAGATAGTTTCCGTACAACTCAAGGTGCAGCCCGCCATGCCCATGCCGCCGTCCTTTGCCTTCGTGGGCCAGCGCGTGAAGGTCTGGATCTACGCGGGCGGCCTGAGCGGCCAGAAGTACCAGATCAGCGTGGCCGCCACGACCAACGACGGCCGCACCAAGGAGGTGGAGCTGATCGTGCCCATCAAGGAAAAATAGAAATGCCCCAGCTGTACCTGAACAACTTCCAGACCCAGTTCATCGCTGACGTGCGCGCGGCACCGCAGACAGGCGCCCCGGCCAGCGAGCTGGACTACGGTGTGCTGCGCGTGTCCGATGGCGCGGCCGGCACGCTGCTGAATCCTCCCGCCGGTGGCTGGTACGTGCTGACGGCCTACAAGCGCAACGGCTCGCTCGAAACCGACTACGAGATCCTGCGCGTGACCGCCGTGGACAACTCTGTGATCGGCGAGTGCCGCCTGACGGTTCTGCGCGGCCAGGAAGGCACGGCGCCCCGGGCCTACAACTCGGGCGACCTGCTGGAGATGCGCATGACTGCCGGAGGCATGCGTGAGGTCGTCCAGACTTCGGATGAGCGCATGTCGAACCCCCGGCCCCCGTCTGGCCCGGCAGGGGGCGTGCTGGCCGGCCAGTATCCGAACCCGACGTTCGCCCAGCCCATGGCCTTGGTGTCGGACCTTCAGGGCAAGGTGGACAAGGTGTCAGGCAAGGGCCTGAGCACCAACGATTTCACCGATGAGGCGGCGGCGAAACTCGGCGGCGTGGCGGCGGGGGCGACCAAGAATGCCGCCGACGCGCTGCTGCGTGACCGGAGCACGCACACGGGGACACAGCCAATTGATTCCATCTCGGGATTGCAAACGGTATTGAACGGATTTGTTGGTGCGGACCTGTATGCCAGATACGAGAGTCCGTCGCTCATGGCAAATGCGCCGATTGGGCGCTATGTCTCTTACTATTCAGGCGGCACAGCGGGCGCGGATTGGCCTACAAATAATGAGACGGCATGGTGGAATGTTCTGACTTTCGGCGTTGCTTCCCGCCTTACTCAAGTCGCACAACAGTGTTTTGCCGGTAGGCCCGATTCTGGAATAATTTACACCAGGACTAAACATGATGCGTCATGGTCCGGTTGGAGCCAAATTGGTGGAGTGATTCCGGTTGGCAGTGGTGGGACTGGTGCAACAAACGTAGTCCAGGCGCGCAATAACCTGGGAGTCAGAAATTATGCCTCTGGCGGCATAACGCTGTACGTGCGTGCTGATGGCAACGATGCAAACACGGGGCTGCAGGACACAGCTGCCGGAGCATTCAGGACGCTGCAACAAGCGATTAATATGGTAAACCTCATTGACAGGTCTACGGTGTGGACCGTCGTCAAGGTGGGGCCGGGCAACTTCGCTGGCGTCAACATCGGTGCCTACTCTGCGTTCAGCGGCAATCTCACCTTCGACGGCGCAGGCGCGGGGGTCACGAACATCGAGGCGGCCAACGGCATCTCTGCGTTTTCCATGGTGGGATGCCGTGTAACTATCAAAAATCTCTCGGTGATCGCATCGCCAGGAAACACCAACACCTATTTGATCAATGCAGATCACAATAGTCTTTTGGACATGTTTGATGTGACATTTGGCGGAAATAACGTCAATCCCTATGTCTTGATCTATTCTTCAAATGGCGCAAATGTCATCCTGGGAAATATTACAATTGCCTGCAATTTCACCTATGGTCTGTACGCCACATACTATGGCCGCATTTATGTGGCAAGCCAGCGCACTACATTTGTTGGGGCGAGTTGTTTGAGTTCATTTATTAACGCGCTTACAAACTCGGGCGTTGTGTGGGTGAATAATACCGTAACAGGTTCGCTGGGCGGACCGGGGGTCAAGTTTTACGCTATTGGAAATTCCACCATCAGTACCGCTGGGGCGGGAAGTGGCGCGATTCCTGGAGCAGGCGCGGGGCAGCTGGTATCTGGAGCACAGTTGACATGAAAACACCGATCTACCAACTCTCCCACGACAAGCTCGTGTTTCGCAAAAATGCGGATGGCACCACGTCCACCATCGCCATTACCGACACGCCCGAGTTTCCGAACCATAATCCCGACTACCTGGCCTACTTGGCCTGGTGCTCGGCTGGCAATGTGCCGGCGCCTGCGGACCCGCTACCAGTTCCCGTGCCTCCGACCATCACCCGAGCCCAGGGCAAGGCGGCGCTGATCCAGGCCGGCCTGTGGCCGCAGGTGCTGGCCTTCATGGCCGGCATCGAAGATCCCAACGACAAGCTGCTGGCCGAGGTCGCTTTGAACGACACGGTGAACTGGGAGCGCAGTAGCCCATTCCTCGCGCGTGTCGCTGCGGAGCTGGGCCTGAGCCAGCAGCAGCTCGATGAGCTGTTCATCGCGGCAGCGGCCATCGTGCTGTAGCGGCCAGTCCGCGCTGGTGCCAAGCCTGCCAGCCTGCAGGCCATGACCACCTACAAGCTGTCCGCATTCCCGGGCGAGGCGCCCAGCGTGTCCGACCGCGCGCTGGGCGCGAACTTCGCCCGGGAGCACTTCAACCTCTTTCTGCCCAGCTCCGAGTTCTGGCCGCTGGCCACCGACCGGCGCCACTCGGCATGCCTGGCCGGCGCCCGCACGCTGCACCGCTTCGCGCGCGATGCCAGCGGCGCCGTGCAGCAGAACCCGGCCGCGCCCATCCGCTCCTGGGCGCAGGAACTGTCCCTGGTCAAGGGCCAGATCAACGACGAGGCCACCGAACGCACCTACCAGACCACCAACGATGGCAGCGCAGCGCCGCGTGCGCTGGACGTGCGCGGCAACGACCGGCTGCTGGGCGTGGTGCGTCCGGTCAAGCCCACGGTCACGCTGCAGGTGGTGGACGAGTTCACGACCGAGGAGGCCAAGACCTGGCTGTATGGCGACTTCGCCGAGCTGGTGCGCGCGGACCTGCTGGCCACGGTGATCCAGCACGAGGGCCACCAGGAGGCGATCCGCTGGGATGCCAATGGCAAGGCTTATGCCGGCGCCACATCCAACTACGGGCTGTCCCTGTCTACCGCCGTAGGGGCCGGCGCCTGGGCTGGGAATCTCCATGCCGTGGTCTCGGCCGCCCGCGCCAAGGCCTGCGAGATGGACACCACGCGGCTCGGGGCCATCAGCACGGCCAGCGGCTGGGCCGTGCCGGTGGCCGCCATGCCATACAGCTATCCCTTCCGCAGGCCCGCGCTGGTGGAGGCGCTGCAGCGGCACGAGTTTCCGGACACGGCCGGCGAGCGCTCTGGCGAAACCGTGCTCACGGCCGACCAGGCAGCCAAGCTGGCCGACCTGGTGGAGGCCTCGGTGGCGCCCGGCAGCAAATGCACGAACTGGCGCAGCGAGCTGGACAAGCTGCTCAAGGAATTCGCGGACCTGGCCCTGTCCAAGTCCTGGGCCGGCGCGGGCACGGCGCCCACCAAGCCGACCGAGCCCAGCGTGGCCCAGTACCACTTTGACGCGGACAACAACGCCATCGAGCATCCCGACTGGGTGCAGTACCGGCTCAAGCTGGAAAACTTCTTCAAGGCACAGGATGCCTACACCGACAGCAAGTCGGATGCTTCGGCCCAGGCCAGCAGCTTCAACGCGCGCCTGGTGGAGATCCAGCAGCGCTGCAGCACCCTGGTGTCCAGCATCCAGAGCCAGCTGGCCAGCCAGTACATCGCGGCCACGGGCGATACGGCCGTGATCGGCACCTGGCTGGACCAGCTGGGCGGCGTGGCCGACCTAGCGGGCAAGACCGTGGAGCGCGTGGTGGACTCGCGCTTTTACGTCGTGGCCTTTGTGACCGACTGGGGCGAGGAGTCCGAGCCGTCGCCCATCTCCGACATGCTGGAGGTGGACCAGAACGACACCGTGACCATCCAGCGGCCCCAGGCCATGACGGGGGAACAGCATGCCGCGCGCCACGTCGTGAAGTGGCGCATCTACCGCAGCAACGCCTCGGCCGCAGCGGCGGCCTGGCAGCTGGTGCAGGAGCTGCAGATCTCCGTGGCCAGCTTCCTCGATGACAAGAAGGGCGAGGAGCTGGACAGCCTGCAGCCGCAGTTCACCTGGGCCGCGCCGCCGTATCGCATGGACGGCCAGTACGAGGGCGACAACAAGCCCAGCGTGGGCGCCAACCCCTACCTGCGCGGGCTCACGGGCATGCCCAACGGCATCATGGCCGGCTTCATCGACAACACCGTGGCGTTCTGCGAGCCCTACGTGCCCTACGCCTGGCCCGTGGACTACCAGGTCACGACCGAATGGCCCATCGTGGGCATGGCCGTGTTCGACCAGACGCTGTTCGTGGGCACGGCCGGCAATCCGTACTTCGTGACGGGCGCGCACTCGGCGCAGATGTCGGCCATCAAGCTCGACAGCAACCAGTCCTGCAGCGCGCGCCGCTCCATCGTGCCCGTGCAGGGCGGCGTGCTCTATGCCTCGCCCGATGGCCTGTGCCTGGCCAGCCCGGGCGGCGTGCAGGTGGTGACGCGGCAGCTGATCGCGCGCCAGGACTGGCAGCGCATGCAGCCGGCCAGCATGTTCGCGGCCGAGCACGAGGGCGTCTACTACCTGTTCTACGCCGGGGCCGGCGGCGGCTGCCTGGCGTTCAGCGCGCAGGACGGGGCCAAGCTCGGCCATACCGACCTGGGTGGCGCGGGCGTGACGGCGGTTTGGGTGGACCGCTTCAACGACCTCATGTACGTGGCGCGCGGCCAGGACATCCTGGAATGCTTCACGGGCGATGCCCTGCGCTCGGCGCGCTGGCGCACAGGCCTGGCCACCCAGGGCCAGCAGCTGCCGCTGGCCTGGGCCAAGGTCTACGGCCTGCAGGACGCCCAGCACCCGATCACCCTGCGCCTGTGGGGCGACGGCCAGCTGCAGCACACGGCCCAGTTCACCGACCTGCAGCCGCAGCGCCTGCCGCCCGGGCGCTGGCTGGAGCACCAGGTGGAGATCGAGGGCGCGGCCCGCGTCACCAGCGTGGTGCTGTGCTCGACCACGGAGGAGCTGCGCAGCGTATGACCAACCGCAAGAAGATCGATACGGGCGTGGCCCGCCTGCCGGCCCTGGCCAGGGTCAACGTCCAGGACAAGGCCCTGTCCAACTGGATGCAGGCCGTGACCGAGCACCTGGAAGTGCGCTCCGGCGGCCGTGGCAACGAGTTTGAGCGCGGCGTGACCCTGCGCGAGCTGCTGGACCTGCAGGGCTCCGTGCAGGGCGTCACCCAGCTGCTGGCCAAGGACAAGACACCCGGCGAGGGCGAAACGGTCATCGACCTGGGCGGCGGCCTGTCCGCCATCGTGGCGGTGGACCGCTTTGCCAAGGAGATTATCGAATCGCGACTGTTCAAGAGCCTGGCCAAGACCCTGGACGACCCCAGCCGCTTCGACCACCTGGCGCAGGAGATCCGCGACGAGCTGCTGCGCTCCATCGCCGACGAGGCGGCCAAGCGCGGCGCCGAGGTGCGCGAGCTGCAGACCGTGGTGCAGACCAACGAGCGCAGCCTGGCCATGGCCGTGCGCGAGGTCACTGCCAGCCTGCGCAACGCCAGCGCAGGCCTGCGCGCCACGCAGGCGGCGTTCGCGGACGGCCAGCGGGCCATGGCCACCAACGTGCTGCAGCTGCAGGCGTCGCTGGGCAACTACTACCAGGACGGCAAACCGGGCCGCGCCATGCTGGAGCAGGAGATGACGGTGCTGGCCGGCTACAGCGAGGGCCTGCGCGCGCAGTACACGCTCAAGGTGCAAGCGGGCGGGGCCCTTGCCGGCTACGGCATCGCGGCCGAGGAGGTCAACGGCAAGACCTCCAGCGCCTTCATCATCATGGCCGACAAGTTCGCCATCGTCTCCCCCAGGTACAACGCCGGCCAGATGAGCACGCCGCGGCCCGAGGACGTAGTGTTCGGCGTCGATGGCGACGGCATCTACCTGCAGCGCAACGTCTACCTCAAGGGCAACATGCGCATCGACGGCCTGGGCAAGAAGCTCGTGGACGGCCTGCGCGGCTCGGTGCTGCTGTCGGCCAGCGGCAGTTTCTGGAGCGATGCCACCGCGCGCCAAGCCGTCTGGCAGGCCCTGGGCAACAGCGGCAGCGCGCCCAACACCAACCACCTGATCGTGGGCGATGCCGTGACCATCAGCAACGGCGCCGGCTTCACCCAGACCCGGCATTGGATGGGCGCGGCCTGGGTGATCCCCGCCGCCGTGCTCAACGGCGATCTGCTGGTGGACGGCACCGTGGCGGCCCGCAAGGTGGACACGCGCGGGCTCACCGTGCGCGACAACGCGGGCAACGTCATCCTGGACGCCAACGGCCTGGACGCGCAATGGCTGCGCAATCTCAAGGCCGCCCAGGTCAATGGCCTGGGGCCGCTGGCCACCAAGGACAAGGCCCGCATCGGCGACACCGTGGCGTTTCCGGACGGCACGACGATGAACACCAGCGACTTCATCAACCGGCTGCAGCGCATCACGTCCAACAACATCGGCGTGTTCATGGACACGGCGGCCATTGGTACGGCCTATATCGGGCAGGCGGCCGTGGGCACGCTGCAGATCGCGGGCGGCTCGGTCACGTCCATGACCAGCGATCTTGTGACCAGCCCCTTCACGCTGGCCCCAGGGGAGACAAGAACCATCTGCAACATCTGGATCGACAACCCCGCCAGTGGTGCCTCGGGCGTGGTGCTGATCGGCATGGCCCATTTCATGCCGAATGGCGGCTCGGGAGCCATCGGGCTGACGATTTCGCGCGGCGGCAATGCCTTGCGCTTCGCCGGAACTTCGGCTGCCGCAGGCTTTCAGCAATCCGCCCTGATTTCGGGGTTTGACGCTGGACCGCCACCCGGCGTCACCGTCTATTCGCTCCAAATCCAGAACCTTGAGGGAAGCACGTTGCAAGTGTTCAGTGCCAATCTGGTCGGAACAGGGGGCCGTCGATGATTCATTTCATTCAGATCGATAGCGCGGGCAACATACTGCGTTGCGGTAACGCGCCTTTCAAATCCTTGCGTGAGATGCCCGGCGCGAATGCCTCATACCGTCGCATCCCTGGACCCCTGGGCGATCCCGACGCTTATTACTGGCGCGGGGGACTTGTCGAAAAACCACCCAGGCCGTCCCATTTTCACCGCTTCGATCCCCAGGAGCAGGCGTGGAAACTGGACGATAGCCTGGCATGGAGCGCTGTACGTGGCCAACGCGATGCACGCCTGGCCGCATGCGACTGGGTGACGCTGCGCGCCCAGGAGACGGGCGAGCCCATGCCGGCGCCCTGGCTTGCCTACCGGCAGGCCCTGCGCGACATCACCGATCAGCCCGACCCGCTGGCCATCGTGTGGCCCACGGCACCCGCCTGATGCGTGCCAAGCCTGCCACCGTGCTCGGCATGCCCCATTCCCTCGAATATGACCTCGACGCGGTGCTGCCCTTCATGCAGGGCCTGGTGCCGGGCTTGGCCCGCGCCCAGGACATGCGCGCCATTGGCCTGCGCCGTGGCGGCCGGCTGGTGGCCGGCGTGCTCTATGAAGGCTTCAACGGCCGCAACCTCTGGATGCACGTCGCGGCCGAGCCCGGCGCGCGCTGGCTCGTGCGCAGCTACCTGCGCGCCTGCTTTGCCTATCCGTTTCTGGTGTGCGGCGTGGAGCGCGTGAGCGGCTACGTGAACGAGAGCAACGCCCTGGCGCGGCGTTTTAACCAGCACCTGGGGTTTCGTGAGGAGGCCCGGCTACACGGCGCGGCGCCGGACGGCGGCGACGTGCTTATTTTTGTGATGTGGAAAAAGGAGTGCAGGCATGCGCTGGCACACGACTGAATTTGATCTTCTGCCCGAACGGGCCTTCTGCCCACGACCTGGTGGCCGCATGACGCTGGAGGGCGGAAAGGGCAGCAGCGCGCCCGCGCCCGATCCGCGCCTGGTCGAAGCACAGGTCAAGTCCATGGGCATCCAGGACGCTGCCATTCAGAAGATCCTGAGCCAGTCGGATGAGATGGCGCCGCTGCAAAAGGAGCAGACGCAGTTCGCGCTGGACACCCAGCGGCAGGCCTGGGAGCAGTCGCAGGAAGACCGCGAATATGCGCTGGGGCGCCGCGACAAGCTCACGGGCCTGCAGGACACTATGGTCGAGGATGCGCGCACCTTCGACACGGAGGCCAAGCGCGAGGAACTGGCCGGCCAGGCGGCCGCCGATGTTTCCCAGGTCTACGAAAGCTCCAAGCGCACCCAGAACGCGGAAATGGCGCGCATGGGCATCAACCCTGCGGACGGCAAATATGGAGCCGCCTCCAACGCGCTCGCAGCTGGCGAAGCCCTGGCCATGGCCACCGGCAAGAACTCGGCCCGCACGGCGGCGCGTGCCGAGGGCAGGGCGCTCACCGACCGCGCACAAACCGCATTGGCCGGCTACCCGGCCATGGGCATGCAGACCACAGGGCAGGGCGCGGGTTTCGGCACAGCGGCCCAGATGGTGGCGAACAACGGATTGGCGGGGCTGAACTCGGGCTACGGGCAGGCTGGTGGCATGGCCGGCCAGATGGGAAGCAACGCCACCAGCATGTGGGGCGCCCAGGCCAACCACCAGGCCAACATGCAATCGAACGACTCCGTGGGTGGGCTTCTTGGCGGGCTGGGTGGCGCGGCTGCAGGGCTGGCAAAGATGGGGATCTTCTCTTCCGACCGGCGCCTTAAGACCAGTGTGGTGCGCATCGGCGTCGATGGGAGCACAGGCCTGCCCCTCTACGAGTTCGCCTATACGGCTGAACCTGACCGGCGCTACGTTGGTGTGATGGCCGATGAGGTGCAAAAGCGGTTTCCCGACGCGGTTCTGCTGGACGAGTCGGGCTTCATGCGCGTGGACTACGACGCGCTCGGTATTGAATTCAAAGAGGTCAAGTAATGCGCCGTGGACGTTCTCCTATTGCCGATTTTTTCAACAACTTCAATGCGGCCTATGACACCACGGCCAAGGTGGGGCGGGATATAGAGGTGGCCAATGCCGTGAATGCAAAGCCCACGGAGTCCCAGGCCTACACGGAGGAGCAGGGCAAGGAGCTGGAGGGGCTGGCTGCGCAGGGCTACAAGATCGACTTCGACCAGACCAAGAATGCCTACGTCGCCAGCAACGAGGCAGGTGACGCCAAGACGATGGCCATGCAGGGCCTGACCACGAACTTCATGGGAAAACAGTTCGATGGCAGCGCCGAAGCCAACAAGGAACGCATTGATCAGCTGCGCTCGACGGCGGTGGCCGAGGTCCTGTCCAGATACGACCCGGAACGCAGCATGGCAGTGCGCAGGCAAGTGCAACCGGTGGAGCGTGATGCCAGTGTCCGGGCACGGGATGCAGGGCCAGGGCCACTGGATGACGGTCTGGGCCGTATCGAGGGAGAGCTGCGGCAGAGGTTCCAGGCGTCGCTGGTCGATCACAGCGGACAACCGCGCGAGGCGACGGTGGATGACCACTTGGCCCATAGCCAGCGCCGTGTCACGTCGCTGGCACAGGCTGGATACTTCAAGGAAGCGGACCAGGTCACCAGGGATGCGATGGCGCAGTCGTACATCAAGATCCAGCGGGATACCCCGTCGCGCCGGGATGCCGCTGCAAAGGCTGCCGCTGCCATGGCCGAGGGCGACTATGCACCGCTGCGCGATCTCTACAACGGCTATGTTCCCAGCGGCATCAGGATTTCCAGTATCGAAGCGGGGCAGGGCGGCGCCTTGCATATCAAGCGCGCTGACCTGGATGGCCGAGCCTTGCCTGCTGTCACCCTGAGGGACCGCGAAGAGGCCTTGGGCATGCTCAAGTCCATAGATGATCCGAGGAATCTGTACCAGTATTCCCAGAGCGAGTTTGAGCGCAGCCTACGTCCCGGCCGCAGTGTCGGTACAGGCGGCCCGATGCTGGAACCCTCCAGGTAGGTCCCTGTTGATTCTGCGGCCAGATCTGGTAGGCCAGCCTTTGCGCGGACCTGGGCGTTCCAGGTGGCATGAACTCCGGTGGCGGTCGGAGCACCCCTGGTCCACCGTACCAAGCCTGCCAGTCTGTGATCTTGCCGAAAGGGGATCAGATGAGCAGCAAGCAATACACGCCCGCAGCGCGGAACCAGAAGGGCCTCCAAGCCTACGAGCCAGAGGCATTCGAATTGCTGGACGGGATGGATGTGACCGGCATCGGTGCCGGCGCACGCTACCGGCCCGTGCCTGCTCAGCCGCCTGCACAGCCACAGGAGCGCAGCTGGGGTGAGGCGATCGCAGATGCCGGCGTGCAAAGCGCTGAAGGTGTGAATGCAACCTTGGGCAGCGTTGTCAACCTCTTTTCGCCCTCATCCGGTGTCGCGGATTTTTTCCGCAGCAATGGCGAGCATTGGCGCAAGGCACAAAGCCCCGTGATGCAGCGCAAGCTGGCCGAAGCCGAAAAGCTGATCAGCGCGGCGGACCAGGATTCGATCATCGATCAATCCATCGCGGCAGCGCGGGCCTACAGCTCGGACCCCGCACTGATCGCGCGCTTCATCTTCACGAATCTGCCCAGTGTGCTCCCGGGCCTTGGTGCATCTAGGGTGGGGCAGATCGCCACGCTGGCCGCGGGAGGAAGCACTGCCTTGGCGGCCACAGCCGGCACCACCATGGCAGGTGCTACAGAGGCACTTATGAATGCGGGGGGCGCCCGTGGAAAAGCCTTCGAAGAGATCCGCGACACGCTGCGCAAGCAGAACGTCCCGGAGGACGAGGCGGTACGGATCGCCCTCGGCAAGTCGGTGTTGCCAGCTGCCATAGGCAGCTTGACCGGCTTGCTGCCTGGCAAGCGCCGCATCGAGCGTGCTCTGGCGGGCAGGGGATATGCCGCTACCGGAGCGATGGCATCGGCGGTGCTGGGCAAGCAGTTGGATGACGTACTGCCCCAGGTCGCGACAAACCACCAGGCTGGCGGTTTCGATGGGCGGCCGTTGTCGCGCAATGTCGGACGCACGGCGGTGGAGGCCGCTGTCAGCGGCCTGCCGCCTGCGGGCGTCGCCGCCATCGCCGCCAGGCGTGGTCATGCCCGGGGAGGCAAGGCGGGCAGTGAGGGCGATGCAGCGCTGCCCGTCACCGGCCCGGAGTCTGCAAGGCCCGGTCCACCGGCGCTGGCGGACGCAGGCCAGTCTGCTCTGGAGGCCCCCGCAGGCCTTGCCAGACCGGACAAGGCCGTCAGCCCAGTGCCTGCGGAATCCGGCCGTGGAGCCGGTGGCGAGGCTAAGCCGCAAGGCGCCAGGCAGCACCGGCAAGTGCCGGCCGATGCTTTTGCTAGCGGCGATGCGCCGGCCTTCGATCCAGCTACGGTGCAGGCCCGCAATTGGTTGCAGTTCGTGTCCGAGCGCGGCGAGAACATTGGCAGGCTGCGCAGGGGAACACCTGCCTGGGAACTGCTTCAGGATGACTGGAAAGCCGTGCAGGCTGCACGCAAGGACGCCTCGGCTGACCGCACAGCGCCCGTGGAGGATGCCACGGTCCGTGCACCGGGCGACGAGAATGCGCCCGCCGCCCCTGTCGCTGAAGACAGCGCGCCGGTGCCGGGCAGCGAGAAGGCATCCATGCAACCTGCCCCGGGTGCGCGGCGGAGTGGGGAGCCTACTGCGGATGAGGCTTCTGGTGCACAGGACTCCTCCGGGCCGCCCGCCGCTGCGGCGCAACGGCCCCATCCGGATGGACAACTGCCCGCCGCGTTGCCAGCTGCAGCGGAGGTCGGTGCGGGCGATGGCGCCTCGGCACCCCATACAGCGCCTGCTGCGGCACAGCCAGCTTCGCGCCAGGATGCAGACAAGAGTCCAAACCCGGCGCCTGATGCCTCCACGGGCAAGGTGAAAGAGGTGGCTGATGCCATCAGTGCCTCATGGGCCAAGGGGCCTCAGGTGCGCGTCATGTTCGACCTGAAGGAGCCCCGCCTGGCGCAGGCAATGCGTGATGCCGGCAGGGAACCGGGGGCCGATGGCGGCACGCAGGTGCCGCGCGGTTTCTATGCCGATGGTCAGCTCCAGCTGCTTGCCAATGCAAGCCATACGCCGGCCCAGGTTGCACGGGTCGTATACCGGCAGGCGCTAGGCCAGCATGGTCTTCAGGGTGCCTTTGGCGAAGGGATGGATGCCGTGCTCGACCAGATCGTCGCGGCGCGCCCGCGCGATGTGCGTGAGAAGGTCCAGGAGCACGGGCTGGCCGAGGGCCGGGAGGGTCGGCGTGCCGCCGCCCAGGATGTGCTGGCGGCCATGGCCGAGCAGTCGCCGCAGGCGGGGTTCGTTCGAAAGGCTGTCGAGGCGGTCCGCTCGCGGCTGCGTGCTCAACTGCCGTCCATCAGGCCCATGGCGATGTCCGATGCCAGGATCATCGAGGACTTCATCCTGCCTGCCCGCGACTGGGTGCGGCGGGGCGGGCAGCCTGCTGGCAACGGCCTGCCCGCTGCCGTCGCTGTGCCACGCACCGAAGCCGATGCGCAGCGGCAGAGGGTGGACGCGCAGGACCGCACCGGCATGGACAAGGGCGAGTCCGGCGATGTGGGCTCCAGGCAGTGACGCGGGGGCCGTGGCAGGAATCGCCGACCCGGGACGTTGCACACCATGACGACATCCATTGAATCCGTCAGCCCGCCCGAGGATTCGGCGGCGCAGTTGCTGGAGTGCGAGCTGCTGGAGATTGCCGAACAGGAGCTTGGCCTGAGCGGTCCGCAGGCCTTGTGCGTCGCCCAGGCCATGTTGCGCGGGTTGAGAAAGCGCTATGGCGGCATGCGCATGGGCGCGCGCGGCGCTGCCATCTACGTGCCCGCGCCCAGCAAAAAGGAGCGCAACGAAGCCATCCGCCGTGAATTCAACGGAGTCAACCGCCAGCAGTTGCAGACCAAATATGGACTCCAGCGGGCCCAGCTGTACCGCATCCTGGGTGAGCGGCCTGGTTCGGTACGCAACGGCATTTCCAGTCCGGAGACATCGCCTTCCGTAGAGGGCTGAGCCGTGCAGCACCGCTGCGGACGGCGACCGTTGCAGCGCCGGGCGTGTGTTTGAAAACAGTCTCATTTGTCGGCAGGAAATGAGACGCGAGGAAAGAGAAACTGCCTGA
Source organism: Delftia sp. WSY_7 (assembly GCF_043104845.1). Taxonomy (NCBI): domain Bacteria; kingdom Pseudomonadati; phylum Pseudomonadota; class Betaproteobacteria; order Burkholderiales; family Comamonadaceae; genus Delftia; species Delftia sp. WSY_7. The sequence goes on along the minus strand of NZ_JBICLB010000013.1, from coordinate 51,428 downwards.
ACACGCTCTGTATGGGCGCAACGGAAACAACGAATACAGGTGGTCTTTTTTCCATGTTCACCAGCTCGCGAAACAACACCTTCAACACTGCGGGCCTGAGCTCAGCCTCGCTGGATGCCGCAGTCGGCTGTGTCCCCAGCGTGATGGCCGCTACCAGAGAGCACGCCTGATGCTGCAGATCGAGTCCGTCTTGACGGCACGGCTCGGGTCGCTGCCGGCTTTCAGGGGCTGGCGCGTCAGCGGAGCCAGCGAGTCCATCGATCGCTCGGCCGTGCCTGCTGCGCAGGTGCGCATGGCATCTGCCACAGCGGCAACCGCCATGAGGACCTCGGCACAGTTGCAGCCGACCTGGGTTACCGCCCTGGTGGTGCCGCGCGGCGCACAAGCTGCTGCCACGCTGGGCGAGGCACTCGCAGCCCTGGTCGAAGCACTGCACAACTGGTCGCCGGGAGCGGTCGATGGCCGCTTCTGGACCCCCTTCCAGTTCGTCTCCATCCAGGAGGCGGTTTTCCCCGACCCAGGCCTCGTGGGGTACGAGGTCGCATTCACCACCACGGCCCTGTTCGACGGCCAGCCGTGATTTCTTACCTTTGATTGGAGCAGCGACATGCCGATTGCACACCCGAAAAATGACTACCAGATTCCACGAGGCCGCGTCTACATCGACCTCTATGACGCCAACGAGCAACTGACGGGCGAGATTCCCATGGGCAACTGCCCGGGCTTCACCCTCACCGTCGCGGCAGAAAAGGCCGAGCACTTCAGCAGCGAAGAGGGCATGTCCGAGAAGGACGGCAGCTGGCCCATCAAGGTCACCCGCACCGGCGCCCTGACCTGCGACAACATCAGCGCGCGCAACGTGGCCTCCTGGCTGTCCGGTACCCATGCGCTGAAGACACAGGACGCCACCCCCGTGGACAACGAGATCCGCTCCGTGGTCCCCGGCCGCCAGTACCAGCTGGGCGCGACGCCTGCCAATCCGCTGGGCGTGCGCAACGTCTCCACCGTGTCCATCAAGAGCGAGGACGGTCAGACCAGCTACGTCGCGGGCCGCGACTACAACCTGAGCCTGGAGACCGGCCGTGTCCAGATCATCGAAGGCGGTCAGATCGCCGCCGGCAAGGTGGTCTTCGGCTACACGCCCGTGGCCGGCCAGTTCGAGTCCGTGATGACGGGCGCCAAGTCCGACATGACCTGTGCGATCCGCATCGTGTCCGACAGCGCTGCCGGCCTGGACAGCGACTGGTACATGCCGCTGGTGGCGCTCACGCCCACGGGCGAGATGCCCCTGATCACCGAGGACACCAAGCCCGTGAGCATGCAGTTCTCGCTGGAAGTGCTCAAGGGCCCCAACGCGCAGGCCATCTACCGCGACGGCCGTCCGGTCTCCATCCCTTGATGTAAGCCTCCCCACCTGGCCACGCGCCGGGTGGTTCGCCCTGCCGCTTGGACAGGCGACAGGGCGAACCAGAAATGCCTACAAAAAACCTCTGAATCATGGTCGAGAAAATCATTTCCATGCTCACCAGTGCCAAGGATGCCTCAGTGAAGGCATTCGACAGCCTTCAGGCCAAGGCGGCCGAGGTGGGCGCATCGATGCTCAAGAGTTTCGGCGCTGCGGCCACATCCGCTTTCGACAAGGCGGCCAAAGGGATCAGCAACGTCCAGACCGTGATTGACGGCGTGCAGGCAGTCCTGGATGAGTTGGCATCCAAGGCCAGCCAGGGCGCGCAGGCCTTCACCGGGCTGGGAGCGGCAGCCGGCTCGGCAGTGAGCGGGTTGGTGAGCAAGGGAATGGCCTCATTGGACGGCCTGACCTCCAAGCTCCAGGAGGTGGGCGCATCGATGTTCAAGGGCTTTGGCTCCTCGGCGGCGACGACGTTCCAGGGTGCCGTCGACAGTGCGGCAGCCTTCGAGTCAGCGATGGACCGTGTCCAGGTCGCCACCGGCAGTTCGGCCGAGGAGATGGCCGCGCTGACCAAGGCGGCCACGGATGCCGGACTCACCACGCAGTACTCGGGAGTGCAGGCTGCCGGCGCGCTGGAAAGCCTGGCCCAGGCGGGGTTGACGGCCCAGGAGAGCATTGCCACGTTGCCGGCGGTCCTGAGCCTCGCGCAGGCCGGCGGCATGGAACTGTCCGCCGCCAGCGAAGCCTTGACCAAGGCAGTTTCGGGCATGGGCCTGCAATTCGAGGATGCAGGGCACATGGCGGATGTGCTGGCCAAAGGGTCGGTGCTCACCGGCACCAGTATCGGCAGCCTGGCCGAGACCCTGGGCACGGTGGGCCCTGCTGCCGGACGCGTGGGACTGAGCCTGGAAAGCACGGTGGCCATGATCGGCCAGTTTTCGCAGGCTGGGACCGATGCAGGGAAGGCCGGCACGGCGTTCAACACCATGCTGGGCCAGTTCGCGGATCCGGCCAGCGCGTTCCGCAAGGAGCTGGGCGAGGCCGGCATTGTCACCGACGATTTCGAGCAGGCATTGCAGCAACTTGCCGGCAAGGGCCCGGAAGGTGCGCAGGCCATCAAGGCACTGGGGACGGAGGCCGGTCCCGTGCTGTCCGGGCTGCTCAGCCAGGGCATGGGCTCACTGAATGCTCTCTCCACCACGCTGGGCAATGCTTCCGGCAGTGCCGCCGACATGGCAGCAACCATGTCGGACAACCTCAATGGCTCGGTCAAGGGGTTCGGAAATGTCTGGGAGGGTGTCAAGACCGCGCTGGGCACGCCCGTGTTGCCTGTTCTCAAGGAGGCGGTGGATGCGGTGGCGGAGGGTTTCCGCACCGCAGTTGCTGACGGCGCTATCGGGCGCTTCGGCGAATCGATTGCCGCAGCCTTCCGCTCCGGCCTGGAATTCGCCAAGGGCTTCATTTCCACGATCGATTTCAAGGCCGTGGGCGAAAAGCTGCAGGCCTTCGCGGACCAGGCCAAGGACGCCCTGACGCGGGTGCAGGAGTACGGCACGAACACCGGCAACGTGCTGAAGATTGCCTGGGGCACGATGAGCGCTGGCGTCAATGGCGTAATGACCGTCATCTATGGCCTGGGCGCGGGGTTCGCCGAGATCGCCAGCGCTGTCATGACCGGAGTGGCGAAGTTGCGCGAAGGTCTGGCCGCCGTGACGTTCGGCCAACTGTCCCAATCCTTCAAGCTGGCCGCGCAGGACGCCGAGGTGATGGCGGGCGGCTTCGGGGCTTCGGCCCAGGCCATGCGCGACAAGGCCGCCGAGTCCCTGCAGGCCGTGGCCGATGCCGCGCAGACGGCGCGCAATGGATTCACCGGCCTGGTGCAAGGCTCCCAGGAGGCCAGTACGGCGAGCGGCGAATCGGAGCGCGCCTTCCGGCAGATGGCTGCTTCCATCGAGGAGACCGGCCGAAAGAGCATGGAAACCAAGGTGGCGCTGGAGAGTACGGCTACGGCGACGGCCACCGCGTCACAAAGCGTCAGCCAGTTGCGTGCCGAATATCAGCAACTGATGGAGGCGGGCAACCTGCAGGCCGCTGCAGAGAAGCTGGAGGAAATCAACAAGATCCAGAAGGCGCTTCCCGAGTCCGCTCAGAGCGCGCAGCAGGCGGCCAAGGCGGTGGATGAAGCCTATACGGGCCTGGACAAGGGCAAAGCCTCCTTGCAAGGCCTCAAGTCCGAGGTGGACAAGACCGGGAAAAGCACTCGGGACCTGAAAGACGCTGCCGACAAGACGAAAGGCTCGAACGATCAGGTAACCCGTGCCGTGAACGACCAGCGCACTGCACTGGAGCGCTTAAATGCCGAGCGTGAGCGAGAGATCGCCGCGCAGGAAAAGGCCAACGAGCTCAAGGAACGAGAGCTGGAGCTGTACCGAAAGAAATGGAATATCGACAAGGAAGGCCACAGCCTGAACACCGCAGGCGAGCGAGTGGGCATCACCATTCTTTCACGCACGGCCGTGCTCGAAATGGCCAAGGGCCAGGGGCTGGATGACGCGGCCGCATTGCGCGTCGTGGACCAGTTCGAGCAGCAGTACGACAAACCCGCCGGCATTTTCGGCGGGATCCAGGGCGGCGTGAATCCGAACGAGGTGAACAGGGCTATCGCCGATGCTGTTTTGCAGCAGGCGAGGGACAAGGTTGCCCAAGCGCAGAGGGCACCGCTGGAGTCTCCCACCAACACGTCCACGGTTGGGGCCGCAGCTCGGGTCATCGACCTGCGGATCAACGGCAGCTCGCTGGGCAATGTTAGGACCGACGCCGATGGCGAACGGGCGATCGAACGCCTGCTGTCGGAGCTTGAGCGAAGCAAGAACCTTTCCGGAATATGACGATGACAGCCAAGAACCACCTATTGGGAACGCTTGAGATTCCCCGCGGGATGACCTGGACGGATGAATTCACATGGTCCGCCGTGGCGCGCAGTACGGCGCGCAGCATCACGGGGGCGCTGATCGTGGACGAAGCCGGCAAGTCCGCGGGACGTCCGATCACTCTGGAGGGGGATGAGTCCCATGGCTGGATCCGCCGCGCCACCTTGCTCATGTTGCTGCAGATGGCTGGCGCCGCAGGCCAGGTCTACCGCCTGCGGCTGGCGGATGGCCGCAGCTTCGACGTGCAGTTTTCCGGCGACGAGCCCATCACGGCCCGGCCCGTCGGCAGGCCCGAGCTTCCCGCGCTCGCCAATCCCTATGTCGCAACGTTGCGGCTCATCACAGTTTGAGGAGTTGAAAATATGACAGTCAGAGACGGCGATATCCGCCTGCTCGAATCCAAGGTCATGACAGATGACGCCAACGGCGGCGGCGGCCCTACGGGCAACGTCATCGCCTGGGGCAAGAGCAATGGCGTCTTCGAGGACATCACCGAGGTCGACAGGGCCGGCGGCGACGTGTCCATCCGCCAGGTGCACGCGGCCGTGCAAACGCCCACCACCGAGCCGCTGATGGACACCAACATCATTGTCTCGGCCGTGCCCAACGATCCGAATGTGTCCATCACCATCGCGCCGTGCGACGTATTCGCGCGCCGCTCGGAGATCGCCGCGGCCATCGCGGCCTACCTCATCCCGGGCACGGAGTGGGGCGGCTATCTGCTGGAAAACCATGTCCAGGGCCAGGCCTCAATCAAGATCTTCCACCGGCCCGGCACACCGGCGCCGACCATCGGCCGCACGCTGATCCTCGTCTACAACGAGGGGCTGGCCAGCCAGGTGCTGCAGTACGTGCGCGTGCTGCGCGCCGAGACCGAGACCCTGCAGTTTTCCTACTCCAGCAGCGGCGGCTACACGGACTACACCGCCAGCGTCACAACGTGCGAGATCTCCCCCCGGCTGCGCAGCGCCTTCCCGGGGTCGCCACCCAACCGTGGCTATGCGGTGGACCCCGCCAAGACACGCATCCGGGACACCACGGTGGCCGATGCGGCCAGCTACTACGGCGCCCAGCCGCTGACCACAGCGGCCCAGCTCGGCGAGAGCGTGCTGCGCGTCTCCAGCATCTACACGCAGCTGGTGCCCAACTCGCGCACCGAGACGGCTGCGCTGGACCAGCGCCCGGCCGGCGTGCGCGAACTGGTGCTGGCCACCTCCCCGCGCGAGATCCGCGTGCCCAACTCGCCGCATACGCGGCGCATCAAGGTGGGCCAGGAAAACCGGGGTTTCAGCTGGGTGGCGATCCTCAAGCCGTTCCCCGCCCCGGGCACGCTGGTGGTCTCGTTCCAGGTGATGGGCGTGTGGTACACGGCATCCGACAACGGGCAGGGCGAGCTGTCAGGCTCGGCCGTGGGCACGGTCAACTATGCCAACGGCTCCGTGTCCGTGACGCTGCCTGCGCTGCCTGATGTGGGCGGTTCCATCATCTTTCAGTGGGGTGAGGCCTCGGCCTTCGTCAACCGCGCCAGCGCCACAGGCTGGCGGCTGCCTGAACACGCCATGCGCCTGCCGCACCAGGGCATCAAGCCGGGCTCTCTGGTCATCAAGTGGACCTCGAGCGGCGTGCTGCGCACGGCCACGGACAACGGCCAGGGCGACCTGCAGGGCGCCGCCACGGGCGAGATCAACTACGCCTCGGCCGCGCTGCTGCTGCGCCCGCAATTCATGATCGATGCGGGCGGGCAGTTCGCCATCGAGTACGACTACGCCAACATCGTCACGATGAATGTGGCGGTCACGCCCGATGCGGGCGGCTTCGCCACGGTCAACTTCGACACCGAACCTGCACCCGGATCGGTGTCCATCGGCTGGATCACCGTGCGCAACCTGTCGGCCAGCTCGGGTGCAAGCTCCAGCGGTACGGCGGCAGCCAAAAACACCAGCAACACCAGCAAGGTGAGCTACATGCCGCAGGTACCGCCCGCGCCACCGCCTGCAACTACCAGCCGTGTGCCGCTGCCTGGCAACGACATCTATGCCAAATACATGGCCCCCGGCGGCAAGCGCGTGCTGACCCAGGAGGCGGTCTACATCGAAGTGATCGCTGCATACGCCCCGGACGGCTACCACTACCCCGTGCCCGATGCCATGGGCGTGACCTGGTCGGAAGCCGAATTTGCATCTGGGCAGATCAGCATCGGCGGCACCACCTACAAGCGCTGGGGTGTATCGATCAACAACTGGAGTAGCGGATCATGAGCGGGATAGCTGCAGCCGTCGTCACGACGACAACCAACACGAACTCGACGGCCACGTCGACGTCCAGCCACAGCAGGACAAGCTACCAGACAAGCAAGACGCAAGACACCGTGCGCCACCTCGTCACCGACGATGGCTTCGGCTCGCTGGGGCCTGACGGCACGATCAGCTACACAGGCAAGTTCGCCAACGTGCGCCTGGTCTCGCTCGACAGCAAGACCGAGGGCTACAACAGCGACTACGAGAACGCCAAGACATTCGAGAGCACCTCGATGTCCGGTGGTGGCGGCGACCCCGGCTCCACCAGTTCGTCATCCAAGGGCGGCGAGCGCAGCGACACTTCAGTCAGCGAAGAGATCCTTGCCGCCAGCACGGTGACGGTGTCCTATGCCGAGGACTTCGCCAGCGCCCAGCACCATGTCATGAGCTACACGCCTGAGCCGCTCACGCTGGATCTGTGCCCCTACACGACGGACTACATCGTGCCCAACAGTGTGCGTTTCGCCTGGATGGGGCACATCTACGAAGACTACGACGGCGTGCTGGTGCGTGATCGCACCGCCTCCGCACAGGGGACTGTGGCCGGGGCCATGGACTACTCCAGCGGCGTGGCGCGCATTACCGACTATGCCGTCGATGGGCAGCCCTCGGACCTGACGGTGCAAAGCCTGTGGACCGTGCGCCAGAACTGGACCACCGCCAGCATCTTCATGCGCTGCGCGGCGGCCCCGGTGAAGCCCAGCGGGTTCGTGCTCAACCTGGCCGACGCCACGGGCGAGCAGATCACGGCCATGGCCGGCATCGATGGCGTGATCTCGGGCGACCACCTGCGCGGCAAGATCGACTACCAGACGGGCGTTGTCGAGTTGCAGTTCGGCGACTTTGTGCCGGCCGCGACCCTGACCGATGCACAGAGGGCCGAATGGTGGTATTCGGCGGACGACATCGGGGCCGTGCAGCCTGACCGCATCTGGCGCCCATGGCCGGTAGATCCGACCACGCTGCGCTACAACAGCGTCAGCTACTTCTACCTGCCGCTGGACGCGGACGTCATCGGCCTGGACCCCGTGCGGCTGCCGCCCGATGGCCGCGTGCCCATCTACCGCGTGGGCAGCTACATCGTGATCGGCCACACAGGCACGGTCGGCCCCGTCACTGTGGCCAACGGTCAGGTCATCAATTGTGGTCGCGTGCGGCTCTCGCGTGCCTATGTCATCGGCGCGGATGGCCAGCGCATCCAGCAGGGCTGGAGCGTGGATCTGGAGGCCGGCAAGATCACCGTCAGCGACATCACAGGCTGGGCCCAGCCGGTCACCTTCCAGCACCGCATCGAGGAGATGGCGCGCGTCAGCGATGTGCAGATCAACGGCATGCTGGCGATCACCAAGCAGCTGAGCCACGAGTTCCCCGTGGGCAGCGTGGTGTCCAGCGCGCTGATGGCCGGCACACTGCGCGCCCGCGTCAGCCAGATGTTTGACCAGGCCACCTGGACCAACAAATGGCAGGACACGGTCGATGGTCCCGAGGCCCTCGCCAGCTACAACGACACCATTGCGCCCCTGCTCGTCACCAATGCCGGCGCGCTGCCTGAGCGCTGGATGTGCCGCTTCACCAGCGCGACAACCTTCGAGTTCATCGGCGAGCACGTGGGCAACCTGGGCACCGGCTCCACCAATGTGGATTTCGCGCCCATCAACCCGATCAGCGGCGTGCCCTACATCACGATCCGCGCCCTCGGCTGGGGCCAGGGTTGGAGCGCGGGCAACGTGCTGCGCATCAACACCGAGGGTGGCATTGCCCCGCATGCCCTCATCCGCACCGTGCAGCCCAGCGAGGCTGTGGCCGACGACTACCAGTTCGAGCACCTGGTGCGCGGCAGCGTCGACCGTCCCTGAATTTTTGGAGATCACCCATGGCATCCCTTGTCGATACCAGCGTCAAGCACTTTCTCTCAACCATGTACGGCGCGCCCGTGCAAAACGGCCTAGCCGGCAGCAAGATCGCCGTACTCGATGCCTGCCTGATCACCGGCTTCGGCCTGCGCGCGGCCACGCGCATCACGGTCGCGGCCGGCGTCGCCACGGTGGAGTTTTCCGTGAGTGCGGCGCTGCCGCCGCCGCCGGACAGTGTGCTGCTGATCGAGGGCGCTGCGCAGGTGCTGCTCAACGGTGAGCAGCGCGTGTCCGAGTCGGGCAGCGGCGTGTTCAAGTTCCGCACGGCCGCGCCCGATGGCGTGGACAACGGCGCCGGCATCACGTTCAAATATGCAGCGCTGGGTTGGGCCAAGGTGTTTACCGGCACGAATCAGGCCGTGTACCGCTCCACCGATCCGCAGAGCTATGGCATGTATCTGTATGTCGATGACCGCAACGCGCAAGCGACATCGATGCGTGGTTACGAGAGTATGTCGGCCATCGATACGGGGCTCGGTCCATTTCCGACCGTCGCTCAAATGCCGACGGGTCTTTGGTGGGCGAAGAGTACAAGTGCAAATGCAAATGCCGTGCGCTGGAGCTTGGTTGGCGATACACGGTACTTCTTGGAGAACCCCGCCCCGGGCATGTCAACTTCGGCCAGCAGCACCGCAGGCGGATCTCGCTCATTTGGCGATCTGTTGGCGTTGCGCCGTGCGGGGGACGCTTACGCTGTCTTGATATCGGGCGCGTCAAGCAGTTCCGATGCTGTCTCAACGCCCAATCGCAACTCGCTGGAAGTACCTGGGTCGAGCGGGTTCTACATGCCCAGGGCTTCGACTGGCTTGGGAGGATCCATATCCATCAGGTACGCCAGCTTTGTGGGATCGAGCGCGTCAGGCACAGATTCCTATTTTGGATATTTCCCTAGCGATGTGGATGGCGAACTGAAGCTGACTCGTACGTTCGTCGACAACACTCCAGTCTCAAGCTATACCCAGCGCGCATTGGTACCAGGCTTTCGCTACGTTCCCCAGGCTGGCACCTCCGCGTATTTCGAGCGTGACTCGACCTTGATCGAGGCGGCAAGCGGCTGTCGCCTGCTGGCACTTCCGCATTCCAGTTCCTATGGTACCCCTTCAGGGTATGCCTTCATCGACATCACAGGGCCCTGGCGCTAACGGTATGGCAGAGCTGTCCTATCCAAGCCGCCTGCTCCAACCCACGGCTGTCGTGGGAGTGGGCGGGCGCGAAATCTATCGGGCCACGGTCTTGCTGCCGATGATCGCCGCGGGTCAACAAGACTACGTGCTAGGTGGCAACGGCCTGGGCCGTGTGCGCGGCCGCACTGTCGAGCAGCAAGACAAGAACAGCCCCAAGGTGCCCGTCTCGCGCCGCGTGCGGCTGTACCGTGACCGTGATGGCCTGCTGATCCGCGAGGCATGGAGCAACGCCCAAGGCGAGTACGACTTCCCGCGCATCGACAGCACCACCTCATACACCGTCCTCAGCTACGACCATGAGGGCGACTTCCGCGCTGTGGTGGCCGACCGCGTTACGCCGGAGGACATGCCATGACACAGCGCAGTGTTGAAATCACGGTGCAGGCCAACGAGGCCCGCTTGCAGGGCCTGCGCGATCTGCTGCTGGACGTGGGTCCGGGCACGGCCTGCGTGCGCTTCTTTGCGGACGCCCAGCGGCCCGCCTTCGGCGAGCCCTCGGCCCTGCCCATGCTGGTGGAGCTGCCGCTGGCCCGGCCCTGTGGCGAGATCGTGGCCGGCCGGCTGCGGCTGCTGGCCCGTGATGCGGCCGGCGCCATGATCCTGGAGTCCGGCATCGCCACCTGGGGCCGCGTCGTCTCGGCCAGCGGTGCGCTGGTGCTCGACGCGGATGTGTCGATCGAAGGCGGCGAGGGTCAGATCCAGATCCCGGACAGCACCCAGCTGTACGCGGGCGGCTATCTGACGCTGGCACCGACCAGCTACATCGAGTAGCGCCATGGCACGCATCGAGCTGATCTTCCATCGCCCACCAACTGCTGGCTCACCCAGCCAGATGGTGTTCGGCGACGAGGACGATTCGGGCCCGGACCCGGGCTCGACTCAGGACGCAGTCGCACGGATGGCCATCCGGCTGCCGGGGACGAGCGTGGCCATCGGTGCCTTGCGTCGCAAGACCGCTGGCGCCGGCATTCGCCTGCCTGGGGCGCGCATGGCGCTTGGAGCGGCGTACCAGACGCGCACCGACAGGCCGGCCGTGGGGGGCACATTGTCGGGATTTGAAGAGGCCGCCCCGGCACAGGGCGGCCTAGTGTCTGTCTACCAGCAGGCGGCCATTGCCGACAGGGTCACGCAGATTCGCGGTTGGCGAGCGCTGCACGCAGGCGCGGCCACCGTGCAGCGCTGGCAGGACTCGGCGCGCCTGCACCTGACCACACGCCAAGGCATGGGCTTTGCCATGGACGTGGGGGGACTCACGGCGCAGGCCTGGCAAGAGGGTACGCGCTTGCGCCTGGCCACGCGCCAGGGCCTGGCCAACGCACTGGCTGGCCAGGCGGTTGTGCTGCAGAGGTTCCAGGAGGGCATCATTTTGCGCCGTGCCATGCGGCAGGCTTTCAGCGACGGCCTCTGCGAAGGTGCCTGGCACGCCAGCAGCATGGGCGATGCCCGGGTGCTGGGCATCGTGATGGGCGGTGCCCGCCATCAGGACGCCATGGCGCCGCTGCCCGGCGTCACGCCGGGCCGCCCTGTCGATCCGCCCAAGCCGCCACCGTGCTATCGGCCGCCGCCGGGTGGGGCCGTCGAGCTGGCGTTCTCGAGCGTCTGGAGCGAAAGCTCCGAACTCGTGTTCATCTGCTGCAGGCCGGGCCCGGATCCCCAACCACCCCGCTATGTCATCCCGCAACTGAAGGTTTACATGACAGTACACACGATGGAGGCAGCCCTGCTGCCGGACATGGAAGCCGTTGCGCTGAGCGATGTGACGATCGCCAGCGATGACGACGGCTTCGGATGGAGCTTTTCGGCCAATGGTCCGGAACACCTGCTGGATCAACTGGCGCCGTCCGGGGGACTGCCTGCACGGCTGCGCGTGGTGGTCGATGGCATCGACTTCGTCTTTGTCATACAAAGCCTGAGCCGCACGCGCAGCTTCGGCAACCACCGCGTGGCCGTACAGGGCGTGAGTGCCACCGCCTTGCTGAGCAGTCCCTACATGCCGGAGCAGACCTGGCTGAACACGGTGCCGGCCACGGCGCAACAACTGATCCGCAATACGCTGGAGTTCACCGGCGTGCAGCTGGACTGGAAGGTGTCGGACTGGCTGGTACCCGAAGGCGCCTGGAGCCATCGTGGCACGCCGTTGTCGGCCGTGATGCGTGTGGCCGCATCGATTGGTGCGGTGGTGAGCAGCCATCGGACGCAGGAGCGCCTGATCGTTGCGCCGCGCTTCGCGCACCTGCCATGGAATTGGGCGGATGCGACGCCTGACGTGCGCATGCCGGCGGACGTCATCGTGACGGACGAGCTGCGGCCCGAGCCGCGTGCCGCCTACAACGCGATCTATGTCAGCGGCCAGGCGGGCGGCATCCTCGGCCACGTGCGCCGGGCCGGGACGGCTGGCAACAGGCTGGCTCCCCAGGTCACGGATGCCCTGATCACCGAGGCCGTGGCTGCACGCCAGCGTGGCGAGGCCGTGCTGGGAGCATCGGGCAATAAGCTGGTCCAGTCCATCACCATGCCCTTGCTTTCCGGTGGGACGGCACCAGGCCTGATCCGGCCCGGCCAATTGATCGAAGTCGTCGATACCGACGAATCCTGGCGCGGCCTGGTCCGTGGAACCCGTCTCAACGCTGCCATGCCCGTGGTGCGGCAGCAGATTACCGTGGAGCGCGCAACCGTATGAGCACCGTCAATCTCTTCAAGCGTCTTGTCCAACTGCTGCCTGACGAGCCTGTGCTCACCGGACGGATCAGCGCGGTGCATGGCGACGGAACAGCCACGGTCGATCTGCCTGGCAATGGCCGATTGCGCGTACGCAATCCCCTGGGCAGCCAGGAGGGCGGCAGCGTCTATGTCCAGGGGCAGGCGATCACGGGTGAAGCCCCTCAATTGACCTATGTGCTTATTGATATCTAGGGGGTGCGCCAGGGCTTAGATGCAGGGTGATCGGCCGATTGGGTCCTGCTGCGGGGAGGCGCGGTCCCCGCGCTGCCGGCGCACACTGAAAACCGAGGGCAAATCCCCAATGCGGCCTTTCTGATGGGAAAAGCGCCTCGTTTATAATGTCCGGCTTCGCTTACATCACGGGTTGAGCGAACCATGTGCGGTCCCCAGCGGCCAGGTGCATGTGATGTAAGCCCTTGAAATCTGAGGTGCCGCGCGGCCGACTGGCTTGGCTCGCGTCGCACCGTGACTTTTGCGCAATACGGTGCGGGCTGTACAGCAGCCGGCACGGTCCAATCCCTCATAGGAACAAACATGGCCGTTACTGTTGAAACCCTTGAAAAGCTCGAGCGCAAGATCACGCTGAGCCTGCCCCTGAACTCCATCCAGAGCGAAGTCGAGAACCGCCTCAAGCAAGTGGCGCGCACCGTGAAGATGGACGGCTTCCGTCCCGGCAAGGTGCCGATGAGCGTGGTGGCCCAGCGTTATGGCTATTCGGTGCAGTACGAAGTGCTCAACGACAAGGTCGGCGAGGCTTTCGCACAGGCTGTCAACGAAGCCAAGCTGCGCGTGGCCGGCCAGCCCCGCATCTCCGAAAAGGAAGGCGCTCCCGAGGGCGAGGCCCAGTTCGAAGCCATCTTCGAAGTGATGCCTGAAGTCAAGATCGGTGACCTGACCTCGGCCGAAGTCGAGAAGCTGACCGCCGAAGTGGACGACGCCGCCATCGACAAGACCGTGGACATCCTGCGCAAGCAGCGCCGCACCTTCGCGCAGCGCGCCCAGGCCGATGTGGCCGTGGACGGCGACCGCGTGACCGTGGACTTCGAAGGCAAGATCGACGGCGAGACCTTCTCCGGCGGCAAGGCTGAAGACTTCCAGTTCCTGGTCGGCGAAGGCCAGATGCTCAAGGAATTCGAAGACGCAGTGCGCGGCATGAAGGCCGGCGAGTCCAAGACCTTCCCCCTGGCTTTCCCCGCTGACTACCACGGCAAGGATGTGGCCGGCAAGACCGCCGACTTCCTGGTGACGGTCAAGAAGATCGAGGCCGCCAACCTGCCCGAAGTGGACGAGGCTTTTGCCAAGGCCCTGGGCGTGGCTGAAGGCACGGTCGAAGGCCTGCGCGCCGACATCAAGAAGAACCTGGAGCGTGAAGTCAAGTTCCGCGTCCAGGGCCGCAACAAGCAGGCCGTGATGGACGCCCTGGTGTCCAAGGCCGAGCTGGAACTGCCCAAGGCCTCGGTGCAGGCTGAAGTCGCCCGTCTGCTGGAAGGCGCTCGCGCCGAGCTGCAGCAGCGCGGCATCAAGGACGCCGACAAGGCCGAGATCCCTGAAGACGTGTTCCTGCCCCAAGCCGAGCGCCGCGTGCGCCTGGGCCTGGTGGTGGCCGAGCTGGTGCGCGCCAACGAGCTGCACGCCACGCCTGAGCAGATCAAGGCCCACGTGGAAGAGCTGGCCGCCAGCTACGAAAAGCCCGAAGACGTGGCACGCTGGTACTTCGGCGACCGCCAACGCCTGGCTGAAGTCGAAGCCGTTGTCATCGAAAACAACGTGACCGAGTTCGTGCTGGGCAAGGCCAAGGTCTCCGACAAGGCCGTGTCCTTCGACGAACTGATGGGCCAGGCCTGAGGGTTTGAGCACCGCCTGCCTGCCGCTTCGTGAGATCGGCGGGCGGGTTGGCATCTGCGGGGCTTGTGCTTTGGCGCACAAGCCCCATTTTCTTTCCGGATACGGCTAAAGTAGCCCCCTAGTACTGGAGAAAACATGAGCGCATTGGAAACTCAGGGTTTGGGCATGATCCCAATGGTCATCGAACAGTCCGGCCGCGGAGAGCGGTCGTACGACATCTACTCGCGCCTGCTCAAGGACCGGGTGATCTTCCTGGTGGGCCCTGTCAATGACCAGACGGCCAACCTCGTCGTGGCCCAGCTGCTGTTCCTTGAAAGCGAAAACCCCGACAAGGACATTTCGTTCTACATCAACAGCCCCGGCGGCTCCGTGAGCGCCGGCCTGGCCATCTTCGACACGATGAACTTCATCAAGCCCGATGTGTCCACGCTGTGCACCGGCATTGCAGCCAGCATGGGTGCCTTCCTGCTGGCCGCTGGCACCAAGGGCAAGCGCTTTGCGCTGCCCAATTCCCAGGTCATGATCCACCAGCCGCTGGGCGGCATGCAGGGCCAGGCCACCGAGATCGAGATCCACGCCCGCGAGATCCTCAAGACCCGCGAGCGCCTGAACAAGATCCTGGCCGAGCGCACGGGCCAGCCGCTGGAAAAGATCCAGCACGACACCGAGCGCGACTACTTCCTGTCCGCCGACGAAGCCAAGGACTACGGCCTGGTCGATCAGGTGATCAACAAGCGCTCCTGAAGCCCGGAGGCTGTATGAGAATGGGCGGCGTTTTCCCCCTACGGAAAACGCCGCTTTCCATTTGGTTATCATCCTTTTCCATATTTCTGTAACAAGGCACCGACCCCATGGCCGAGAAAAAAGGCTCCTCCAGCGAAAAAAACCTTTATTGCACCTTCTGCGGCAAGAGCCAGCATGAGGTCAAGAAGCTGATCGCGGGTCCGTCAGTCTTTATCTGCGACGAGTGCATCGATCTCTGCAACGAGATCATCCGCGACGAGCAGCCCAGCACCGAGGCCAAGGACGGCCGAGGCGACCTGCCCACGCCCGCCGAAATCAAGGCCAACCTGGACAACTACGTGATCGGCCAGGACCTGCCCAAGCGCACGCTGGCTGTCGCCGTATACAACCACTACAAGCGCCTGCGTCACAAGGACAAGGCCGGCAAGGACGAGATTGAGCTGGCCAAGAGCAACATCCTGCTCATCGGTCCCACGGGCTCCGGCAAGACGCTGCTGGCGCAGACGCTGGCGCGCATGCTCAACGTTCCCTTCGTCATGGCCGATGCCACCACGCTGACCGAGGCCGGCTACGTGGGCGAGGACGTCGAGAACATCATCCAGAAGCTGCTGCAAAGCTGCGAATACGACGTCGAGCGTGCGCAGCGCGGCATCGTCTACATCGACGAGATCGACAAGATCTCGCGCAAGTCCGACAACCCCAGCATCACGCGTGACGTGTCGGGCGAGGGCGTGCAGCAGGCCCTGCTCAAGCTCATCGAAGGCACCATGGCCAGCGTTCCCCCACAAGGTGGCCGCAAGCATCCGAACCAGGACTTCCTGCAGATCGACACGACCAACATCCTGTTCATCTGCGGTGGCGCGTTCGCGGGCCTGGAGAAGGTCATCGAGAACCGCACCGAGGCGTCGGGCATCGGCTTTGGCGCCACGGTCAAGAGCAAGAAGCAGCGCTCCATCTCGGAAGTGTTCCAGGAGATCGAGCCTGAAGACCTGATCAAGTTCGGCATCATCCCCGAGCTGGTCGGCCGCATGCCCGTGGTCACGGCCCTGGCCGAACTGGGTGAAGACGCCCTGGTGCAGATCCTGACCGAGCCCAAGAACGCCCTGGTCAAGCAGTACAGCAAGCTGCTGGCCATGGAAGGCGTGGAGCTGGAGATCCGGCCCGCCGCGCTCAAGGCCATCGCCCGCAAGGCGCTGGCGCGCAAGACGGGTGCGCGTGGCCTGCGCTCCATCCTGGAGCAATCGCTGATCGGCACCATGTACGAGCTGCCCAATGCCGACAATGTCGAGAAGGTGGTGGTGGACGAGTCCACCATCGAAGACGGAAAAGCACCGCTGCTGGTTTACCGCGAGGCGGCCAAGAAAGCCTGATGCGCCGCTGCCTGCAAAGGTCCGGCAGCGCAAGTCCCTGTGGCCCGAAATCCTTTCGGGCTGCGGGGTTGAAATACACCGGTGGGCGGACCATCTTCCGCTGACAAACCGAGGATTCCCATGTCAGGACATACCCCTTTGCCTTCCACCCCCCTAGACCTGGCGCTGCTGCCGCTGCGCGATGTGGTCGTGTTCCCCCACATGGTGATCCCGCTGTTCGTGGGCCGCGCCAAGAGCATCAAGGCGCTGGAGCTGGCCATGGAGGGCGACCGCCGCATCATGCTGGTGGCCCAGAAGACCGCCTCCAAGGACGAACCCACGGCGGCCGACATGTTCGACGTCGGCTGCGTCTCCACCATCTTGCAGATGCTCAAGCTGCCCGACGGCACGGTCAAGGTGCTGGTCGAAGGTCAGCAGCGCGCGCTGGTCAAGCAGGTCATGGATGAAGAGACCCACTTCGTGGGCTCCGTCGTGCCCGTGGCGCCCGAGGCCGAAACCCACAAGCCCAGCGAGATCGAAGCCCTGCGCCGCGCCGTGACGCAGCAGTTCGACCAGTACGTCAAGCTCAACAAGAAGATCCCGCCCGAGATCCTCACCTCCATCGCCAGCATCGACGATGCCGGCCGCCTGGCCGACACCATCGCCGCGCACCTGCCGCTCAAGCTCGAGAACAAGCAGGCCGTGCTCGACCTGGTGGACATCAAGGAGCGCCTGGAAAACCTGTTCGAGCAGCTGGACCGGGAGGTCGACATCCTCAATGTCGACAAGCGCATCCGTGGTCGCGTCAAGCGCCAGATGGAAAAGAACCAGCGCGACTTCTATTTGAACGAGCAGGTCAAGGCCATCCAGAAGGAGCTGGGCGAGGGCGAGGACGGCGCCGACATCGAAGAGATCGAAAAGAAGATCAAGCTCGCTCGCATGCCTGCCGAGGCGCGCAAGAAGGCCGAGGCCGAGCTCAAGAAGCTCAAGCTCATGTCGCCCATGTCGGCCGAAGCCACCGTGGTGCGCAACTATATCGATGTGCTCACGGGCCTGCCCTGGAGCAAGAAGACCAAGATCAAGCACGACCTGGCCAATGCCGAGGAGGTGCTCAATGCCGACCACTTCGGCCTTGAAAAGGTCAAGGACCGCATCCTTGAATATCTTGCCGTGCAGCAGCGCGTGGACAAGGTCAAGGCGCCCATCCTGTGCCTGGTCGGTCCTCCGGGCGTGGGCAAGACCTCGCTGGGTCAGTCCATCGCCAAGGCCACGGGCCGCAAGTACGTCCGCATGGCGCTGGGCGGCATGCGTGACGAGGCGGAAATCCGCGGCCACCGCCGCACCTACATCGGCGCCATGCCGGGCAAGGTGCTGCAAAGCCTGGACAAGGTCGGCACGCGCAACCCGCTGTTCCTCCTGGACGAAATCGACAAGCTCGGCATGGACTTCCGTGGCGATCCGTCGAGCGCCCTGCTGGAAGTGCTGGACCCCGAGCAGAACCACACCTTCGGCGATCACTACGTCGAAGTGGACTTCGACCTCAGCGACGTGATGTTCGTGGCGACCTCCAACTCCATGAATATCCCGCCCGCGCTGCTGGACCGCATGGAAGTGATCCGCCTGTCGGGTTACACCGAGGACGAAAAGGTCAACATCGCCATCCGCTACCTGCTGCCCAAGCAGATCACCAACAACGGTGTGAAGGAAGGCGAGATGCGGGTGGAGGAATCCGCCATCCGCGACATCGTGCGCTACTACACGCGAGAGGCCGGCGTGCGTTCGCTGGAGCGCGAGCTGTCCAAGATCTGCCGCAAGGTCGTCAAGGGCCTGCAGCTCAAGAAGCTGGAGCCCACCGTCGTCGTCACTGCCGACAACCTGCCTGACTACCTGGGTGTTCGCAAGTACACCTATGGCCGTGCCGAACTGAACAACCAGATCGGCCAGGTCGTGGGTCTTGCCTGGACCGAGGTCGGCGGCGATCTGCTGACCATCGAGGCCGCCATCATGCCCGGCAAGGGCGTGATCTCGCGCACCGGCTCGCTGGGCGACGTGATGAAGGAATCGGTCGAAGCCGCGCGCACCGTGGTGCGCAGCCGCTCGCGCATGCTGGGCATCAAGGACGAGGCCTTCGAGAAGAAGGACATCCACGTGCACGTGCCCGATGGCGCCACCCCCAAGGACGGCCCCAGCGCGGGTGCGGCCATGACGACGGCCTTCGTCTCTGCGCTGACGGGTATCCCGGTGCGTGCCGATGTCGCCATGACTGGTGAAATCACGCTGCGCGGTGAGGTCACCGCCATCGGCGGCCTCAAGGAAAAGCTGCTGGCGGCCCTGCGTGGCGGCATCAAGACGGTGCTGATCCCCGAAGAGAACGTCAAGGATCTCCAGGAGATCCCCGACAACGTCAAGAGCGGCTTGGAAATCATCCCCGTCAAGTGGATCGACCAGGTCCTCAAGGTGGCGCTGGAACGCGTGCCAGAGCCTCTGTCCGACGAGGAGGCCGCCGCCGTGGCCCCGGCGGAAACCAAGGCTGTGGAGCCTGCAGTCAAGCACTGAAGATGAAAAAATGTAGCGTTTTTCCTGAACCCTCCAAGAACTACGCTACAATTCATCCCATCGCAGCAAACGACGTTGTAGAATGTCAGGCTTCGATAGAAATGCGGGAATAGCTCAGTTGGTAGAGCGCAACCTTGCCAAGGTTGAGGTCGACGGTTCGAACCCGTTTTCCCGCTCCAGATTTTGAACATGCCGTTTCGGGTGTGTTCGGTTCTGGTGGCGGTTGGTTGCCAGAATGGATGATTCAAGCGGGAATAGCTCAGTTGGTAGAGCGCAACCTTGCCAAGGTTGAGGTCGACGGTTCGAACCCGTTTTCCCGCTCCAGTTTTGAATGTGCCTTGTGTACGTTCGATTCAGGTGACGGGTAGTTGCTTGAATGTTTGCGGGAATAGCTCAGTTGGTAGAGCGCAACCTTGCCAAGGTTGAGGTCGACGGTTCGAACCCGTTTTCCCGCTCCAGTTTTAGAAACTGCAGCAATGCTGCATGTTTGATAGTGATCTTGGCGCGATAGCAAAGCGGTTATGCCCCGGATTGCAAATCCGGTTAGACCAGTTCGACTCTGGTTCGCGCCTCCAAAAATTCTAAAGAAAATCAAATACTTATAAGGCCCTTCGGGGCCTTTTTTCATTTCCGGCCCGCCTCAATATGGGCTCAATCGACCTCAAACCGCACCGAAACTGCGGTCGAACCACGCCTAATCTTCTGAGTTTGTCGATGAGGTGAGTACACTCCGCCCGAGCATCAATGGGAGGTGAGTGTGTCGAGTGTGCGCAAGACGCCCCGCGGGCGCTATGAGCTGACCATCCGCAGCAAGCTGCTGCCCAAGCCCGTCTATATGACGTTCGACGACCAGGCCGAGGCCGAGCAGTACGGCCAGCAGGTCGACCAGCTGCTGGCCGCCGGCGTGGTGCCCGCAGGCCTGGTGCAGCCGACCGCCTCGGCGCCCAAGCCCACCGAGCGGCTGCGATTCGTGCTGATCGCTTGGATCAACACTGGGCAGCCAGCGGCCACCGATATTCCCGTCCTTGACCTGCTAGTGGCCGAGCTGGGTAAGGTGCTGATCGCGGACCTCACCTACAAATGGGCCGAGGCCTGGGTGCGCAGCCTCAAGTTGGAGCGCAATTTCGCGCCAGGCACCATTCGCAAACGCGTAGGCTCCCTGTCCCGTTGTCTGGACTGGTGGCTGCGGCAACATCCCGATGCAATGGTGGGCAACCCGCTGCGCCTGTTGCCCAAGGGGGCTGCCACATACACTCCGAAGGACCGGGCCGACATCGAGGCGCTCAACGCTGCGGCCGGCGACCAGGCCAAGCTCAAGGTTGCCAAGGAAGATGTCCAGCGCGAGCGCCGGTTGCTGCCTGGCGAGCTGGAGCGCATCGAGCGGGTGCTGGCTGGCGAGCGGCGGCCGGACCGCGAGCGCACCATCAAGCTGGACGATGCGCCGGCCCTGCGTGCCCTGTTCCTGTTGATCCTGTACACGGGGCTGAGGCTGCGCGAGGCGTACACGCTACGGCGTGGGCAGTTCAGCCTGACGACGCGCGTGATCCGGGCCAAAGCCAGCAAGCAGTGGCATGGCAAGGTCAAGTTCCGCGAGGTGCCAATTCGGCCAGAGCTGATCGGTGTGCTCGAGGCTTATCTGCAGTTGCTGCCGAATGAGGGCGAGCAGCAATTGGTTTTCCCCTGGTGGAATGGTGATGAGAATGCGCAGGAGTTGGCCAAGGCCTCGTCGCGGCTGTCAAATCGGTTTGCCAGCCTGTTTGCCTATGGGCAATGCGAGGGATTGACAGAGCATGATCTGAGGCATGAGGCAACGTGCCTGTGGTTTGAGATGCGCAGCAAGACTGGGGATTGGATGTTCCGTGAGGTGGAAATCCATCGCATCATGGGCTGGGCGCCGGGTAGCAAAATGGCGCAACGGTATGCTAGTTTTCGGGCTGAAGATTTGGCAGCACGAATGTTTTTTTAGAGCATTAAGGTCAAAAATTGAGGAGATAATTTTGGCTAGATTCCAAAAATTGAAAATTAAAGATGCGTCTGGAGAGGCTAAGTTTAAATCATTAGTCTCTGAGGGTATTGTTGTCGCCGGTTTAACGGCTGCTATATATTTTCTGACATTTGTTTTTGAATATGGTTACTGCAGTTATTTTGGGATACCAGGGTTTTTTGTTGAACCTACTACTGGTAATATACTTTTTTCTGCACTAATTATGTCATTCACAGTTGCATATTTTATTAGCGTGGGGCAGATGCCTGTTGTATTTTTTAAGATGATACCTTCGGCAACACTAAAGGTTAGGCTAGTATTGGTGGCCATTCTATGGACAAGTTATTTTTTGTCTGTTGGAGGTTTTCGATGGAGTGGATTGGTTTTGGCAATACTTTTGACCTTTATTCTTCTCCATGAGTATATGTTAAATTTGATATTTACGTCAGGGACGCTGAATGAACGTATTGCAAGTGCAGATGCTTATATTAAAAGAAGTGATTCTGGTTCTCTAACTGAGCGAAGTAAATTATATAAAAAAATATTGGCATATTTTATGCTGACGTACTTAGCGTTGGTTGTCGCATTTTTTTCAGGTTTGGCTCATGCGAGATTGCAGAAAGGATTTGTTGTTTTGAAATCTTCGCCAGAATTTGCTGTGATAAAAAGATACGGTGATAGAGTTATTGCGATTCGTTATGAAGGTAGCCCTGCGAAGTCCACAGGTGAATTCAGGTTGCTAGATAAGGACAATGAAAGAGAATTTCTTAATTTAGATGATCTTACTATTAGTTCATATAAAAATTAATTAATAAAGTCGTCGAGAATACCTCAGTATGCTGGGATGTATGCTCTTGGTGGAATTTTCTACTGGCGATGTAATTCCTTGATGTTTTTTTTGAGTTAATTCCGTTCGTGAACTCAGTTTTCTGGTTCTTTAAGATGATTGTATGGAGATATTTAAGATACTATTATATTGATAATGTTTATTTTATTTAACTTGTTGCATATCTGTGAATTCCGGTAACGAAGGAAGTTGCGGTGGTGTACGTCGTGTCCGGCCGCGTTGTCGAGAGGATGTGTGAGTTAATCCTGACAGCTGTCGAACGCTGGATTCCTCAATTGTTTTTTCCTCCATGACACTGCCTTTCCGTAGAGCAGAATTCCGTGCAGTATCAAGATAAGATCGTCGAGTCGCCGCCTCCTCCCGAGCTTTCTCGTTTAAACGCTCAAACAAGGCTTGGCGGGGAATAATCCAGCTTCTCCCCACCTTCACACCCGGTAGATCGCCGCTTGTCAGCCGTGCGGCGGCGGTCTCTTTGTCGCAGGAAAAAAGCTTGGCCAAGTCCTCAACGGTTAGGATCTCGGAGTCAACGCGCGTCATGGCTATGTGCCTCCAGTGCATGTTCGGGAACGTTGAAGAACTGCAGGCGACCTTTCCACGGCACGAAGGGCATGGGCCTGCTGTCACCCAGCACGAAGCCGAAGCTACTCTCCTGTTTCCACTTCGAGGCGCTGTGCTCAACGCAATCAACGATGCGAGTCCAGCCCACCAGGCCGCCGCGCGGCAGATCTTGATATGAGGGCAAACCGCCGGCAGGCAGCATGCTGGCGTTGCCCAGCTCCTCGGTGACTTGGTCGTAGTAGGCGCGGGTCAACGTCAGGCCCGCATGAACCAGCAACTGGCCGCGAAACGGCGTTGACCAATCCCGGTTCTCGATGTCCTTGTGCCCGTGGACGATGAGCCAGGCCCAAGGCTGGCGGATACTGAGGGCGGGGATCATGGTGTGGCCTCCTGGGGTTCGGTATTGAGGATTTCCAGCTCGGTGTAGTCGGCACTCAACTCCCAGCACCTGGTCGAGGCCATGGCCTCGTCGTCGTCCAGGGACACCGAGGAATCGATGGGTAGCTCGACCATCCAGGCGCGGTCGCCCATGGGCTGGATGGCGACGGCCATGCGGCCCATGGTGGGCAGGAGCTTTTTTCCCGGGCCGCGCAGGTCTACGCGGATGCGGACCTGCTGCCGCGGCTCGATGGCGTTGGGGCTGGTGACTTCGGCAGCGGCCATGGCGTCGGCGATCGCGCGGCGGGCCTCTGCGGCCGTGGCCTTGCCCTTCTTGAGCTTGGGCGTGGCCTTGTCTGTGGATGCTGCCTTGCCGGCGCGCGTGGCGGCCTCGGCTTTCATCTCGTCTTGCACCTGGCTCTGGATCGAGTCGAGATCCACGCCAGAAAGATCCGCCATTTCCTCGAAGATGGGGGTGGCTGTGTGCAGGTCGTGTGCGCAGGCCATCATCAGCATGTACTGGATTTGCGCGGGCAGATCCTGTTCGGCCAGATCCTCCATGGCATCCTGCAGATCCTGTTCGGCTCGGCTGTCTTTGCCGTCGATCTGGAACATGCGGTAGAGGTGCTGAGTGGGCACGCTTTCGGACAGCAGCTTGAGGATCAGCAGGGCTGCGCCGCTGGGCATGTGATCGAGATCTGCCGGGGGAAGACGCAGAAGCCCGTCGATCGTTGCCTCGGCCGCGCGCTCGCGCCAGCGGATTTCGTACTCGCGCTGCAGCGCTTCCCGCGTGGGTTCGGCCGGTTTCTCTGCCGAGGCCTTGGCTGCGGCTTGGCGCTCGCCCTTGACCTTCACGGCCGCGCTGGCGGTGTGCGTGGCCACGGCCTCCACCAGGTTGCCGCTGGGCGCCTCGATCAGCACCACGCTGGCCGCCGGCACGTCCTGGCCCAGCACCCGGCGCACAGGCGCGTTGCTGCCCTGGCTGGGCTTGTCCAGCAGCAGGTAGCCGCGGGGCGCGCCGTTTTCGCTGGGCATGATGTCGCGGGCCTGGCGGCCGGTGATGATCTGCTGCCCGCGCTGTTGGGCCTGGGCCTTCACGCGGTCGAAGTGGGCTTCCTTCTTGTCGGCAAAGCAGGCGGTGTCAGTACAGACGTCTGCATCGCTCTTGTCCCACAGCTCGGGCGATGCGCCCGTGTGCTTGGGGCAGACCGTGCACGCGCCGGCAGCGGGGCACAGGGTCGCGTCGTCGAGCGCGAAAGGGGCCTGGTCCAGCTTGAGCATGTAGCTGCGCCGTGCCAGGTCCAGGGCATTGCGGTAGCTCATGGGGCCGCTGTCGGGGCCGCCGGTGAGCACGCGCTGCGTGTACTCGGCCTGGATGGCCTGCGTGGGCCGTTGGGCCACCAGCAGGGCCACGCTGCGCGTGAGCGTGCCAGCCTTGAGGCCTGCGATCGCTTCGGGGCACAGCGTCAGCAGGCGCAGGGACTCGAAGACGTGCGTGCGGCTCTTGCGCAGGGCCTCGCCCGCCGTGTCGGCGTTCATGCCGTGGTCTTCGACCAGGCGCTGCACGCCCAGGGCTTCCTCCAGGGGGTTGAGGTCGGTGCGGTGCAGGTTTTCGATCAGCTGCATCAA
Source organism: Delftia sp. WSY_7 (assembly GCF_043104845.1). Classification (NCBI taxonomy): domain Bacteria; kingdom Pseudomonadati; phylum Pseudomonadota; class Betaproteobacteria; order Burkholderiales; family Comamonadaceae; genus Delftia; species Delftia sp. WSY_7. The sequence continues at coordinate 27,085 of NZ_JBICLB010000013.1, read as the reverse complement.
CAGCGCCTGCATGTTGTCCGCGTCGCGCTCGAGGACGGGCACGGCGCGCAGGCCCGCGATCTGGGCTGCGCGGTAGCGGCGCTCGCCGGCAATGATTTCGTGCGTGGCGTGGCGCGTGGCCGCGTCCTCGAACGTGTCCTGCAGGCGCTCGGCGGGCAGGCGGCGCACCAGCAGGGGTTGCAGCACGCCGTACAGCTTCATGGTGGCCGCCATGTCGTGCAGCGCGTCGTCTTCGACCACGCGGCGGTTGGTGCGGCTGGGCGCGATCTGGGTGATGGGCAGCGTGGGGTGCTGGGCTGCTGCGTCTGCGGGGCTGCGATCGCTCACCACCTCGAACGCATCCATGGGCAGGTTGACCAGGCTGTCGCTCACGGCGATCTGGTACTGGCGCCCGCCGGGCGTCTTGCCGATCACCTTGCCGCGCTGGCCGGCCTGGGGGTGGGGCTTGCCGCCCTTGCCCGTGGCCTCGGCGCTGATGACGACCTCGCGGTCGATCAGGGGGTCTTTATTTTTGGGAGCCACGGGCGGCCTCCTTTTCGTTGAGTTGCTGCACGCGCTCGGCGGCCACCTTGCGGCGCGCGTCGAGCTGGTCGGCAGACATGGGGGCGAAGCTGTCGCAGCGGTTGGTGCCCGAAAAGGTGCGCCCGGGTGCGTACCGCTTGCCGCAGTGCGCGAAGCCCAGGCGGACCATGCGGGGGTCGCTGGTGTCGGGCTGCCAGTGCGAGCAGTTCCTGCAGGTGGGCGCGCTCATGGCTGGCCCTTGGGGTACACGCGCTTGCCGCTGATCAGGCTGGGCAGCTTGAAGGCATCCATGGCACCGGGGCGCCCGGACGGCAGCAGCTCGGGGGCGTGGAACGTGCCCTGGGTGGTGCTGGCCCGGATGGGGCGATCGCGCATGCGGCGTTGGCGCAGCGCCTTGGCCGATGGCACCGGCTCCTGCGCGGAGTCGATGGCGCGGCGGTTCATGCCGAAGCCGGCGCCATGGTTGATGGGGGTCAGAACGGGTTTCATGCGAGATCCTTGCGGGGGCTGGCCGTGGACACGGCGCGAATGAGTTGGGCCAGGCAGTCCATGCGCTGCCAGGTGAAGCGGGGGTTGGTGGCGTACAGCTCGGCCTGCTGGCCCTTTAGCTGGCGCGCCAGCGTCATGGCCGCGTGGCTGTTGCTGGCGGTGGCCTCGGGGTAGATGTGCTTGGCATGCACGGCCTGGCCGTCCGGGGTCTTCAGCTCGACCTCGATCAGTGGCCGGCCATCGGTGGTGGTGCGGCAGGTGGCTGCGGTGACCTGGCCGTGGATGCGCAGTTCCATGGTCAGCCTCCTGTGAACAGGTGGATTGCCGATGCGATGAAGGGGCCGGCGATCAAGGTCAGTGTCAGTACGGCCAGGGCGATCAGCTGCCGGCGCACGCGGCGCTGGTGCAGGCGGCTGTGGTGCGGGCCGTCCAGCTCGATGGGGTGGCGCGTGCTCATGGCTGCACCCGGATGGCTGATGCGCTGTGCACGCGGTGGAAGCACTGCGCCAGGAGCACGGCCAGGCTGCCACTCAGGTAGGCGCCCGTGAAGGTGCGGCCGGCGACGCGGATGCGGTAGGTGCTCATGCTGCCCTCCCGGTCCACGCGTGCTCGAGCAGGAAGTCCTCGCTCAGTGGGTACTGGCGCAGGTAGTGGCCGAAGTCGACGGCGCCGCCACGGCCGCGCCAGTGGATCAGCTCGCGGTACAGCTCGGGCGTTGCGGGCGGTGCTGTGTCAATGGCGAAGTAGCGCCGGTCGCTGGGTCCGAGCCAGGTGGCTTGGCCTGTCACGAAAACGAGATTCAGGCGATTGAGTTCGACGCGCGCTGGGTGGCCCTTGGTGTTGATCTGCAGCGTGGGGTTGCTGATCAGGGCTTTGAGCTGCTCGCACTGCTTGACGGACTTCGGCGCCTCGTCGAACTTCAGCAGGCGCTTGCCGGACAGGAAGCCATTGAAAGGCTCATCCAGCAGCTCGGCGCTGCCCAGTGGCAGATAGGCGGCGCCATGGATCTGGCCCATGACGTCCAGCAGCATGGCGGTGCCGTTGCCACGCGGGCCGCGCAGCACCAGGGCGCTGCGCAGCTTGCCGTGCGGGTCTTGCAGGGGGTGGGCCAACCACGACAGCAACAGGCTGGCGGTGATGGGGTTGGGTTGGCCGCCGGGTGCGCTGGTGAGGTGCTCCACTAGGTCGAGCATGGGCTGGACGGTGCTCATGCTTCACCTCGCAGAACACCTTGCAGTGCTACGTCGTTGACGTGGCGCGCCTCATGTATGGCCGCCTGCTGCCCGAAAAACAGCAAGGCCCCCTTGCGCACAACGTCGTCAATGGCGATCTCGGCCGTGCGCCTGAGTTCGTAGTAGCCGGCCCACAGCGCGTCTTTTTCTGCGCTGCTTTCGGTCCTGCGATTCCAGAGTGCGCGCAGCGTGGCTGCTTCGGCGCTTCGGTCCGTTGCCAAGATCAGGTAGATGGCTTGGCCTGGCCTGATGTGCGCGGGCTGCACGGTGCTCATGCTGCACCTCGCAGTCCCGGGGCTTCCCGGGTTTCGGTGATGCTGGCCGTGGCAATCTGGGTCGCCGAGAAGGTGCGTGCGACCTCGATGGCGATGAGCGTCGCATTGACCTGGTCGCGCAGCTTTTTCAGCAGCGGGACGACGTCGGTGTCTTGATGGGGATCGTGCTCGAAGCCGGCGACGAACTGCTCGGCTTCCTGCAGCGCTTCATGGAGCGCAAGAAGGGGGGCAAGGGACATGGAACCTCCAGCACCCGGGATGGGTGTGGAGGTGATTATCCAAAATGGATTATCTGTGTCAATCCATTTTGGATTTATGTACTCTTACGGCTGGCTTCGGCTGGCTTCTGACCGAGCTGCAGTGCGCACCGTCGCGTCGCTCAGGTCGGCCAGCATCAAGCTCATTTCCTTGGCGACCTTTGCAAACACAAACACCAGCGCGCCGACGGCGATTCCGCCTGCCAAAGCCCCGAGGCCCGCTGAGAACGATGCCATCACGCCGCCGAGTGCAATGCAGATGGCGGCGAGCACGCCGATCCAGTAGGCGATCTTTACAACTGTGCGGAACGTGGGGTAGATGCTTTCCTCTCGCAGAACCGTTGCGAAGGCGTGGTGGTCAACTTCAGTGGTTGGCAGTCGGGTAGTTGGCGTTCTCACTACAGGCTGTGGTCTGGGCGCTTGACCATCTCGCAAGGCTTGCTCGACCTTCGCGTACACGGCGCCGCATGACGGGCAGGCAAGGGGTTGCTCTGCTTCAAACTGGGCGGTGTGGCCGCACTTTAGGCATTGTTTACGGCTGGTCACTTGGTCTCCCTCCTGGGGGTCGTTTGATGAATTGGTAGATCTTTGCCCCGCTTGCACTGGGGGGTGCTCTAGTTTGTTGTGCCGTTTTTCGCTTGGGCAGGACTTTTGATGTGCCCAGTTTCTTCGGGGAGTGGAGCTACGGCATTCACCATGGATCCGATGGCGTCCCAGAGGCTCTCCGGCAAACGCCCGGATCTTTCGAGGAGGATCAGCTTGCGAACCACGGACCTGGCTGGACCAGGTAAGCCATCAGTGGAGTCGCTGGGGTCGATGCCATAGGTCAGCCAAGTGCGTGTTACGCCCAGGTGGTCGGCAATCTGGTTTATCTCTTCAAAGGCCGGCTGGCGTGCGCCGGCCAGCCACTTCTGCATGCCAGCTGGCGTCATGCTGAACTGCTCGGCTAAGCGCTCTTGCGAGATGCCGAGTTCACGCATGCGGGCCTTTGCCCGGTCTCTCCATGTTTCCATGGAGCAAGTTTCCCAAGCAGGCCACGCTTGTGGAATGCACAAAATGGACTTCATGACTTGGTGATCCAATGTGGATTGATCCATAATGGATCAATGCAGCTCAAAACCTACCTTCAGAAGCATGGGATCACCATGGCCGCCTTCGGGCAGCGCCTTGATCCGCCGGTCAGCCCGGGAAAGGTCAATCACTGGTTGCGTGGCACGCGACGGGTAAGTCTTGAAGAGGCCCTCCAAATAGAGGTGCTCACCCAGGGCGAGGTTGGGCTGCGTGAACTGGCAAACCGCCGGGCGCCAGAGTCGGGGTGCGCTCATGCGTGATGCTGAAGCAGGGGTGCTCACCCGCCGCCGCATGCTGCTGGCATTGCTTGCGATGCCTTGGGCCAGGGCTGTCAAGGCGAGCCCGGCCCGCAGGCCGATCTTCCGGGATCTCGCCAGCGAGGCTGCTGCGTTGGACGCCGTCAGGCTGTCCCAGCGCTGGGTGAGCTGGAGCGCTACGCGCCCGACCCACTCACTGCCGCACCGTGCAACCCGGTCAGCAGAGTAGCCGTGGCCATATCCCCTTCCTTTTCCGCTGCCGCGCCGAAGGTGGCCAGCGCTTCCGCGAAGCGCCGCTGCTCGGCCGCCGGCATGTGCTGCACGGCCAGCATGGTCAGCGCGCCCAGCGCGGCCTCGATGGCATCGATGCGCTGCAAGGCCTCTTCGAGGCGCTGTGGTGTGTTGGCCGGCATTGGGCTGTCCTTTCTTGGTTTCGTGGTTGCCAGGGGCGTGTCCCGCCCCGGGCGCATTTTCCGCCCTGTGCCCTTCGTGGGCCTGGGCGGCTTTTTCTTGCGAGGTTTCGGTGCGTGGGTTCATGTACCGAAGTCTCTTTTTTTTGCCTCGTCGAGGCATTCCGAACGGTTCCGAAAGATTCGGAACGGTTCGGAACGGGGCCGGAAACCGGCCGGATCACAGTAGAGAGGTGACCCATGGATGACGATGAAATCCTGATGTACGAAGACGAGCTGGACGCGGCCAAGGCCGCCGTGCAGCGCCTGGGCGGCGCCAAAAAGGTGGGCGAGATGCTCTACCCCGAGAAGACGCCCGAGGCCGCTGCGCGCTACCTGCTGGATGCGCTCAACCCCTCGCGCTCCGAGCGACTGAACCCGGGGCAGGTGCTGCTGCTGATGCGCAAGGCGCGCGAGATTGGCTTTCACGGCCTGGCAGCTTTTTACATGCGGGGCGCTGGATATGCCCCTCCTGTGCCACTGGACCCAGTCACCGAGACAGCGCGCATGGCACACGCACTGGAGCGTGTCATGGGTACCGCGCTGCAGATTGCAGCCCAGCTCCGGCAGTTGAACGGGAGCAAGGACTGATGGACAACTACCAGGACGTTCTGCACCAGATGGAGCAGTTCGGGATTGAGCTGCGCCACCGCGACCTGGGCCTCATGCATGAGCGAATCCGCCGCGGTCGCAAGACCACGTGTGGCAAGGGTGGGAAGGACTGGTACAAGCTCCACCTGTGGCAGCCAGACGCCGGCGGTACGTATGTGGTCGGCTCGTTCGGCACGTATCGGCACGGCGGCGATTGGCAGAAGGTGGAGATTGACCTGGCGCCGCTGTCCGAGGCCGAGCGCGCCCGCCAGGCCGCCCAACGCAAGGCCCTGGCCGAGGCGGCGGCGCAGGAGCGCGCGCAGGAAATCGCCAACGCCGCGGCCGAGGCCATCGATATCTGGCGCAAGGGTGTGCGCGTGGCCACCACGCCCTACTTGGACCGCAAGCAGGTGCAGGGCGAGGCCTTCCGGGCGCTGGACCGTCAGTTGTCCCTGCGCTGGCCCTCCCGCAAGCGTGGCGAGGATGACGTGGTGGTGCGCCTGCCGGCCGGCACTGCGCTGCTGCCCCTGGTTCGGCCGGATCTGCCGCGCGCTCAGGCGCTGCGAGGCCTGCAGTTCATCCGCCCCGATGGCGTGAAGATCTACCTGCGGGCCTTCGACAAGCCGGGCTGCTGCATCCGGCTGGGCGAGATCGACGCCGGCAGCACCGCGCTGCTGATGGTGGTCGAGGGCTATGCCACGGGCCTGACGGCCCGCATGGCGGTCGACCGCCAGCACCCCGTGTTCGTGGCCCTGGACGCCGGCAACCTGGCCGAGGTGGTGCGCGTGCTGCGCAGCCTGTACCCGGCCACGCGCATCCTGATCCTGGCCGACGACGACTACATGACCCGCGACAAGCGCACGGGCGCGCTGATCAACCCGGGCCGCACGGCCGCTGCGCGCGCCGCCAAGGCCACGGACGGCTGCGATCTGGTCTGGCCCATCTTCAAGCCCTCGACACGGGGGCCGAAGGATACCGACTTCAACGATCTGCACGTCCTCGAGGGCCTGGACGTGGTGCGCCGGCAGCTGGTGGGTGTGGTCGAGGCGATGGCGAGGCGGTATGGCTGAGCACACCGACGACATCAACGACGGCGGGGCCTCGTTTCCGCCACTGCCGCCACCGCATGCGACCGAAGAGTCGCATGCTTCGTCAGCTCACGGCGCGCCAGCGCCGCTGGATAACTCTGTCGTGCACGTCGACTTTCAGGCGGGTGTGCGCGTGCCGGGCGAGGCGCAGGCCGAGCCATCTTCTTCGCGCCCCCGCCCCCCCAAAGTAAGCGCAGCTGCGCGCGACTCTGGGGATGGGGGTGGCAAGGCCCCGGCCGACAAAGCCGATCCGCCTGTGCAGGGCAAGAAAAAAGAGAAGACCGTCGACTGGGGCAAGTTCAACCACCTGGCCGAGAACTTCGTGCTGATCTACGGCACGGACACGGTATGGGATGGTGCCGAGCGGCTGATCATGAAGATCGCCAACATGGGCCACGCGCACGGCGCAGACATGGTCCGCATGTGGAAGGCGAGCGAGAAGCGCAAAACCGTGCGGCTGGAGGATGTGGTGTTTGACCCGACCCTCAAGGTCGACCCGGCCACCAGCGTGAATCTCTACGACGGCATGGCGATGGTGCCGAAAGAGGGCAACGTCCAGCCCATGCTGGATCTGGTCTCGTTCCTGACCAGCCGCGCCACTGCTGATGAGGCCGATACGGGCGACATCATGCACTGGCTGCTGTGCTGGCTGGCCTATCCACTCCAGCACCCGGGCGCCAAGCTGCGCACGGCCGTGGTCATGCATGGCGACGAAGGCGCCGGCAAGAACTTCCTGTTTGACATCATGGTCGCGCTGTACGGCAAGTACGGCGCGCTGGTTGGCCAGGATGAGCTGGAGGACAAGCACAACGATTGGCGCAGTTGCAAGCTGTTCGTGGTCGGTGACGAAGTCTCCAGCCGGGCCGAGCTGGTCCACAACAAGAACCGGCTGAAGGCGCTGATCACCTCGCCCACGGTGCAGATCAACCCGAAGCACCTGACGCGGCGCGAAGAGAAGAACCACATGAACATCGTGTTTCTCTCGAACGAGCTGCAGCCGCTGGCCCTGGACAACTCGGACCGCCGCTACCTGGTCGTCTACACGCCCAGGGCGAAGGGCTTCGAGTATTACAAGGCGCTGGGCGAATGGCGGGACAACGGCGGAATCGAGGCCTTCTACCACTACCTGCTGAACTATCCACTGGGAGATTTCCACGCCTACGCCCCGGCCCCCATGACTGAGGCCAAGTCGGCGCTGATTGAGATCAACCGCAAGAGCCCCGAGCTGTTCTGGTCTGAGTGGCAAGTGGGCGAGCTGGATCTGCCCTACCACTCCTGCGCTGTCGCCCAGGCTTATGCCGCCTACCTGAAGTGGTGCCAGCGGACAGGGGACCGCTACCCCTTTCCCCAGAAGGCGTTCACGCCCACCGTGATTCGGTTTGCCGAGGGCCAGGGCCATCCCATGCGGGTGAAGCCCATGAACGTTGTGCGGCCCGGCCAGGCCAAGAAGACCGAACGGATGTTGCTGGTGACGGAGCCCATCCTGGGCGAAGGGGAGCAGCGCGTCACCGAGGGTGAGTGGGCAACGTCCGCTGTCCGCGATTTTGCGGATGCGCTGCGCAAGTACTCGGGCTACGGCAGCGGCTCCCCGGCCCCCCAAGGGCAAGAGCCAGAGGGAGGTCAGTGATGCGGCTGGATTACTCCATTACGAAGGTGCGTAACGCTGGAATCCAGCATTGGCGCGGGTTGTTACGTGATTACGCAGTTACGGATTGCGCACACATGCATGCATGTGTGGGCGAGTGCGGGCGCATGCATGGGTGTGCGTGCATGTGTGTGCACGACATGCGTAACCACGTAAATGCGTAACTCGCTAGGCGTGGCGCGGGTTTCGTGTTTACGCGCGCTCGTAACCGCGTAATCACTTCTTTGTTTTTTAGAAGAGAGGAAGAGGAAATGGATAGGCAGGATCTGGCGACGGCGGGCGGCGCGGCGACCCCCGCCCACCCCATCGGGTATACCCCACCCCCCGGCATAGGTACTCCCGGCGCATGGAATCACGGGGGTAATTCGGCCCCCGCGCGAGCGCTAGTGGCTGGTCTGGGGAAAAGTGAACGAACTGGTGAACGCTGGGGGCCGAAGTGAACGGGCGCGTCGAGCTGGTCTCGCAGGCCGAGTACGCCCGGCGCCGGGGCGTGGCGAAGTCCGCCGTGGCGAAGGCTGTGAAGGAAAAGCGCATCACCCTGATCGAGGGGAAGATCGACCCGGCCGTGGCGGACATCCAGTGGCAGCAGAACACGCGCGCCAGGGCCGACAGCGGGCGCGCTGGCGCATCGCTGCCGATAGAGCAGGGGGGCGGGCAGGGTGCGTCAGAAAACGCGCCACAAGCCCAGGATTCCCAGCCCGTGGCGCCCGGCGATGACTACCAGAGCCTGCGCGTGCGCCGGGAACGGGCGTCGGTGGAACGCGAGGAGCGGGAGAACGCCCGCGAGGCCAAGCTGCTGGTGTCCCGCGAGGCGGCTTGGCGCGGCGTTTTTGACGCCTTCCGCGCCCTGCGCGATGAGGCTATGGGCGTGCCCCAGCGTGCTGCGCCGCAGCTGGTGGGCCTGGCCGACTCGCGCGAGATCGAACGCATCATCCACGACGAGCTGCGCAAGGCCTTCGGCGCGGCCGAACGCCGCCTGCAGGGCGTCTTGCCAGAGGAGACCGACCAGTGAATCTCGCTGACGGGTATGCACTGATGGTTCAGGCAGCGGTCGAGGGCATGCGCCCGGATCCCGAGCTGCTCTGCGACGAGTGGGCCGAGGAGTTCATGGTCCTGCCCAAGAGCGGCCCGAAGCCGGGGCGCTTCAGTTTCGACCACAGCTATCCAGCGCGTCGCGTGCACCAGGTGCTGTCGCCCGGCCACCCCTGCAAACGCGTGGTGGCGAAGGTCGCATCCCAGATGTTCAAGACGCAGACGGCCCTGAACTGGATCGGCTCGCTGATCCATCGCCGGCCGCGCAACATCCTGGCTCTCGAGCCCACGGATACCCTGGTCAAGCGCTTCTCGGCGCGGATCTCGACCATGATCCGCAGCGTGCCGGAACTGAAAGAGCGCGTGGCTGCGGCGAAGAGCCGCGACTCCCGGAATACGGTGCAGGCCAAGGATTTTCTGGGCGACGCGACGCTGTACATGAACACGGCTGGCTCGGCCGCCAACCTGGCCGAAGTTTCCGCCCCCTACATCTACGTCGACGAGATCGACCGGCTCGAGCTGAACGTCGATGGCGAAGGCGATCCTGTCGAGCTGGCCGAGGCCCGGGCCACGCAGTACGCGAACGACGCCAAGTTTTTCTACACCTCCAGCCCGGCCATCGAGGGCTTCTCGAAGATCGACACCCTCTTCGAGATGGGCACAAAGGAGTACTACCACGTCCCGTGCCCGCACTGCGGCGAGCTGCACGCCCTGCTGCTTGAGAACTTCAAGTATCGGCGCGATGAAGACACAGGCTTCATGGTCCGGGCTTGGTTCGACTGCCCACATTGCGGCTGCGAGATCGACGAACGGCACAAGACCTCGATGCTGCGCGACGTGGCGGCTGGAGGCCAAGCACGATGGGTCGCCACGGCCCAGGGCGATGGCGAGACCATCAGCTTCACGCTGTCGGCCTTCTACATGCCGGTGGGCGCGATCACCTGGCTCACGCTGGCGCGCCAGTACGCGCGGGCAAAGGACCGCCTGGCGCGTGGCGATCACGAGGCCATGCAGGTGTTCTACAACACCCGCCTGGGCCTGTCGTACAAGAATTCGGAGACCGTGACCACGGCCAAACAGCTGCGCGACAGGGCTGAGAAATACCCGCTGCGCGTACTGCCCGACGCGGCCCTGGTGGCCATCCTGACGGCTGACACCCAGCCCAACCGCTTGGAGGTCCAGATCGAGGCCTGGGGGCCTGGCCTGGAGCATTGGGTGATCGACTATATCGTCCTCAACGGCGCGCCCACCGACCCGCCCGATACGCCGGGCAGCGTGTGGCAGCGCCTGGACGAGATCCGGCGCACGCCGCTGCTTCACGCATCGGGCCGGCCCATCATGATCAGCGCCTATGGCATCGATGCCGGTGGCGCGAACACGCAGGATGTCTACAACTACGGGTCAGCGCGCCGCACCTTGAACTGCACGGTGCTGCATGGTTCCTCGCGCCCGAACAAGCCCATCATGGGCAGCGCTCCCAGCCGCGTGGACATCGATTGGGGCGGCACCAAGACGCCCGGCGGCGTAGAGCTGTGGACGGTCGGTACCGACGTCGCCAAGGACTGGCTTTCCAACCGCATGCAGTTGGCCGAAGGCCCGGGCGCCATGCACTTCAACGATGCCCTGCCACCCGAATGGTTCGACCAGATGGTGGTAGAGCAGGCGCGTACGCGCTGGCAGAAGGGCCGCGCCATCCGCGAATGGGTCAAGCCCAATGGCGCGCGAAACGAGGCCTGGGACGTCAGTGTCTACAACCTTGCCATCGCCCATCAGCTGGGGCTGCACAAGTGGACCCCGTTGGATTGGCAGCGGCTGCGCGACAAGCTGATCCCCCCTATCGGCGATCTGTTCGCACCTGTACCGGCGCCAGTGCCGGCCCCCGTGCTGGCGGCGGCTCCAGTGCCCGAGCCGGTCGCGCCCGTGGCGCCCGTCCCGCAGCCTGCACCTGTGCCGGTACAGACGTCTGTACACGCCGAAGCGCCAAGCCCCGCGAGCGTGGTCCTGCCGCCGCCTGCAATGCCGCCACCGGCACCTGTCCCGCCCCCGCCGCCTTTCGCGGCCCCTTCGCCATTGCCCCCCGTTGCCCGCCCGGCGCCCGTTGGCCGCCGCATTTACTCAAGAGGAATCCAATGACCCGCCACGACGATCTCCACGACCCCGAAGCCCTGCGCCTGGCAGCCCCCGCGCCCGGACAGGACGATGAGGCCGAGCCTCACGCCGACTATGAACAGCAGAACCTGGACCAGCTGTGCGAGCGCTGGGTGGCCTGGAAAGCCACTCGGCGCTTCTACGGGCCATCGCCGAGCATGGGGTCTATCCTGGGCCAGCTCAGCGGTGCGCGCACCAGGCCGCTGCGCACAGATGGGCCGAACGCTGCCTGCAGCGCTGAGCTGGCGGCATTCCATCTCGCGTACCAGTGCCAGCCGGATGCGCTGGACAAGCGGGTGTTCGACCTGTACTACGTGCATCGGGTCACGCCCGTGAAGGTCGCCGCCTCTGCGCTGGAAATCAGCCGACAGCACTACTACCTGGTGTTGGCCTCGTTCCGAAAGCGGCTTTACTCTGCGTCACAGGCCATTCTTGAGGAATGGAATCCAGGCAATAGCGCAGAAGTCAAGGATTAAAGTGTCAGCTCTGGATATGACAATTTAGGGCTCGCTTTGATATGACACTTTGGCCCAAAATTGGCATCAATTCAGGTAGGTCTAAAAAATCCGCCTGACGCAGAAAACATCCTCCCGACACCCAACCGCAGCAGCGAAAGTCGGTATCAGCCCCCGGTCTCCGAAAGGAGTCGGGGGCTTTGTTTTGGAGCCTCCATTCATGCTTTCCATCCAACGCACGGGCGCCTCGATCGCCGACGTGATCGCGTCCGTGCGCGGTGTGCCGTCGCGCATGATTCCCTATGCGGCGGCCACGGCGCTGACCCGCTGCGCCAAGCAGGCACAGGCCGAGGATCTGCCGGCCGAGATGCGCAAGGTGTTCTCCAACCCCGTTCCCTACACGCTCAACGCGCTGCGCATCGAGCCCGCCACCAAGGACAACCTGATGGCGCGCGTCATGGTCAAGACCGGCGCGCATGCCCCGGGCGTCGCCCCGGAAAACTTCCTGTTCCCGGAGGTCGAGGGCGGCGTGCGCAAGCACAAGGGTCTGGAGATGGCCCTGCGCTACCAGGGCGTGCTGTCGCCCACGCAGTACGCCATGCCGGGCGCAGCGGCCAAGCTGGACGCCTACGGCAACGTCAGCGGCGCCCAGGTTCGCACCATCCTCAACGCCCTCAAGGGCATCCGCGCCGCCAGCTCCACGCGCGACCGTGCCACGGGTGCCAAGCTGCGCAAGGGCCGGCGCCTGGCCAACGACATGTTCGTAGGCCAGCCGCAGGGCGGTGGTCGCCCTGACGGCATCTGGCGGCGCGAGGGCAAGCGCCTGCGCGCCCTGTTCGTCTTCACCAGCGACGCGCCGGACTATTCGGTTCGGCTCGACTTCAGCGGCACCGTGCAGCGTGTGGCGCTGGCGCGCTTCCGCCCCGAGTTCGGGCGTGCGATCGCCGACCTGCAATCCAAAGGATCTTGGTAATGACCGATGCCGCCACTGAGCTGACGCAGGAGCGCGAGCGCCTGCAGTCCTATCTCGACGCCGAGCAACGCATCCTGAACTCGCAGGAATACATGATCGGCAACGGACAGACCGCCAGGCGCAACCGCCGCGCCGATCTCGAGCAGGTCCGCGCAGGCATCGAGCAGTGCCGCGCCAATATCGAACGCCTGCAGGGCCGGGCCGGCCGCGTGCGCCGCGTCGCTTACCTGTCCCCCCGGTAAACGGCCATGGAACTCAATCTGCTTGACCGCGCGATTGCAGCGGTGGCTCCGGGCTGGGCGGCCGATAGGGCGCTGTCCCGCGCCAAGATCCAGACGCTGGGGGCAATGCAGGCCATGGGCGGCGAGATGCCATCCGCCGGATCTGCCTCTCCACGCCGCTTCTGGAACCCGCGTCCCCGGGACGCCCGGTCGGACACGATGCGGCAGCTGCCTTTCCAGCGCGGCGCCTCGCGCGAGCTGGCGCGCACCAGCCCCATCGCGGTGGGTGCCATCAACACCAACATCGACCGTGTCGTGGGCACGGGCCTGGCGCTCAGCGCGCAGCCGAACCTCGCCGTGCTGGGTTGGTCCCGCGATCGCGCCCTTGCCTGGAAAGCCAAGGTACAGCAGGAATTCAGCCTGTGGGCCGACAGCACCGAGTGCGATATCGAGGGCAAACAGAATTTCTACCAGCTGCAGGCTCTGGTGCTGCGGTCGGCGCTGGAAAGTGGCGACTGCTTCTCGCTGCTGCCTGATGGCGAGCGCACGGCCACCCAGCCCTACGAGCTGCGCATCCAGGTGCTGGAAGCCGACCGCGTCGGCAACCCTGGTGGCAAGGCCGACAGTGACACCGTCGCCGGCGGCGTGCGCCTGAACGCTCACGGTGCACCAGAGGCCTACCACCTGTACGACAAGCACCCGGGCAGCGGCTTGCCGACAGCGGGTGGCGCGTACAGGGGCGAATGGATCGAACGCCTGGGCCGCAGCGGTCGCCGCCGCATGCTGCACCACTTCCGCTGCCTACGCCCGGGCATGCCCCGGGGCGTGCCTTACCTGGCGCCCATCATCGACTGCATCAAGCAGATCTCGCGCTACACCGAGGCCGAGATCATGGCGGCGGTGCTAACCGCCTACCTCACGGTGTTCATCGAAGCACCAGGGGGTAACGCGGCGCCGGTATTCGACGGCACCAGCTCGACCCACTCCGAGGCCCCGGCCGACATCGCCCTGGGCCAGGGCGCGGTCATAGGCCTGCAGCCTGGCGAGAAGGTCCAAATGGTGAACCCGGTGCGGCCGAATCCGAATTTCGAGCCCTTCATCCAGGCCGTCATCAAGCAGATGGGCATCGCCCTGGGCCTTCCCTTCGAGCTGCTGACCAAACAATTCAACGCCAGCTATTCCGCGAGCAAGGCCGCGCTGCTGGATGCATGGGTGTACTTCCGCAGCGTGCGCTACTGGCTGTCGCTGAGCTTTTGCCAGCCCGTGTTCGAGACCTGGCTGGCCGAAGCCGTGGCCATTGGCCGCGTGCCCGCGCCGGGCTTCTTTGCCGACCCGCTGCTGCGCTGGGCCTACACGCGTGCCGCCTGGCCGGGCGACAGCATGGGCAGCATCGATCCCAAGGCCGAGGTGGAGGCCTACGTCGAGGCCATCGACGCGCGGCTGATGACTCGCGAGCGTGCCGAGTGGGAACTGTTCGGCAGCGGATGGGATGAGACCTACGACCAGAAGCTGGCCGAGTACGAGCGACTGGTCAAAGACGGAATGCTGCCCACGCCCAAGGCCGGCGCTGCGGCGCCCCAGCAACCCAAAACAACCCCTCCGAAACAAGCCCCCCAGGAGCAGGAATGAGCACTGATCTCGCCCCCTTGACCGAGTCCCACCACCACCGCCGCCGCATGGTGTTCGACCCGACGATCAACCTCGGTCACATGCTGACCTTCGTCGGCTTTCTGGTGGCCGGTTTTTCTGCGTACAGCACGCTGGACAAGCGCGTCAGCGTCACTGAGATCCAGGCCACCGTCGCCATCGAGCGCATGCGCGAGCAGGACTCGCGCATGAAGGAAACGCTGACGGACATCCGACGCGACGTCAAGGATCTGCAGAAGTCCATGAACGATGTGAACCGCTACCTGAGCAGCGGGCCGAGCAGGGGAGGCTGACACCATGACGCTGCACGACATGATCCTTGGCGCCTGGGCCATCGAGCCGGGCATGCTGCGGGAGATCCAGGGCATTTACGCCATGCATCTGCGCGGCGAGAAGCTGGACCTTGACGCCATCGAGGCCCGGCTGGGCCGGCCGCTGGCGCACGAACAGCAGGAGTACGAGGTCTTGCCCGGCGGTGTGGCGCTGTTGAAGCTGTCCGGTGTGATGGCCCCCAAGGCCAACCTGTTCATGCGCGTCTCGGGCGGCATCAGCACTCGACAGGCCACGCTGCAGATCGAAAGCGCCCTGGCAGACGCGCGGGTGCGCAGCATCGTGGTAGCGATGGATACGCCCGGCGGCAACGTGATCGGCGTGCCGGAGTTTGCCCAGGCCATCCACGATGCCGGTGCCATCAAGCCGCTGGTCGTGCACGCCAGCGAGATGCTGCTGAGCGCGGGCATGTGGTCCGGCAGCGGCGCCAACGCCATCTTTGTCAGCGGCTCTGTCGTCAGCGTGGGAAGCATCGGCGTGGTGGTGGACCGCGAGTTCGACCCCTCGTCTCGCGTGCAGCAGGAAAGCATCACAGCGGGCAAATACAAGCGCTTGTCCAAGCCGAACGAGCCCCTGTCCGATGAGGCCCGGGCCGTTGTCCAGGCGGACGTGGACTACGTCTACACGCTGTTCGTGGACGACGTTGCGCGTTACCGGGGTGTCAGCGCCGAGCAAGTTCTCGAGCACATGGCCGATGGCCGCGTGTTCCGTGGCCAGCAGGCCATCGATGCGGGGTTGGTGGACGGTGTCTCCACCCTCGACGCATTGCTGGAGCGCATGGCCGCAGATCCCACCGAGTTCGCATCGCGCCGCAAGGCCGTGATCAAGCCGGTGGCCCCGTCAGCAAGCGCCGGTGCTGCGCCCAAAGACAAATCCTCAACCCGTGATCCAAAGGAAACAGCAATGTCCGATCCCATCACGCGTGCGTCTTTCGAGCAGGACCACGCCCCTCTCTTCGCCGCCATCCAGGCCGAGTTCACCGTCCTGGGTGCCACCCAGGAGCGTGACCGCATCAAGGCGGTCCTCGCCGTGGGCGAGGGACTGCCCGGCCACGAGGAGCTGCTGCAGGGCCTGGCCTTCGACGGCAAGACCTCGGCTGCCGACGCCAGCCTGGCGGTGCTGGGCGCTGAGAAGGCGCTGCGTGCTGCTGCCATCGAGGCCCACAAGCAGGATGCGCCGCCAGCTGCCAAGGGCAGCGCCGCCCCAGCCGACAAGGGCGAAAAGACCAAGGCGCAGCAGGTCGAAGAGGCCAAGGCCGTGGCGAAGGAGCAGGGCATCAGCCTCGTCGCCGCGCTCAAGGAACTGGGCTACGCCAGCTGAGCGCCCGGATCGTCAACCCCCTCACTAGGAGCACAACATGCCCTCCGGGAACATTTCCACTCTGACCCTCACCGTGGTGGCCAGCGCCGCCGTCTCGGCCGAACGCTTCGTCACGCAGTCCGGCGGCTATCCCACCGCCGGCGGCGTTGCCTTCGGCGTCACGCGCACCAGCGCAGCCCAGGCCGGTGATCTGCTGCCCGTCGATGTACAGGGCACTTCCATCGTCGAGGCGGGCGCTGCCGTCACCCTGGACGCAGCACTGATGGTCGACGCGCAGGGCCGCGTCGTGCCATTGACCGTGGGCAGCAAGAGCCCCGTGGCCCGAGCGCTCGGCGCAGCTGCTGCAGCGGGCGAGCGCATCGAGGTGCTGCTGGTTCCGTCCGCCGGCCTGGTCAGCGCTGCCGCCTGATCCATCCCATCCCTGAATCACTCTCTGGAGAAACTCATGCCGCAACCCAACCTTTCCGATCTCCGCGTCGTCGATCCCATCCTCACCGAGGTGGCGCGGGGCTACGGCTCGCCGAATGCCAAGATCGCCAGCATCCTGTTCCCCATCGTGCAGGTCGGCCAGCGCGCCGGCACTATCCTGGTTTTCGGCCCTGAGAGCTTTCGCCTGGTGAACACGGCCCGTGCGCCCGGTGCGAACACCAAGCGCATCCAGCTGGGCTATGCCAAGGGCAAGTACTCGCTGGTGGACCACCGCCTGGAAGGCCAAGTCCCCATCGAGAATGAAGAGGAAGCCCAGGCCGTTCCCGGCATCGACATGGGTGCCATGGCGGTCAACACGGTGCAGGACGTGATGGCGAATGAGCGCGAGAAGCTCGCCGCCGATCTGGCGCGCAACCCTGCCAACTACCCCACGGAAAACAAGACGGCCTTGTCCGGCTCCAGCAAGTGGACCGACCCCAACAGCAACCCGGCCGAGGATGTCAACGAGGCCAAGGAAGTGATCCGCAAGAAGATCGGCAAGAAGCCGAATGTCATGACCCTTGGCCCCCGGGTGTTGTCGGCTCTGCGCAACCACCCCAAGATCCTGGACCGCATCAGCGTGACGGTGGACCGTGTGCCGGCGACCATCGAGCAGCTGCAGCGCCTGCTGGAGATCGACCGCATCGTCGAAGGCGAAGCCACCTACTACGAGGACAGCGAATTCAAGGATATGTGGGGCCTGGACGCCATCCTGGCCTACACCACGCCGGCGTCCATGCAACAGCGCGGATCTCCCAACTACGGCTACACCTACCAGCTCAAGGACCGCCCCCAGGTCGAAGAGCCGTACTTCGACAAGAACACGCAGACGTGGTACTACCCCGTCTCCGACGCCTATAGCCCCGAGCTGGTCGGTGCCACTGCGGGCTTCCTGTTCCAGGGCGCGGCAGCGTAACGGCCATGCCGAAGTACACCGTACTGTCGCCCGTCAAGCATGACGGGAAGCGCCACAGCGTGGGCAGCCCCATCACGCTCAAGGCCGACGAGGGCGCGGCCCTGGTCGCGCTGGGCGTGCTGGAGGACCCAGCGATCGACGCAGCCCGTGCTGCAGCCGAGAAGGCCGAAGCCGCGCGCCTGGTGGCCGAGAAGGCTGCTGCGGAGCAGGCCGAAGCCGAGCGCCAGGCTGCCGAGAAGGCTGCTGCGGAGCAGGCCGAGGCCGAGCGCCAGGCTGCCGAGAAGGCTGCTGCGGAGAAGGCCGAAGCCGAGCGCCATGCTGCCGAGAAGGCTGCTGCGGAGAAGGCCGAAGCCGAGCGCCATGCTGCCGAGAAGGCTGCTGCGGAGAAGGCCGAAGCCGAACGCCTCGTTGACGACAAGGCCAAGGGCGGGAAGGCCTGACCATGCTGGACCTCGACCGCGACCTGCGCGAGGTGTTCTACGGCGACGACTTCGCCCTGACGTTCTCCATCGAGCGACAGGGCGCAGTCGTGGGTTCGGCCACGGGGATTCTGGGCGTCATCGATGAAGAGGCACTGGACGGCCGGGTTATCGCTGCAGACCGTACGCTGCGCCTGCCATCGATCATCAACCTGCGCGAGCGCGACGTGCTGATCGCGCAGGCCGATGAGCCCACGATCGGCGTGCGCGTGGGCGACCGATTGCGCGTGCTGGCCATGCCTCGGCGTGTCAACGATGGATCGGAAATGGAGGCGCTGCTGGGCAGCGCGAGGCCATGACCAAACCGCATCCTGATGTGCTGCGCTATGGGGCACCGTTTGTGATCGGCCGCGCCGTTGTCCAGGCCCTGCAGGCGGCTGAAGGCCTGCAGGGCGCGGTCCTCTGCGACAACCCTGTGACCGCTGCGGACCTATCCACAGGCGACCGCGTGCTGCTCGTTGAGGACCAGGCCGACAAGCCGCGAGGCGATCAGCCGGGCCAGCGGGCGCGCCGGTCCTATGGCTTCGCACTCGGAGTCATCAGCCGTACCGATTCCGCGCGCCAGGATGCCCACGCCGACTACCGCCTCGCCAAACGCACTGTGCTCGAGTGCCTGCCACTGCTCGCGCAGATGGGCATCGAGATCGAAGGCGGCGGCATGGTGGAGGGCGACGTGCGCTACCGCATCGAAAACATCGACGTGGGCGGTGCACTGGTGCAGGGCCTATTCACCCTCGCGTACCGCGATCCGGCATAGGTGCCGGGTCGATTCAGCAGATTGCCCGCCTTGAGCGGGTTTTGTTTTTTGGAAGGAAATCACCATGTCCACCACAGCACGTGCCATCCTGGCCGGGGGCCTTGTCTCGCTCAACATCTGGAATACGGCCGCTCAGGCCTATGACGGTTTCGGCGAATCGCTCGACGCCGACAAGTTCGAGATCAAGCCCAATTTCGAGGAGAAGGTCTCCGAATCCCGCTCCCACCTCGACTACGGCCAGGCCCGGGCGTCGGTGGTGCTGCCCAAGCCCACCGAGATCACCGTCGAGCTGTCGGCCGCCAGCGTTGCTGCCATGGCCATGCAGTTCCAAGGCCTTGTGGAAACGGTCACGCAGGGTTCGGGCACGCTGACCGACCAGAACTTCGTTGTCAGCGCCGTGGGCGTTTGGCTGCCTGTGGGTAAACGCAATCTGAGCGACCAGGGCTTCGCGGTCAAGCCCGCAGGAGCTGGGGATGACTATGTCCTTGGCACCCACTACGAAGTCAACTGGCTGCGCGGGGAGATCCGCATTCTGGCAACGAATGGGGCGCCTGCGAAGGACGACACGGTACGGTTGACAGGCACCTATGCTGCTGTGGACGGCAAGAAGATCCTGGGCGGACGTGTTACCCAGGTGCGCTGCCAGGCCCGCTTCGACGGCAAGAACATGGTGGATGGCTCGCCGATCGAGGTGGACGTTCACGAATGCGTGCTGGGCGCCAACAACGGCTTCGACTTCCTGGGCTCGGACTACTCGGCAATCACCCTGACCGGGAAGATCGTCACGCCGGCGGGCAAGACCGAAGGCTACGAGGTCCGTTTCCCGACCGCAGGCGACTGATCAGCGGCGCGGTGCAGACGTCTGTACCGCGCCCATCAGCAGCAGCACCGGCCATCCCACCACCACGGTGGCGATGGCCCCGGCACCGATCGCCATCAGGCGCTCGGAATCCAGCCACAGGCCCAGCAGGGCCAGCGGCAATCCCGCGCACACCAGTGCGATGCACCAGATCAATCCTCTCATCACCTGACCTCTGAGCGCCAACATGGCAGACCCAAAGATCAAATACGACATCGAAGCCGCCGTCAAGGGCGAGGCCGATGCCGAGCAACTGGCGAAGACGCTGCGGGATGTCGGGGACGTGCTCGAGGGCGATCTGCAGAAAAGCGCCCAGGACGCAGCCCAGGCCCTCGAGGCGCTGGGCGCCAAGCAGCGGGCGCTGAACGAATTCGGGGCACTGAAGCTGCAGACGCAGTCTCTGTCGCAGGAGTTTGAAAAAGCCGTCTCCACCGTCGATCGCCTGGGCAACGAGCTGCAGGAAGCGGGCGGCAAAACGCAGACACTCGCCACCGCCGAGAAGACAGCGACGACTGCCACCCAGCAGGCCCAGGCCGAACTGCAGCGCAAGAAAGACGCGCTCAAGGCCGTGCGCGATGAGACCACGGGCACGGCCAGGCGCACGGACGACTACCGCAATACTGTCGCGGGCCTGAAGGACGGCATCAAGGCTGCGACCGCCGAGCTGAAGTCTCAGCAGGCCGGCCAGCGCGAAGCGGCCCAGGCTGCGACTACCGCGCAGAATGCCGAGGCTGCGCTGCGCAAGGAATACGACCTGGCCATCGGCAGCGCAGCGAAGCTGTCGAGCGAGCTGCGCGTCAAGAACGGCACACTGGCCGGCGTTCGGGACCAGATGCAGGCCGTGGGCCTGAGCACCACGAACCTGACTGCACAGGAGCGCAACCTGCAGGGCGCCGTGCAGCAAGTCCGAGAGGCCGTGGCGGCCATGGCGCCGGCATACCAGCAGGCCGCTGCAGCATCCTCGCAGTCCACCCAGGTGCAGGCAGCGAACCAGCGCACGCTGCGTGAGGGTATGTCATCGATCAGCGCGCAGCTGCAGCGCATCCAGCAGATCGCCACGCTGGCGATTGGCGGTGGCTACTTCGGTGGTCTGATCAAGGACGTAGGCGCGACAGCCGACGAATTCAAGAACCTCGAGGCCCGTGTCAAGCTCGCCACGGGTGAAGGCCCGCTGTTCGAGAAGTCCTTCGGCGGCGTGCAGCGCGTCGCCCTGGCGACCAACAGCTCGCTGGAGGAAACCGGCAACCTGTTCGCGCGCCTGACCAAAGCCTCGCAGGAGGGCGGCATGGCTGCAGCCGCCGCGCAGGAGCGGGCGCTGCGGCTGACCACCACCATCAACCAGGCCACGCAACTGTCGGGCGGCGCGGCCGAGTCCGCCAGGGCCGCGCTGACGCAGCTGATCCAGGGCCTGCAGTCAGGTGTGTTGCGCGGCGAAGAATTCAACTCGGTCATGGAGCAGGCTCCGCGCCTGGCCGAGGCGCTGTCCAAGGGCCTGAACGTCACCACTGGCGAGCTGCGGGAGATGGCCGGGCAGGGCGCCCTGACGGCGGAAACCGTCATGAAGGCCCTGGAGGGCCAGGCAGATGTGGTGGCGCGCGAGTACGGCAAGCTGCCGCCCACCGTGGGCCGTGCCCTGCAGAACCTCTCCACGCAGTGGACGCTGTATGTCGGAGCAGCGGACAAGGGCCTGATCAGCAGCACGAACGCTGCCAAGGTCATCGACGCCCTGGCCGGCAACCTCGACATCCTGGTCAACACACTGACTGCGGCCGGCAAGGTCTGGGGCGCGATGCAGATCGCCAAGATTGCCGAATGGTTTGCGGGCTGGGCTGCCAAGACCATCACTGCCACCCAGGCGGTCGAGGCCAACAGCGTGGCCACGGCCGCCAACACGGCCGCGCACCGTGCCAATGCCATCGCTGTCAACGCCAGTGCGGCGGCCCAGGCTGCAAACGCTGCAGCCTCCGCCACCAGTACCGCCGCCCAGACAGCGAATGCCAAGTCCTGGGGTGAACTGGGCAATGCCCTCAAGGGCGTGAATGGCAGCCAGGGGGAGTTGCAGCGGCAGACGGCGCAGACCACGGCTGCCCTCGACGCATCGGCGGCAGCCAAGGGACGCTTTGCTGCAGCAGCGGCCTCGGCAACTGGAAATGTGGGCCTTTTGGGCCGAGGCGTGGGCGCGCTCACCGGCCTGCTGGGCGGCCCGCTGGGCTTGGGCGTCGCGCTGACATTCCTGGCGCCGGAGATTCAGCGCCTGGGCGTGTGGCTGGGTGAGACCGCCGCGAAGGCCATGGGCTACGGCAAGGCTTTGGAAGAGGCCGAGCGCCAGTCGCGCCTGTCCGAGGAAGCCGCCAAGCAGCATGCCGATGCGCTGCGGCGCCAGGCTGCAGCATTGGAGGAGGTGCGCAGCCGCAGCTTTGACCTGAGCAAGCAGTCGACCGAGCTGATCGGCAAGTTCGACAAGCTGCGCAAGGATGGAGATACGGCGGCCGAGGCCATCGCCAAGATCGGCAAGGACTTCGACCTTGGCTCTGCGCCGGGCATCCGTAACGCATCGGCCGTGCTGGACAAGCTGGTGGCCGATGGAAAGCTCAGCGCGGGCGAGTTCCAAGCCGCCTGGGCTAAGGCCCTTGAGGGCCAGGATCTGCGCAAGTTCGAGGTCTTGGCGCGCCAGGCATTTGCCAGTGCCGGATATGAGGCCAAGAAGCTGGGCAAGCAGCTCGAGGAGGCGATCAAGTCCGGCGCGTCGGAAGAGGTAGTCAACGGTCTGCGCCAACGCCTGGAGGGCACCATGGCGGCGGCCACGCGTGAAGGTGAGCGCGTCGCCCAGATGATGGACAACGTGCTGCGCGCAGCCGTGCAGCGAACCGGCGTCGAGTTCTCCAGCCTGCAGGGCAAGATCGGCGCCGCATCTGCCAGCGCACTCAATGATCTCGACGTCGTGATCGGGGGGCTGGACCGTCTCAAGCAGCAGGGCATTGATGCGGGCCGGGTGCTTGAGGCCAGTCTGGTCAAAGCCATCAACACCGCCGACAGCCAGAAGGCCATCGACGAAGTCCGCGTGCGCGTCGAACAACTGCGCAGGACGCTGGGTGACAAGGTCGTCGACGGCCTGCTCGACCAGGCCAAAACCAAGGCCCTTGAGCTGACCGATGCGCTTGAGAAGGCCAAGCCGGGAATCAACAGCCTGCGCGAAGCCATGGCTCAGCTGGGTGTTACATCGGATGCGACTTTCAAGGACGTCGCTGCCAAGTCGCGCAGCGCGTTTGAAGTGATGCTGACCTCTGGAAAAGCCAGTGCGCGGGAACTAAGCGATGGCTTCAAGAAGGCCGCTGAAGACGCCATCGCGGCAAACAAGGGGATTGCCCCTGAATGGGTCAAGTCAATGGCCGCGGTGCGTGGCTACAAGGTCGAAGTGGATGCGGCAGGCAAGGCCACCTTGGTCTCGACCGCCGATGCAAAGAAAGGCGTGGACGGCCTGGGGCTGGCGGCCAAGGGTGCCGCCGGTGAGTTCACCACGCTGGGCCGCACGGCCGCCGATGTGCTGCGCAGCATGGGTATCGAGGCCGACAAGGTCTCCGAGAAGGTCCAGCAACTGGTCAAGCAAGGTCAGATGCTATCTGCGGCCTTCCAGCAGCGACAGGACAACTGGAACTCCGATCTCGACAAATCCAAGTTCATGAATCGGGGCGCGACGTCCCAGCAGGATCTTGTGCCCACGTTCAACAGCACCGCAGAGGCCGAAGCGTGGCGCAAGAAGTGGGAAGAACAGTACGCCCGAGACAACCCCTTCACTACGAAGAGTTCCGGGGCGCTTGGCAACTACATGTTCGACCTGACCATGTTCGAGTACCAGCGTGAGCTGGACGCCCTGTCGATCCGCGAATCCATGGAGGCCGCGAAGAAAAAGGCCGAGACCGGCAGCGGTACCGGAGGCGGCACGGGCGGCGGCACGGGGGGCGGTACCGGCGGTGGTGAAGGTGGCTCGGGTGGCGGTCGTGTCGATCGCATCGTCAATGTCTACATCGGCAACAGCATGGCCTATCCCGTGCCGACAACTGCCACTGGCCAGCAGTCCATAGAAGCCCTTGCGCGGGAAGTCGTGCGTGTGCTTGAGCAGCAGAAGATCCAGCTGGGAGCCTGAACACATGTCCATCACCCTCACATACGGCCTCGACGTGATCGAGTTGCCCAAAGACCTGATTTGGGTCGATGAGCTGACGTGGTCGGCCGTGGCTCAGAAGAGTGAGCGAGGCATTTTCGGCACGCTGATCATCGACGCCATGGCGCGCAACGGCGGCCGGCCCATCACGCTGCAGGGCGATGGCAACAGCGCCTGGATCTCGCGGGCAACTCTTCGGGCTCTGCGCGCATGGGCTGCAGTGCCCGGCCTGCGTATGACGCTGCGCCTGCTCGGCGAGGACTACATCGTCGTGTTTGACCACGGCGATGCGGAGACCACGCGCGCCCTGGCGATGCAGTCGGTCATCGAGTACAGCGACCCCGAGGACGGGGACTACTCCTGCAGCCTGGTGCTGCGTTTCCTTGAAGCGAGTGAAATCCTATGACTATTCGAGACGGCGACATCGTTCTGCTCGCCAGCAAGGTGATGGACGACGTTCCCGAGGGCGGTGGTGGCCCCTCGGGCAACGTGATCGAGTGGGGCGTCAGCAATGGCGTGTTCCCCGATGTGACCGAGGTGGACCGTGCTGGCGGCGATGCCAGCATCCGTCAGCTGTTCTCGGCCGTGCGCACCCCTGACACCGAAGCGCTGCTGGACGCCAACGTGATCCTGTCGGGCATGCCCACGGACCCCAACGTGAGCGTGACGCTGGTGCCTTGCGGGGCCTTCGACCGGCGCACTGAGATCGCTGCGGCCATCGCCAGTTACCTGATCCCTGCGCCCGAGTGGAACGGCTTCCTGCTTGAGAACCACGTCCAGGGGCAGGCAGCCATCCACATCTTCCACCGCCCCGGGACCCCGGCACCTACGATCGGCCGCACCCTGGTGCTGGTGGCCAACGAAGGCGCCGGCAATGAGGTGATCCAGTATGTCCGCGTGCTGCGGGTCGAGACCGAGACGCAGACTTTCAGCTTTTCCGTCTCGGGGGGCTACGTCGATTACCAGGCCAGCGTTACACGGTGCGAGATCACCCCGCGCCTGCGCACTGCTTTTGCAGGCAGCCCGCCCAGCCGGGCCTTCGCGCCCGATCCCAGCAAGACCAAGATCCGCGACACCACCGTCGCCGACGCGGCCACCTACTATGGCGCACAGACACTCAGCGCTGCGGTCTCCCTGGGCGAAAACGTCCTGCGCGTGTCCAGCATCTACACCCAGCTGGTGCCGAGCTCGCGCACCGAGTCCGTGGCGCTGGACCAGCGCCCGGCCGGCGTGCGTCAGCTGACCCTCGCCACGGCGCCGCGCGATATCAGGGTGGCCGCTGCTCCACACACGCGGCGCATCCGCGTGAGCCAGGAAAACCGGGGCTACTCATGGGTGAACATCCTGCGCCCCTTTCCCGCGCCCAATACTGTGGCCGTCTCGTTCCAGATCCTGGGCATCTGGTACACGGCCACGGACAACGGACAGGGCGAGCTGACAGGCGGGGCCGTGGGCACGGTCAACTACACGAACGGCTCCATCTCGGTCACGCTGCCGGAACTGCCCGATGACAGCTCGAGCATCATTTTTCAGTGGGGCGAGGCCTCGGCGTTCGTGAATCGCACCGGCGCCACCGGCTGGCGGCTGCCCGAGCATGCGCTGCGCCTGGACCACCGGGGCATCAAGCGCGGCACGCTGTCGATCAAGTGGCAGTCGGCCGGTGTGTTGCGGACGGCCACGGACAACGACGGGCAGCTGCAGGGCGATGCCACCGGCGAGATCAACTATGCCTCGGGCGCGCTGCTGCTGCGTCCCAAGTTCATGGTCGATGCGGGCGGCCAGTTCGCCATCGAGTACGACTACGCGAACATCATCGAAAAAAACGTGGTCGTGACCCCCGATGCGGGCGGCTTCGCCACGGTCAACTTCGACACCGAACCTGCGGCCGGGTCGGTGTCCATCAGCTGGATCACGGTGCGCAATCTGTCTGCCAGCTCGGGCGCGTCATCGGCGGGGACGGCGGCCGCCAAGAACACCAGCAACACCAGCAAGGTGAGCTACATGCCCCAGGTGCCGCCCGTGGCGCCCCCGGCAACGACCAGCCGCGTGCCGCTGCCAGGCAACGACATCTATGCCAAGTACATGGCCCCCGGCGGCACGCGGGTGCTGACGCAGGAGGCCGTCTACATCGAGGTGACCGCCGCATATGCGCCGGACGGCTACCACTACCCCGTGCCCGATGCCACGGGCGTCACTTGGTCCGAAGGGGACTTTGCGCAGGGGCAGAACAGCATCGGTGGCACCACCTACCGGCGCTGGGGTTCATCCATCACCAACGGGAGCAACGGATCATGACCGGGATGGCCGCAGCCGTCGTCACAACGACAACCAATACCAACTCGACAGCCACGTCGACCTCAAGCCACAGCAGGACCAGCTACCAGACCAGCAAGACGCAGGACACCGTGCGCCATCTGCTGACCGATGACGGCCATGGCTCGTTCGGCCCGGATGGCACGATCAGCTACGCGGGCAAGTTCGCCAACGTGCGCTTCCTACGGCTGGACAGCAAGACCGAGGGCTACAACAGCGATTTTGAGGACGCCAAGACCTTCGAGACCACGTCCATGTCCGGTGGCGGGAGCGACCCGGGTTCGAGCAGTTCGTCGTCCAAGGGCGGCGAGCGCAGCGACACCTCGGTCAGCGAAGAGATCCTGGCGGCCAGCACCGTCACGCTGACGTATGCCGAGGGCTTTGCATCCCCGCAGCACCATGTGATGAGCTACACGCCCGAGCCGCTCACCCTGGACTTGTGTCCCTACACCACCGACTACATCGTGCCCAACAGCGTGCGATTCCGATGGATGGGCCAGGTGTATGAGGACTACGACGGAGTGCTTGTGCGGGGCCGCACGGCGATCAGCCCGGGCATCGTCGCGGGCGCCCTGGACTATTCCAGTGGCGTGGCGCGCATCACGGACTATGTCGTGGGCGGCTCGCCCACGGATTTCGCCGTCGAGAGCCTGTGGACCGTGCGCCAGAACTGGACCACGGCCAGCATCTTCATGCGCACCGCAGCCGCGCCTGTCAAGCCTTCGGGTTTCGTGATGAATTTGTCCGACGCCACCGGCGCCCAGATCACGGCCATTGCCGGAATCGACGGGCTGATCACGGGCGATCACCTGCGCGGGCGCATCGACTACCAGACCGGCGTGGTGGAGCTGCAGTTCGGGGACTACGTGCTCGACACCTCGCTCACTGCGGCCCAGAAGTCCGAATGGTGGTACTCGGCCGACGACATCGGCGCCGTGCAGCCGGACAAGATCTGGCGCCCCTGGCCCGTGGACCCGACCACGCTGCGCTACAACAGCGTCAGCTATTTCTACCTGCCCCTGGATGAGGCCGTCATCGGCCTGGACCCGGTGCGCCTGCCGCAGGATGGCCGCGTGCCCATCTACCGGGTTGGCGGCTATCTGGTGATCGGCCACACCGGCAAGATCGG
>NZ_JBICLB010000012.1:0-677 GCF_043104845.1 Delftia sp. WSY_7 | reverse complement strand
ATGTAATGGCGGCCCGGCTTGATTTCCTGCTCCAGCTGCCAGGCGTGGATGTTTTCCTGATCGCCTGCGGCGGCTTTTTCCGGGGGATAGAAGGGAATGGATTCGCCACCGGGCAATGCGCCATGCGAGGCAATGATGTCGTCGCACAGCACCAGGGTGTGCCGGCCCGATGCGTGCTCGAAGAAGTAGTAGATGCCTTCGTGCTCCATCAATCGCGAGACGAAGTCGCAATCGCTTTCGTTGTATTGCACGCAGTAATCCCAACTGCGATAGGCGCGCGTGAGTTTCCTTCGCATTGGATGGCCATAGACGCCCAATACCTGCTCGATGATGTCGGGCACGTTGAGGTTCTGGAAGATGCGAAAGTCGCTCTTGCGCGTGGCCAGCCACAGCCAGGGACTCAGCCGCGCCTTGTAGGCGTAGTGGCGGTGATCCTGGCCCTGCATGCCGAAGCGGGTGACGATGCCGTCGATGAAGCGCCTGCCGCCGCCCTGGGTTTCTATTTCTATGGTGGCGTTTTTGCCCAATAGGGCCTTGGGATCGATGCTTTCGTTTTCGCTGAGCATTTCCACATCGAGGCTGAAGAGCTGGCTGATGTTTTCCTGGCCGCGCAATTCACGGAAATGCAGTTCATCGCCCAATGGCGTATGGATGGTGACTCGGCGTGTCATTGTATG
>NZ_JBICLB010000011.1:0-51924 GCF_043104845.1 Delftia sp. WSY_7 | reverse complement strand
GGTGCTGCTGGAGTTGCCCTGGGTGGCGGGGCCGGCGCCGCCGCAGGGGCTGCCGCCGGGCGTGGGGGTGCAGGTGCCGCCGCCCGA
This sequence comes from Delftia sp. WSY_7, assembly GCF_043104845.1. Taxonomy (NCBI): domain Bacteria; kingdom Pseudomonadati; phylum Pseudomonadota; class Betaproteobacteria; order Burkholderiales; family Comamonadaceae; genus Delftia; species Delftia sp. WSY_7. The sequence goes on along the minus strand of NZ_JBICLB010000011.1, from coordinate 51,837 downwards.
GCTGCCACCGCCGCCGCCGAGGTCGATGCCGCCGCCCGTGCCGGGGGCGCAGCTTTGCACGGTGGGGTCGCATTTGCTGGAGCCGCCGCCCAGGTTGGGGGCGGCAGCCGCCAGGGTGGGCGTGGCCTGGGCCAGCAGTGCGGCAATGCATAGCAAGGCGCTGCGCAGCAGCGTGTGCCGTGGGTGCATGTGAGTTTCTCCCTCGGGATTTTTAGGAATCTCGGGCAGGAGGCGGCCATGCGTCTGGCGGGGAGCTGGTGGAGGCAAGCCTGTGTCCGGGTTGCCGGTCAATCTAGGCAGCTGCGGCGTGCTTGTCTCTAGGAATAGTCTGTTTCTGCGGCCCAAAGGGAGGAATGGGGCGGAAAAGGGGCCGGCGTGGGGCTGTGGCGCAACGGAATGCGGCCGCCCGCATGCCCCACAATCCCCGCCAAAGGAGTGCACGGGCAATGGACAGATGGCAGGCCATGCGGGTGTTTTGCGGCGTAGTGGATGCGCAGGGCTTCACGGCGGCGCAGGACAGGCTGGGCATGACGCATTCGACCGCCTCGCGCCATGTCAAATGGCTGGAGTCGGAACTGGGCACGCAGCTGCTGCAGCGCAATTCGCGCGGGCTGAGCCTGACCGAGGCGGGGCGCAGCTACTACCTCAGCTGCGTGCAGTTGCTGGAGCAGCTCGATGCGGCCGAGGCCGCGCTGGCCGTGCGCCGCGCACGCGTGGCGGGCGTGCTGCGCATCACGCTGCCGCTGGCCGTGGGCGCCATCGAGCTGGGCGACTGGCTGCCCGAGTTCGAGCAGCAATTCCCGGATCTGGAGCTGCAACTGCTGTGCACCGACCGGCTGGTGGATCTGGTGGCCGAGGGCGTGGATGCAGCCGTGCGCATCAGCCGGCAATTGCCGGACAGTGGACTGCAGGCGCGGCTGCTCACGCATTCGCCTCTGGTGCTGGTGGCTTCGCCCGCCTATCTGATGCGCCACGGGGTGGTGCAGGCGCCAGAGCAACTGGCCGCGCACCGCGCCCTGGCCTTTGCTGCGGGTCCGGCCCAGCTGCGCTGGAGCGTGGTGTCCGGGCAGGGCGCCGTCACCGAGGTGCAGCCGCACACGGCGCTGCGCACCGATTCGGTGGCCACCATCTTCGAGGCCGCACGCGCAGGCCGGGGCATTGCGGCGCTGACCTGGCATACCGTGCGCTCGGCCATCGAGCGCGGCCAGCTGGTGCGGGTGCTGCCCTGTTTTCATCTGGGGCAGTACAGCTACCACGCGCTGTATCCGCGCACGCGGCATCTGCGCCCGGCCGTGCGTGCCTTCGTGGATTTCATGGCACGGCGCTATCGGCAGGGGCCGGGGGACTGAGCATGGTGTTCTGGAGCCGGCCGCTCGATGCGCAGGAACAGGCCTTTGTGCGCACGCACTTCGGTGCCTCGCTGGATGCGCTGCTGCCGCGCATGCGCCTTTATCTGCGCCGCCTGGGCGACACGCGCAGGGCGCTGTCCATGAATGGCGGGCGCATCTTCATGCCGCGTGCCTTTTTCATGCAGTCCGATCCGCGCCAGCCGCTGCGCCTGTCGCATCCGCAGATCGCAGGCATCTTTGCCCATGAGCTGCTGCACCAGTGGCAGCGCCTGCAGGGCATGCCCGTCACGCGGCAGGCGGCCTGGCTGCAGTTCAAGGCGCTGTGCACGCGCGGTGATCCCTATGCCTACGAGCGCTGCGACGATCCCCGGCGCATGCTGCAGCGCTTTGTCCATGCCCAGGTGGAGCAGCAGGGCCAGATGTGGGAAGACCATGTACGCGCCTGCGTGGCGGGGCAGGGCGATGCGGCGGGCGCCCTGATCGCGGCCCACGTGCGGGGCACGTGAGTCAGCTGGGCTGGATGCTCAGTGCTTCGATCAGGTCATGGGCCGACACATCGCGCGCCGCGCCAAAGCCCGCCACGTGCCGGGCGATGGATGGCGTGATGCAGACAAAGCGGAAGTCGCCCAGATCGGTCATGAACGCGGCTTCGGGGAAGCGCAGCACATAGCTGTCGCGCGCGCCATCGGCCAGCACGCTGCCGGGCGGAGGTGTGCTGGCCACGCCTTCAATGGCCACGCGCTCCAGTGCATGCACGCCCTCGCCGTCCACTTCGGCCGCGCACACCAGCAGGCTGACGGCCGGGTGCAGTTCCATGGCCCGCGTGTGCGCTGCCAGTGCGCTGACGTGCAGCACAAAGCAGCCAAACTGCGCATTCCAGGCCCAGGGCACCATGGACAGACGGGGAGCGGGCAGTGCATCGCCAGCCCCGGGGGCAGGGGAGTCGGCGGGCTGGGTGGCCAGGGCCGCGCTGCGGCGGCGGGCCAGCAGATCGCGCAGCGACAGCTGCAGGCGGGACAGGTGGGGCATGTCGGGCGTGGAGGGCATGGCGCCATCGTACCCGTGGCGTACTTGTGGCGTGCCCGTGGCCGGCTTGCGAAAGCACAAGGCGAGTTGCGGTGGCATCGGTATGCCATGGGCGCTCAAGCGTCACTTTGGCGACGATTCCCTGGGGCCTTCCCCAATGCCGGGAACCGGGTGTGCGCCTAGCCTCGCTGGCAAGGCGGATTGCCGCCGTCCGATCCACTCACCGACCATTCAACGCCCATCCGTCCATGTCGACCCTGCCCGCGCACCACGCCTTCTGGCCCAGCCGTCTGCCCCATTCCATCACCGTGCCCGCCACCAGCGTATGGGAGAACCTGGCCGTCAACGCGCGCCGCTATCCCGACAAGCCGGCCATCCGCTACTTCGGCAGCTCCATCAGCTACCGCGAGCTGTGCGAGGGCACGGAGCGCATGGCGGCCTACCTGCACAGCCTGGGCGTGCAGCGCGGCGACCGCGTGATCCTGCTGATGCAGAACACGCCTCAGCTCATCCTGGCGCACTACGCCATCTTCCGCGCCAATGCCGTGGTGGTGCCGGTCAATCCCATGAACATGGCCGAGGAGCTCAAGCACTACATCACCGACGCCGACGCCAAGGTCGCCATCACCACGGCCGACCTGGCCCCCGAGCTGGCCAAGGCCAGCAACGCGCTGGCGCCGGGCCAGCGGCTCGATCACCTGATCGTCACCCAGTTCACCGATGCCTTCGATGCCGGTGTGCAGGGCGACGATGCGCCGCCTGCGCAGTGGCACGACTGGCTGCTCACCCGGCGCGAGCCGGCTGTGCTGGATGGCGGCAGCGTCCACACCTGGCAGCAGGCCCTGGCCTGCACCGACGCTGCGCCGCCCCATGTGGTGGGCCGCGACGACATGGCCGTGCTGCCCTACACCAGCGGCACCACGGGCCACCCCAAGGGCTGCATGCACCCGCACCGCTCCATCAACCACAACGCGGTGGCGGGAAGCTACTGGGGCAGCGGCACCAGCGAGGCGGTCGTGCTGGCGGTGGTGCCCATGTTCCACATCACGGGCATGGTGTCGGTGCTGCACACGGCCATCTTCATGGGTGCCACCGTGGTGGTCATGCCGCGCTGGGACCGCGAGCTGGCCGGGCGGCTGATCTCGCGCTACCAGGTCACCAGCTGGACCAACATCCCCACCATGGTCATCGACCTGCTGGGCAGCCCCAACTTCGCGCAGTTCGACCTCACCAGCCTCAAGTACATCGGCGGCGGCGGCGCGGCCATGCCCCAGGCCGTGGCCCAGCGCCTGCTGGAGCAATACGGCCTGCGCTTTTGCGAGGGCTACGGCCTGACCGAGACCGCTGCGCCCACGCACAGCAACCCGTCCGAGCACCCCAAGCAGCAGTGCCTGGGCATTCCCTTCATGAGCACGGAGGCGCGCGTCATCGATCCTGACACCGGTGCCGAAGTGCCCCAGGGCGAGCAGGGCGAGATCGTGGTCCACGGGCCCGAGGTCTTCGACGGCTACTGGAAGCGCCCCGACGCCACGGCCCAGGTCTTCATGGAGATCGACGGCAAGCGGTTCTTTCGCACCGGCGACCTGGGCCACGTGGATGAGGACGGCTACTACTTCATCACCGACCGCCTCAAGCGCATGATCAACGCCAGCGGCTTCAAGGTCTGGCCGGCCGAGGTCGAGTCGCTGATGTTCCGCCACCCCGCCATCCAGGAAGCCTGCGTGATCTCCACGCGCGACGCCTACCGGGGCGAGTCGGTCAAGGCCGTCGTCGTGCTGCGTGCCGGCAAGGAAGACACCACGGCCGAGGACATCATCCAGTGGTGCCGCGAGAACATGGCCGTCTACAAGGCGCCCAAGGTGGTGGAGTTCGTCAAGGCCCTGCCCAAGAGCGGCAGCGGCAAGGTGATGTGGCGGCAGTTGCAGGAGGCGCAGGCGTAGCCCCGCGGGCAGTTCCCATCCATGGGCAAGTCCCACACGCGCTTGCCCAGGGCGTCGTGGGGCTGTTTGCTGCAGGGGCTCTGCAAAGGCTGCGCGCGCATCTATGATCGCGCGCCAGATACGAACACCGCAGCGCACAGCACATGCATAGATTTCCTGGGACCGCTGCCACGGCCGTGGCAGCTTTTTTTGGGGTTTCCGTTCCCGTCCCCGTTGTCGCGCACGAACTGTGCACCCTCGTCGCCGACGCCGACACGGGCCAGTCCCTGGTGCACAGCGGCCCGGCCTGCGCCGAGCGGGTCACGCCGGCGTCCACCTTCAAGATCGCCATCAGCCTGATGGGCTATGACGCCGGCATCCTGCAGGACGAGTCCCGGCCCGCGTGGCCATACCAACCGGAGTATCCGGACTGGGGCGGCGATGCCTGGCGGCGCGATATCACGCCCCAGGCGTGGATGAAAGACTCGGTGTTCTGGTACTCGCAGCAGGTGGTGATGCGTCTGGGCCAGCAGCGCTTTGACGCCTACGTGAAGGCCTTCCGCTATGGCAACGAGGATGTCTCTGCCGTGCCAGTGGCCGACCCGGGCCACAACGGCGTGTGGGTGGTGTCTTCGCTGCGCATCTCGGCGGCCGAGCAGGTGGCCTTCATGCGCAGGATCGTGCGCCGGGAACTGCCCGTGAACAGTCAAGCCATCGACATGACCGCGCGCATCACCCGGCATCCAGTGGCCGTGGGCGGCTGGACCGTGCATGGCAAGACGGGCACGGGCTCGCCGGGCAGCGACAACCGCTACGACGCCAGCCGGGCCTATGGCTGGTACGTGGGCTGGGCCACCAAGGACCAGCGCAGGCTGGTGTTCGCCACGCTGATCCAGGACGAGCAGGCGCAAAAGCCCAATGCCGGCCTGCGCGCCCGCGATGCCCTGCTGCAGCGACTGCCTGCCGTGGACCGCTGACAATGCACGGGCCGTTCCTTTTCCGTACACCTTCCGCACACGAGCGACAGACCGACACCCGATGAAGACCATTGACGAAATGCTGAACCTGGACCTGCTCACCCCCGAGCAGCACGTTGAGATCAGCGACTGGATTGCCCGCGCGAACTCCCCCGAGGAAATACTGCAGATGCCCGCCCCTCTTTGGCAGGCCGTGGAGCGGGCCAGCGAGGCCATGGGCGTCAATGCCGATCTTCTGCGGCCGCCCGCGCTGGATGCGGGCGGCGCGGTCTTCGGATAAAGCGTGCTACGCCTCGTTCCGGACCCCTTTCCCGGCTTTCACGGGCACATCAAAGTGCATAGCACGCTCTAGGGCGGGCGCCGCAGTTCACCATCCCATCATCGACCGGTGCGCGCCAATGCCGGCCATGGCGCCATCGCTCACCGCCATGGCCACGTTGCCGGCCGCGCGGGCCGCGTCGCCACAGGCGAACACGTTGGGGACGCTGGTGGCCTGGCCTTCCGCGACCTTGATGAAGGGACCCATGGGGCCTTCTTCCAGGGCGCAGCCCAGCTGTTCGGCCACGGGGCTGGCGATGCGGGTGCGCGGCTGGGTGAACAGGCCATCCATGACCAGGCGGCGGCCGTCCTGCAGCAGCACGTCGGCCCGGCCTTCCAGGCGGGCGATGGGGGTGGCCTCCACCTGTGTGCCGCGGCGTGCGAAGGCGGCCAGCTCATCGGCACTTGGCGCGTAGGCGCCGTTGAGCAGCAGGGTGGTCTGGCCCCAGTCGGGAAGCATGACGGCGTGGTGATGGGCCAGGGCCGAGCTGGCAATGATGCCGATGCGCCCCGCATTCATCTCGTAGCCGTGGCAGTACGGGCAATGGAAGACGCTGCGGCCCCAGCGCTCGGCCAGTCCCGGCACGGGCGGCAGGCTGTCATGCACGCCCGGCGCCAGGACGAGGCGGGCGGCGCTGATGGCGGTGCCCGCTGCACGGAACTCCAGCCGGCCATCGGGCGCCACGCGGGCGACTTCGGCCGTGCCGTCCAGCCACTGCACGGTGGGGTAGGCCATCAGCTGCTGCCGGGCCTGGGCGGCGATCTGGGCGGGGGCGACGCCATCCTGGGTGAGAAAGCCGTGCGATGTCTCGCCGGCCTGGTCCACGAAGCGGTTGCGCCGCAGCCCGGCATCGACCACCAGCACCTGGCGGCGCGCGCGCGCCAGTTGCAGGGCGGCGGACAGGCCGGCATAGCTGCCGCCGATGATGGCGAAATCAATGTGTTTCATGCTGGTGCTCCTGCAGTTGGTACCAGCCCTGGCCGCCCGCTGCGCGGTGGCGCGCCAGGCGGGCATGGAAGTCCTGGGACAGGGCAGCCAGCGTCACCGAGCCCAGCCGCGCGAGCAGGGCGGCCTCGGCCTGCTGCACCGCGTTGCTCAGCGCTTCGTTCACGGCCTGGGCGACCAGGCATTCGGGCCGGTCTTCCCTGAAGCCCAGCGACACCAGATCAGGGGCGCCCAAGGCTTCATGCACGTCGCGCAGCGTGGTGCGGTCCAGCTCGCAAGACAGCACCCAGCCCCCGCCATGGCCTTTGGCGGAGGTGACAAGGCCTGCATCGCGCAGGCCCGACATCAGCCGGCGCAGCACGACCGGGTTGGTCTGCAGCGCGGCGGCGAGCATGTCGGAGGTGGCAGGTCCATCGCCCTCGGCCATGTGCAGCAGCACATGCAGGACGTCCGAGAATTGGCTGTTCTGTTTCATGCAACATTATTTGTTGCATGAGTGTGGCCTTGTTTCGCGAAGGGATATGGACCTGCCGTCCGGGTGCGCCATCAGGACTCGCCCGTGAACCCGATCTGCTTGACCAGCGAACTCCAGCGCTCGAACTCGGCCTGCTGGTCGGCGGCCATCTCCTGCTGCGTGCTGCCGCGCGCCAGCAGGCCCAGGGCCGCCAGCCCGTCGATCACGGCCTTGTCCTTGAGCGCGGCGGTGATGGCCGCGTTGGCGTTGGCAATGGTGGCGGCCGGTGTCTTGGCGGGCGCGTAGAACCCGAACCATTCCTCCACCGTGACATCGGGAAAGCCCAGCTCGGTGAAGGTGGGCACCTCGGGCAGGAAGGGCGAGCGCTGCCTGCCCGAGGTGGCCAGCACGCGCAGGCGGCCGGCCTTCAGGTACTGCAGGTAGTCGCCGCTGGGGTTCATGGTGGCCGCGATCTGGCCGCCCACCAGGTCGGTGATGCTGGGCACGGTGCCGCGATAGGGCGCGTGCTTGAGCTCCACGCCCGAGCGCAGGCCCAGCAGCGCGCCCAGCAGGTGCGGCATGGAGCCCGCGCCCGGCGAGCCGAAGCTGGCGCGGTCGGGGTTGGCCTTGGCCCAGGCCAGGAAGTCCTTGAGCGTCTTGACCTCGGCCGGCACGGCGGGGCCCACGGCCAGGCCGTGGTAGATCACGGCGCCAATCGATACGGGCGTTGCGTCTTCGGGCCTGTAGGTCAGCTTGGGGTAGATGTGGGGATAGACCGAGAAGGCCGATACGGGGGCCAGTGCCAGCACGGAACCGTTGGGCGGGGAGTTCTTCAAGGCTTCCACCGCGATGCGGCCTCCGGCGCCGGGCTTGTTCTCCACAAAGCCCGGGCCCTTGCTGTAGGGCGTGCTGCCCAGCCGCTCGGCCACGCGGCGGGCCACGCTGTCGCCCGAGCTGCCGGCCGGAAAGCCGTACATGATCTTGACCTGGTCCAGTGCCTGGGCCAGGGCTTGCAGCGGTGACAGCGAGCCCAGGGCGGCGGCGCTGCCCAGGGCCTGGACGAAATGACGGCGATGCATCTGCATGGGATGTCTCCTGGTGAATATGGGAAAGGCAGGCGGATGGAAGCGGCTCAGAACATGTGGCGGATGCCCACGTTGATGCCGGTCTGCGAGCGTCCCGGCGCGGTGTTGCTGCCCGGCGCGCCGCCGCTGACCGAGACGGTCGCCAGGCGGTCGTTGCGGATGTGGCCGAGCTGGGTGTAGACCGCCGTGCGCTTGGACAGGTTGTAGATGGCGCGTGCCACCAGCAGGTCGGAGTCGTAGCCCGACACGCCGCGGTAGCGCAGCGTGAGCCACTGGGTTTCGAGCACCAGGGCCTCGGTGACCGGGTAGGAGGCGCCCACGTACCACAGGTTGCTGCGTGGCTTGACGGCGTCGCCGTCGTTGTCGCGGCGCAGCAGGCCGCCGCCGATCTTCACGCCGGCCAGCTTGAAGTAGCCGCCCAGGTGCAGGCGCTCGTCATGCTTGGCGCTGGAGTTCATGCCGCCGAACACCGGGTCGGTGGACGAGGCCGGCGTGCGGCCGTTTTGCTGCTCGTAGCCCAGCGCCACGCCCCAGGCCGGTGTGTCGTACTTGGCGTACAGTGACCATTGGCGGCAGGCCTGCGTGTCCGATCCGCTCTCGCCCGGGCAGTTGGTGCCTGCCGGGCTGGGGCCGGCATTGACGGTGTCACGCCCGAAGCTGTAGCCCGCGCCCAGTGCCAGCCCGCCGAAGTTGCCACGCCAGGCCAGCATGTTGTCGGCGCGCGAGTTGGGAATGTAGGCGTCCAGCGAGCCCATGGCGAAGACGGCCGGGCCGATGATGTCCGAGTCCAGCAGCGACCAGAACAGCATGGAGTTCTGGCGGCCCATGGTCAGGCTGCCCCAGTTGCCGCCCAGGCCCACCCAGCTTTGGCGGCCAAAGCCGCGCCCGCCCTGGTTGAAGGTGCCCTGGTCGGGCGCAAAGCCCGACTCCAGCGTGTAGATGGCCTTGAGGCCGCCGCCCAGGTCCTCGCTGCCGCGCAGGCCCCAGCGCGAGGGCACCATGCTGGTGGTCGATGGCATGCGGCTGAGACCGCCGCCCGCCGCCACATTGTTCAGGTGCTCCACGCCCACATCGACGATGCCGTAGAGCGTGACGCTGGAGGTGCCTTGCGCGAAGGCGCCGAAGCTGGCGCCGGAGCCGGCCAGGGCCAGCACGGCGGTGGCCGCCAGGGTCCGCGGGGATGGGGTGGTTTTCATGGTGATGTCTCCTCTGGTTTGAAAAATCGTTGCCGTCTTGGCGTGGGTGTCCGCGCGCCTTTTCTCGGGCGCAGCGGGGCCCGGCCCCGCCGGGGGCGGGACTGCGGACAAGGGGTGGATGGGGGCGGAGGGGGCGGGCCGTTCAGGTGACCGTTCAGGCGCCGCCCGCCTTCAGTGCATGGTCAGCGGCAACTGAAGCTGGCAGCGCTTTCCATGTCGCCGCTGCCGTTGTAGCGGGCGGCCAGCGGATGGGGGCACAGCGGCCGGGTGCGCGTGGGCGACCAGTTGGCGGGCAGGTCGGCGTTGGCGCCGCCCGCGTTGCCCGCGCCGCGCGCACTGGCGATCACGCGGTCCGGCGCCTGGCCTTTCTCCACCCAGGCCACGAGGGAGCTGAGCATGTCGAACTGATCGGTGGCCGGGCCGCCGCTGCAGTGGTTCATGCCGGGCACCAGGTACAGGCGGGCGAAGTCGGCGGCGTCGCCATGGTTGCGGCGCAGCGTGTCGTACCACTGCACGGTGTCATCGCTGGAGAAGATGGGGTCGGCCGTGCCGTGGTAGACCATGAGCTTGGCGCCCCGGTTGCGCAGCACGGGCAGCTTGCCGTAGTCGGGCGGCATCATCAGCGACAGGCCGCTTTCCGTGAAGGTGCCGTTGGTCGCCTGCACCTTGGCCAGCATGCTGTCCACGCTGCCGTTGAGGGCGAACTGCGCGTCGTTGAAGCTGGCGGCGCTTTCCGGCGGCGTCTGCCAGATGAAGGCCACGGCACCGGAGTCGCGGCTGATGGGGTTGGAGAATTTCCAGCCGGCCCAGCCGGCCGTATCCAGGCCCGCGTCATATGGGAAGCTGCTGTAGATGCGGCTGCCGCCGCTGGTGGTGGCGCCCTTGAACAGGCCGGCAATGGTGCTCTTTTGCTCGGCGCTGAGGCAGCTGCCGTCGCGCGCACCGCCGCAGGTGGGCACATCGCGCGACAGGTCGAAGCTCGCCTGGCAGGCTGCGCCGGCCTGCACCATGCCGTCGGTGGCCCCGTCCAGCGCATCGCACCGGGCCAGCACGGCCTGGCTGACCAGGCGGCGCTCGGCCTGGGTGAAGCCCGTGCCCAGGTCCGAGGGCGTGGTCGCCAGCTTCGCATAGCCCTGGGCGCCGGCAATGTTGGCAATGGCCGCCAGCGGCAGGCGCGTGCCGGGGTTGCCGGCGATGATGCCGTCGTACTGGTCGGCATAGCGCGAGGCCGCCACCATGGCGTGGCGCCCGCCGTTGGAGCAGCCGCCCAGGTAGGAGCGGTCAGGCCCCTTGCCATAGGCCGTCTGCAGCGCGCTGCGCGCCATGGGCGTGAGCTTGCCCACGGCCTGGTAGCCATAGTCCAGCCGCGCCTGCGGGTCCAGGCCGAAGAAGGGACCCAGGCTGCCTGCATGCCCCGCATCGGAGCTGAGCACGGCAAAGCCCATCTGCAGCGCATTGCCCAGCGGCCCGCCGCCCAGCGCGCCCACGGCCGTGCTCACGACGCCGTCCAGCCCGCCGTTGGCCTGGTAGAAGAAGCGCCCGTTCCAGTCGCGCGGCAGGCGCATCTCGAAGCCCACGGCGTAGTTCTGGCCATCCACGGTGCTGACGCGCTCGTGCATGCGGCCGGTCACGCGGCAGTGCTCGGCAATGGGCTTGCCCGCCACCGCCAGCGTGCCGGCGGCCACGGTCTCGGCGGCCGTGATGCGGGTGTTGGGGAAGGATATTTTCGCGGCCAGGTCCGTGCACGACAGCAGCGTGGCGGGGCGGGCCTCGGCCAGCTGCGCGATGCCGTCGCTCGAGCCGCCGCAGGCCGACAGCAGCAGGGCGGGCAGGGCGGCGGCCAGCGCGGCCGGCAAGGCGGGGGAACGGGTCTTGTGGATCTTTCTGTCCATGTCTGTCTCCTCGGAAGGTGGTGTGAAGCCTCAGCGCGAATCCGTTGCGTGGCAGCCGTTGCCTGCATCTGCATCGCTTTCTGATGGCCGCGATTTTGGTTATATTTAATAACCAATTCAAGCGGCCTTTGCGAATTTCTTATTGGGACTTCCCCTTGATTGCGGGGCAGGCAGCAGGCCGCACAGGAGACAGACATGGACCACGAAAAACTCATTGCCATCGACATCCACACGCACGCCGAGGTGAGCTGCTGGAACCCGTTCGACAACTACGGCGAGGAGTACGACCGCGCCGCCGACAAGTACTTCGGCAACGGCCGGCGCCCGACCATCGCCGAGACCGTGGCCTATTACCGCGAGCGCAACCTGGGCCTGGTGATGTTCACGGTGGACAGCGAATCGCAGCTGGGCCGGCGCCGCATTCCCAACGAGGAGATCGCCGAGGCTGCGCGGGCCAACAGCGACATGATGGTGGCCTTCGCCAGCATCGATCCGCACAAGGGCCGCATGGGCGCGCGCGAGGCGCGGCGGCTGATCGAGGAAGAGGGCGTCAGGGGCTTCAAGTTCCACCCCACGGTGCAGGGCTTCCATCCCTACGACCGCATGGCCTGGCCGATCTACGAGGTGGTGGCCGAGCACCAACTGCCGGCCATCTTCCACACGGGCCACAGCGGCATTGGCAGCGGCATGCGCTGCGGCGGCGGCCTGCGCCTGGCCTACAGCAATCCCATGCACCTGGACGACGTGGCCATCGACTTTCCCGACATGCAGATCGTGATGGCCCACCCCAGCTTTCCCTGGCAGGACGAGGCCCTGTCCGTGGCCCTGCACAAGCCCAATGTCTGGATCGATCTGTCGGGCTGGAGCCCCAAGTACTTTCCCCGGCAGCTGGTGCAGTACGCCAACACCCTGCTCAGGGACCGCGTGCTCTTCGGCAGCGACTATCCCCTGATCACGCCCGAGCGCTGGATGAAGGATTTCCAGGAAGCCGGCTTCAAGCCCGAGGTGATGCCCGGCATCCTCAAGGGCAATGCGGTGCGGCTGCTGGGCTTGGACCGGCCCGCCGCGCAGAAGGCGGACTGAGCGCGCTCAGTTGTAGATCTTCTGCAGCAGCTGGATCAGCGTTTTGCGCTCGGCATCGGTCAGGCGGTAGGTGGCATCCATCTCCAGCTGGGCCGCCGTTCTTTCTGCCTGGGCCGTGAGTTCGGCGCCGGCCGGCGTCAGGTGCACGCCCACGGCGCGGCGGTCTGTGGGATGGGGGCGGCGCTCGATGAGCTTGCGCCGCTCCAGCGCGGCGATCAGGCCCACCAGGTTGGGCGGCATCACGTCCAGCGCCGTGCACAGCTGGCGCGAGGTGATGCCGGGGTTGTGGGACACCAGGGACAGCACGGAGAACTCCACCATCTTGAGATCGTGGGTGGCCATGCGCTCCACGAACACCTCGATGATGGACATCGAGGCACGCCGGGCGTTGTAGCCGACCAGGGTGTGCAGGAAAGAGGCGTCGATGGACGGCCCCGGCGCTGTGGTGCCGGACGGGGCCGTGTTCTCTTCGGACGGAGCGGGCTTGGATGTGCGGGCGCGGGGCATGGGGTCAAGGAACTGAAAATCGAATCATAGTGTGGCGCGCGGCTGCCGTGGTCCGGGGCCTAAGGCCGTGGCGATTGGCCGCGTTCGCCTTCAGCCTGTCTTCAGGCGTGCTTCAGCCCCCCTTCAGCCTGCGCGTGCGCCATGCGCCCGGACGGTCCTACATTGCGGCCTGCCCCCTTGCGGGCATGACTGCATCAGCAACCAGGAGGACCATCCATGATGACTTTTCGCCATTCCCGCGCGTGGCTCGGCGCGGCCGGCATCGCCACCCTTGCCCTGGGCCTTGCGGCCTGCGGCGGGGGCTCGTCGGGCAGCACCAACCCCGGGCCGCGCATCTGGGGCTACATCCAGCTGCCTGACGGCAACAAGATGCGCTATTCGGTGGTCTTTCCCAAGGGGCCGGGGCCGTTTCCCGTGCTGATGGAGTACGACGGCTACGGATCGGGCTCGGTCACCGACCAGACCACCCAGGAATGGACCAAGGAAGGCTATGCCGTGATGGGCCTGAACGTGCCCGGCACGGGCTGCTCCACGGGCGAGAACCAGTGGGCCGACGCCTCCGTGGGCGCGGCCGGGGCGCACGCGGTGGAGTGGGCTGCGCGCCAGGCGTGGTCCACGGGCAAGGTGGGCATGGTGGGCTATTCATACTCGGGCTACGACCAGCTGTGGGTGGCGGCCCAGCGTCCGCCCAGCCTCAAGGCGATTGCACCTGGCAAGAACGTGGCCGATCCCTACCGCGACGTGGCCTATCCGGGCGGCATCCAGAACATCGGCTTTCCCGCCAATTGGTGGGGGCAGTTCCCCGCGATATGGCGCAAGGCCGCCGAGGACGCCAAGGCGCTGGACGGCGATACCGGATGCGCCCAGGTCGTGGAGGACAACATCCGCAAGATCCAGCGCCCTGACCTGGACATGGCGCGTTGGCTGGACGAGGACCGCTTCTTCGGCGCCCGCTACGCGCGCAAGAGCGCCATGAACTCCACGCACCGCATCGACATCCCCACGCTGGGCACCCAGTCCTGGCAGGACGAGCAGGTGGGCACCCGCATGGGCTACTACGAGGACAGCATCGCCCCGGACAAGATGTGGCTGATCAGCTCCAACGGCGACCACCACACCGACAACGCCCCCTTTATTCGCGAGACCATGAAGCGTTTTTACGCGCGCTTTCTCAAGGGCGAGAGCAACGGCTTCGAGCACACGCCGCGCGTGCTGCTGGCGCAGGAAATGCAGTGGATGAACGGTGGGGGCGACTATGGGCAGCTGCGCCCCTCGGCCGTGGCCAGCTTTGACCGGCTGCCCGTGCGCGTCACGCCCATGACGCTGTGGCTGCAGCCGGGCGGCGGGCTGGGCGATGCGCCGCCGCAGGCCGAGCGCCAATCGGCCAGCTACCGCTACCCGCTGCCGGGCGCCGATGCCAACCATCCCGACGCGGACACCGAGTCCGGCGCGGGCCAATGGATGGCCAGCCCCTCCGGGCAGGGCCTGCTGCGCTTTACCACGGCCCCGCTGCCGCGCGCGCTGAGCTTTTATGGCGAGGCCTCGCTGGACCTGTGGCTCAGCGCCACGGCCGGCGATACCGATGTGCAGGTCACCGTCTCGGAGGTGCGTCCCGACGGCCAGGAGATGTTCGTGCAGCGCGGCTGGCTGCGTGCCTCCATGCGCGCGCTGGACGGCCAGCGCTCCACCGCCTTGCGGCCCTGGGGCGATTTCACCGAGGCCGCCGTGCGCCCGCTGCGCCCCGGCGAGCCCACGCTGATGCGCGTGGAAATCCAGAAATTCGCCCATGTGTTCCGCGCGGGCTCCAGCCTGCGCGTGACCCTGGACACGCCTTCGCAGACCGGGTACTGGGCCTTCGACCATCTGTCCACGCCTTCGACCAACACCGTCTGGCTGGACCGCAGCCGGCCGTCGAAGATCGTGCTGGGCCATATCGCCTATGCCCATGAGCGGCAACTGCCGGACTGCCGGCGCATGCTGCGCCAGCCCTGCAGGCCCAACGAGGAGGCCGTTCCTTCGGGCGTGGGCCCCATGCCGCCGCTGTGACTTCGTGCCCCGGTGTTGACCATGAATGAACGTTCGTTCATCATTCGGGGCATGAAAAAGAAGGAAGACATCAGCGAGCGCAGGGCCCTCATCGTGCAGGCGGCCCTGCAGTGCTTCGTGGAGCGCGGCTTTCACTGCACCAGCATGCGCGACATTGCGCAGGCCGCCTCGGTGAGCCTGGGCAACCTGTACAACCACTTCGACGGCAAGGAGGCCTTGATTGCCGAGGTCGCCACGCAGGAGCAGACCGAGCTGCTGCCCTTGCTTCAGGCGCTGGAGCGGGCCGCAGCCCCTTCGCTGCCGGTGGTGGCGCAATTCCTGGTCGCCTACCAGGCGCTGTGCCGCCAGCGGGAATGGGCCGTGCTCAGCGCCGAGTGCCTGTCCGAGATCGCGCGTTCGCCCGGGCTGGCGCCGGCCTTCGAGGCCAACCGCAGGCGCATGCTCGACGGCCTGGCAGGCTTCATGGAGCGCGGGGCGCAGCAGGGCCTCTTGCGGCCCGCCGTGCCCGTGCGCCTGGCCGCGCAATTGCTGCTGGATGCCGTGGAAAGCGATGCGCTGCGCTTTGCGCTGGCGGTGACGCCGCAAGAAGACGCGGGGGCGGATGAAGGGGTCGATGTGCTGCATCCCGCCTTGCTGTCCTGCCTTCTTGGAGGCGAGGCACAGGGAGACGCGACATGAGGCATGCCACCGGCAGGGGCGCCCGCCTGGCGGGGCTGGACCTGGCGCGCTACCTGGCGCTGGCAGGCATGGTGTTCGTCAACTTCAAGCAGGCCATGCATCCCGCGCTGCAGGAGCCTGGCTGGCTGCTGTCGTTCTTCCATTTCCTGGAGGGCAAGGCCTCGGCCACCTTCGTGGTGCTGGCAGGCTTGGGCCTGGTGCTGGCCACGCGCTCGCTGGAGCCGGCCACGGCGCGCCTCTGGACGCTGCGCCGCGCGCTGTTCCTGCTGGTGGCCGGTGGCATGAACCTGGTGATCTTTCCGGCCGACATCATTCACTACTACGCGGTCTACTTCGTGCTGGCCATCGCCTGGCTGCAGGCCGGCGCAAGGGCGCTGCTGGCCGGCATGGCGGCCGTGGCCATGCTGTCCGCCTGGGCCTTGCTGCAGCTGGACTACAGCCAGGGCTGGGACTGGGCCAGCCTGTCCTACCAGGGCCTGTGGGAGCCGGCCGGCTTTGCGCGCAACCTGCTGTTCAACGGCTTCCATCCGGTGCTGCCGTGGTTTGCGTTCTTCCTGTGCGGCATGCTGCTGGCGCGCCTGCCGCTGGCCGAGCCGCGCGTGCAATGGGGTCTGGTGGCTGCGGGTGGCGTGATGGTGGGATTGGCCTGCGCCGTCTCGGCGCTTGCGGCCCGCAGCGCTTGGGCTCCCTGGCTGGCCACCGGCCCCATGCCGCCCGGCCCGGCCTACCTGCTGATGGGCCTGGGCTGCGCCAGCATTGCCATCGGCGCCTGCCTGCGGCTGGCCGACCGCTGGCCCGGTGGACCGTGGCGCGGCCTGCTGCCGGCCGGGCGCATGACGCTGACCCTGTACCTGGCCCACATCCTCATCGGCATGGGGCTGCTGGAGGCCATGGGCGCGCTGGACGGCTCACGCAGCCTGCGCGAAGTGGCCGTGGCCGCCGCGCTGTACGTGATCATCGCCAGCCTGGCCGCCTGGGCCTGGAGCAAGAAGGTGGCGCAGGGGCCCGTGGAATGGGTGATGCGGCGGCTGACGGCACTGGGTTGATCCACAGTTTGGAAATTGCGCTCGAATGAAGTCATCGTTTTGATGGCCGCAATGCCTTGTTTGTCTACACTTGCCTCCATTCAAAAATGGGGGAGATTCAATGGCTGAGGCGGTTTACAAGAAATGGCTCAGGGCTGTGATCGGGCTGCAATGCCTGCTGATCCTGGCCTTTGTCTTTCGGGGGTGGCTGTTGCCCGACCCATTGGGCCCCAGGCTTCCCTCAATCCAAGGCAATACAGTGTGGATTCAAAGCCATGGCGCTTTGCATCAGTTTGATCGGCAGGGCACACGCCTGCAGCGTCTGGAGTTGGCGCAATTGGGTTTGACCCCATCGGTCAGCAGCCTTCAGTTCATTGGAGAGAAGACGCTTTGGGCGCATGACCAGGGACGTGTGCATCGCTGCGATCTGGCAATGCAGCGCTGCGTGGCGCTGGGTCTGCCCGATTTGTCCACACGCGGTGGCTATCGCTGGATGCGGGTAACGGCCGATGAAGCGCAGATTGTGGTCTCCGACGCATCCAATCACCGCGTTCTCGTTTACCAGCGCGAGGCCGCTTCCAGTGCAGCGCAAGCCTATGTGCTGCTCAAGACCTACAGCGAAGGCCTGCGCTTTCCGAATCAGACGCTGCAGGTAGGCGAGCGCATGTGGGTGGCCAATACCAACCGCCATCAGATTGCGCAAATCGATACGGCACAGAGTACCCAGGCCGCGCCTGCCGCATTTCCCGTGGAATATGCGGGCCTGCGTTCCGGGCGCCGCTTCCCGTTCGCCATGCAGCTGGATGGCCAGCAGCGTCTATGGGTGCTGGTCGCAGACTCGGGCATGCGGGGAGCAGATCTGCTGTTGATGGATTCCCAGTTGAGGCCTGAACGGGTGCTGCCGCTTTCGCCCGACCAGGACCCGAACGCCATCGCCATGGTGGGTCAGGAGTTCTTGCTGCCGGACATGACCCAATTCATCGTCCATCGCGTGGATCTGGACGGCCGCGTGCTGGAGCCTTTCGGGGATGCTCCATTCCGCGGCGAGTTGGCGTCTGCCCGCTCGTCCTATGAATGGGGCAGGCGGTTGCCTTCGTTCCTGCTGGGCAGCATCGGGGTATTGATGGCTCTGGGACTATGGCTTGCCTGGAAGGCGGGGGAATTGCGCCAATTGGGCGGCAAACGCTGGCAGGAAGTGGGCGACACCGAAGCCTCCAGCGCGGCAGTGGCTCCCTCACCGTCCCAGCACGCCGCGCAGGCTTCTCAAGCCTCGGAAGGAAAACCGCTGGTCACTTCGGTCACGGCGCTTGCGGGCAGCACCGTGAAGCGCAGGCGTGCGCTTGCCATGGTTGGCGTTCTGCATTGCCTGGTCGCTGGCGGTATGGTCTATTGGTTCTTGCCGCTTTTGCACCAGCGCGACTGCGGTCCGGACAAATCGTGCGATCCAACGGGCATGCTCGGTGTCCTGCTGGTGCTTTTGGCCGTGTTGCCGCTGTGTCTGTATGCATGGCTCTGGCGCAAGCTCAAGCAGCTGGAGACCATGCGCATAGCCACGGACGGGCATCGGATCGCGGTACGCATGGCACGCAGGACCCGCAAATTCGATGCCAGTCGCGTCACCTGCACGCGCCAGCATCTGTGGATGGGCCTTCGCGCCATTCCCCTGCGACTCAATGGCAGTCCCCTGTTCGACGAGGCCGCGTTCAGGCGCGAGATCCTGGCGCGGTTGCCGCAGCTGCAGGTGCGCGATGGCGCCTGGGACTTCGCCGTGGCACGCCACTTCTGGTCCAACAGCGGTGTGCTGGGCAAGGCCTTGGTGCTGCTGTATGTCGCGACCTTGCTGGGTTTTGTGGTTCGCCTGCTGGCCTGACGGGGTTGGCGACCCTGCTGTAAGATAGCTCTCCGCTCCGGGGTGCACGCCAGTGCTGAGATCCACACCCGAGAACTTGAACCGGGTCATTCCGGCGGAAGAAGAGCTTGCACCCCTGCGTGGCCGCCCATGCGCCACGGGCGGGGCGCCTTCGGAGCATCACGTCCCAGCTCTCGAAGGAATTCCATGGACAAGGCCCGGCCCCAGGCGGCTTCTCTGGTCGCAGACCTGATTGCATTCATTGCCATGGACGGCTGCACCGACGAGCAGTTCGATGCACTGGCCCTGCGGCTGTTCGCCTACCAATACGAATCGAATGCGCCGTTTCGCAGCTTCTGCCAGCGGCGCGGCGCCACGCTGCGCAATGTGAAGACCTGGAGCGACATTCCCGCCGTGCCCATCGATGCGTTCAAGGCCATGGAACTGCGCAGCGAGCCGGCCTCGCCCGCGGAGCGCGTGTTCATGACCAGCGGCACCACGGGCCAGGCCAAGGGGCTGTCTTCGCGCGGGCGCCACTTCCATCCCGCGCTCGATGTCTACGATGCGTCGATGACGCGCAACTTCGCGCAGCGCTTCATGGCCGGGCACGAGCGCCTGCCCATGGGCATTCTCTTTCCCGACGAGCAGGCCATGCCCAACTCTTCGCTGGCCCACTACCTGGCGCTGGCCAAGACGGAATTCGGCACTACCGACAGCCGCTACTTCCTCACCCCCGACGGCCTGGACATGCCCGGCCTGTGCGCCGTGCTGGAGGAATCCGAGCGCAGCGGCCGCCCCTATGCGCTGCTGGGCGCCAGCTTCAGCCTGGTGCATGTGATGGACGCGCTGCGCGAGCAAGGCCGCAGCTTCCGTCTGCCGCCGGGCAGCCGCATCCTGGACACGGGCGGCTACAAGGGCCAGTCGCGCGAGTTGCCGCTGGAGGACTTCTACGCCGACCTGTCCCGGCTGCTGGGCGTGCCGCGCAGCCACTGCATCAACATGTACGGCATGACCGAGTTGAGCACGCAGTTCTATGACGACGGCAATGCCACGCTGCCCTCGGTCAAGTCGGGGCCGCACTGGATACGCTCGCGCCTGGTCGAGCCCGTCACCGGCCGCAGCGTGGCGCCCGGCGAGCGCGGCATTCTCGTGCACTGCGACCTGGCCAACTACAACGCGGTCACCACCATCCTCACCGAGGACGTGGGCCTGTGGGCCGGCCATGGCGAGAACAGCGGTTTCCTGTTGCTGGGGCGTGCCGAGGGCGCAGCGGCCAAGGGCTGCTCGCTGGCGGTCGATGAATTCGTGAAGGCCGCTGCTGCATGAACATCGAGCGGATCACGGCCGGCTACCTGCCCGAACTGCCTGGTTTGCGCGAGGACGAGGTGCAGTGGCATGTGCTGCCCTTCGAACGCGGCGGCGTGCGGCTGGAAGTCTCCGTGCCCCTGCTGACCGGCCCGCAGATGCATGCGCTGGCAGCCCACATGCGCCGTGCCGCCGACCGCCACCTCAGGGCCATGCCCGTGGCCGAGATCATCGACGCCATCGACCGCGCCATCGCCCGCCTGCTGGACCGCAGCGATCCCTATCGGCGCCAGGCCGAGACCTGGCTGCCCGTGGTCAGCGGCTATGACGCCGACATGGTGCGCCTGGGACTGACGGGCTTCTTCAAGACCTTTCGCGCCGCGCAGCTGCGGCGCTTCGTGGCCGAGGACTTTGCCAACCCGGCCGTGCTGGACGGCTTCCAGCCCGCGCCCAAGGGCGGCGCGGTGCGCGCCTTCGGGCCCGACCTGCTGATGCACAGCTGGGCCGGCAATGTGCCTGCGCTGTCCCTGTGGAGCCTGGTCTGCGGCCTGCTGGTCAAGGCGCCCGCCATTGGCAAGCTGGCCAGCGCCGAGCCGCTGTTCGCGGGCTGGTTCGCACGGCTGCTGGCCGAGGTGCATCCGCCGCTGGCCGATTGCCTGGCCGTGGTGTGGTGGAGCGGTGCGGGGGGCGTGGATGGGGCGGAGGGCGCGAATGGAGATGCCGCCGCCGCGCTCCACGCCGAGGCCGACACCGTGCTCGCCTACGGCGGCAACCAGACGCTGCAGGCGCTGCGCCAGCGCCTGCCCGTGACCACGCGCTTTCTGCCGCACGGCCACAAGCTGGGCTTCGGCATGGTGGGCGCCCATGCGCTGGACACGCTCAAGGCGCCCGCCGTGGCGCGGCTGGCGGCCTGGGACGTGATGCGCTATGACCAGCAGGGCTGCTACTCGCCCCATGTCTTCTACGTGGAGCGCGGCGCCCCAGTCTCTGCGCGTGCCTTTGCCGACTACCTGGCGGCCGAACTGGCCAACCTGCAGCGGCGCTTTGCGCGCCGGCCGTTGGAGCTGGAGGAGGGCGCCGCCGTGGCCCGCTGGCAGCAGGCCGTGGAATGGTCAGGTGACGAACAGCAACTGCTGGGTCCGGTGGACGCGCCCTGGAGCGTGGCGTACAGCGACAGCCTGCAGCCGCTGGCGCCCACGGCCCTGTACCGCACGATTGCCGTGGTGGGCGTGGACCGCCTGGATGACGCCGTGCCCGTGGTGGCCGCGCAGCGCGACTACCTGCAGACGGCCGGCATTGCCGCCTCGCCCGAGCAGCTGTACCGGCTGGCGGGCCTGCTGGGCGCGGCCGGCGTCACGCGCATCAGTGCCATCGGCTCCATGAGCATGCCCGAGGCCGGCTGGCACCATGACGGCCGCTTCAACCTGCTGGACCTGGTGCGCATGACCGAGATAGAGCAATCTGCCGAGGCGGCGGCGCAGCCGTTCGCCCCGTATGCGGATTGACATCCATGCACACCGGCACGACGGGCACGACGGGCATGACGGGCATCACAGACGGGGCTGACGGCATGGCGTTTCTCGATATCGAACAGGTGGTGTTCACCTACCCGGGCCGCCCGCCGGTGGTGGACGGCGTGGACTGGCGCGTGCAGGCCGGTGAGATCCACTGCCTGCTGGGCCGCAGCGGCTGCGGCAAGACCACCTTGCTCAAGCTGGCGGCGGGGCTGCTCAGGCCGCAGTCGGGCCGCATCCTGCTGCGTGGCGCCGAGCTGGCCGAGCCCGGCCCGCAGCTGGGCTTCATGTTCCAGGCGCCCACGCTGCTGGAGTGGCATACGGCGCTGGGCAATGTGCTGCTGCCCGTGTCGCTGCAAAGGCGCCCCGCGCCGCAGGACGAGCAGCGCGCGCTGGCGCTGCTGGAGCAGCTGGGCCTGGCCAGCCATGCGCAGCGCCATCCGCGCCATCTCTCGGGCGGGCAGCAAAGCCGCGTGGCGCTGGCACGGGCGCTGGTGCTGGACCCGCCGCTGCTGCTGCTGGACGAGCCCTTTGCCGCGCTGGACGCCATCACGCGCGCCGAGCTGCAAGACGACCTGCTGCGCACCTGCCGCGAGCGCGGCACCACGGTGCTCTTCGTCACCCACGACATCAACGAGGCCGTCTACCTGGGCGACCGCATCGCCCTCATGCACGGCGGGCGCATCGTGGCCGATATGGCGGTCGATCTGCCCGCGCCGCGCACCCAGGCCATGCGCCACGGGCCGGCGTTCAACGAGCACTGCGCCCGCGTGCGCGCAGCCATGGACAGGACGGCGGCATGACGGTGTCCTTGTTCCATGCCCGCCTGCTGGCCGCCGCGCTGGCGCTGGTCCTGCTGGGCCTGTGGGAGCTGCTGGTGCGGCAATGGGGCCTGTCCGCCCTGGTGCTGCCGGCGCCCTCGGCCATTGCGGCATCGCTGTGGACGGGGCTGGCCACGGGCTATTTCTGGCCGCACATCCGGGCGACGCTCCAGGCCCTGCTGCTGGGGCTGGCTGCCGGCAGCGCGATCGGTCTGCTGGCGGGCATGGCCCTGGCTGAATCCGAGCTGCTGGAGCGTGTGCTCAAGCCCTACGTGGTGGTCAGCCAGGTCGTGCCCAAGCTGGCGCTGGCGCCGCTGTTCGTGCTGTGGTTCGGCTTCGGCATGCTGCCCACGGTGCTGATCACGGCGCTGATCTGCTTTTTCCCGCTGATGGAAAACACCCTGACCGGCCTGCGCCAGGTTGATGCCCAGCGCCTGCAGCTGTTTCGCATGCTGGGCGCCACGCGGCTGCAGACGCTGCTGCGCCTGAAGCTGCCCACGGGCCTGCCCGCCATTCTTGCGGGCCTGCGCGTGGCCGTGGTGCTGGCCCTGGTCGGCGCCGTGGTGGCCGAGTTCATGGGCGCCAGCCGCGGCCTGGGCGCCGTGGTCATTGCCGCCCAGGGAATGATGGACACCACCCTCATGTTCGCCGCCCTGGTGCTGATCGCCGCCATGGGCCTGCTGCTGTACCAGGCCTGCCTGGTGCTGGAGCGCCGGCTGCTGCGCTCGCGCGCCGCCTGACCATCCTGAACACTTCCGCAACCTTTTCCCCAAGCGCCATGCACACACCGCAATCCCCCTTCCTCACCCGCCGCAGCCTGCTGGGCGCCTCTGCCGGTTTTGCCGGCCTGGCGCTGGCCGGCAATTGCCTGGCCGCTCCTGTGCAAGGCAAGATCCGCCTGGCGGGCTGGAGCAAGCCCATCAGCGAGATCACCAACATCCTGGCCGAGCCCGACAAGGGCTTCTTCAAGGCCCAGGGCGTGGAGCTGGCCTACCTGCCCGGCGCGGGCGGCGGCGACGCCATCCGCAACATGCTCAGCGGCCAGGCCGATGTGGCCTTCACCGATCCCGGCTCCTTCTTCATGGCGCTGGACAAGGGCGAGAAGCTGGTCGCCATCTACGACATCTACCCGCAGAACGTGTTCAACGTGGTCTCGCTCAAGTCGGCGGGCATCCGCAAGCCGGCGGACCTCAAGGGCAAGAAGATCGGCGTCTACAGCCTGTCCAGCGGCACGCGCCAGAACCTGCTGGTGATGCTGCACCAGGCCGGCCTCAAGGAGTCGGACGTGACCATCGTCGTCACCGGCCTGCTCAACTTCGCGCCGCTGATGCAGGGCCAGGTCGATGCCACGGCCGCCACCGACACCGGCCTGGCCGTGGGCCTGCGCAAAGGCATTGGCGAGGTCGATGTGATGCAGGTGCGCGACCACCTGAACATCTCCAGCGACATGTTCGTGGTGCGCGAGGACACGCTGCGCGACAAGAAGGACCTGCTGCGCGCCTTCCTCAAGGGCTACCGCGACAGCGCCGCCTGGATGATGGCCAACCCCGAGGAAGCCGCCACGCTGGCCGGCAAGCACGCCATCGACGGCACCCAGCGCGATATCAACCTGGACGTGATCCGCCTGCGCAATGCGTCTTCGCAGCCGCTGCAGGCCGGCAAGCCGCTGGGCAGTTTCGACCTGGCCGCCCTGCAAAAGGGCGCCGACGCCTACCGCGCGCTGGGCATGGTGCAAAGGCAGATCAAGGTGTCCGACGTGGTGGACACCAGCCTGCTGCCCGGGGCCTGAGATGGCACAGCCGTCTTCCCTGGGACTGCAAGGCAAGGTGGTGCTGGTCACCGGCGCCGGCCGCGGCATAGGCGCAGCCATTGCCACCGCCTTCGCGCGCGAGGGCGCCCTCGTGGCGGTCAACCACCTGTCCAACGACGCTGCCGCCGCGCAGACCGTGGCGGCCTGCCAGGCTGCGGGCAAGCAGGCCGGAGGCGATGCCTGGGCCATCAAGGCCGATGTAGGCTCGCAGCCTGCCGTCCAGGCCATGGCCGAGGCCATCGCGCGCGAGGCCGGCGCCATCGACATCGTGGTCAACAACGCCTTCAAACCCTACGCCTTCGACCCCGAGCGCCGCCGCCGCTTCGACGACCTGGACTGGAGCGACTACCAAGCCCAGTACGACGGTGCCGTGGGCGCGGCCTTCAATGTCTGCCGCGCCGTGCTGCCGCAGATGCGCCAGCGTGCGCGGGGCAGCATCGTCAACATCGCCAGCAACCTGGTGGAGCACCCCGTCGTGCCCTACCACGACTACACCACGGCCAAGGCCTCGCTGGTGGCCTTCAGCCGCAACCTGGCCAGCGAGCTGGGGCCCGTGGGCATACGCGTCAACTGCGTGGCGCCGGGCCTGGTCTATCCCACGCAGGGCACGCAGGACACGCGCGAGTCCTTCCGCGAATCGCTGATGGCCGCCACGCCGCTGCGCCGTCTGGCAAGCCCCGAAGACGTGGCGGGGCCGGTGCTGTTCCTGGCCTCGGAACTGAGCGGCTTCATGACGGGACAGGTACTGTTCGTCGATGGCGGCCTGGTGATGCGCTGAGCCTGTTCTAGAACTGCTCCCACTCATCGGCCTCGGCCATCTCGGCCATTCCGGCCGCCGTGGCGCGGCGGGGTGTTGCCGCCTTGGCGGGCAGCGCCACAGGCGCGCTGGAGGCCGCAGCCGCTGCCGCGCGCAAGGGCTTGGCGGGGCGGGGCACGGCAGGGGCCAGCGCGGGAGACGGCCTGGCGGTCTGTGCACGCGCCGGCACGGCCGCTGCCACTGTCGTGGACTTGGACAGGGCGGCCTGGGGGCGGGTCGCGTTCTCATCCAGCCGGAACACGCTGACCAGTTGCACCAGTTGCGCGGCCTGCTTGTTCAGGCTGTCGGCAGCAGCGGCAGACTCTTCCACCAGGGAAGCGTTGTGCTGCGTCACCTGGTCGAGCTGCTGCACGGCGTCGCTGACCTGGGTCACGCCCTGGGACTGCTCCTGCGTGGCGGCACCGATGTCGGAGATCAGTTCGGCCACGCGGTGCGTCTGGGTGACGATGTCGTTCATGGTGCTGCCGGCCTCGGCCACCTGGCGGGAGCCGGCGGCGACCTTGCCCACGCTCTCGCTGATCAGGCCCTTGATCTCCTTGGCCGCATTGGCGCAGCGCTGGGCCAGGGAGCGCACCTCCGAGGCGACCACCGCAAAGCCCTTGCCCTGTTCCCCGGCACGCGCGGCCTCCACGGCGGCGTTGAGCGCGAGGATGTTGGTCTGGAACGCAATGGCGTCGATCACGCCGATGATTTCCCCGATCTTGCGCGAGCTGTGCGTGATGTCCTCCATGGTGCTGACCACGCCATGCACCACCTCGCCGCCGTGCACGGCCGTGGCGCTGGCCGACTGGGCCAGGCCCGAGGCGCTGCGCACCGTGTCCACGTTCTGCTGAATGGTGGCGGTCATCTGCTCCATGGAGGCGGCCGTCTCCTCCAGGTTGGCGGCCTGCTCCTCCGTGCGAGCGCTCAGGTCGGCGTTGCCCGAGGCGATCTGGCTGGCGCCCGTGGCAATCGATTCGCTGCTGTGGCGCACCTGGCTGACGATGCCGGCCAGGCTGGCGCGCATGGCCTCCAGGCTGGCCAGCAGGCTGGTGGTATCGCCCCGGCGCAGCTGCACGTTCACCGCCAGGTTGCCCTTGGCCACTTCCTGCGTGACCTGGGCCGCGTAGGCCGGCTCGCCACCGAGCAGGCCCTTGATGCGGCGGGTGATGGCCCAGGCCACCAGCGCACCCAGCAACAGCGAGGCCAGGGCCAGCGACAGCATCTGCCGGCCGGCGGCCAGCGATTTGCCTTCGGTGGCCTGGGCCGTTTCCGTGGCACGCACCTGCTGGTGGGCCAGCATGTCGTTGATGGCGGAAAAGAACGCGTCCTGCTGCCTGCGGAACTCTCCGCTGCTGCCCAGCATGGCCGAGACGGTGGGCAGGTCATGCCGCATGGCCGCGGCCATGAACTGGTCCAGCAGCGGCAGGTAGGCGGTGCGCGCATTCCTCATGCGGTCGTACAGGGCGATGCCCTGCGGCGTGGTCAGTCCCTCGCGGAACTGCTCCATGAGCTGGCCTATCTTCTGGCGCTGCGTGTCCAGCGTGGCCTTGGCCAGGGCCTTTTCCGCAGGGTCTTCGATCAGCGCCAGACTGCGCACGCCGCGGAAGATGAACTCCACCGAGCTCTTGACCTCCACCAGCCTGAGCAGGCTGGTGATGCGCGTGTCGGCCAGGTAGGAGACATCGTCCGAGGCCTGGATCAGCCGCGCTCGGCCCAGCAGCGCAATCGACAGCGCGATGAGGATGAGAACCGAGAAACCCAGACCCAGCATGGAGCCCGTTTTCATATTCTTCAGATATTTCATGCGTCTTCCTTTGCGTCCTACTTTGCGTGTTGCTTCGGGTGATCGGTAGGGCCTGAATACACGCCCGTCATATGCATTCCAGGATTTTTCAAATCACGTCAGCCGGTGGTGCCGAACCCAGGCCGATGGCGGTATCCCATAATGGCCGGAAAAATCCCTGGAAAATGTGGAGAGGGAGGAATATCCAAGCCGGGAGGAAATCTGTCCTATGCTTTGATCTGTGGTCAGCAAGGATTCCGCAGCCAGGTGGATACGGCTTTGTCTTATATATTCACCAATGCTGCATGATCGGCTATGGCGAAATGAAACTTCCAGCGTGCGGCGGCTGACGCGGCAATGGTCGGCAATGGACTGCACCAGCAGTTTCTTGTCCAGGTTGTCTTCTATGTATTGAAGGGCGCGTTTCACATAGGCAGGTTCCAGGTCATGCAACCGCGCCTCGTCCATGGCCGTGAATCGTGATTTCTCCAGATAAGGACTGATGGCCATGCTCTTGAGTCGCATGATGTTCAGCGCCTTCAGCGTGGACAGTGCGCCCGCGAAATCGCCCTGCGTTTCCTGTATGTGGTACTCATAGACCAGCGCATTGCGGTGCAGGCCCTCCAACTGGTAGGTCTGCGCCGTGGACTTGGCCAGTACGGCGGCCTGCAGCGCCTGTCCGTACTGGCGCTTGCTGCAATGCACCAGCGCACTGCTGAGCCAGGCCCAGCCTGCAATGGGCGGGTTCTTGGCCTGGTAGTGGATGCCGATGCGCTCAATGGCGCGGACCACGGCGGCAGCCTCGCGCCGGCCCGACTCCAGCCCCTTGAGCGACAGCCGCAGCAGCTCGCTGTACGGCCAGGCCAGGCCCGCTGGCAGCTGCCGGCCCACATTCCCCAGCAGGTCCTGCAAGGCAGCGCTGTCGGGCGCAGCGGCACCCAGCTGGACCAGGCCTGAATCGGGCGGCGGCCCGCACCACAGGTCCTGGTGGTTTTTATAAAGAAAGACCTTCCAGAGGATTTGCGCCCGGGCCCAGGTGATCAGGGCGGGGAGCCAGGGGCTGTCTCCGGGCGCCATTTGCGCAAAATCATGGTCCTTGCCTTCGATCAATTGCAGGGCGGTATCGAGCTCGCCCAGCCGGCCATGCGCCAGCGCCAGCACATAGGTGGCGCGCACCAGGGCCTCGGGCGGCAGCAGCGCGGGATTGGCCATGGCCGCCGTGGCCAGTGAAATGGCATTGCGCTCCTCACCCAGCTGGCAATGGATGAAGGCCGCTGCGATGCGCGACGACACCGCGCGGTCAGGCATGCGGTGCAATTCGAAAATCGCCTGCGCTTCCTGAATATGCCTGAGTACCAATGATGGATATATCGGCGGCTCCGGCCATTTGCAGGCCTGCAGCAATTGCTCGGCCCGGCTGATTTTATTGTTTCCCTGATCAGTACGCTGGTGATGGTCGGATATTATTCTCCACAATCTGGATGCGCTCTCATCTGGGTGGCCGTGGATGTTGTGCGTCAAAAGATGGATTGAGTAAGAATTCTTGCATGAAAAAATCAATGATCCTGCTCGATTGATGCATTTTCATGATGAATGCATCTGTGGGGTGGCGCAGGCCTGTCCCATGGGAAACACTGATTGACTGGAGGAATCTTACAGGCTGAATAAACAATTGTTTACATTTGGAAAAGCTTTCTCTTGTCAGATTGCGCAGGCGTTTGTCTTTTTGCGAAACTTTCTCCGGCTCCATTGACTTAATTCGCTGATGCGGCTCGGTTTTTCTGATGGGAAAAATCACAAAGGCCCGCGAGAAAATCCCTGGGTTTTCTAGGGTTGTCACAAGTCGAGTGATATGCGGCCCGCATGTGGGCGGGGTGGGTCTGGGCCGGTACCTGCCAGGCAAGGGCGGGCGGTCGGACGAGCTGGGCGCATTGGAGGGGTCGTGCGGCCTTCGAGCGGCCCTTGCCAGAGCCGGTGCCCGCTGGCCAATTACCTGCTTTCAGGGATATGCGCTGCGCAGGTCGTCGTCTAAAGTAAGAAATTGTCAGCAGCGCAGTCATTTGTGGCCTGCCTGAAGGCAGTGGCGGGGACCGCTCCCCGCCTGTTCGGATCTTCGGATCTTTTCTTCCAGGCCAGACCCATGCTGCAACTTTTCCAATTCCTTGCCCGTGGCACGGGGCTCGCACAGGCGTTGGGCGCCTTGGCCGTGGCCTGTGCCGTGCCGGCAGCCCAGGCCCAGAGCATCACTGCGGCACCGCTGGCGGCCGTGGCGCCGGCGGCGATTCCTGTGGACCACCCTGGCGCTCTTGCGCTGCTGGCGTTGGCCTTGGGGGCCTGCCTTGTGCGGGGTGTGCAAAAAGGGCGGATCTCCCTGGTCGGCCTGCGTGCCTGGGCCATGGGCGGTGCTGTTGTCATGACCGCCGCCACGGCGGTCTGGGGCGAGCGGGTGCAGGCCCAGATTCAGGAATTGCAGGAAGCCTTCAACCAGGCCGCAGGCGAGACGCTCACCGTTCCCGTGCAGACGACAGCGGTGGGTGCCGATGGCGCACCGCAGGGATTCCTGCCCGTGGTCTATCGCAACCAGACGTCGGTGCGGCTGAAAATCACCGGCATCACGGACCCTGTGTGGAACACCTGCTTTCCGCTGGGCGTGCCCGGCGCGATTCCCTCGACGGCCCCACGTCCCGGCAGCGCCTGCGCAGTCGGCGCCGCGCTGGAGGCGGGCGATTCCTGCTGGGTGGACGTGGCGCAACTGTGCGCCGAGGCGGCGGACACCGTGCGCGGCAGCCATCCCAGCGTGCTTGCGCCCGACAGCGTGCAGGTGGACACGGCCGGGCAGCGCACGGGCAATGTGCTGTCCAACGATTCCGATGCCGATGGGGCGCTCGTGGTCGCCAGCTTCACCTATGAAGGCCAGACCGTGGCGGCCGGCAGCTCCCGGAACGTGGCGGGGCGCGGGACTTTCGCGCTGCAGGCAGACGGCAGCTTCACTTTCCAGGCGGATGCGAACTACAGCGGCGGCCATCCGCTGGGCATCGGTTACACCGTGCAGACCGGCGCGTCCAGCACGCTGAGTGTTTTCGTGAACCGGGTGCCCGTGGCCGGCAACGATACGGCCACCACCGATGCCGATACATCCGTCGCCATCGCCGTGCGCGGGAACGACAGCGATGCGGATGGGGACAGCCTGACCGTTTCCGGCATCACCCAGGGCACCCACGGTTCCGTGGTCGTGGATGCCGTCACGGGCAATCCGGTCTATACGCCGAACGCCAACTTCACCGGCAGCGACAGCTTCACCTACACCATTGGCGACGGCAGGGGCGGCTTTGCCACGGCCAGCGTGTCGGTGACGGTTGCTGCTTCGCCCGCCGGCAATCAACCGCCAGTGTCTGTCTCCGATGCGATAGTGGTGGCCGAGGGCGCTGTGGCCACGGTCCTTGCCAGCGGTGCAACCAGCGTGCTGGCCAACGACACGGACCCTGACGGCAATCCGCTCGTCGCGGTGCTGGTGACGGGTCCGGCGAACGGGTCCCTGACGCTGAGCGGCAATGGCACCTTCACCTATATCCACAACGGCAGCGAGACGGTTTCCGACAGCTTTGCCTACCGTGCCAGCGATGGGCTGGCCATGGGAAACATCGTCACCGTTTCCATCACGGTCACTCCCGTGAACGATGCACCGGTTGCCGTGGCAGATCAATGGATGGTTGCCACGGACATCCCGCGGAGCATCAGCTTTGCCACGCTGCTGGCCAATGACACGGACGCCGACGGCGACAGCCTGAGCATCACCCTGGCTCATTCGCCGATCAATGGCAGCGTTGCAGCGCAGGCGGGCGGGGTGCTGTTCACGCCCGCGGCAGGCTACGAAGGACCGGCCAGCTTTCTCTACGACGTCAGCGATGGGCGCGGCGGTACCAGTATCGGCACGGTCAATCTGTCGGTTGGAGCGGCCAGCGCTTCTTCGGTCGTTGTCCTGAAGTCCTTGCTGGCCATCGCACACGGCACAGGCGGGACCAGCGTCAGGTTTCCGATAACCACGAAGCTGGTGGATACGGATGGCTCGGAAACCCTGTCGATCAGGATCAGTGGACTGCCCACCAATCTGTCCTTCAATGCGGGCACGAACCTGGGTGGTGGTGTCTGGCAGTTCACCGAAGCCGACCTGCCCAATCTCATCCTGAATCTGCCTGGCAGCTACACCACGAACGCCACCAATCTCACGGTCCAGGTCACGGCGACGGAGGTGAGCGGCGGCTTCACGGCATCGACATCCACCGTGGTCACGCTCAAGGCCTCATATACGACCGTGGATGTCACCACGACCCATAGCGGCAGCTATACGGGCAGCTCGGCCAGCGAATACATCGTTGGTGGCAACGGCGCCAACACCATCAGCGCCACCAACGGAAACAACATCGTTTTCGGAGGCGCTGGCGACGACAACCTGTCGGCGGGCGCAGGCTCCGATGTGCTGATGGGCGGCAGCGGCGACGACACCCTCAATGCGGGGTCGGGCACGGACCTGCTGGCCGGTGGCCCCGGCAACGATCTGATGAGCGGCGGTGATGCGGGCGAGAACTTCGTGGATGTCTTTGCCTGGTCGCTGGGAGACCAGGGGGCGGCGGGAACGCCGGCCTTGGACCGAATCCAGAACTTCGCCACGGCGGCCGCGGGAACCAATGGCGCAGGCGGTGATGTACTGGACCTGCGCGACCTGCTGCAGGGTGAATCCGCAGGCCCCAGCAATGCCGCAGGCAACCTGGCCGACTACCTGCACTTTGAGATCACGGGAGGTGATACCTGGGTCCATGTCAGCCACACGGGCGGCTTCGGTGCGGACTCCCATGCGGTGGGTGCAAGCTATTCGGCATCGGCCGAGACCCAGCAGATCATCCTGGAAGGCGTGAATCTGCAGACGCTGTATTCCGGTGCCGCCACGGATCAGCAGATCATCACGCAGCTGCTGAATAACAGCAAATTGATCGTGGATTGACCGGCGCCGGTCCTATGGCCACCGGGCACCGCGCACCGAGTCCGTTT
Source organism: Delftia sp. WSY_7 (assembly GCF_043104845.1). Classification (NCBI taxonomy): domain Bacteria; kingdom Pseudomonadati; phylum Pseudomonadota; class Betaproteobacteria; order Burkholderiales; family Comamonadaceae; genus Delftia; species Delftia sp. WSY_7. The sequence goes on along the minus strand of NZ_JBICLB010000011.1, from coordinate 20,409 downwards.
CTCGTGCCTACATGAAATTGCGCGTATGCAGCGAGGCCAGCCGCTCGGCATGCCCGCGCTCGAAGCCCAGCCGCAGCAGCTTGGAGAGACGCCCGTCTGCCATGTCGCGCATGAGCTGCTGCACGCGGGCGGCGCCACGGGCCAGGGCCTCGGGAGTGAGGGTGCCGGCCGCGATGAGGATCAGGGCGTCGAAGACTTCCTCGTTCAGCCCCGAGGTGCCGGCCAGGTTGTCGAAGCGCTGCTCCACGGCCTGGGCCAGCTGGTGCTGGAAGCCGGGCTCGTGCTGCAGGCGGTACAGCAGGTGGGACATGCCCAGGGCCACATGGCGCGCCTCGTCGCGCGCGGCCAGGCGGCAGATCTGGCGTGTGAGGGGGTCGGGCGCCTCGGTCTGCAGGAACTGCAGCAGGTGCACGAAAGTGCCTTCGCCCAGCACCGACAGCAGGAAACCCGCCACGGAAAAATCCGTCTCGTCCAGCAGGCTCTTGAGCGAGGCCTGGCCACCCGCCGTGGACAGCGCGGGCTCGCGGCCGTGGCGGCGGATGCGGCGCGTGAAGACATCGATGTGCCGCGCCTCGTCGGCCACCTGGATGGCCAGCGCAGCCTGCAGTTCGCGGTAGTGCGGGTGCAACTGGCCGAGGAAGCGCGCAGGCACCAGCAGGGCCGCGTTCTCGTTCTCCACCATGTAGGTCATGAGCTGGACGATGGCGTCCTCCACCGGCGCGGGCAGCTCGGGTGCGTCGTTCCAGTCGATATCGGTGTCGGCATTCCACTGCGCGGCCACGGCCTGGGCGTAGAGGTCGGAGGCGCTGTCGGTCCAGACCTGCAGCTTGTCGCTGAGCCGGAAATGGAAGGCCGGCGCCCCGGCTTCCACCTGCGCGCCACGCGCGGCCAGGCCCCAGAAAGGCTGGGCCTGCGCGGCCACGGCACCGTCGCCCGAGCGCGCATCGCTGCGGCCCGTCTGCGCCGCGCCGCGCCAGCGCCCGGCCTGGGCGCCGCCGCGCGCCACGATGGCCATGGCCTGTGCTGCATCCACGCCATCCTCCCAGCGCAGGCCATGGCCCTGGTCGCTGCACCAGCCCGACAGCTGGGCCTGCCAGCCCGGCGCGCTGCCGGTCACGCGCAGTTGCCCGCCCACGGGCAGGGCGGCCAGCGCGTGCTTGACCAGCAGATGGGCGCCGGCATCGAAGCCCAGGCCCTGCAGGTCGATGACAGGCAGATCGGCGGCCGGCATATCGGCAGCCTGCATATCGGTGACCGGCTGGGCGGGGCTGGAGTAATCAGGCATGGCCATGGCGTGTGTCAGTAACGGTAGTCCTGCACGGTGATGCGGCCTTCGGCGTCGTAGAAGGCCTCGTCCGTCACCGCGCGCTCCAGCAGGCCGTAGCCCGTGCCGCGGCCCGGGTGCCAGACCTTCAGGCCTTCCAGCTCCAGCAGCGGGCGCACGGCCGCGTCGTCCCAGGACATGGCCAGCAGGATGTCGCGGAAGGCGGCGGCGCGTTCGGCATCGATGTGCGGGCCGGCCGTCATGTTGCAGTGGTCGAAGGCGCCCGAGGTGGCCAGCACGCGCGTGCCGCCGGCCGGCAGCGTGCCTTCGCGCGCAAAGGCCTGGTAGTTCTTGCCCACCATCCATGAAGCCTGTATCTCGCCGGCCACCATGGCGGCGGCGGCCAGGCGCTCGCCGCCGATGTGGTCGCCGTGCTTGCCGCCCAGCACGTCAAAGCGGCGTGCCGTGTAGTCGCGCCCGGCCACCAGCCCTTGCTGGCGCAGATGGTCCAGCGGGATCAGCGTGGCCTGGGGCGAATCCACGGCACCGAAGCCCACGGTCTTGCCGCGCAGGCCCTGCACGCTCTGGATGGGGCTGTCTGCGGGCACGACCAGCAGCGAATGCAGGTCCAGGTCGGTATCGCGCATGGCGATGGACTCCACGCGCAGGCCGCGCGCGCGGGCCATGCGGTCGGCGCGCACAAAGGCCAGCGGCGAGTTCCAGGCCAGGTGCACATCGCCTGCCATCAACGCCTCGGTCAGCGACTCGTAGTTGGAATAGAGAACGTAGTCGAAGTAGTAGCCGCGCTCGATGAAATACGCCTTGAAGCCTTCCCAGATGGTGATCACCTTGGGGGCGTAGGCCACGGCGCCGAGCTTGATCACGGGGGCGGTTGTCGTCATGCGGAAGTCCTTTGCTGGATGGGGGAGGAGGGGTGAAGCGATCGACGGGTTCTGCCGTTCAGGCTCAGGCGGCGGCGTCGCACATGCCTTTGCCCAGCATGTCGTAGATCACATCGGTGGTGGGCGCCATGACCGAGGCGGCGCGCGCATCGCGGAACAGGCGCTCTATGCCCAGCTCCTTGCGGAAGGCGGCGCCGCCGCACACGCGCATGGCAATGTCGGTCACTTCCAGTGCGGCCTCGGCGGCTGCGGCCTTGCTCTGCAGCAGGCGGGTGCGCGCATCGGCCCGGGCCGCCTGCACGGCGGCCACGGTATCGTCGCGCAGCAGGCGGGCCTGCTCCAGGCGCAGCTGGGCACGGGCCAGGTAGGCGCGGATGGTGGGCAGGTCGGCCAGCGAGCTGCCGCTTTCCGCAAAGCGCGTGCCCGCCACATGGGCCACGGCGCGGCGCAGCGCGCCCTGCATCAGGCCGATGGACGTGGTGGCGATCAGCGTGGGAAAGAAGGGCATCAGATAGCGGCCCTTCACGGCCTCGCCCTCGCCGTCGGCGCCCAGCATGCGGGCGCGTGGAACGCCCACATTGCGTGCCTCGATGGGCGAGGACGCATTGCCGCGCAGCCCCATGCCGTTGAAGCGTCCGGGAATGGACAGGCCCGGCAGCCGGCTGTCCACCAGCCACAGCGTATTGCCCTCGCCCTGCGTGGCGCGCGAGATCCAGACATAGGAATCGGCCTCACCGGCCGACGTGATCATGCTCTTGAGCGCGTTCAGGTGGATGACATCTTCAGCGGCGGTCGCCGTGCCCGTCGGCGCCCAGATATGGCTGCGCGAGCCGGCTTCGGACACGGCCAGCGTGGTGAGGTGGCGGCCGGCCGCGATCTCGCGGCGCACAGGGTCGTCGGCAAAGGGTTCGATCAGCGCCACGCCGCAGTAGTGCATGGTCAGCACCATGGCCGTGCAGGGGCAGTCCTGGGCAATGCGCTCGACGACCTGCACCGCTTCGGCCAGGCCCTTGCCCAGGCCGCCCACCTCGCTGGCGCTGATCAGGCCCAGCAGGCCGGCTGCCGCCAGTGCATCCAGCGCGGCACGCGGGTAGCGTGCCTGCTCGTCGATCTGCGCGGCCTGGGGCGCGATGATGTCGCGCATGAGGGGTTCGAGTTGCTTCAAAACTTCCATCTGGGTTCACCGTAGGCATGCCCATGACCGCCTGCCGGGAGGCTGTTGCTGGAAGTCTGGGGAAATGCTGGGGCGCCGCGATGGCCGCTGGACGCGCCTGCCGCATGCAGACCTGCAATGGCGGATGGGCTGGGGAAAGAATGCAGGCGATTATGCGCCGGGTGCACTACGGCTTCGCGCAACGGGCGCCTTGCTCGGGCACCATGGCTGGTGTGCGCTTGATCCCGGTCAAGGTGGCTGGAGAACGCTGCGTCGCCACAGCACATTCACGCACGCATGCAGGCAGGCACGCATTCACGCAGGCTCGAAAGCTTGAACGCCTGGGCCCTAGGCCCTGGCAAGCCCCATGGCCAGCGCCTGTGCTGACCCCATCGGCTTGGCAAAGAAGTAGCCCTGGGCCAGATCCACGCCAAGGCTTGCCAGCGCATTGAATTCCTCGGCAGTCTCCACACCTTCGGCGACCACCACGCTTCCTATTTCGTGCGCGAAACTCGTGAGCCCCTTGGCGAGCGCACGGCGGCTGCGGTCGGTATCGACGTCGTGCGTGATGCTCATGTCCAGCTTGATCATGTCCGGTTGAAGATGCAGGATGTGCCGCATGCTGGAGTAGCCGGCACCGGCATCGTCGACTGCCAAGGTCGCGCCCCGGCGCCGCAGCGGAGCCAGTGCATCGGCCAAAGCCCTGTAGTCATCCACGGCGGCATGCTCCGTGATTTCCAGCGTCACGCGCGAGAGATCCTGGTCCGAACCCAGAAGCCGGGGCAGCTGCCCTGACTGGATCAGCTGCGGCGAGCAGTTGACTGCGAGCAGCCAATCGGTTGGCAGGCGACCGAGCGCGCCAAGCGCCGTGTCGATTGCATGGCGCTCCAGCTCCAGCCCCAGGCCGACTTCGTGCGCTGCCTTGAACCATTGGTCTGGCGGGCGAAATGGCTCCAGGTCAAAGCGCGACAAGCACTCAAAACCGTGCAGCTTGCCTGTCGCGATGGTGTATACGGGCTGAAATACAGGGCGCAGCGCATTGCCCTGCATGGCAAGGCGGATTTCGTTGGCCGCTTTGTCCCTTGCATGCTGGACCGCAGAAGTTGCACTGAAATGCAGTCCCAATAAATCGGAGAATGCCCGCAACAGCGACATATCGTGCTCACCCAGCGCGGGATTGGGCTGGTGGCTGAAGCAGCACAAGGTGCCGTACAGACGGTTGTCATCCAGGCGGATCGGTACGCTCAGGTGCGAGCCGATGGGAATGGTGTGCGTCTCCGGTATTTCCTGTGCAGCGGGTAAACGGGACGTGTCTGGAATCAACTGCGGCAATTCGCCATTGACCACCTTCTGGCAATAGCCCTCGTTCAATGGAATCTTCTGCTGCCGGAAAATCACACCGCCAGTGCTCTCGTCCACATGCTCCAGCACCCGATCCGCTTCGCGGAATCGGGCCACAAAGGCCACATCCATGCCAAGATGCCGCCGGACCACGGACAGCACACGGTCCACTCCATCCAGTTCAATGGCGAAAGCAAAAATTCTGCTCAAAGGTGCGAATGTGGATTTTCGAGGGGTCATTTCATTGATCTGCTCTATCAGATGTGTACGCAAATTGAATTGACGCGCTGCTGGCGGATTGGCGGTCCTCAGTTCTGCCCGGCATGGCCGAGCGGCACGATATGCCGTTGATAACGGGAATGAATTATCGGTAGTCCGCTCCATTGGCAGGAACACGGCAAGGTTGGGGGTGCCGCGCCATCGCAAATCAGAACAGGGGGAGAGCAATGGCCCTAAGTATGCGCGGTTGAAGTGCGCAGGTCGAGTCCGTCTGTTCGGATTGACAATGGGAATGAAAAGCCAACGCGGGAACTTGCAAGTTCATTGCACCGCCTGGAACACCGGTCATGCCGCATGCCCCGGGCGTGACGGGTCCAGGTGCTCCATCGGTCACTGCCTGGCCGTATGGCGAATGCGGGCCAGGTACTGGCTGGGCGTCAGCCCCAGATGTTTGCGAAACGCGGCTCCCATGTGCGATTGATGGCTGAAGCCGCAATCGTGGGCGATACAGGCCAGCGAATCGGCATCCGCCCGCATCATGGAGCGGGCCGCCTGTATGCGGGTCTCCACAAGATAGGCATGCGGAGTCATGCCAAGCAGCTGGGAAAACTCACGCAGAAAACGCAGCGGGGTGCGACGGGTCATCCGGGCCAGCTGGGCAATGCTCAACGGCTGTGCAAACTCGGCCGCCATGCGCTCCAGAACCGGCCGATACACCGGGCGCAATGCATCGATGCGCGGGATGGGCGCATGGGGCACATCCCTCGCATCGACGCATTGCCGGGCCATGAAGTGCAGGGCTGCCTGCTCTATTGCCAGGGTGTCCGTCTCGGGGCAAAGCAGCAGTTGCCGCAGCTGGTGCGCAATTTGCAAGGCGGCGCGCTGGCCAGGGTGCACAACGCGCCGGGCTTCGGTGTGAGGCACTGCGTCGTCCAGCCATTGCTCCCATTGCGCAGGGGTACAGCGAACCACCAGGTACTCGCCGCCCGTGGCCGATTCGGAAAACACATCCACCCCCGGTGGCGTGCGTGCCACCGTGCCGGGCCATGTGTCGAAGTCCACGCGGCGGTCGCTGCCAATGGCATGCACGCCTTGCTGGCGCTCCAGCGCAATGCCCAGCGAATGAAGGCGGGTCGGGTCATGGCTGCTGTAGGCCGCGCGGCCCAGCAGCTGCACTTCGAATCCCGGTAGTTCCTGAACTTTCATCACCCTGGCGCCTTGTGTCTTGAACTGAAATTTCTTGATAGACGGGAAACCGGGCGCTGCCCACACTGAAGGCATGAACGCAAACCACACGGAAATTCACCGCATCATCGGTCTCATCGGGGGCATGAGCTGGGAGTCCAGCGCCGAGTACTACCGGCTCATCAACCAGGGCGTGCGCGACCGGCTGGGTCCGCTGCGCTCTGCAAAACTGCTCATGTACAGCGTGGATTTTGGCCCCATCGAGCTGGCCCAGCATGAAGGCCGCTGGGATGACGCAGCTGCCTTGCTGGAAGATGCCGCGCGGCGGCTGCAGGATGGCGGGGCGGATGGGGTGCTGCTGTGCACCAACACCATGCACAAGCTGGCAGACCGCATTGCGGCAGCGGTGCGCATCCCTTTTCTGCACATTGCCGACCCGGTGGCCGATGCGGCCCGGGCGGCAGGCTACCGCAGGCTGGGGCTGCTGGGCACCCGCTTCACCATGGAGCAGCCCTTCATGCGCGAGCGCCTGCAGCAGCAGGGGCTGGAGGTGATGGTGCCGCAGGAGGCGGACCGCGCCGAAGTGCACCGCATCATCTACGAGGAACTGTGCGCAGGCCGGATACGGGAAGAGTCGCGGCGCACCTATCAGCGCATCATGGCGCAGCTGGCCGGGCAGGGCGCCCAGGCCATGGTGCTGGGCTGCACGGAAATCAGCCTGCTGGTGCAGCAGGCGCATTGCCCCGTGCCCGTGCTGGACACCACGGCCTTGCATGCCGAGGCTGCGGTGGACTTTGCATTGACGCCTTGAGGCGCCAAAACGACCCGGACTGAACCGGCCCGGACCCCTATCAGTGGCAGATGTGACCTGCAAGCGCACGCAAGCGGCCCACCTGCGGCAAGCAGATCATCCGTGGGGCCGCCCTGGCGCAAGCGGGGCGAGTTCCATCCGGTCCCGTCCCTTGCGCTTCGATGCATAGAGGGCCTCGTCGGCCTGCTTGAGCCAGTGGGACAGCTCTGTTCCGGGCTGGTCGAACAAGGCCGCACCGATGCTCAGGGACACGGGCTGCGGCGTCGCGAACATCGCGCGCGCCTGCTGCACGAACGCTTCGCGCAAGTCCTGGCCCAGCGCCTGCGCGGCCGTGCCGCAGACGTTGTGCAGCAGGATCACGAACTCATCCCCGCCCAGCCGCGCGGCCAGTGCGCCGCGAGGCAGCACGCTGCGGATGAGGTCGCTCAGCGTCATCAGCAGGCGGTCGCCGGCATCGTGGCCGTGCAGGTCGTTGACCTGCTTGAAGTGGTCGATGTCGATCAGCAGCAGGGCGCCGGGGCGGGCCGGCGAGGCTTGTGCCAGCAGCGCCGGTGCGCGCAGATAGAGCGCGCGGCGGTTGTCCAGGGAGGTCAGCGGATCGCGGGCGGCAATCTGCGCGATGCGCTCCTCGCGGCGATGGCGCTCCGTCCCGGTCATGGACATGGCCAGCAGCATGATCGCCATCACGCCCTCCACCAGCGAGATCAGGATCACCGTGCCGCGGAAACTGCCCAGGTTGACGAAGGCGTCCAGCGCCACGGTCGATCCTGCCTTGGCGAGGTAGAACAGGCCGTGGGCCAGCAGCACGAAACTCAACTGCGCCGCGCCCATGCCCAGCGCGCCGCCATGCGGGCGCAGCAGCAGGCCGGCGCGCAAGGTGGTGATGGCGATCAGCAGCGACTGGATGCCCAGCATCGCCTTGGACCACCAGGGCCCGTCTGGCAGAAACAGCATGGCCAGCCAGACGACGGCCAGCAGCCACCAGAAGTGCGACAGCCGCACGCGCATGAATCCGGCGACCCCGGCCAGGAACAGCCAGTGGGCGGCGATCAGCAGGCCGTTGGGAAACCAGATGCCCAGCAGCACATGGCCGCTGGAACGCAGCAGGGCCAGCACGCAGCCCACGACGATGATGGCGAACCCCGCGCTCCACAGCAGCAGCGAGCGTTCGCGCACGCTGCTCCATTCCGCAGCCAGATACAGCGCCGAAGCGGCCGCCATGGCCGTGGTGAGAACGAGCAGGGTGAAGGGGTCGAGAGCCATGGGCGATGGAGGTATCGGCGCAGGCGCGCTCCTTGTGAGAGCCGCCAGACAAGGAGCAATGCGGCGACGGTCCGTGCCGTCGCGATGCAGTGGAGCAAAGCGAGCGGGGCGGATTGTCGCAGGAAGCGGGTTTTCAGGCTTGCCCGATCACCCGGCTGCAGCGATTCCGGCGTCGGCCGCGTTGCCAAGGCCACGTCGCGGAGGCGAACGCCGGGTCCTTGCACTGCGCAGGCATCCCGCCGCTCCAGACCATGGCGAAGCCGTCCTCACTGCTGGGCTGCGGGCTCTGTTGGAAGCCCGGGGCCTTGTGGAAGGCGGTGGATTTGCCGAGCTCGCTTGCCGGCAGGCTGATGAAGAGGGACCTGGTCATGCTGGACCAAGAGGAAGCGGCCACGGCTGCGCGCGGGGCCGTCCATGCACCTGCCGCTCCCCGCTTTGCCATGGTGGCCCGGGGGCGGCAAGGCGGGAGCACCGGGGCAAGATGCCCTATGGGGCGTCAACCGTGACCGGGGGAGCCGGCCCTGTCAGACGGCAACGGCGTGCAGGCGGGTATTGAAAAGCGGCCCTTGGGTGAAGGTCGCCAGGCGCTTGGCCAGCCACAGCACCGCCAGGTCCACCAGGGGTTCCACCAGCACGACGCACATGTAGGCAGCACCGAAGCTTGCCACCTCGGTCAAGGTTGCCAGGCTGGCACCGTGGCCGTAGATGGCCCAGAACGCGACCCACAGGACAATGCCGCCCTGGTAGGTGGTGGACAGGGCCAGGGCCTGCCTGTAGCTGATGTCCACATAGGCCGTGCCGGCGGGAATCAGCCGGCGCGCCAGTTGGTTCACCGCATACAGCGGCACCAGCAAGGTGGTGACGTTCATGCCGTACTGCGGCAGGTCGAAGGGGGCAAAGAACAGGCCCTGCACCAGCAGGCCGAACGCCAGGCCGATGGCCGCAGCTCCCGCGCCGAACATCAGCAGCAAGGTCGAGCCCAGGATCAGATGGACCTCGGACACGCCGACCGGCTCGTGCGGAAACACCTCGAAGAAGCTGAACACCAGCGCGGTGGTGATGACACTGCGGGCCAGCAGCGCGAGCCAGCCGCCGTTGTCGCGCAGGCTTTGCCGTGCCAGGGCGGCGGTCAGGCCGAAGGCCGCTGCGGCGGTGACATAACTGAGGGCGATTTTTTCGGGGCTGACGACGCCGGGTTCGATGTGCATGGGAGGTCCTGAACAGTCAAGGTCCGTTGCAGGGCGGGCGCCGGCTGCGCAACGGCAAAGGTATTGAGCATAGCCGTGGATGAATGGCTGCGCCATGCCTTGGCGCGGCAGATGCGTTTTCTGTCCAGGCTGCGCGGATGTACTCGGGTGATGCCGGGAGCAGCCATGCAGCGATTGCCGCTGTTGTCTGGATGCCGACAGCTCACTTCAAGGCGTTGTTGAGTCGCTGAAGCTCAAGTTGCTGGGCAGCACTGGCCTCGAGATTTGCACGCTCCTCGTCCAAATACCGATAAATGCTTTTGAGCTCAGTGATTTTCTTTCTGATTTCCAGCATTTTCTTTTCAATCAACTTGGCACCCTCGGCACAATCGATTGACTTGTTTCTCTGAGCGTCCAGAATTTCGCCTATTTCCGCAAGAGAAAATCCCATGCTTTGTGCGCGCTGGATAAATCCAAGATCCTGCAGGGTTTGTGGTGTGTAAACACGGTAATTGTTGTTTCGCCGCAATGGTGCGATAAGGCCGATCTTCTCGTAGTAGCGCAGGGTATGGCGGCTGGCGCCGCTGCGGACCTCGAGTTCGCCGATATTCATGAAAAAACGCTTGACTATAGAGTTGGGTCGACAGTCTACACTCGATTTTTCATCGTGCCAAGGAGCAGAAAAATGAGCGTGGAGTGCTTTGTTACGGGAGGGACCGGCTTCATCGGCCAGCATCTGGTGTCATGCCTGAGCGCAAAAGGTCACACGATTCGGGTGCTGATGCGTCGCCCGGAGCGCCTGGCGCAACTGCGGGAGCAGGTCGACAATCTGGGAGGTGTCGCAAACCGTGTCTTTGCCGTGGCTGGCGATCTGGAGCAGGAGAGCCTCGGCTTGAGTCTTTCCGATCGAGAGGCTTTGCGGCAGGCCGAAGTTGTGTTCCACCTGGGCGCCCACTTCGCGTGGGGCCTTTCAATGGAGCATTCGCGTGCAGTGAATGTGGAAGGTTCAAAGCGCGTGGCGTTGTTGGCAGCGCAGCAAGATAGCCGGCTGGTGATGATCGGCGGCTATATGCTGAAGAACAATGAACATCTGCAGCGCATCGGAATTGATCCCGGCCATCCGGAAAGGACTCATTGGCCTGCCGTCTATCGGCGTGTCGGCGCTTACGAGGGGAGCAAACTGGAGGCGCATTTCGCGACCCTGGAGTTCATGGCTGCCAAGGGAGGGAAAATGACCGTCGTGCACCCCGCAACGGTCTGTGGTCATAGCCGCACGGGACATATACCTTGCAGCCAGCCACTGGTGGATCTGATACGCAATCTGGCGGAGGGAAAACTGGCTGCAGTGCCCGGTAGCGCAGAGCACTGGTTGCCATTGGTCACTGTGGATTATCTGGTCGAGCTGGTTTCGGCTTGCGCTTTTGATCCTTCCATGGCCGGTCAGGAGCTTCTGGCGCTTGACGACCAAAGTCCCAACTTGCGAGAACTCCTGGCAGAGGTGGCACAACCTCTTGGAATAAAGTCCCCAAAGCATCATATTTCGCTCCGATTGCTGAAATGGCTTTTGAGCATTCCTCCGGTCGCACGGTTTTTGAATACGGATGCCGAAGCCCTGGACTTCATCCAGACTACGCGTTTTGACACAGCGGCGGTCGAGCAATTCGCCAAAAGGCACGGAATATCAAAGCCGGATATTCGTCAATCGTTACGGAATACTGCAATGTTCGTCAACTCATATTGCATGCCCAATGAAAGAGTCCACTGACGTGTATTGTGCCGGGATGAATACTGAGAAACTATCAAGATGCATTGCACCTATGCACGCACAGCCAAGAGCAGCCCTCCACTGCGCCCGTGGCACTCCATAATTGTCCTTTTCAGGTGTCGAGGCAGGCGCCGAGCATCCGTTTCGAGGAATCCGCTTCAGTGAATCAACAAGTCCATACAAGAATCGCTGTCCTGGGGCCCGGTGCGATCGGGACAACCGTCGCTGCTGCGTTGCACGAAGTCGGCCGCACGCCCATGCTTTGCGGCCGTACGCCGCGCGACAGCCTGGTGCTGCAAGGTAGCGGTGTTCGCATCGTTGTTCCCGGGCCGGTGAGAACGGATCCAGCACAGATTGCACGCCCGGTGGACCTCGTTTTTCTCGCGGTCAAAGCGACTCAGACCGCTGCCACTGCGCAATGGCTTGCGGCGTTGAGCGGCCCGCAAACCGTCGTGTGTGTCCTGCAAAACGGGGTCGAGCAGTTGGAGAGTGTCACTGCGCTGTGCCCTCAGGGGCGAGTCGTTCCTGCAGTCGTGTGGTTCCCTGCGCAGGCGCAATCCGATGGGTCGGTGCTCCTGCGCAGCGATGCTCGGATCAGCCTGCCTGACGAAGCGGCCTCCCTCGTGGTTGCGCAGGCACTGCAAGGCTCCCGGTGCCTGGTAGACCTGGTTTCGAATTTCAGATCTCTGGCCTGGCAAAAGCTGCTGCAGAACGCGGCGGCCGGGCTCATGGCGCTCACGCATCGCCGCTCGGGCATGTACGGCCGGCACGACATCTCCAAGCTCACACTGGACTACCTGCAGGAGTGCCTGGCCGTGGCACGCGCCGAAGGTGCTGAACTGGGCGATGAGGTCCCGCAGGCGATCCTCGACAAGTTCCAGGCATCCCCTGCCGACCTGGGCACGTCCATACTGGCGGATCGCGAAGCAGGCCGTCCGCTCGAATGGGATATCCGCAACGGCGTTATCGCGCGCCGCGGCCGGGCGCGCGGGGTTCCGACCCCGATCGGTGATGTCTTGGTGCCGCTTCTTGCTGCAGCGAGCGACGGCCCCGGCTGATCACCCAAGCCTTGACGATAAGGCCTGTGATCACAGGCCTGCTATCCGCATTCAGCCTGAAACTGCCGGCAGCACCCCCAATCCCAACCCTGCCGGCCGATTTTTCCGAAGCCGGGGACAATACCGGGTTCGCGGGTTTTTCCGGCTCGACCTGGGTCGAGGACGGGAATCGCTTGCGGAAGGAAGCTGCACTGGCGTTGAACCCGGACGCAGAAAACCCCAAGATCGGACGGCGGCGAGACCGCCGAGATGGCGCAGGTGCATGTGACGAAGAGGGATTGGTGGACAAGGGCCTGCCGCAGCCGCAGCGGTCGGCCCGTCAAACGCGATACCCGCCTGGTGGGCTGGCTGCTGGCCGTGGTGTTCGTGTCGGTGTCGGCGGCCACGGTGTGGCAGTTGGTGGCTGCACGCCAGCGCACGCTGGCCGAGGTGGATACCGTCAACCGCAATCTGGCGCAGACGCTGAATACCTATTCCGAAGGCGTGATCACCCAAAGCTCCATGCTGCTGCTGGGCATTGCCGAAAGGCTGGAGCTGGATGGCGCCGGTGCCGCGCACCTGGAGCGCGTGCTGCATCTGGTCAACCGCCAGGAGCAGCTGCTGAACCAGCTCAACGAGCTGCTGGTCGTGGACGCGCAGGGGCGCTGGCTGATGTCGTCCAAGGGGACGTTTCCCCCAGGAACGCAAAGCGCGGACCGCGACTTCTTCACGCACCACCGCGACGACCCGTCGTCAGGCATCTACATCGGGCCGCCGATCCGCAGCCGCTCCACAAGCGAATGGGTGATCACCATCAGCCGGCGCTATACCGACAGCGAGGGCCAGTTTGCCGGCGTGGTCGTGGTGACGCTGGGTGTGGAAAATTTCCTGCGGCTGTTCGGCAAGATCGACATCGGCGAGCAGGGCGCCATTTCACTGAGCACGCCGGGCGGGCAACTGCTGGTGCGCCACCCCTTCCGTGAGCAGGACCTGGGCCGGGACTTCTCGCAGTCGCCCAATTTCCTGCGCCACTATGCGGGGGCGATGTCGGGCACGGCGTCGTTCCGCTCGGGCCTGGATGGCACGGAAAGAATCTATGCCTTCCTGCGCAGCGAGCGCTATCCGCTGGTGACCACGGTGGCCCTGGGCCGCGACGAGGCGCTCAGTTCCTGGCAGCGCCAGGCGCAGCTGACGCTGGCCGTGGTGCTGGGGCTGTTTCTGGCGATTGCGCTGATCGGCTGGCGGCTGACGGCGGCGATGCGGCTGCGCTCGCGTGCCGAATGCTCCCTGGTCAGCGCGCGCGAGGAATTGCTGCAGGCCAACCGCCGGCTGGAGGTGCTGGCCGCCCAGGACCAGCTCACGGGCCTGGCCAACCGGCGCCGCTTCGACGAGGTGCTGGAGCGCGAGGCACGGCGCGCCGTGCGCGAGGGCACGCCGCTGTCGCTGCTGCTGATCGATCTGGACCATTTCAAGGGCTACAACGACGCCTACGGCCATGTGGCGGGCGATGCCTGCCTGCAGACAGTGTGTCGCGCCCTGGCCCAGGCCGTGCAGCGGCCCGGCGACATGGCGGCGCGCTACGGCGGGGAGGAGCTGGCCGTGGTGCTTCCCAATACGGACCATGCCGGCGGGCTGCAGGTGGCCGAGCGGCTGCGTGCGCGCATCGAGGGCCTGGGCCTGGAGCACCGCAGCAGCCGCTTCGGCCATGTGACGGCCAGCATCGGCGTGGCGACAGCGCAGTGCGGTGAGGCTGGCGCGACACAAGGCGCTACACAAAGCGCTACACAAGGCACTACCCACGGCTCCAAAGGTGCCGCCGTGGCGCTGGTGGAAGCGGCCGACCGTGCGCTGTACCGCGCCAAGGCCGCAGGGCGCAACTGCGTGCAGGGCTGAATGGGGGTGGGTCTGCGCGCGCTCAGTCCGTGGGCGAGCGGTGGGCCACCACCTGCTGCTTGAGGTCGCCCAGCGCCTGGTACAGGTCGTTGCGGCTGGCCTGCGGCATGTCGCCGAACATGCCCATGACCCAGGACTCATGCGCCTTGGCCATGCGCGCAAAGGTCTTGCGGCCCAGCGGGGTGAGGTGCAGCACGGAGCTGCGCCGGTCGGACTCCACCTTGGTGCGCACCACCAGGCCCTCCTTCTCCAACTGGTCGGTGATGCCGGTGATGTTGCCGTTGGTCACCATCATGTGGCGCGACAGCTCGCCCATCTTCATACCCTCGGGCGCGCGCTGCAGCTGGGCCATGAGGTCGAAGCGGGGCAGGGTGGTGTCGAATTCGCTGCGCAGGCGGTTGCGGATCTCGCCTTCGATGAGGTTGCAGCAGGTGAGCATGCGCAGCCACAGGCGCAGCGCATGGTGGTCGTCGGGCGCGGCGCGCGACTCCAGGTCGGGAGCGTGGGTCATGGCTGGTTCTGCGGTGTGGGGGCGCTCAAGCCCATCTGCGCGAGGATGGCGCGCGTCAGCGGGCTGGCCGGGTCGTTCAGGGTGAGCACGATGTCGAAATGGTTGGTGCCGGGCATGGCCACGTACTGGCCTGACGATGGACCGGGGCCACAGCGCTGGTTCCAGGCGGCCAGGTAGTCGTCGCTCTGGCGCTTGAATTCATCGGTCTCGCTCTCGCCGTAGCTGACGATGAGCGGGCAGGCCGCGCCGTGCGGCAGGAGGGCGGGGCTGTTGCGAATGGCGTCCTGCTCGCTCAGGCGCATCCATTCGTTGATGTGGGTGTGCACCAGCGGGCGCAGGTCGAACAGGCCCGACAGCGGTGCGGCGCCGCGCACCACGTCCTCGGGCACGCCGTAGTCCGCATGCCAGCCGCCGGCCAGCAGCATGCCCGCCAGGTGGCCGCCGGCCGAGCTGCCGCAGACATGGATGCGGCCCGGGTCGCCGCCGTAGCGGGCGATGTGCGCATGCACCCAGGCCAGGGCGCGGCGTGTCTGGTCCACGATGCGGTCCAGCGTGACGGCGGGCGCCAGCGAATAGTTCAGGGCCACCACCACGGCGTCGGCGCGCGTGAAGGTGGGCGCCATGCTGCTGGAGTCGTCCTTGGACAGCAGCCGCCAGTACCCGCCATGGATGAAGAAGAGAACAGGGGCGCCTGCCGCCCCGGTTGCTGCCGGGAAAATGTCCAGCAGCTCGTCGGCATGCTCGCCATAGGCCACGTTCAGCGCGCAGGGCAGGCTCTGGCGCGCGGCCCGGCTGTCGTCGGCATAGGCCTTGATGATGGGGGTGATGTCGGGTACCGTCGCGCGGGCGTTGTACTGGACATCGAGTCCGGCGCGGTCGTAGTGACGGTAGAGTGCGGGCATTGGAACGGAGATGGCGCGAAATGGTTTGTATGGCAGGTATTGGTACAAGTCCCAGACTTGTTCTGCAAAATACTTTAAACCTAAACTAAGACCCGCGCCAACCGTTCCAGCCCTTACAGAGTTTCCCGTCCAGCGTGACGGAAGACTGCCTCACCACCGATTGTCATCCGCGCGGCCCGCGCAAGGAGCACAGCAGCATGCGTTTCCTCACCCCCTTCCTGGCCGCAGCGGCCCTGGCCCCTGCCTTTGTTCCCGCGCTCGCGCAGGCGGACACCATCAAGGTCGGTATCGCCAACGATATTTCCGGGCCGTTTGCCGCGCTGGGCGCCGAGGCGCGTGACGGCTTCAACCTCGCCATCAAGCAGCTGGGCGGCAAGCTGGGCGGCCAGCCGGCCGAGTTCCTGCAGACCGACATGGGCGGCAACCCCGACCAGGCGCGCCAGCTGGTCACGCGCTACATACAGCGCGACAAGGTGGATTTCTTCACCGGCCCCATCGGCTCCAACGTGGCCCTGGCCGTGGGCCCGGCGCTGTTCGGCGCCAAGGTGCCCTACCTGTCCAACAATCCCGGCCCCAGCCAGTTCGCGGGCGCGCAGTGCAATGCGTTCTGGTTCGGCACGTCCTACCAGAACGATGCCTTCCACGAGGCAGCCGGCAAGCTGGCCGCCGACCGTGGCTTCAAGAAGATGTTCATCATGGCGCCCGACTATCCGGCCGGCAAGGATGCGCTGGTCGGCTTCAAGCGCGGCTACAAGACCGCGCCCGGCGAAGAGGTCTACACCAAGCTGGGCCAGATCGACTATGCGGCCGAGCTGGCCCAGATCCGCGCGGCCAAGCCCGATGCGGTCTACATCTTCCTGCCGGGCGGCATGGGCATCAACTTCGTCAAGCAGTTCGTGTCCACGGGGCTGTCGCAAAGCGTCAAGCTGATCGGCCCGGGCTTCTCGGCCGACGAGGACGTGATCCAGGCCGTGGGCGAGCCCATGCTGGGCATGGTCAACACCGCGCAGTGGGCGCATGACCTGGACGTGCCGCAGAACAAGGCCTTCGTCGAGGCCTTCCGCAAGGAGTACAAGGGCCGCAACCCCTCGGTCTACGCGGCCCAGGCCTATGACGTGATCATGGCCATGGATGCGGCGGTCAAGCAGGCCGGCGGCAAGGCCTCGGACCGCCAGGCCATCGTCAAGGCGCTGGAGAAGGCCGACTACGCCTCGGTGCGCGGCCCCTTCACGTACGGCAAGAACCACTACCCCATCCAGGCCTACTACCAGCGCGTGATCGAGAAGGATGGCAGCGGCCGCATCACCAACAAGCTGGTGGGCAAGGTGTTCGATAAATATCAGGACGTCTACGTCAACGACTGCAAGATGTGACCCCGCCGCCGCGCCCCCGTCGGGCGCGGCGTGCCTTGATCTTGATTTTCAAAGCCGGATGATTTGTTGACCGCGCGCGGGCCGATGCGCCCGCGGCAGGGGGCGTGTGGATGACGTGGACGCTGCTCTTGGAGCAATTGCTCAATGGCCTGCAGTTCGGGCTGATGCTGTTTCTGATCGCGGCCGGGCTGACCCTGGTGTTCGGCATCATGGACATCATGAACCTGGCCCATGGCTCGCTGTACATGGCGGGCGCCTATGTGGCGGCAGAGACCCTGCAGCGCACGGGCTCGTTCACGGCGGCGGTGCTGGTGGCGGCCGTGGCCACGGGCGTGGCGGGCATGGTGCTGGAGCTGGTGCTGATACGGCGCCTTGCCGTGCGCGACCACCTGGCCCAGGTGCTGGGCAGCTATGCGGTCATCCTCATCGCCAATGACCTGGTCAAGATGGTCTGGGGCCCGGCGCCGGTGATGCTCAACATGCCGGCCGCGCTGTCCGGGCCCGTGCAGCTGCTGCCCGATCTCATGTACCCGGCCTACCGGCTGATGATCATCGTCTTCGGCCTGGCCGCCGCGTTGGGCCTGTACTGGTTCGTGACGCGCACGCGCGCCGGCGTGCTGGTGCGGGCAGGCGCCTCCAACCGCCAGATGGCCACGCTGATGGGCGTGCGCGTGCCGCTGCTGTTCCTGGGCGTGTTCACGCTGGGCGCCATGCTGGCGGCGGTGGCGGGCGCGCTGCTGGGGCCCATCACCTCGGTGCAGGTGGGCATGGGCGAGGACATCCTCATCCTGGTGCTGGTGTGCATCGTCATCGGCGGCATAGGCTCCATACGCGGCGCCCTGGTTGGCGCCTTGCTGGTGGGCATGGTGGACACGGCCGGGCGGGCCTTCCTGCCCATGCTGCTGCGCCAGGTGTTCTCCCCGGCCGTGGCATCCAGCGTGGGGCCCACGCTGGCGGCGATTTCCATCTACGTGCTGATGGCGGTGGTGCTGGTGTACCGGCCTTCCGGCCTTTTCCCCGCGCGAGGCTGAGCATGGAACACAGCACATTACAGGGCAGGTTCCAGGCCCGGTTCTTCTGGACCGCGCTCGCGCTGCTGGCGCTGGCGGTGTTCCCGCTGGTGGCTCCGGCGCTGGGGCTGGACTTCTACATCTCCTTCGTGCGCCGCGTGCTGATCTACGCGCTGGCCGCCACCAGCCTGAACCTCATCCTGGGCTATGGCGGCATGGTGGCCCTGGGGCACGCGGCCTTCTTCGGTGCGGGGGCCTATGCGGTGGGCATCCTGGCCATGAACGGCGTGACCTCGGCCCTGGTGGCCTGGCCGGCCGCCGCGCTGCTGGCCGGGCTGCTGGCCGCCGCCACGGGCGCCGTGTCGCTGCGCACGCGCGGCGTGTACTTCATCATGATCACGCTGGCCTTTGCGCAGATGCTGTTCTACATCTTCATCTCGCTGCGCCAGTACGGCGGCGAGGACGGGCTGAACCTGCCCGGCCATTCCGTTCTGCCCGGGCTGGACCTGGGCCACGATGTGTCCTTCTACTACGTGGTGCTGGCGCTGTTCGCGGTGCTGATGGCCGTGTTCGGGCGGCTGGTGGATTCGCGCTTCGGCAAGGCGCTGCAGGGCGTGCGCGAGAACGAGTCGCGCATGGAGTCGCTGGGCTACCCGGTCTACCGCATCAAGCTGGCAGCCTTTGTGCTCAGCGGCGCCGTGGCCGGGCTGGCAGGCGCGCTGCTGGCCAACCACAACCTGTTCATCTCCCCCAGCCTCATGCACTGGACCCAGTCGGCCAACCTGCTGATCATGGTGCTGGTCGGTGGCGTGGGCCTGCGCTGGGGCGGCGTGGCCGGCGCCGTCGTCATGCTGACGCTGGAGGAAGTGCTTCGCATGTGGACCGAGTACTGGCACCTGCCGCTGGGCCTGCTGCTGCTGTGCGTGGTGTTCGGCGCGCCACGCGGCCTGACGGGCCTGTGGTCCGCACGCGGGAGGCAGGCATGAGCGGCGCGGCCACACCTATCTCCATCCCCACCCCGGCCCTGGAGGCCAAGGGCCTGGTGCGCCGCTTTGGCGCGCTGCTGGCCACCGACCATGTCTCGCTGTCGCTGGCGCCTGGCGAGATCCATGCGCTGATCGGCCCCAATGGCGCGGGCAAGTCCACGCTCATCCATCTGCTGTCGGGCACGCTGGCGGCCGACGCCGGCACCCTGGCACTGGCCGGGCGCGACGTGAGCGCGCTCAACGCCCACCAGCGCGTGGCGGCGGGGCTGTCGCGGTCGTTCCAGATCACCAACATCTTCAAGCAGTCCAGCGTGCTGGACAACTTGGTGCTGGCCGTGCAGGCGCATGCCGGCAGCAGTTTCCGCTTCTGGCGCCCGCGCGCGGCCGAGGCTGCGCTCTACGAGCAGGCCCGGGAGCTGGCGCGCGAATGCGCCATTGACGCCAGCCTGCTGCAGCGCCCCGCAGGCACGCTGCCGCACGGCGAGCAGCGCAAGCTGGAGTTCGCGCTGGCCCTGGCCGCGCGGCCCGGCGTGCTGCTGCTGGACGAACCCATGGCCGGCATGGGGCCTGATGAAACACTGCGCCTGACCGAGCTGATCGAATCCCTGCGCGGCCGCGCCGCCATGCTGCTGGTGGAGCACGACATGCAGGCCGTGTTCCGCCTGGCCGACCGCATCTCCGTGCTGGTCTACGGCCGCATCATCGCCACCGGCACGCCCGACGAGATACGTGGCAACGCCGATGTGCGCCAGGCCTACCTGGGAGACGAAGAAGTGAAGGAGGGCGCGTGATGCTCGAAATGCAGGCCGTGCAAAGCGGCTACGGACCCAGCCAGGTGCTGTTCGGCGTGGACCTGCGCATCGAGGCAGGCCAGGTCATCACCCTGCTGGGCCGCAACGGCATGGGCAAGACCACGCTGCTTCGCACGCTGCTGGGCCAGCTGCCGCTGCGCGCCGGCCGCATGGTGTTTGCCGGGCAGGACATCGCCGGCTGGGCCACCGACCGCATCGCCCGCGCCGGCGTGGCCATCGTGCCCGAAGGTCGCCAGTGCTTTCCCAACCTCACGGTGCGCGAGCACCTGACGGCCTTTGTGGCACATCGCAATTCGGGCAGTCCCGGCGCGGCACAGCCCTGGTCGCCCGAGCGCGTGTTCGCCCTGTTCCCCCGCCTGGGCGAGCGCGCCTCCAACATGGGCAACCAACTGTCGGGCGGTGAACAGCAAATGCTGGCCATAGGCCGCGCCCTGGTCACCAACCCGCGCCTGCTCATCCTGGACGAAGCCACCGAGGGCCTGGCCCCCCGCATCCGCGAAGAGATCTGGTCCTGCCTGGCCCAGCTGCGCGCCGCTGGCCAGACCATCCTGGTCATCGACAAATACGTGGAGCGCCTGCTGGGCCTGGCCGACCGCCACCTCATCCTGGAGCGCGGCAAGGTCGTGTGGAGCGGAGACTCGGCCGCGCTGGATGGGGACAGAGCGCTGTGGGAACGGTATTTGGGAGTGTGAGCACGCGCAATGCATTCGCAGTTCAAGGCGAAATTCAAGGCGCGATGGAGGGTTGAATGGCATTGAAGATCAATGGGTGGCATGCCATTCAAATACATGCCTG
>NZ_JBICLB010000010.1:0-37944 GCF_043104845.1 Delftia sp. WSY_7 | reverse complement strand
GGGCGACGCCAACGCCATCCGCTTCGAGGACAAGGCGGGCGCCGAACAGCTGTGGCTGCACGCGCAAAAGGACCAGCTCACCGAAGTCGAGAACGACGAAGACAAATGGGTGGGCAACGACCGGCGCAAGACGGTAGACCGGGACGAGACCAATGTCATCCACCGCGACCGCACGGAGACCGTGGACCGCAACGAGAAGATCGATGTCCACGGCTGGCGCACGGAGGTGGTGGACCTGGACGAGACCCTCACCGTCCACCAGAACCGCACGCGCACGGTGGACCTGGATGAAAGCATCCGCATCTGCAAGAACCGCACGAAAACCGTGGATGCCAATGGACGCGACAGCATCGGCCGCAACTGGACCCTGGCCACGGGGCGCATGAAATCCGAAACCGTGGGCATCGGCTACACGCAGGGCACGGGCCTGTTCAAGATGGTCACCGTGGGGTGTGCCTACAACCTCAACGTAGGCGCGGTGCTGATGAGCAACGTGGGTGTCCTGCGAAGCGACAGCGTGGGGATGGACTGGAGCCGGACCGTGGGGCGCAACCGCAGCGCGCAGGTTGGAAACGATGAAGGCCTCATCGTGGGCAACAACCGCAGCAGCACCATCCAGAACAACGACAGCACCGAGGTAGGGCAGGACCAGGCGGTCAACGTCGGCAACGACCACGCGCTGCGGGTGGGCGCCAACAGCCTGGTCGATGCGGGCGGACAGCTGGCCCTGGCGGCGGGCACCACGCTGACGGTCGATGGGCAACAGGTCATCGTCACCGGCACCCGAAGCATCCGGCTGCAATCGGGGGCGAGCTCCATCGAGATCTCTCCGGCCATGGTCGAGATCAAGTCGCCGCTGGTGAAGATCAACTGCTGAACCCGGGGCACTCGCATGGGACAACCTGCAGCAAGAGTGGGCGACGTGCACGCCTGCCCCGCCCACGGGGGCGGCGCCATTCTCTCCGGCCAGGCCGATGTGCTCATCGGCGGCATGCCGGCGGCCAGGGTCACGGACCAGGCGCTGTGCCCCCGTTCGCCGCCCGACGCCATTGCCGAAGGCGAAGCCACGGTACTGATCGGCGGCAGGCCCGCAGCCCGCATGGGGGACAGGACCGTGCACGGCGGCGTGGTCGTCTCGGGCTGCACCACCGTCTGGATCGGTGCGAATGCGGGCCGGTGCCTGGCCGAAGCCGCGCAATCGGGGGCCGCCTTCGTGTCGGCCATGGAGGACTGAATCGCCATGTCCACCTTGATCCCCCCAGGCCCCGGCACGCCGGACGACCTCCAGATGGCACGCCAGGCCGTGCTCGAAAAGGTGGCGGCGACCTATGACGGCCTGCTCTACGCCATCGTGGACGCGGCGGCGGATGAGCACCTGCATGACGCCATCCTGGCCGAGCCGCCGCAGTCCGGCATGACCTGCCTGTATGACGGCATGCCCGCCGCCCGCTATGCGCGCTACGCGCCCTATCTCATGCGGGTGCATGCAGGCAGTCCGCTGTTCCAGCGCTGGCCGCATGAAGGCTGGCAGGCGCACTGGGGCATTTTCCTGATCAGCCGGCTGCCGGCCCCTGCGCTCAAGCGCCATCTCAAGCGGTTTCTGCAGGCCAGGGGAGACGGCGGCCAGCGGCTGTGGCTGCGCTTTTACGACCCGCGCGTGCTGCCTCGCCTGCTGGCGCAGTTCGACCCGGCGCATCTGGGGGACTGGTTCCGCGGCCACAGCATCCTCGCCTGCCTGGCACCGCATCCCGAGGGGATCTGGGTCGGCATGGCGCAACGCAAGTTTCTGGACCACGTCACAGGCCTGGCGCGCCTGGACAACAGGCAATGGGAGGTGTCTTCGCCATGATGGAAATTTCAACCCTGGAAATGCAGCGCACGCTGCGCCGCAACCTCGTGCCCAGCGAAGAAGGGATTGCCGCCATCGTGCGGCAGACCTGCCATCTCAGCGAGCAGGATTGGCCGCATGACAGGCTGCTGGCCCATACCCGGCGAGGCCTTGACTGCGCGGTGGGCTGGGGCCTGTCGACGCCGGACGATGTCATCGGCTTCCTGGCCTTGCGCCACCAGTTTGGCGAACGCTTCGACGAGTTTCCCGCCGTGCGCAAGTTTCTCTCGCGCACCGACCTGCCGCCTGAGGGACGCATCCAGTTGATGATGCTTGAACTGCCTATGGGCATCTGGGACGTGGTGCGGCGGCGTACGTCGGCAGGCGAGTCCTCCTCGCCCCTGGAGGGCCCGGGTGCATGAGCTGCGAGCAACTGGTCCCCGCCTTCATCGCCCTCAATCGCCTGAAGCGGTCCAGGGACCTGTGCAAGGCCGTCGTGCTTGTGGGCTTCAACAAGGTATGCGGCACCCGGGACTTCGACAATGAACTGGACCGCAGGGCGCTGTGCGAGCTGTTTTGCTGCTGCATGACCGGCGGCCTGGGCCAGCGCTGCGTGGCCGGCGTGGTCATGCAGGCCGACGGGTTTGAAGGCTACCGGGGCTACTACAAGCAGGAAGTGCCGTACCTGAACAAGACCCCCGTCATGTCGCGCAGGGAGCCCGTACGACCCACGCGCAGCCGGCCTGCGGGCTCGCGCATCCCGGATGTGGTCGTGGTGAAGAACCCGCGCCTTCCGCCTGTGCTGGACAACGTGCAGCGGGTCTATGAGATGAAGTTTCCGGGGGATGGCTTTTCCAATGCTGAAGGGCCAGACGGCAAGAGTCAGTTTCATGCGTACCGAGAAATTTTCGAAGACAAGTTTCTCCAGAAGGCCTTGGACGCCGGAAGCTGCGCTTGCGACAGCGATGGAGAAAAGTCGAACGAAAGTGTGTTGAACCAGGCAGCGCGATGGCAGGCCAACAGGGAAAAGGCCATCTCTTTGGCAGAGCGGGTGAATGCGGATACGTCGGCTGCGGTGGGGGCTGCGGCCGGTGCGTCCGCACTGGGGCGGGTACTTCGAGGTGTAGGCGCGGTAGGGACTGCACTGGCAAGAGTCCTTGGGTTGTCATTCTGAAACGATGGCTTCGGTACGGTGAGATATGGAGGATGAATATGGCAAAAGATTTCAAAAAACCTTTGAGCACCAGAGAGCTGCAAAAAGCCACCGTGGCGACGATGGATATTCTCAAGGCGCTGGTACTGTGCAATCAGTTCGGTGATGTCTGTGCAAGAGCCGGCTGGACCATTGAAATGGTGTTCCATGAGGGAGATTCCTTGGCTGTGCGTGAACGTGCATGGAAAGTGGTTGATCTTTTTTGTGAGGCCGTAGGGAAGGAGAAATTGGTTTATTGGTATGACGGAATGCCTGCCATGCTGACCAGCGCAATGGCACAAAAGAAGTTGACCGCGAAGAAGCAGAAGAGCCTAGACAATCCTAAAGGTTATGCACTGATTTTTCATATGGCTTCCGGAAAGCCAAAGCCGCCTGAACTGTGGGAAAACAATGCACAAGACTTTCGCCTTTACTGTTGTATCAACAACGACGAAGGGCTTTGGATGAAGGATCGCTATCAATCACCTGGAATAGGGCCTGCCATGTCTTTCATCCGCATGGCATTTCCTGCATGGTGGGTTTTGAATCAACCGTCCGAGCGCAATGTCGGTTGGATCACCTCTCAAGTGGTGGAATTGATGCAGCCTTTCTGGGCTACGGCGGGTTGGGGCATCATGTCTGCTGTGGAAGAGCGCAATATCGATCCCGACGGAAAAGGTCAGCAAATACTCTATCCTTATCTTCAGCGATTTCCAGGATTGAATGCTTTAGGTAGCCACGCCTTGCAGAGTCATGACTTCAACAACGCTATGTACAGCATCAACTGGCTGAGTTTTGTCAGCGATGCATTGCTGGAAAAACTGGGTGGGCGGGAAGCGGTGCGCAAGCAGGTGGAGGCCAGCCAGTATCTTTCGGCCGGTGATGTCGGCAACTGCCTGGGAATCCGTGCAGGAGATTTCCCAGGACTGGGGGATATGGACCAGGGGCTGACGCTGCCCGCCTTTGGCGAGGTGGCACGCCTGCTCAAGCCTTTGCGCGCCAGATCCCGGCTCAACAGCTTCATCGGACCGCCGCCTTCTGGCTCGAATGATGAACATGCGTGGCTACTGGCATGCGATGCCTATATGAGCCGGTTTGATCTGTTCTGATTTATGGGATTCTGAAGGTACAGGGAGATGACGATGGCTGCGGAACATGATTTCAATTGGCCCTCAGGCAATCGGGAAGCGGATGCTGCCATGGCGGCGACATTGGATATTCTCAAGGCACTGGTATTGCGGAATAATTTTGGCAATATTTGCGCAAGAGCTGGCTGGACCGTCGAGATGGTATTCCATGAAGGGGATTCATTGGCTGTGCGCGAGCGCGCTTGGAAGGTGATAGATCTATTCATTGAAACCGTTGGTGCTGAGAAGCTTGCAATATGGTGGGGAATGGCTCCTGTTGCCATGGCCAGCGAGAAAGGGAGGGCGAGAATGGAAAAGCATAAGCCCAGTACGCTCAATAATCCGAAGGGGTTTGCAATGATGTTTGATCTAGCAACAGGCAATCCAAAACCTCCAGACGATTGGGTGGAGAATGCACAAGACTTTCGTCTTTACTGCCGTATCAACAACGACGAAGGGCTTTGGATGAAGGATCGCTATCAATCACCTGGCATAGGCCCTGCAATGTCTTTCATTCGCATGGCATTTCCTATCTGGTGGATTCTTGATCAACCGCCCGAGCGCAATGTGGGAAAAATTACCACCAAGCTAGTGGAGTTGATGCAGCCCTTCTGGGCCATTGCAGGCTGGGGCATCATGCCTGCAGTGGAAGAACGCAATATCGGACCCGACGGCAAAGGGCAGCAAATACTGTATCCCTACCTGCAGCGTTTCCCGGGTTTGAATGCCCTGGGCAGTCTTGCGTTGATGAGCCATGACTTCAACAACGCCATGTACAGCATCAACTGGCTCAGTTTTGTCAGTGATGCCTTGCTTGAAAAACTGGGCGGGCGAGAGGCCGTGCGAAAGCAGGTGGAGGCCAGTCAGTATCTTTCGGCCGGGGATGTGGGCAACTGCCTGGGAATCCGTGCGGGAGACTTTCCTGGTCTGGGGGATATGGATCAAGGACTGACGCTGCCCGCCTTTGGCGAGGCGGCGCGCCTGCTCAAGCCTGTCCGTGCCAGATCCCGCCTCAACAGCTTCATCGGACCGCCGCCTTCTGGCTCCAATGATGAGCATGCATGGCTGCTGGCATGCGATGCCTATATGAGTCGGTTTGATTTTTTCTGATTTCCGGGGATTATTAAGGAGTGGAGGAGCGGCAATGGATGCAAGACATGACTTCGACTGGCCATCGGTCAATGAAAAATCGGGCACCAACATGGTGGAAACACTGGATATTCTCAAGGGGATGGCGTTGCAGGATAGATTTGGATGTATTTGCGCACGAGCAGGCTGGACCATTGAAATGGTATTTCATGAAGGAGATTCTCTGGCTGTGCGTGAGCGTGCATGGAAGGTGGTTGATCTCTTTTGTGAGGCTGTCGGTAAAGAGAAGCTGGTTTACTGGCATGATGGTATGCCGGCTAGATTAATCAGTAGTGCGGCGCAGAAGAAACTGACCACGAAGAAGCAAAAGAGCCTGGATAATCCTAAAGGTTATGCAATGATGTTTCACCTGGCCTCTGGCTCGCCAAAGCCGCCGGAAGCGTGGACGGATAATGCACAAAACTTTCGTCTTCGCTGTTGCATCGCTAACGAAGAGTTCACATGGCTACATGACCGGCACACCTCCCCTGGAATAGGTCCTTCCATGTCTTTCATTCGCATGGCATTTCCCGCGTGGTGGATCATCAACCAGCCGCCAGAAAGCAATGTGGGTCGCATTACCTCTCAGGTGGTGGAATTGATGCAACCCTTCTGGGCCATTGCAGGGTGGGGAGTCATGTCAACGGTTGAAGAACGAAATATCGGACCTATTAGCCAAGGGTAGCAAGTACTCTATCCCTATTTGCAGCGGTTTCCTGGATTGAATGCCTTGGGCAGCCTTGCGTTGATAAGCCATGACTTCAACAACGCCATGTACAGTATCAATTGGCTGAGTTTTGTCAGCGATGCCTTGCTGGAAAAACTGGGCGGGCGGGAGGCGGTGCGCAAGCAGGTGCAGGCCAGCCAATACCTTTCCGCCGGGGATGTGGGCAACTGCCTGGGGATTCGGGCAGGAGATTTTCCGGGGTTGGGGGACATGGATAAGGGACTGACACTGCCAGCCTTTGGCGAGGCAGCGCGCCTGCTCAAGCCGATTCGTGCCAAATCCCGGCTCAACAACTTCATCGGCCCACCGCCTTCGGGCTCGAATGATGAACATGCGTGGCTACTGGCATGCGATGCCTATATGAGCCGGTTTGACGGGTTTTGAATGGAAAGCACCATGAAGCCACAGCCCATCGCCCCGTTGATGGATGCCGTGTTGCGCACGCTGGGACGGCACAGCCGGCAGGATTACCTGCGCCTGGCTCTGCACCAGGCGGGATTGAGCGATGCGCAGCTGCTGAAGATCGATCACGCCCCGCCTTACCCGGTGACATGGGCGGAGACGGGGCTGGGCCTGGTCCTTCAACGCCTGGCCTGGGGCGACATGCCAGGCGCTCCGACATGGGGCGTGCACAGCGTGACCCTGGATGCGCAGCGCTGGAAGGGGTCCTGGCCCATGGGCCTGGATCCGGAGACCGTGACCGCGCAGGAGTTCGTCAGCCTGCTGGCCCAGGACCAGTCCGAGGCGCTGTGCCTGCCCCAGATGGCCTGCTGCACGACCCGCGGTTTCGACGAGCAGACATGGGCACTGGTGGCAGTCTTTGGCGGCGCCAGCGGCGCTTTGCAGAATTTGACGATGAGCCGGGTCGGGGAATGGGTGGGGCTTTCCATGCTCCCGGCCTGGCAGGGAGCCGGGTAGCGGGTGGGCCACGTGGGCCATGTGGGGCGATAGGGCCCCGTGGGCGCCAGTTCCGACCGGGCGCCACGGACATGGCGGCGCGGCTACACTGCGGGCCATTCATTCGAGGGGCTGGCCGTGGCCGGTTCCTTCTCCCTGTTTCCCCTAGAGATTCCCGCCATGTCCAACGACGCCCACGAAGCCACCGCCCTGCCCGACGAGCCTGCCCTGACGCCCGAGGCGCTGGAGGAGCTTGACGATCTGCTCGACGAGCTGCGCACGCGCGGCGAGGAGATTCCGCAGTGGGAGTTCTGCGACGGTTTCCTGACGGCGCTGATCTGCACGCGCCGCGAGGTGCCGGCCGCCGAGTGGCTGCCCATGCTGCTGGGCGACGGCGGCACGCTGGAGGTGGCCGAGGGCCAGCCGCTGCCGCTGATGGAAGTGTTCAAGGACGCGGCGCAGCAGGCGCGTTTTCTGGAGCTGGTGGGCCTGCGCATGGACGAGATCCGCACCCAGCTGGACGCCGATGTGAAGACGCTGGAAGACGACCGCACCTTCCAGCCCGAGGCCATGGACATGCGCGGCGCCATCCTGTCGCTGCCCGAGGAAGAGCGTCCCGATGACGGCGAGATTCCCTCGTTCGGCCAGATCTGGGCGCTGGGCTTCATGTTCGTGGTCGAGAACTGGGCCGAGGAATGGGCCGCCCCGCGCGACAAGGAAGCCGCCGGCTGGCTCAACGAGGCGCTCAACGCCGTCGTGGCCCTGACCGAGGACGACACCGGCAAGCCCGAAGTCTGCATGTACGACGAGGACGGCCCCGCCAGCACCAGCCAGGAGCGCGTGGAGCAGTTCGGCGAGGCCATCTGGGCGCTGTACGACCTGCGCCAGATCTGGAAGAGCATGGGCCCGCGCCAGGAAACCATCGTCAAGGGCGAGCAGCCGGGCCGCAACGACCCCTGCCCCTGCGGCAGCGGCAAGAAGTTCAAGAAGTGCCACGGCGCCTGAGCGTCCGTGCCACAGGCTTTGGATGCACGGGCCATGAGACATATCGGTGAACGCATACGCGCCCGCCGCGCCGAACTGGGCATGACCCAGGGCCGGCTGGCCGAGGCCGCAGGCATCACGGCCTCGGCCGTGTCGCAGATCGAATCGGGGGCCATCCGCACCCTCAAGAACGACACCTTGGCCCGCGTGGCCCTGGCGCTGCAGACCACGGCGCTGGAGTTGACGGCGGGGCTTGAAGACGACAACGCGCCGCTGCCCGTGGACGAGCAGCGCCTGCTGGAAAGCTACCGCGCCCTGCCTGCACCGCTGCAGGAGATCGCGCACCGGCTCATAAAAGCCTTGCGCTGATCAGCGCATTGAGGCGCTGCAAGGCGTGTGCCACGGTGGCCTGGCGCACGGCGGCGCGGTCGCCGTCAAAGCGCAGGCATTCGCTGTGCGTGGTGCCGTACACGTTCCAGCCGAACCAGACCGTGCCCACGGGCTTGGCGGCGCTGCCGCCGCCCGGCCCGGCCACGCCTGTCACGGCCACGCTGCACTGCGCGCGTGAGTGGGCGACGGCGCCCTCGGCCATGGCGCGCGCCACGGGCTCGCTCACGGCGCCGTGTTCGGCGATCAGCGCCTCGGGCACGCCCAGCAGGTCGTGCTTGGCCGCGTTGGAGTAGCTGACAAGGCCGCGCTCGAACCATTCGCTGGAGCCGGCGCGGTCCGTGCAGGCCGCAGCGATCATGCCGCCCGTGCAGCTCTCGGCCGTGGCCAGCATCCAGCCGCGCTGCAGCAGCAGGCCTGCCAGGGTTTCGACGAGTTCGTTGGATGCGCTCATGCCAGCTCCTTCAGCCGATGAAATGGCGCCACAGGGCGATGACCAGCAGCGTGCAGAAGGCGGCCACCAGGTCATCGAACATGATCCCCCAGCCGCCGCGCCAGCCGAAGCCCTTGAAGCACCGGTCGGCCCATTTGACGGGCTGGGGCTTGGCGGCGTCGAAGAAGCGAAACAGCCCAAAGGCGATGAGCTGGCCCCAGAAGCCCGTGGGCATGACCAGCCACAGCACCAGCCAGAAGGCCACGATCTCGTCCCAGACCAGGTTGCCCGGGTCGGCCACGCGCATGTGGCGCGCCGTGACCGTGCAGGCCCACCAGCCCAGCGGAATGCTGCCCGCGATCAGCAGGCCGATCTGCTGGGGCGTGAACCAGTGCTGCAGCAGCAGGAAGGACAGCCAGGCCCACAGCGTGCCCACGGTGCCGGGCGCGATGCGCCCCAGCCCCGAGCCCAGCCCCATGGCGATGAAGTGGGCCGGGTGGGACATCATGAATTCCAGCGTGGGGCGTGCCATGCCGCCCTGCGGCGGGCCTTCCGGTGGGCGCGCCGCAGAGGCATAGGTGGGGGTAGCAGGATCGCCGGAAACCTCCGGCCGCAGCGGCGCGTCACTCATGGGGCGAGATCATAAGCGCGGCCCTGGTGCTTCACTGACGCTCTTCGACCGCCAGATCCTGCGGATGGCGGATCTGGTGGCGGGCCTCGAAGCTGGCGCTGGCGCCAGCGGCCAGCGGCTGCTGCCAGGCGATCATGCCGTTGCGGTCGTTCCAGCGCGTGGTGGACGGCTGCGGGTTGTATTGGGACTGCACGCGGATCTGCTCGTTGCGCGAGACGGGTGCGGCGTCCACCACTTGCAGCTCGATGGCGCGGTCATGGCGGTTGTCCACCTGGAAGCGCCGCGTGACCTGGCGTTCGGTGCTGCTGCTGAGCAGGCCGCCGCTGCCCGTGGCCGAGTCCACGGGCAGGTTGCGCACCACCACCTTGTCATCGCGGCCGAAGGACAGGCCCTGGGCCAGCGCGGCGGCGTTGCCGAAGTCCAGCCGGCCCTGGCCGGCGAAGGCGCCGTCGCGGAACAGGGCCACGGGGCCTGCGGGCCAGACACCGGCCGGCACGGCCAGCTGGGCCACCAGGTAGGCGGCCTCTTCCACGGCGGGCGCCGTGCGCGTGAGCAAGGTGGCCGGCAGGTTCTGCGAGCCCAGGGCCAGGGTCACGCGCTCGCTGCTGGAGGGCACGCTGATGCGGTAGGGCACGGAGAACTGCGTGGCGTAGGCGGTGTTGAGGCTGGCGACATCGAGCACCGGCAGTTCGGCGGCCTCGCTGGCCGCCCCGGGCTTGCGGGCGCGCTCCAGCATCATCGCAGGGGCCGCCGGGGCCGGCGCTGCCGCAGGGGCCATGGCGGCCACGGGGCGGGGCCGTTCCACATCCAGGGTCCAGGGATTGGGCAGGCGCGCCTGCGTGCTGCGCGAAGGCTGGCCCGTGGACAGCAGCAGCTGCACCTGGCTCCAGTCCTCACCGCTGTTCTGGGCCACCAGGGCCAGGCGTTCGATGGCCACCGTGCCCTTGGCCGGGTCCAGCTGGGCGCGGTAGGTGGGCTGCCAGCTCGGGCCGCGCACCTGGTAGGTGAGCTGCACATTGGCATCGGCCGGGCTGGCCAGTTGCACGGTGACCTTCATCACCTGGGCGTTGCCTGCGCCCGTGCGGTCGCGTTCGAGCTGCAGCGGCCTGAGCTGCTCCTGCAGCGCCTGCTTTTGCCGCAGGATCTGGTGGGCGCGCAGCGTGTTGCCACGGCTGGTGCTGCGCAGCGCCTCGGTGGCGGCGCCCAGCTGGCTGGCGGCGGGCAGGGCGGGGGCTTTGGCGTCATCGCCGGGCTTGGCCAGGCCTTGCAGGTAGTCGCCCACGAGCTTGGCGGCGGACTCGTCGGCCTCCAGCGCGGCCAACTGGTCTTCCAGCGTGCGGATCTGCTGCTCCAGCGGGCTGGCGCAGGCCTTGGAGGCCAGTTCGCGCGGCTGCGACTGCAGCTTGTAGTCGCCCAGGCGCACGCCGGCATCGGCGCTGACCTGCAGGCTCTGCGGGTCGATGGAGCCGGGCAGGCACTCGAACACCAGCTGGCGCGTGGCGGCCGTGATGCGCGCCGTGCGCTCCACCGAGGCCACGCCCGCATACAGGGTGACGCGCGCGATGGGGGCGCGGGCGATGGTGGCTTCCTGGGCTTGTGCCTGGGCCTGGACCGGGGTGCCTGCCAGCAGGAAGCAGGCGGCGGCCAGGGCAGAGAGGGCGGGCAGGGCGGAGCGTTGAACCATGGGCAGTCCTTCTCGGATGAAAGTGGTTTGGCGCGGCGTCAGGCCGCAGCGAAGTGGTCGAACGAGGTCCACCGGGGCGCCATGGCCGCTCCGTCCGGGCCGATCAGCCGCAGGCCTGGCTGCTCCTCGATGCAGCCGATGCGCGTGACGCGCGTGGCGGTGTCGCGGCCTGCGGCCTGCACGGCATCGCGCCTGTCGGCCGGGGCCGTGAAGCACAGCTCGTAGTCGTCGCCGCCGGACAGGGTGCACTGGTGCAGCAGGTCGATGGCCAGGGGCGTGTGCCGGCCGGCATCGAGCAGCGGCGTGACCAGGCGCGTGTCCAGGCTGGCGCCCACGCGGGATTGCTCGAGGATGTGGCCCAGGTCGCCCAGCAGGCCGTCGCTCACATCCAGCGCGCTGCTGGCAATGCCGAGCAGCGCCTGGCCCAGGGCCACGCGCGGCGTGGGCGCTTCCAGGCGCTGGCGCGCGGCGGCCAGCGTGCCGGGTGGCAAGGTGGTGTGGCCCAGCAGGGCTTCCAGCGCCAGGCGGGCATCGCCCAGGCTGCCGCTGACCCAGATGTCGTCGCCCGCGCGCGCGCCGCTGCGCAGCAGGGCCTGGCCGGGCGGCACTTCGCCGAAGACTGTGATGCAGATGTTCAAGGGCCCCTGGGTGGTGTCGCCGCCGACCAGCTCGCAGCCGTGGGCGTCGGCCAGCGCCAGCAGGCCGGCCGCAAACGCCTCGGTCCATGCCGCATCGGCACGCGGCAGGGACAGGGCCAGGGTGAAGGCCAGCGGGCGCGCGCCGCAGGCCGCCAGGTCGGACAGGTTCACGGCCAGGGATTTGTGGCCCAGCAGGCGCGGGTCCACGTCGGCGAAGAAATGCCGGCCCTCGACCAGCATGTCGCTGGAGACGGCCAGCTGCATGCCCGGCGCCGGGGCGAGCAGGGCGCAGTCATCGCCCACGCCCAGGGCGGCGCGGCGCACGGGGCGCTGGAAGAAGCGGCGGATCAGGTCGAATTCACCCACGGTGGCGGCTTTCGGATGCGTTTGGCGATCGGGCTATTGTGCTGCGAGGTTCGTGCTGCCCCGTATCAGGTGGTCTCGCCCGCACCGGGCCGATGTTCCAGCGCCAGCGCGTGGAAGGCCTGGGCGGCAGGCGACAGGCTGCGCTGGCGCCTGCGTACCAGGTACAGGTCGCGCCGGCGGTCGGCATCGGCCAGCGGGCGCGTCACCAGGCCAGGCTGCACGAAGTGGAACAGCGCCAGGGCCGGCACCACGCTGATGCCCAGGCCCGCGCGCACCATGCCCATCACGGTGGCCAGGTGTTCCACCTCCAGCAAGGTGTTGAGGGGCGGGGCCTGCTCCTGCGATTCCAGGTACTGGCGCACGCTGCTGTGGCGGGCGAGCTGGATGAAGGGTTGGTCCCGCAGGTCGGCCATGGCCGGCGCGGGCAGCGCTGCCAGCGCATGGTCGGCGCGGCAGACCAGGTGCAGCCGGTCGGCGCAGAACCATTCGGCCTGCAGCTCCTCGGTGTCGGCGCGGATGGCGGCCAGCGCCAGATCGGCCTGGCCCGAGGCCACCTGGGCGATGCAGGACTCGGACAGCAGGTCCGACACCTGCAGCTGTATGCCCGGATGGCGCGCATGGAACAGCGCCAGCACGGGTGGCAGCCAGGCCGCCGCCAGCGAAGGCAGCAGGGCGATGGACACGCGCCCGCGCTGCAGCGCCGCCGCCTCGCGCAGGCCGTGCACGGCATCGCCCAGGTCGGCGCGTATGCGCTGCGCGGCATCGAGGAACTGCGCCCCCTCCTGCGTCAGCGCCACATGGCGCGTGCTGCGGTCGAACAGGCGCACGCCCACGCCGTCTTCCAGCCCCTTGATCAGGGCGCTGAAGGCCGGCTGCGACAGATGGCAGCGCTGCGCGGCCAGCGTGAAGCTGCTGAGCTGGGCCAGGGCGATGAAGGCATCGAGCTGGCGGGAGGAGATATTCATCTGGTTTTTGGATGAGTTGATCCGAATAATCGATTTCACAGATTAGCAGCCCTTGCCTACATTGGCCTGCATGGACCACCTGGAAAACTCCTTTGCCCCGGACAAGCCCCCGCTGTGGGTGGGCTGCGCAGCCGGCTTCTCGGGCGACCGCACCGATGCCGCCGCGCCCGTGGTGCGCGCCCTGGCGGCCAGCGGCCAGAGCGCCTGCCTGATCTTCGAGACCCTGGCCGAGCGCACGCTGGCGCTGGCCCAGCTGGCGCGCCGCGAGCAGCCCGACGCGGGCTACGAACCCCTGCTGGAGGACCTGCTGGAGCCCGTGCTGGCCGACTGCCTGGCGCATGGCATACGCATCGTCAGCAACTTCGGTGCGGCGAATCCCGAAGGCGCGGCGCGCTGCATCCAGCGGCTGGCGCAGCGCCTGGGCCTGCGCGTGCCGCGCGTCGCCGTCGTGCATGGCGACGATGTCAGCGGCCCGGCGTACCGCGGGGCGCTGCGGGCCGCGCTGAGTGCGGAGTTTCCCGAGGATTCGCTGGTCAGTGCCAACGCCTACATCGGCGCGCGCGCGATTGCCGAGGCCCTGCAGGCCGGCGCCGAGATCGTGGTGGCCGGCCGCGTGTCCGACCCCTCGCTGACCCTGGGGCCGGCCATGGCGCATTTCGGCTGGGCCTGGGACGACTGGGACCGCCTGGCGCGCGCCACCATGGCAGGCCACCTGCTGGAATGCGGCGCCCAGGTCACGGGCGGCTACTTTGCCGACCCGGGCTTCAAGGACGTGCAGGGCCTGGCGCGGCTGGGCTATCCCATTGCCATCATCGAACCCTCGGGCGACTGCACCATCACCAAGCCCGAAGGCACGGGCGGCCTGGTCAGCGAACGCACGGTCAAGGAACAACTGCTGTACGAGGTGCACGACCCGGCCGCCTACCTGACGCCCGACGTGGTGGCCGACCTGTCCGAGGCCGAGGTGCACCAGGTGGGGCCTGACGCCGTGCGCCTGAGCGGCGTGCGCGGCCATGCGCACAACGGCCACTACAAGGTCAATGTCTGCCATGCCTCGGGCTGGCTGGCCGAGGGCGAGATCTCCTATGCCGGCCCGCGCGCCCTGGAGCGCGCCCGGCTGGCCGGCGAGGTGCTGCGCGAGCGTCTGGGCGGCGAGGCCGCAGGCGACCTGCGCCTGGACTGGATCGGCGTGGCCAGCGTGCTGGGCGACGACGCCGGCCGCTGGCGCGACGCGCAGCCGGCCGGTGCAGCCGCTCCCCAGGACGTGCGCCTGCGCGCCGCCTGGCTGCGCCCCACGCAGGCCCAGGCGCGGCGTCTGCCGCGCGAGGTCAACGCGCTGTACACCTGCGGGCCGGCCGGCGGCGGCGGCGTGCGCACGGCGCTGCGCGCGCGGCTGGGCACGGTGTCCTGCCTGCTGGCGCAGCAGAGCATCGCCACCGGATGGAAGTGGGCCGAGGGAGAGATCGACAAAGGGGTCGATAAAGGGGTCGAGAAAGAAGCCGGGGAGCACGCCGCATGAACACACTGCCAACCACGATGCCCGTCACCGTGCCGCTGTACCGCCTGGCGCACGGGCGCACGGGGGACAAGGGCAACCGCTCCAACATCAGCCTCATCGCCTGGAATGCCGCCTGCTGGCCCGTGCTGGTGGAGCAGATCACCGAAGAGCGCGTGGCCGCGCACTTCGCCGCCCGGCGCCCGGCGCGCGTGCAGCGCTTCGTGCTGCAGCGCCTGCAGGCCATGAACTGGGTGCTGGACGCGGTGCTGGACGGCGGCGTCAACGATGCGCTCAACCTCGACAGCCACGGCAAGGCGCTGTCGTACTGGCTGCTGCAGATGCAGGTCCACATACCGGCTTCGCTGCTGCCCCACCTGGCGCCGGAGTAGCCGGCAGGACCCGCCCGTCACACATTCATCACAACAAAGGAGACAGACATGCACTTTTCGCACAACTTCCCCCGCCGCCATGCGCTCGTGCTGACAGCCTGCGCGCTGGCAGCCGCCGCAGCACCGGCGCTGGCCCAGGACTATCCGTCCAAGCCCATCACCTTCGTCGTGCCGTTTGCGGCCGGCAGCGCCACCGACCAGCTGGCACGGGCGCTGGGCCAGGCCGTGACCACGGCGACCAAGCAGGCCGTGGTGGTCGAGAACAAGGGCGGCGCCAGCGGCATGATCGCGGCCCAGCAGGTGGCGCGCTCGGCGGCCGATGGCTACACGGTGCTGATCACCACCAACACCACGCATGCGGCCAACCAGCATCTGTACAAGAAGCTGCCCTATGACGCGGTCAAGGACTTCGCGCCCGTGGCCGGGCTGGGCAAGGGCGGCCAGGTGCTGGTGGTGCGCGCCGATGCGCCGTACAGGAACGTGGGCGATCTGCTGGCGGCGGCGAAGAAGCAGCCGGGCAAGCTGTCGTTCGGCAGCGGCAGCTCCTCCAGCCGCGTGGCCGGTGAAATGCTCAAGCAGCTGGCCGGCGTGGACCTGATGCACGTGCCCTACAAGAGCAATCCGCTGGCCATCACCGACCTGCTGGGCGGCCAGATCGACCTGATGATCACCGACACCTCCACCGGCGTGCCCCAGGTCAAGTCGGGCAAGCTGCGCGCCCTGGGCTACTCCACCACCCAGCGCAGCCCGCAGCTGCCCGAGGTGCCCACGCTGGAGGAAGCCGGCGTCAAGGGCTATGACATGGGCTACTGGTTCGCCGCCTATGCGCCGGCCGGCACGCCCGAGGCCGTGGTGGCCCGCCTGAACCGCCTTCTGTCCGACGCCGTG
The DNA here is from genome assembly GCF_043104845.1 of Delftia sp. WSY_7. Taxonomy (NCBI): domain Bacteria; kingdom Pseudomonadati; phylum Pseudomonadota; class Betaproteobacteria; order Burkholderiales; family Comamonadaceae; genus Delftia; species Delftia sp. WSY_7. The sequence continues at coordinate 22,182 of NZ_JBICLB010000010.1, read as the reverse complement.
CACAGCGCGGGCGCCAAGTCCTTCTTCGACATGTCCGGCTCCCAGGGCTGGACGGCCACACCGCAGGAACTGGCCGCCTTCCAGGCCGCCGAGACCCAGAAGTGGGGCCAGGTGATCAAGGCCGCCGGCATCCAGCCCGAGTAGGCCGCTCCCCGCTCTCCCGTTCCCTTTTTTTCCGAACCGTCCTAGGCCGCCGCAATGCACGGCGGCCAGGGCGCAGCCTTGCCTGTGCCATGACCCCAAGGAGACAACATGCACATCAGATCCACCCATCCACTGGCCCTTGCCCTGGCCGCATCCGGGCTGCTGACCGCCTGCGGCGGCAGTGACTCGCCCGCCGGTTCGCAGGCGCCGCGCATGCAGCTGAGCATCAGCGCCACCGAGGACTTTGCCGGCAGCTACGGAAGTGTCGGCGCCTACGAAAAAGTCACCGGCGTGCTGCGCGGCGAGCTGGACCCGGCCGACCCGAAGAACGCCGTGATCCAGGACCTGGCGCTGGCGCCCGTCAATGCGCGCGGCATGGTCGAGTACAGCACCGACTTCGTCATGCTCAAGCCCAAGGACATGTCCAAGGCCAGCGGCGTGCTGCGCTATGACGCGCCCAACCGCGGCAACATCCTGACCATGCCCAACCCCACGGCCACGCCCGGCGATGCGGTCTACCTGGAGCGCGGCTATGTGCTGCTGTACTCGGCCTGGCAGGGCGATGTGCCCAAGTCCACGCCCGCGCGCCTGACGGTCACCGTGCCCGTGGCCCGCAACAAGGACGGCAGCAGCATCACGGGCAGCTACCGCACCGAGCTGGTCCCGGCCGCCGCCGTGCCCTCCATGGCCCTGCCCGGCGGCGTGTTCAACGGGACCATGATCCCCTACGAGCCCGCCAGCCTGGACAACACGCAGGCCGGCTACTCGCTCACGCGCCGCATCAACGAAACCGATGCGCGCCAGACCGTGCCTGCGGGCGACTGGAAGTTCGCCAGCTGCGATGCCGCCGCCAATCCCTTCCCCGGCACACCCAGCGCCACCAATGTCTGCCTGAAGGGCGGGTTCGATCCGCAGTACCTCTACGAGCTGGTCTATGTGGCCAAGGACCCCAAGGTCATGGGCGTGGGCCTGGCCGCGCTGCGCGACACGGTGAGCTTCTTCCGCGCCAAGGCGGCCGATGCCGACGGCAAGGCCAATCCGCTGGCCGGGCGCATCACGCACACCATCGGCCAGGGCACCTCGCAGTCGGGCAATGCCATGAAGACCTTCCTGCACCTGGGCTTCAACCAGGCGCTCGATGGCGGCAAGGTCTTCGACGGCATGTATGCCCATGTGGCCGCGCGCCAGACCAACATCAACACGCGCTTTGCCGTGCCCGGCGGCGGGGGCGGCCTGCGCACCGACCACACGGCCTTCGGCCAGACCGCGCCGCGTGGCCTGGACAAGGACTACAGCGATGAGGTCAGCGGCCGCCAGGGCGGCGTGATGAAGCGCTGCGAAGCCAGCAACACCTGCCCCAAGTTCTTCCTGGGCCTGTCGGGCACGGAGTTCTGGCAGCTGCAGGGCTCGCCCGTGCTGACCGATGCCAACGGCCTGCGCGACATCGCCCAGCCCGCCAATGCCCGCATCTACTACTACGCCAGCACGCAGCACGGCGGCGCAGGCGGCACGGCCAGCATCGGCTACGCGCCCACGCGCAATGTCTATCCGGCCGGCACCGTGGTGCACTTCAACGACACCTTCCGCGCGCTGTTCATCGCGCTGGAGGACTGGGTGGTGCGCGGCACCGAGCCGCCGGCCAGCCAGGTGCCCAGGCTGGCCGACGGCACCCTGGTGCGGCCCGACAAGTTGGTCTTTCCCGCCATGAAGGGCCTGAGCTGGAGCGTGGGCGGCGTGCAGACCGCCATCCCCGAGTTCCGCTACCTGGCACGCCACAACGGCTTTGCGCTGCTCGACTTCGGCCCGCAGTACGTGCCGCAGGACGAAAGCGGCATCGCCACGCTGCAGCCGCCGCGCGCCACGGGCAAGGACTACGCCATCCTCGTGCCCCAGGTCGATGCGGGCACCGGCCTCACGCGCGCCGGCATCCGCAGCGTGGAGGCGCGGGCACCGCTGGGCACCAGCATGGAGTTCAACTACGTGGCCACGCCGGGCATCGTGGACCTGTCCAACCTCACGGGCAGCTTCATCCCCTTCCACAAGACGCGCGCGGCGCGGCTGGCAGCCGGTGACGGGCGGCCGTCACTGGAGGAGCTGTATGTCGACCAGGCCGGCTACGTGAGCGCCGTCACGGCCGCGGCCCAGGACCTGGTGCGCCAGCGCCTGCTGCTGCAGCGCGACGCGGACGCGCAGATCACCGCCGCGCGTGCGGCGGCGGTGCTGCCTTGAGCCTGCGCTGAACGCAGGCCTCAGACGGCCTGGCCGCGAAAGCGCATGGCCGCCTGGCGCGAGACCTCGGCCAGCAGCTGCTCGCTGCGCTGGCGTTCGCGCAGCCAGCGGGCATCGTTGCTGCCGGCGGCCACGTCGCTGCGCAGCAGGTGCAGGGCGGGCGCGGCGCCATGGCGGGCCGCGTAGTCGGCCACGGCATCCATGGTCTTGAGGATGTGGTCGGCCAGCGGCATGTGCTCGCCCGTGGCCGGGTCCACGTACACGGCCTCCAGGCCGAAGCGGCAGGCCTGGAAGCGGTTGTAGGTGTAGACCAGGTAGTCGTCCTCCACGGGCGTGAAGGGCTGGGTGTCCATGAACCAGGCGGCCAGCGCCTGCACATAGCCGGACAGGGCGGCTGCGCGCTCGATGGTCAGCGGCGTGTCGAACACGCGGATCTCGATGGTGCCGAACTCGGGCTTGGGCCGGATGTCCCAGTAGAAGTCCTTCATGCTCTTGACCACGCCAGTGCGCGTCATCTTGTCGAAGTACTGCTCGAACTCGCTCCAGTGCAGCACGCAGGGCGCGCGGCCCGACAGCGGAAAGGCGAACACCGAGTTCAGCCGCGCCGAGTCGAAGGCCGTGTCATGGCCCTGCACATAGGGGCTGGAGGCCGACAGCGCAATGAAGTGGGGGATGTAGCGCGACATGCGGTGCAGCATCAGCAGCGCCGCGTCGGCGTCGGGGCAGCCGATGTGCACGTGCTGGCCGAAGATGGTGAACTGCTTGGACAGGTAGCCGTACAGCTGCGACAGCTCCTGGAAGCGCGGCTTGTCGTAGATGCGCCGCTCATGCCACTGCTGGAAGGGGTGGGTGCCGCCGCCCACCACGGCGATGTTGAGCTTGTCGGCGCTTTTGACCAGGGCATCGCGGATCTGGCTGAGCTGGCCCAGCACCTCGGAGGCCGAATGGCAGACGCTGGTGGAGATCTCGATCATGCTGTTCGTCATCTCGGGCACCACGCTGCCGGGCAGCGGGTTCTTGAGCATGAGGCGCAGCATGTCCTCGGCGTAGGGGGCCAGGTCGTAGTCGTGGGTGTTGACCAGCTGCAGTTCCAGCTCCACGCCCAGGGTCAGCGGTTCGGACGAGTTGAAGGCTTCAAGACTCACGTTCATCTCCTGCGGTGTTCGAGCGGCTCAGCGGCTTCCAGGGACGGGAGCTTTCGCCGGAGCGGTAGATGGCCACGGTGGCCAGGGCGGCGCCCAGCACCTCCATCACCAAAATGGTGGGCAGGGCCACGCCTGCGATCTGCGCGCCCAGCTCGGGCGCGGCGGCCACGAACTGCGAGGCGATCAGCAGCGCCACCGATGACATGGGCGCCATGGCGCAGCCCACCCAGAAGGCCTGGCGCCAGTTGGCGCCCGTGCCCACATTGCCCACGGCCACGCCCAGGGTCTTGGCGACCAGGCGCGCCAGGATCACGGCGCCCACCACGCCGGCCACCGGCGCGCTCCAGTCGGCCTGTGCGGCCACGGTGGAGACCAGCACGAACATCAGCATGGTCAGCAGCGAGGCCGCCGTGCCCAGCTGGCGCGGCCAGGCCCAGGGGCGCGGGTTGAACTGCTTGAGCAGGATGCCGCCCAGCAGCGCCGCCAGCGGCGCCGAGCCGCCCAGGTACGAGGTCAGCGGCACGCTGGCCGAGATCAGGGTGAGAAAGAGGATGGAGGTGTTCTCGCTGGCCGGACTCATGAAGCGCAGCGCCAGGCGCATCAGCACGGCCAGCACCAGGGCCACGGCCACCGAGACGCCCAGCACCACCAGCACCGGCATGATCGAGGCCACGAAGCCGGCCTTGGGCTGCGTCAGCATGCCCGCCTTGGCGCTGCCCAGGGCCAGCGCATACAGCGTGGACAGGGTGGACAGCACCAGGCCGCGATCGGTCACGGCGCCTGCGGCACGCATGTCGGCCACCACGCGCGTCAGCACCAGGGGCGAGGCCGCCATGGCCACCAGGGCCAGCGGCCCGGCCACTTCGGGGGCCATGCCCAGCCAGCCCAGCACCAGGGAGACCAGCATGTAGGTCAGCGCGGACTCGGCCACGCTTTGCACCAGCACCATGGGGTTGTGGCGGAACCAGCGCAGCGTGATGCGCCCGCCGCATTCGAACAGCACGATGGCCACGCCCAGCTCCAGCAGGAACAGCCCCGTGCCCTGCAGCGGCCAGGTGGTGTTGGCCCCAAAGCCGATCAACCCGGCAATGCCGCCGACCAGCGAGTAGCCGACCACCTTGGGCAGGGCGGCATGGCGCTGGCAGGCATAGCCGACCATGGTGGCCACGGCCAGCAGCAGGGACCACTGCACCGTGGCCAGCCCGGCCGAAGGCCGCAGCCACGGTTCCCAGAAGCTCAGCATGTCATTCATCAGCGACGTCCTTTGCGCGAGCCAGCGGCCCGCAAGCGAAGCTCCGCAAGGCCTTCCCTGCGGCGCGGGCAAGCCCGCGTCCCGTGCGCCTGGCACGGGACACTTCGTTGGCGATCCACTGGCGTGACTGCCGGGCTGCAAGGCCGGGCGGGCACGCCAGCACGTGGGTTCCGCGTGGTTCCCGAGGTCCCGCAGGCTCAGGGGCGGAAGAAACTCAGCGGCGCTGTGCGCAGACGGCGGCGGATGGCCGAATAGATGCGCGAGCGGTCGACTCCGCTGACATTGTGTGCCCTCAGCGCAACGCGGAATGCCAGATAAAAGCTGACAGTGACGTTCAACGCGCCATTGACGGGCAGCAAGGCAATCGCCCACCAGAAGATGTGGGAGTGCAGAACCTCCCAGCCCAGGGCGGCCATGGCGGCCCCGATCTGGCCGGCCGACAGCGTGACGTGGCGCACCTCCAGCCCCAGGCCGAAGAAGGCCGCGAAGGCCGGCACGAGGCCCAGCATCATGCCCAGCGAGACATTGGCGGCAAAGCCCGAGATGTTCTTGCGCCAGAAATGCGCCCAGCGATCCGCGCGCCCGGCGCCCAGCCAGCGCGTGATGCCGGGGTTGTAGCGGATCACCGAGTCCAGCCGGCGCAGCACGAACCAGTTCTCGGCCCAGCCCGCGATCAGGCTGCTGGCAAACAGCAGCACGCCCGTGAAGGCAGCGAACAGCGGCGACAGGCCCAGCAGGCTCAGCGAATCGAGCACGGCAATCGCATGCGGCTCGTCGATGGGCGTGTGGCCGAACAGCTGGGCATAGCCCAGCGACAGCAGCAGCACCATGGGCAGCACCACCAGCACGTTGCCCAGCACGGCCGCCACCTGGGAGCGCACCAGGTGCGCGACCTCGTCCACGAATTCCTCGATGGCCTCGCTGGCGCGCAGGTCCTTGAGCTTGGCGGCCATGGCCGGCGCCGTCATGGCCGGCTGCTTGGTGGCCACCGTGAAGTGCAGCAGCTGGATCAGCACGAAGCTGATGGAGTAGTTGATGCCCGCGGCCAGCCCGCCCCAGAACGCCGACAGCCCCAGCGCGTAGAGCGCGAACTTGAGCAGCGTGGTGAAGGCCATCACGAAGCCGCCGCCGGCGGCCTTGGTCACCATGGACAGGTACTCGCGGCCCGTGCGCGTGATGTAGTGCTCGCCGGTCTCGGCGCTGCGCTCGGCCACCTTGGCGGCCAGCAGCGAGGTATTGGTGGCCAGCAGGGCGCGCAGGCTGCGCCGCTCGATGCCCACGGACACCAGGTTGGCCAGCAGGTCGGCCGTCTCGGTGGCGCGGTTGTCGGCCACCAGGCAGTCGAGCAGGCGCCTGACGCGCAGGATGCGCGCGCGCAGCTGGCGCAGGCGAAACACCAGGCCCACCGAAATCCCTTCGGACTCGAAATGCGCGTACACCGATGTCACGGCCGCGCGGCAGGCATCCAGCCGTTCGCGCAGCCGGGCCTCGGCCGCGTCGCGCCGGTCGTTGGTGCGCAGCGCGTGCAGCACCTCCACGCGCAGGCTTTCCGCATCGTGGATCAGGGCGTGGAAGGGCTGGTCGTCGCGCGCCTGCTCGTCCATGCGCAGGCGCAGCTCGGGCGAGAAGCCCGTGGACAGGATCTGTCCCGTGCAATAGGTGATGGAGCCCAGCAGGCTGTTCTGCCAGAAGCTGCTGCCCTGGCCCTCGCTGCCATCGGTCAGCAGTACGGCGATGCGCTCGAGCAGGGCCGCGTCCAGCGCATGCAGCCAGCGCGCGTCGAATTCGTCGGGCATGGCCAGCATGAACAGCTCGGAGGCATCGACCGTCTCTGGCGTGCTGGGCAGCAGCTTGTAGCGCACGCGCTCGGACAGCTCGCTGAACATGTTGGTGCGCGGCGCAAAGCCGAAATCGGCCAGCAGCGCCGTGATGTCCACGGTATCGATGAAGCGCAGCCACCACGCATGCAGGCGCTGGCGCACGGCCGGATCGGCCTCCACGGCCTCCACCAGCAACTGCACGCGCTGCACCGCGCCGTCCACCGACGGCTTGGGCGCGCGCACCCACTCCAGCAGGTGGATCAGCCAGATATGGCGGTGCGCGAGGTCGGCCTCGGGGTCGAGTGCGGCCAGAAGGCCGGGCAGGTCTTGGGTGATTCGCTTCATGTAGGGGTCTTGCGGCAGGGCGGAAGACTAGCGCCTCCCCCGAGGAACGCGCTCAGTGCAGCACGCGGTTGTCAGGGTCTGGAAAGCTGTCGCCGCCAGCGCCCGACTGCAGATGAAAGCGCGGGATGGGGCACTCGAAGACTTCGCCCTCGTGGCTGATGCACAGATAGGTGCCCTGCATGCTGCCGTTGGGCGTGCGCAGCTGGCAGCCGCTGGTGTACTCGAAGGTCTCGCCGGGCTGCAGCAGCGGCTGGCGGCCGATCACCCCCAGGCCCTTGACCTCTTCGACATGGCCCAGCTCGTTGGTGATGATCCAGTGGCGCGCGATCAACTGGCCCGGCACCTGGCCGGTATTGGTCACGGTGATCGTGTAGGAGAAGGCGTACACGCCTGCCGCTGGAGCGGATTGCTCTGGCAAAAAGGCGGGGCGGACCTGGACCTGGAACTCGTTCATGGGCATGGCGGCAATGGTAACTGCCCGCAATGTACCGGCTTGCGAACGTCCCCACGCGCCGCCGCCCATGGCTTTGTGCCGTCGCTGGTGCCGGCATGGGCTAGCTGCGACAATCGCAGGCCATGAGCCCCACCTACCGCATCGCCCCCTCCATCCTGTCTGCCGACTTCGCCCGTCTGGGTGACGAGGTCAAGAATGTGATCGCCTCCGGCGCCGACTGGATCCACTTCGACGTGATGGACAACCACTACGTGCCCAACCTCACGTTCGGTCCCATGATCTGCGAGGCCCTGAAGCCCCATGCGAAGACGCCCGACGGCCAGCCCGTGCCCGTCGACGTGCACCTGATGGTCACGCCCGTGGACGAACTGGCCACGGCCTTCGCCAAGGCCGGCGCCGACTACATCAGTTTCCACCCCGATGCCACGGCCCACGTGCACCGCAGCATCCAGAACATCCGTGCCCAGGGCGCCAAGCCGGGCCTGGTGTTCAACCCGGCCGCCTCGCTGGACGTGCTGGACTGGGTCATCGACGACATCGACCTCATCTTGCTGATGAGCGTGAACCCCGGCTTCGGCGGCCAGAGCTTCATCGACAGCACGCTGCGCAAGATCGAGGCCGCGCGCAAGCGCATCGAGGCCAGCGGCCGCGACATCCGCCTGGAGGTGGACGGCGGCATCAAGGAAACCAACATCCGCCGCGTGGCCGATGCCGGTGCCGACACCTTCGTGGCGGGCAGCGCCATCTTCGGCAAGCCCGACTACAAGGCCGTGATCGACGCCATGCGCGGCGCCCTGGCGGCCTGAGCTTCGGCCTGCCTCCAGCAACGAAAAGGGCCCGCGAATTGCGGGCCCTTTTTTTGCTGCGTCGAGTTGCGTTGAGTTGGATTCTGCGCAGCGCAGGCCGCAGCGACGCGGCCCCTTCAGCCGCCTCGCTCGTGCTCTGCGGGCATGACGAAGATGCTGCGGCCCTGCGTGTCGAAACCGGGCGGCGCAAAGCGCGCCACCGGCACATGGCTGTGCCGGATGGAGCTGACCTTCCACGCGAATGTCCTGCCCTTGCTGGTGAAATTGAGGGTTTCGCCGCAGGTGACGTTGATGGGCATCTTCTGCGACAGATCGACGCTACGGTAGGAGCCTGCAGGCGCGGGCGAGCCGTAATGCGATTGACCGTTGGGAAAAGTGTCCGCATGGGCCATTGGGCAGGCAAGAAAAATGCCTGCGATATACAGGGCATTGATGTTTTTCATGAAATGCTCCTTGGCGCAAATGGGATTTTCAATTCAAACGGAACATGGATGGATGGCAGGCCGTGGCAATGGTTTGGCGAATGCGGAAAAAGGGTATTGCCCGGCCTGCCGCCAGCGGTTTTGCAACGCTGGCGGGAATAATCCTGGAAAGGAAATCAGAAACTGTGGCGTATGCCCACTTCCGCACCCGTTGACGTGCCCTTGGGAGCAAGCCCCGGTGCACCGCCCGACAGGGCGAAATTCGCATTGCCCTTGTTGGATATGCGGGCCACGGTTCCATACAAGGCCGTGCGGCGCGACAGATCATGCACATAGCCGATGGCATATTTGTTCGCATCGCTGCCATTGAATGCCACCGGACCCTTGCGCGAATCGGTACGCACATAGGAGGCGCGGAGATGGCCGCTGCCCACGGGAACCGTCATGCCCAGCAGCCAGCGGTCCTCGGAGCCCAGGGTGCTGCTGCCGTAGGTGCCGAAAGGCAGGTCCTCCCGCTGGAAGTGGCCCATGAGCTTGGCGAAACCGAAGTCGTACGAGGCGCCCGCGCCATACTGCCTGAACTTGGCGCCGGCGGCGCCGATGTCGGTCGTGCCATAGGACAGCGACAGGCTCAATGGACCGTTTTCGTAGTGAACCCGGCCTGCCACGTGGCGGCCCACGTTGCTCGATGGGTTCTCGTCCATGGCGTACATGAATTCCGCACGCAGGCCCCAGAGGCTGGGCGAGAGGTACTGGATCGCGTTGTCGCGGCGGTAGTAGGACGGTGAGAAGCCGTCCGGCATGCGGCTTGCCACGGCGGAACCGCCCAGTCCGATCACGCCGAACGGATCGTATTTGTAGGTATGTGCCGAAGCCGGCGAAAGGTCGCGGCCCAGGCGCACTTCGCCGAAACCTCCCGACAGGCTCACGGTGGAACGGCGCTGGAAGAACTTGCCCGTGGAGCTGAACGTGCCCGTGTCGGCATTGACGTCCGACTCCAGCCAGAAGCCGGCCCTCAGTCCGCCGCCCAGATCCTCGTCGCCGCGAAATCCCAGCCGCCCGGAGGCCAGGCCGCTGTTGTTCATGGTCAGGTTGCCAGGCAGGTCGCTGTTCCTCACGTAGCGCGCATTGACGTCTACGATGCCGAACAGGGTGATGGATGACTGCGCGCTGGCCGCCAGCGAAATGACGGGCAATGCTGCCGCCAATATGCGATTGAATTTCATGCCTGATCCTTGTATTGAATGGTGGATTCCATGCGCATCCATTTTCAAAACGGATGCTGTGGTAAATACTAGAATCCGCAGGCGATCGCAGTCGGTCTTGAAAAGAAATGGGCAGGGCATGGCAAGCCATTCACAGGTTTTTCGTGCAAAACCTGTTCCACCCCGCCAACACCAGAAGGCAGGGGCTGCCATTCATGACAGTTACCTTTCTTCAAAATGTCTTGAATGTCACTTTGCTGTCGGGTGTATGGATGTTGGGCATTGATAGCATTCAGGGGATTGACTCCGGTGAAATAAAAATAATCCGTGTCGTATCGCTGATGCGGCTGTGGGTGGGTATTGAAAGATAGGCGGGGGGGCAGAAAATGCGTCGCGAGGATGTCAAGCTGAGGATGCTGGCAAGAAGAGGGGACACGGGGGCCAGGCTTCAGCTCGGGGAGGCCTATCTGGCAGGGGGGCCGGGCGTGCCCAGAAGCATTTCCGTGGGGCTCGGCTACCTGCAGGCCGCACTGCCCCAGGCCAGGCGCCAGGCCTCGGTCTGCATGGCCCTGCATCTGCCGCTGAGGCAGTTGCTGGAGCACGGGCTGCTGGAGCCTTTGAGGATCGCTGCGCAGTACGAGGATGTCGGGCGCCAGAAGCTCGCCGCATGGCATCTCATCCGGGGGGAACTCGATCTGGCGCTGGAATGCCTGGGCCGGTGCAGCGCTTCCCTTCCGTGCCACGGGGCAGGCGGCGCATCCGCGCTCACCTGCGGCGAGCTGCTGCAGGTCCTGCAGATCCTGCGCGCCGTACAGCCGCAGGACATTGCCGAGGTCATGGCCAGCGAAGCCCGCCAGGCCATGGCCATGGGCCAGTCGCCGCGCGCAGTGCAGATGCTGGAGCTGCTGGGCGATCTGCCCCATGCCGCTGCCTGTCCCGCCATACAGCAGCTGATCGCCGACCTGGTTCACCAGGCGGAGGTGGCAGGCCATGGCCTGGGGCGGCTGGCGGTGGGCTGGATAGAAAGCAGCCTGGAGCGCTGCGCCGCCGATGGCGACCTGCACGCCTGCCATGCGCTGGGGCGGGCGCTTTCCGGCCAGTCCTGCGCGCACCTTGCGCCAGACAACCTCGTGCACGCGCAGAACCTGCGCAAGGCGGCAGCCCTGCTGCTGCGCGCCGCCGATGGCGGCATCGCCGTCGCCTGGCTGCACCTGTTTCGCCTGTGTTCCGACTACCGCAGTTCGGTGGCCAATCCCACGCTGGCGCGCTTTTGCCTGGAGAAGGCGGCGCGGCACGGCCTGGCGGAGGCCCAGCGCCGCCTGGGTGCGCTGGTGCTGCGTGACGCCACACGCATCGAATCCATGGAGCAGGGCGTGGCCCTGCTCCATGCCGCGGCGGCCAAGGACGACGAGCAGGCCGGGCTGCTGCTGCGCTCATTGCTGCTGCCCGTGGACGGGGGCGACGAGGAGGCGCTCACGGCCATCGAGGCGGTGCGGCCCGATGCGCCGCGGCTGGCCATGCGGCTGCGCCTGGCGCGGGCATTCGGTCTCACCAAGCAGGAGGCTCTGTCGGTCGATCCCTTGACCGCCATGCGGCCCTGGGGCCTGGTGGTGGGCCACAACCCCTTTGTGGCAAAGGCACGGCTGTGCGAGCCCCGGGCCGTGCCCGCGACCACGCCCGAGGCCCGCTGCTGCCTGGAGCAGGCCGCTTTCCTGTTCTCGGCGCAGCGCCAGGAATCCCTGGTGCCGGAAGGATCGCTGCGGGCACGTTCGCTGCAGTTGCGGCGCTTGTTCCACCGGCTGCAGATCAGCGAGACGGTCTTTTTCGCCTCCGCCTCCTCCCGGCAGCGCGAGGCCATCCGCGTCGGCACGAAATGGGCGCGACGGCAGCAGCAGATGCTCAGGCAGGTGCTGGCCTGAGCCTTGCCGTGCGGTCAAAGGAGCGAGCATGAAAGTCCTGATCGTGGACGCCCATCCTCCATCGGCGCAGTACCTGTGCCAGGGCCTGTGCCAGGACGGGTTCAACGTGGACGTCGCGCATGACGGCCGGCAGGGCCGCGACATGGCACTGAGCCGTGCCTACAGCCTGGTGGTGCTGGACCTGGACCTGCCCGGGTTGAGCGGGCGAGAGGTCCTGCAGGCCCTGCGCCGGGCCACAAGCACCCCCGCCATCGTGGTTGCCGCAAACGACAGCCTGGAGGACCAGGTGTTCTGCCTGCAGCACGGCGCGGACGACTACCTGGTCAAGCCCATCAGGCTGCCGGTGTTCCTGGCCCGCGCAAGGCTGCGCATGCGCGGGTCCGCCGGGCGGGAGGGCATGCGCCTGACTTTGGCGGATCTGGTGCTGGACCTGTCCAAGAAGCGGGTCGAACGCGCCGGTCGCCGGCTGGACCTGACACGGCAGGAGTTCGCCGTCCTGTGGCTGCTGCTGCAGCGCCAGGGCGATGTGGTCTCGCGTGCCGAATTGGTGGAGCAGGTCTGGAGCCTGCCCGTGGATGCCTTGAACAACGCCGTGGACGTGGCGGTGTGCAGGCTGCGCAGCAAGCTCGACGATCCCTATGCGGTCAAGCTGCTGCACACGGTGCGCGGCATGGGCTATATGCTGGCGCTGCGGACAGATTCCCCGTGACCGCAGCCTTGCCTACCCCAGCCACTGCCGGATGCGCCCTGCCAGCGCCTGGGCGCTGATGCCGTAGCGCTCATGCAGCGTGGGCAGGGCGCCCGCGTCGAGGAAGGCGTCGGGCAGGCCCGCCAGCCGAAAGCGCGCGGGCCGCACGTCGCGCTCCAGCAGAGCGCCGGCCACGGCCTCGCCCAGGCCGCCCACCACCGAATGGTTCTCCGCCACCACCACCAGGCGCGGCCCGCTGGCCACGGCCTGCACGATGGCCTGCACATCCAGCGGCTTGATGGTGGCGCAATGCAGCACGGCGGCGCCCACGTTGTCGGCGGCCAGCAGTTGGGCGGCCTCCAGCGCGCGCATGGTCATGAAGCCGCTGCAGATGATGAGCACCTCGCGGCCCTCGCGCAGCATCTTCGCCTTGCCCAGCTCGAACCGGTAGTCGTACTCGTCCAGCACCAGCGGCACGTTGCCGCGCAGCAGCCGCATGTAGACGGGGCCGCGGTGCGCCGCGATCTGCGGCACGGCCTGGGCGATGTCCAGCGCATCGCAGGGATCGACGATGGTCAGCCCCGGCACGGCCCGCATCATGGCCAGGTCGTCCGTGGCCTGGTGGCTGGGGCCGTAGCCCGTGGTCAGGCCGGGCAGGGCGCAGCAGATCTTGACGTCCAGGTTGTCCTCGGCAATCACCTGGTGGATGAAGTCATAGGCCCGGCGCGTGCCGAACACCGCATAGGTGGTGGCAAAGGGCGTCAGCCCCTCCTTGGCCATTCCGCCGGCGGCGGCCATGAGCAACTGCTCGGCCATGCCCATCTGGAAGAAGCGCTCGGGGTGGGCCTGGGCGAACAGGTGCAGGTCGGTGTACTTGGCCAGGTCGGCGGTCATGCCCACCACATCGGGGCGGCTGGCGGCCAGCTCCACCAGGGCCTTGCCGAAAGGCGCGGCCTGCACGCGCTGGCCTTCGGCCGCGATGGAGGCGATCATGGCCGAGGTGGTCGGCCGGGGCTTGGGGGTGGCAAGAGGCATGTTCATGGCAGGGCGGGCTCCAGGGGTTGCGATGCGTCCAGGATGGCTAGGGCCTGCTGCCACTCGGGCGGATCGACGCGGATGAAATGGTTCTTCTCGCGCTGCTCCAGGAAGGGCACGCCCTTGCCCATCAGCGTGTCGCAGAGGATGACGCGGGGCCGGTCCTCGGCCAGCGACCGCGCCGCGTCGAAGGCCTGGACGACCTGGGCCAGGTCGTTGCCGTCCACGCGCTGCACATGCCAGCCGAAGGCGGCCCATTTGTCGGCCAGCGGCTCGAAGCCCAGCATGCGCGTGGACGGGCCGTCGGCCTGCTGGTTGTTCACGTCCACCAGGCAGATCAGCCGGCCCAGCCCGTGGTGGGCGGCGGACAGCGCGGCCTCCCAGGTCGAGCCCTCGTCCAGCTCGCCGTCGGACATGGAGTTGTAGACAAGGGCATCGCTGCCCTTGTGGCGCAGCGCCAGCGCCATGCCCACGGCGATCGGCAGGCCCTGGCCCAGCGAGCCGCCCGAAATCTCCATGCCCGGCGTATAGCTGGCCATGCCCGACATGGGCAGGCGGCTGTCATCGCTGCCGTAGGTCTGGAGTTCCTCGTCGGACAGGATGCCCGCCTCGGCCAGGGCCGCGTAGAAGGCGATGGCGTAGTGGCCGTGCGAGAGCAGGAAGCGGTCGCGGCCCTCCCACCCGGGCTCATCGGGCCGCAGCCGCAGCGCGTCGCCATAGGCCACGGCCAGCACATCGGCCCAGCCCAGGGCCTGGCCTATGTAGCCCTGGCCCTGCACCTCGCCCATTTGCAGGGCGCGGCGGCGTATGCGCCAGGCACAGGCCGCGAGCCGGTCCAGGCGCTGTTGCAGTTTTTGGTTCATGCATCGTCTCCTCGGGATGGAAGGGCACGCGGCTCAGCGCAGGATGCTGGCCGGCACATAGGACACCAGCGCCAGCACGGCCAGCGCCACCAGGTAGAAGGGAATCAGCTCGCGCACGGTCTGGCCCACCTTGACCCGGGCCAGCGAGCTCGTGATGAACAGCGTCGTGCCCACGGGCGGCGTGTACAGCCCCAGGGCCAGGTTCACGACCATCATGATTCCCAGCTGGGTCATGTCCATGCCGATGCTCTGGGCCAGCGGCACGAACACCGGCGTGAGCAGCAGCACGGCGGCCGGCAGGTCGATGAACATGCCGATGAAGAGCATCAGCAGGTTCATCAGCACGATCACCAGCCAGGCCGAATGCACATGCGACTGCACCCACTGCACGATGCCGTCGGGCATGCGGTCGAAGGTCAGCAGCCAGCCGATGGCCGACGAGGCCATGATCACCAGCAGCACCACGCCGGTGGCCAGGCCCGCATGCACCACCGCATCGTTGAGCCGGCGCCAGCCCAGGTCGCGGTAGATGGCGGCCGACACCAGGCCCGCATACAGCGTGGACAGCACGGCCACCTCGGTGGGCGTGGCAATGCCGAAGCGCAGGAACACGATGATCAGCACCGGCAGCAGCAGGGCCGGGCTGGCGTACAGCAGGTGGCGCCGGAAGGCGGGCCAGGCGAAGGGCGTGGTGTCGCGCGGAAAGCCGCGCCTGCGGCCCACCCACCAGCACACGCCCATGAAGCCCGCGCACATCAGCAGTCCCGGCACGATGCCCGCCACGAACAGAGCCGCAATCGAGGCGTTGGCGCTGAGCGCGAACAGGATCATGGGAATCGACGGCGGGATCAGGATGTCGATGGTGGCCGCCGCCGCCAGCGTGGCCGCCGAGAACGCGGGCGGATAGCCCAGCCGCCTGTGCCACGGGATCATCAGCGAGCCGATGGCCGAGGCATCGGCCACGGCCGAGCCCGACACCCCGCCGAACAGCGTGGACGACATCACCCCCACCTGGGCCGGCCCGCCGTGAAAGCGCCCTATCAGCGCCGACAGCACGCCCACCAGGGCCTCGCCCAGGCGCCCGCCCATCATCAGCGAGCCGGTGAGCATGAAGAACGGAATGGCGATCAGCGGAAAGCTCTGCACCTGGGCCACCATCTGCTGCACCAGCAGGTCCAGCGGCACGCGGTCCGAGGTGGCCGCCGCCGCCATGGCGCCCATGAGCAGCGCGTGCGCAATCGGCATGGCGATCACGGCGCCCGCCATGAAGACGAAAAGCATGATGAAGGACATGGACCGGCCCCCTTCACCAGTGCGCGGCGGCCACGGGCCGCGCGGGTTCGGCATCGGCACTTGCGGCATCGGCCGCATCTGCAGCCCCTGCGGATGCCCGGCCCCCGCCCGCCACGCAGGCGCGCCAGGCCGACTGCAGGGCCAGCAAGGCCAGCAGCGCCATGCCCACCATCACGCAGCCATAGGTCAGCGAGCCGGGAATGCCCAGGATCTGGCTGCGCTCGTCATGCACGATCTCCAGCATGTTCAGCGTGGACCAGGCCAGCGTGGCGTACAGGGCGGCCACGGCCAGCCAGCCCAGCACGGCCGTGGCGCGCTGCACGCGGGCCGGCAGCGCCTCGACCAGAAAGCTGGTGGTGATGTGGGCGCCATGGGCGGCGGCCAGCACCACGCCCGACATCACCAGCCAGGGAAACAGCAGCTCGGGCACCTCGTTGGCCCATTGCAGGCTGGCGCCGCTGGCATAGCGCAGCGCGGTGTTGCACACCAGGATCACGAAGATCACCAGGGTGCTGGTCCACAGCACGGCGCGGCACAGGCCCGTGACCAGGCGTTCGATGAGATTCATGGATGGCTCCCTGCGCTTCACTGCGCGCCTGCGGCCTTGACGACCTTGGCGATATAGGGGCCCGCAGGGCTGGCCAGCCACTTGTCCTGCACCTTGGCCGTGGCCTGGGCGAAGGCCCGCGCGTCGATGGTGCTCACCTCCACGCCCTTGGCGCGGATGTCGTCCAGCAGCTTGTCGTCGGCCTCGCGCGCCAGCTGGCGCTGGTAGGCCGTGGCCTCCTGCGCGGCCTCGGCCAGCAGCGTGCGGTCGGCGGCCGGCAGCCGGTCCCAGCTGCGCTTGCCTATGATCAGCGGCGTCATCTGGAACATGTGGCCCGTCAGCGCCAGGTGCTTTTGCACCTCGTACAGCTTGCTGGCGTGGAAGTTGGCCAGCGGGTTCTCCTGGCCGTCGACCACGCCCTGCTGAAGGGCCACGTACAGCTCGGCGAACTTGATCTGCTGGGCCTCGGCGCCCAGGGCCTGGATGATGTCCACCAGCACCGCGTCGGGCGGCGTGCGCATCTTCAGGCCCTTGAGATCGTCCACGCTGCGCAGGGGGCGCTTGCTGTTGGTCATGTGGCGTATGCCGTTGTCCCAGTAGCCCAGCACCACCATGCCCTTGGCGGCCGATTTGTCGGCGAGCTCCCGGCCCAGCGGCCCGTCCAGCACCTGGAAGGCACGGGCCGGCGTGGCGAAGAGAAACGGCATGCCATAGGCCGCGTACTCGGGCACGGCCGCCGCCACAGCGCCCTGGGAATTGGCCGACAGGTCCAGCGCGCCCGTGCGCAGGGCCGTCACCATGGCCGCGTCGTCGCCCAGCTGGGCCGAGGGGGCGACCTGCACCTCGATGCGGCCTGCGCTGCGCGCCTTCACCAGCTCGGCGAACTTCAGCGATGCGAGGTGGCGCGGGTTGTCGGGCGCGGCGCCGTGCCCCAGCGTGAGCTTGACGGCCTGGGCACAGGCCAGGGCCGGCAGCAGCAGGGCGCAGGCGGCCAGGGCGGCGCGGTGGAAAAGCGTGCTTTGCATGGTCTTGTCTCCTTTGCTTGGGTTGTGTGCGGCCATGCAGGCCATGGCCAGGCGCGCGGGGCTCAGTGGATGAGCATCCCGCCGTTCACATCGAGCGTGATGCCCGTGCAATAGCCGGCCAGGTCGCTGGCCAGGAACACGCAGGCGCCGGCCACATCGTCGGCGCGGCCCAGGCGTGCCAGCGGAATCGTGGCGGAGATCTCGCGCTTGCGTTCGGGGCCGAGCTTGCCCTGGGTGATGTCCGTCTCGATCAGGCCAGGCGTGACACAGTTGATGCGTATGCCATCGCCGCCGAACTCGCGCGCCATGGCGCGGGCCAGGCCCAGCACCCCGGCCTTGGCGGCCGAGTAGTGCGGACCGCCGAAGATGCCGCCGCCGCGCTGCGCCGAGACGGAAGAGATGCAGACGATGGCGCCCGCTTGCTGCCTGCGCATGGACGGCAGCACGGCCTGGGACATGTACAGCGTGCCGCGCAGGCTCACGTCGAGCACGCGGTCGTAGTCGGCCCCGCCGATCTCCAGCGTGCCCACGGCCTGCGTGATGCCCGCGTTGTTGACCAGCGCGTCGATGCGGCCGAAGGCGCGCAGCACGGCGGCGGCCGCCGCCTCGCACGAGGGCTTGTCCGTCACGTCGGCCACCAGCCCCAGGTGCCCGTCGCCCAGCCGCGCGGCCGCGCCGGCCGGATCGGCCCGCTCCAGGTCGAGGATGGCCACGCGGGCCCCCTGGGCGGCCATCTGGCGCGCCGTGGCAAAACCGAGTCCGTTGATCCCTGCGCCGCCGGTGATGATGGCGACCCTGTCCTTGAGCAGCATGTGCCTGTCTCCGCTGTAGTGGTGGTGGATGCAGCCATCTTGGGCTGTCACGAGCATGAAGACAAACGATGTTTCATCAGCCTAAGATGACGGTTCTTCAGCTCAAGTAAGGGGTCTCCCGGGGTCTTCCGGTGTCTGCCCGTGAGCTGCCCGCGTCTTCGAGGAACTTGCCATGGCATCCATTCCCAGCAGTGCCCACCTGCAGGCCTTCGAGGCCGTGGCGCGCCGGCGCAGCTTCGCGCTGGCCGCCTCCGAGCTGCACCTGACGGCCTCGGCCGTCAGCCACCAGGTGGCCAAGCTGGAGGCGCAGCTGGGCGTGCGCCTGTTCGAGCGCAGCGCGCATGGCGTGCGCCTGAGCCGCCCGGGGCAGGCCTACCTGGAACGCGTGGGCGGCGCGCTGGCGGCCATCGTCTCGGCCACCGAGGACCTGCGCCACAGCATGAGCAACAGCCTCTACGTGCACTGCGCGCCCAGCATCGCCAGCCTCTGGCTCATGCCCCGGCTGCGGGACTTCGCACGGGCCTGCCCGCACATTGCGCTGAACCTGTCGGCTGCGCATTCGCACAGCGACTTCGCGCTGGGCCAGGCCGATATCGACATCCGCTACGGCATTGCGCAGTGGCCGGAGCTGGAGGTGGAGCCCCTGTTCGAGGAGCACATCCTGCCGCTGGGCAGTCCCGCGTTCGTGGCCGAGCATGGGCTGCAGCGCGTGCAGCAGTTGCTGCACGTGCCGCTGATCCAGAGCAACGTCAGCATCGTCCAGTGGTCGGACTGGTTCCAGGCGTTCTCGCAGCTGCGCGCGCCAGAGCGCTTTGCCGTGCGCTTCGACCGCGCCCAGATGTCGCTGGACGCGGCCACGCAGGGCCTGGGCGTGGCGCTGGAAAGCGCCATGAACGCGGGCGGCCACATTGCCGACGGCCGGCTGGTGGCCCCCTTCGGCATGGACCGGGCCCTGCGCGTCAAGGCCCACTTTGCCGTCTACCCCGCGCGCAACGCCCGGCGCCCCGCCGTGGCGGCCTTCCTGGCCTGGCTGCATGCCGAGGCCGCCCGCACCGAGCAGCAGCCCTGCCGCCAGTGCCCGGAATGAGTTGGCGGCCGGACCGGGAAAAGGGGCCGGACAGATATTCCCGCATCCGGCGGAAAAGGCCTGCGATGCAATTTCTCTATGAATGAGCGAGTGCGCGGCAAATGGTTTTATTGCCCCCTGTTTTCGGCGAATGACGACGCGATTGCCAGCAGGGATTGGCAATAATTCCGGACAGCCATATACACAGGGAGTGCCACGCTGAAATGGCCAAATCAGCAAGACGCCGATTTATCGGACTGATCACGGTGAGCTACGGATTGCTCGCATTCGCCTGGATCATTCTGTCCGACAAGCTGTTGTTCGCGTTGGCAGGCAGTGCGGATATCGGCTGGCTTTCCGTCGCCAAGGGGCTGTTCTTTGTGCTGGCCACGGACTTCCTGCTGTTCTTCGCGCTGTGCTCGGTGCCGGCCGCGCACAGCGGCGGCGCCTCCGCCATCACCCAGGAAATGGGGCCGCGCCGTTTCCCGGTCTGGGCCTCCTATCTGCTTGCCCTGGCCATGAGCCTGGCCGTGCTGGCCGCCAGCAGCACGCTGGCCAGCCATTTCGGTGAACGCTCGCTGCTGCTGCTGTTCATGCTGCCCGTGCTGGTCAGTGCGCTGATCGGCGGCCTGGGGCCGGGCCTGCTGGCCACGGCCTTTGCGGCCTACAGCCTGGACCAGACGGACGGCGTCGCCGTGCGCGACTGGGCGCAATGGGGGGTGGTGGCCGTCAACGGCCTGGCCGTGAGCGTGCTGGCCGAGACGCTGCAGCGCTCGCTGCGCAAGGCCAACATGCAGCGGCAGCTGCTGGACTCGGTGATCTCCGGCACCTCGGACGCCGTCTTCGTGAAGGACCTGCGCGGGCGCTATCTGCTGGTCAACCGGGCCGCCGCCAGCCTGGTGGGCCGGCAGGCCGAAGACATCGTGGGCAAGGACGACTTCGCGCTCTTTCCCTTCGGCATCGCCAGCGCCATCCGCAGGAAGGACCAGGCGGTGCTGCGCCAGGAGGTGGCCACGCATGAGGAGCAGCTGACGGTGGAGCCGGGCAGGACGCTGGACCTCCTGGTCACCAAGGGGCCGGTGCGCAATACGGCAGGCCACATCGCAGGCCTGTTCGGCATCTCCCGGGACATCACCGAGCGCAAGCGCTTCGAACGCGAGCTGGCCCAGGCCGCCGTGGTGTTCGACAGCAGCCACCAGGGCATCATGGTGGTCGATCCGGCGCGGCGCATCACGCGCGTCAACCCGGCCTTCACCCGCATCACCGGCTATGCGCCCGAGGAGGTGATCGGCCAGACGCCGCGCGTGCTGTCCTCGGGCCTGCACGGGCCGGAGTTCTACCGGCAGATCTGGGCCTGCATCGCGCGCGACGGCTTCTGGCACGGCGAGATCTGGAACCGCCGCAAATCGGGCGAGATCTTCGCCGAGATGCTGTCCATCTCCGCTGCGCAGGGTGCCGGCGGCGAGATCGAGCACTACATCGGCGTCTTCACCGACATCAGCCACATCAAGGCCCATGAGGCCGAGCTCGACCGCGTCACCCACTACGACCTGCTGACCGGACTGCCCAACCGCCGCCTGCTGGTCGAGCGGCTCAACCAGGCCATGCTGCGCACGGCGCGCGAGGGCCGCTCCCTGGCCGTGTGCTTTCTGGACCTGGACGGCTTCAAGGAAATCAACGACCTGCACGGCGTTGCAACCGGCGATGCGCTGCTGGTGGGCGTGGCCGAGCACCTCAAGAGCGTGCTGCGCTCCGAGGACACGCTGGCCCGGCTCGGTGGCGACGAGTTCGTGCTGCTGCTGTCGCAGATCGGCTCGGTCGAGCACTGCACCTCCATTCTCGACCGGGTGCTGGAGGCGGCCAGCCGCCCCGTGTCCGTGCAGGACCGGGTGCTGACCGTGACCGCCAGCGTGGGTGTCAGCCTCTACCCCGACGACCAGGCCGACCCCGACCTGCTGCTGCGCCATGCCGACCAGGCCATGTGCGTGGCCAAGCAGGCCGGGCGCAACCGCTACCAGCTGTTCGACCCGGAAAACGACCGCAAGGCCCATGCGCGCCGCCTGCAGCTGGGCTGGCTGCGCCGTGCGCTGGAGCAGGGCGAATTCCTGCTGCACTACCAGCCCAAGGTGGAGCTGGGTGGCGGCAGGCTGGTGGGCGCCGAGGCCCTGCTGCGCTGGCACGACCCGCGCCAGGGCCTGCGCTCGCCGGCCGAGTTCCTGCCCTTCATCGCGGGCAGCGACCTGGAGCGACCGCTGGGCGACTGGGTCATCGGCGAGGCCGTGGCCCAGGCGGCGCGCTGGCTCGACCAGGGCCTGGACCTGTGCGTGAGCATCAACGTCAGCGCCAACCAGCTTCTGGATGGCGGCTTCCACGCCACCATGGCCCAGGTGCTGGCCCGGCATCCCGAACTGCCGCCGCACCTGATCGAGCTGGAAATCCTGGAAAGCGCCGCCATTGCCGACATGGAGCAGGCCATCCAGGTGATGGGCCAGTGCCGGCAGCTGGGCATACGCTTTGCGCTGGACGACTTCGGCACCGGCTACTCCTCGCTCACCTACCTGCGCAAGCTGCCCGTGCAGTCGCTGAAGATCGACCAGAGCTTTGTGCGCGACATGCTGGCCGACCCGGACGACCTGGGCATCGTCGAAGGCGTGATCCAGCTGGCCAGCACCTTCCAGCTCGAATCCGTGGCCGAAGGCGTGGAAACCCCCAGGCATGCGCGCCGCCTGCGCGAAATGGGCTGCCACGTGGCCCAGGGCTACGGCATCGCCCGGCCCATGCCCGCCGACCAGCTGCCCGCCTGGGCCGCGCGCTGGCAGGCAGGGGACAACTGGCTGGTGCATGGGCGGCACATGCCGTCCGAGGCCTGAGCCTCGCGCCACCGCGCCCGCGCAGGCTATGTCAGCTCGGCCGGTCGGGTCTCCTGCGCACTGCGGCTGGGCAGGACGATGGTGAAGATGGCGCCGCCTGCCGGGCCGTTGCCGGCCACGATGGTGCCGTCCATGGCGTCGATGATCTTGCGGCAGATGGCCAGTCCCAGGCCCGTGCCGCCCGAGCCGTCCTTGGTCTTGCTGGACTGCACGAAGGGCTGGAAGATCTTGTCCAGCTCCTG